>JBFMHF010000041.1:0-47414 GCA_040752975.1 Myxococcota bacterium
GCTCCGGCGGCGGCGGCGGAGTCGGCGGTGGTGGCGGAGCCGGCGGTGGCGGCGGCGGGGCCGGCGGTGGCGGCTCCGCGTGCGGCGCGAGCTGTACGTCCTGGACTCAATGCACGACGCCCGGCACGGGCTGCGACCTCGCGCGCGGCTGCTGCGTCCCCTGCGGCGGCTCCGGCCAGCCCTGCTGCGTCGACTTCACGCAGGGCGTCTTCTTCTGCGGCGACGGCGGTACCTCGCTGACGTGCGGGCGCTCGAGCGGATCCGGCGGCAACACCGCGTACTACTGCTGCGCCAACCAGGGCGACGGGTGCTGTCAGCAGGGCGGCTGCGCTTCGGCGGGCACCTGCTGCAAGTGCCCCCGCAACGGCCTCGACTTCTGCGTACAGCCCAGCTTCGGCTGCGGCGGCTGCTGACCCACGCACCTCTCCGTTCCCGCCGAGAAAACTATGGTCCTGATGGACGCGGGTGAGGCCTGCCCTACAGTCCGCTGACCATGGCCGCGGAAACGAAAAAGCTGAACACGCCGACCGTCCCGAGCGGGCAGTCGAGCTCGAAGCGCCGGACCATCAAGTCGCAACGCGTCGACGTCGCCCCCGAGCGCGTCTCGAATACCAGCGGGGACACCAGCGCACCCAACGTGAAGGACAAGTTCGACCTCCACGGGCTGCTGGGCGAAGGAGGGATGGGCAGCGTCTTCGTTGCGCTCGACCGCCGACTCGGCCGGGTGGTGGCGCTCAAGGTGCTGCGGAGCGAGCTCGGCAATGACTCGGACCTCGTGCGCCGCTTCGCGCTGGAGGCCCAGGTGGGCGCGCAGCTCGAGCACCCCAACATCGTCCCGCTCTACAGCCTCGAGCGCTCCGAGTCGGGCGCGCCCGCCTTCGCCATGCAGCTCGTCGAGGGCCGCACCATGGCTCAGTACATGCGGGACGCGGCCGAGGCGCCCGAAGAGGAGCGCAAGCCGACCGGGAAGTACGCGCTGAAGAAGCGCCTCCAGGGGCTCCTCGGTGCCTGCAGCGCGATGGAGTTCGCGCACTCGCGCGGCGTCATCCACCGCGACCTCAAGCCCGACAACATCATGCTGGGCGAGCACCACGAGGTGTACGTGATGGATTGGGGTCTCGCGCGCGGGTGACTGCCACCGGCGGAGACGAAGACGACGAGATCTCCATCGTCGAGCTCGGCCCCAGCCCGACGGCTTCCGTCATCGCCGTCGCGCCCACCGTCGCCCCGGGCACCGCGAAGACGCACGCGGCGGGCGTGGCGACCCAGCCCGCGGGCGGCGACGACGCCTTCACCAACGCGGCCACGGTGCGGCCCGCTTCCGGGCCCGGGACTTCGGGAACGGGGAGCTCTCCCGAGCGGCACACCCAATATGGCCAGGTGATGGGCACGTTTCAGTACATGGCGCCCGAGCAGGCGCAGGGGCGCGTCGACGAGGTGGGCCCGGCCGCGGATCAATACGCGCTGGGCCTCATCCTGCTGGAGCTGGGCACCCTGCGGCCGGCGCGATCCCAGATCTCCTCCTCTGACGCGCACAAGGACGCGGTGGAAGGCCGCACCGGCTCCACCGAGGACTTCGACGGGCACGAGCTGCCGCCGCCGTTCCTCGCCATCGTCAAGCGCGCCACCGCGCAGAAGATCGAGGACCGCTACGCCTCCGTGGCCGAGATGGCTGAGGACGTGCGGCGCTTCATCCGCGACGAGGAGGTGTCGGTGTACCGGGAAGGCCTGGCTCGCCGGCTCGCTCGCGCCGCCAGCAAGAGGCCCGGTCTGTTCTTCGGACTCCTGTCCACCGTCTGCACCGCCGGGGGCGTGACCATCATGCTGGCGCTCGCTTCCGCCGCGCACTCGGCCCGGCAGGCCGCGAGCGACCTCGAGGGGCTCCAGAAGGTGCTGGTGGCCACCCAGCGACGTGCGCAGGGTCGACGTGCGCCTCTCGGACCTCGGCGCCGCCCTGGAGCGCATCGGGGCCGTCACGCTCGAGACGCTGGCGCGCGACGCCCAGGCGACGGATGACGCCGCGCTCAAGGCGCTGGCCGCGAGGCCACAGCCCGCGCTCCGGTACTCCGAGCGCTACCTCTCCAACATCAGCTTCGCGGAGCCGATGATCATCTGGCCTGGACAGCCCCAGGGCCAACCACCTTCCCCGACCGCCCCCTCCCTCATGCGGATCGGCCCCTGGCTGCGCAGCGCCTTCGTCACCACCCTCCCGTCGGACCTCGCGGGCGCCACACCGGCCGAGCAGGAAGCGGCCTTCGACCACGGCGACTCTCAGTGGATGCGAATCGCGGTGGCTCTGGCCGACGGCGCCTTCACCCAGTACCCCGCTCGAGAGCTCCCGCGAGACTTCGACGCTCGCAAGCGCGCCTGGTACCGCGTGGCGCAAAAGACCGCCGGCCTCCACTGGGACGTGCCGGTGCCAGGTCCGCTGGGGAGGACGTTGCGGCTGCCGGTGGCGCTCCCGCTGCAGCGCGACGGCCAGGACGTCGGCGTGGCGATGGGCGACTTGAGCGTGCCGGAGCTCACCCAGCGCCTCGCCCTCGTCGACATGCCCGGCTTCCTCGACGCCTACCTCGTCACCGCTGAAGGCCTCGTCACTGCACGCAGGGGTCTCGAGGCGCAGGTGCTCAAGCCCGGCATGAACCTCGAGGCAGCGCTGGACCTGCCGCGCCTCGCCGACGCCGAGCTCCTCCGGCGAATGGCCGCCGGCGAGCACGGCGGCTACATCAAGGAAGGCGAGAAGCTGGTGGTGTTCTCCCGGCTCATCTCTCCACCCTGGTACTACGTCGCGGAGTTCGACCGCGCGCCGTACTTGAGCACCGCACAGCGCGAGACGGAGCGCGCTCCGTCGGAGTGACTCCGCCTCCCACCTCCGCTGGGCATCAGGGAAAGGCGGCGCGCACCACGTCGGCGCCGAAGGGCTCCAGCATCTCCCGAGCCACCGCGTTGGCGCGGGCCACCTTCCCGTACAGCTCCGCGCTCGGCCGCGGAGTCCGGCGCTGCGTGGGCACGTCGAGCGCGTACAGCCCGAAGCGCGTCGAGAAGCCCTCGGCCCACTCGAAGTTGTCCACCAGCGTCCAGTGGAAGTACCCGCGCACGTCCGCGCCGCGCCCCAGGGCCTCGTGCATGGCCTTCATCGCCCGTGCGAGCACCCAGGGGCGCAGGCGATCCGCGTGGTCCGCCACGCCGCTCTCCGTCACGTAGAAGGGCTTCTTCGCCTTCTTCAGCTCGTCCGCCACGCGCGCAATCCCCTGCGGGTACACCTCGCCCCAGCCGGTCCCCTTCACGGGTTGATCGCTCCGCGGCGCGCCGGGGGCGGGCACGTTCTTTCCGAACAGCTCGCCCGGCTGCGTCGGGTCGAAGCGCACCAGGTCGCGGTAATACGTGTTGATGCCCAGGTAGTCGAAGGCGCCCCTCGCCTCCCCCACGTCGCCGGTGAGGAGGAGCAACGGAACGGGCACATCACCGGTGACGATGGCGCGCGGCACGAGGTCGTTCACCAGCAGATCGCGCACGTGCGTCACCGCCACGTCCAGCGGGGAGAGGCGGTGCTCCGGGTCGAAGGTGTTGAAGTTCTGCGCCCAGCCGACGCGCGCGTTGGGCTGCAGCCGGTGGATGACGGTGTAGGCGACGCCGTGCGCCCGGATGAGCTGCCCCAGCACCTTGAGCGCGCCCGGCACGTCGCCCTGCCCGCCCGGCGGAAAATCGCCCAGCACCCAGCCGGTGAGGGCGTAGATGTTCGGCTCGTTGATGGTGCACCAGAAGTCGCAGAGGTCGCCCAGCTCTTCCACCACGTGGCGCACGAAGCGCGCGAAGTGGCCGGGCGCCGCCTCGTGAAGCCAGCCTCCGCGCTCCTCGAACCACAGCGGGTTGGTGAAGTGGTGCAGCGTCACCATCGGCGTGAGGCCACGCGCCTTGAGGCCTTCCAGCATCCGCCGGTAGCGCGCGATGGCCTGGGCGTCGTACTCGCGGGGCTTGGGCTCGATGCGGCTCCACTCCACCGACAGGCGCAGCGCGTTGAGGCCCAGCGCCTTCGCGCGGTCGAAGTCCTCTTCCGCCTTGTTCCACCAGTCGAGGCAGGTGCGCGCGGTGTCGGGCACGTGCAGCTTCCCCTGCTGCTCCCACTGCCACCACTGGTTGTTGAAGTTGCCGCCCTCCACCTGGTGCGCGGCGGTGGCCACGCCCCACAGGAAGCCCGGGGGAAAATCGAGGCGCTCGGAGCTCATGGAGCCGGCCTCTGTAGCCGCTCCCTCCCTTCCCGAAAAGGAGCGCGGCCGCGCCTCCCACCTCCCGGGAAACTCCGACGTGCCGCAAAGTGACCGAATTGCCGCTGGCCAAAGGGCCGCCGTTGGGTAGCCTCCCCGCACTTCACGAGGGGGACACCGCACCATGCCCGCATCGACCCGCCGCGCGCCGGCGCCCGACTCGCTGCCGCTGCGCATCAAGGACTTCTACGAGCGCATCTCCGTCGAACGCGAAGCCGCCCTGGAGGAACTCCCGAAGCTGTACGCGCCCGAGGTGCGCTTCGTGAATCCGGTGGTGGACGAGACGGGCCTCGTCACCTTCGAAGAGTACTGGAGGAAAGCGCTGCGCCAGTACAAGCGCTTCGTCTTCCGCGACATCGAGGTGGTGGGCGACGACGCGCTCTTCACCCTCACCTACACCATGGAGGTCCGCTTCGCGGTGGGCCCCGTCTTCGTCAACGCCATGTCCACCGACTGCCACGGCCGCGACGGGAAAGTCGTCTTCTGCCGCGACTACTTCGATCCACTGGGCACGCTCGTCTCGCCCTTCCCGGTGGCGAACTGGCTGTACAAGAAGATCTTCGGCCTGCTGGTGGCGTGACATGCACGACTCGGCCTCTGACGTCCCCGCCCGCCACAGCGACGGCTGCTACCACCCCACCAGCGAGGAAGAACTCTGCGCGCTGGTCCGCCACGCCTCCCGGCACCGCCGGCAGCTGCGCGTCATCGGCTCCTCCCACTCTGTGTGGCGGGCCATCGTCACCGACTCCTTCGCGGGCCCGGACACGCCGGACGACGAGGTGCTGGTGGTGCTCGACCGCTACACCAGGGCCTTCGAGCCGCAGGACGACCCCTCACACCCGGGCATGAAGCTGGTGGAGGCGCAGGCGGGCTGCCACGTGGGCCTGTCTCCGACGCGGCCCCAACAGGCGCGCATCATCGAGCGCCCCGCGCAGTCCGACGTGCTGCAGCCCTCTCCGTGGCACGAGGGAGAGTGGGAGCACAGCCTGACGTACAAGCTGCACCACCAGTACGGCCTGGCGCTGCCGGACCTGGGCGGCATCTCCCACCAGACGCTGGCCGGCTTCATCTCCACCGGCTCCGCGGGCGGGACGGTGAAGTGGAGCGTCCACGAGGCCATCGCGCGCCTGCGCGTCATCGACGCCAACGGCGACGTCACCGAACTCACGCCCCGCGGCCCGGACGCCGACTGGTTCCGCGCTGCCGGCATCGGCATGGGCCTGTGCGGCGTCATCTCCACCGTCACCTTCCGCTGCGTGCCCACCTTCGACATCGTCGGCAGCGAGACGGTGAGCGCCGCGGCGAAGTCGGACGACCTCGACTTCTACGGCAACCGGCCCGAGAGCGGCCTGCCCACGTTGGAGCAGTTCCTCCTCGACACCGACTACGCGCGCATCATGTGGTGGCCGCAGCGCAACTTCGATCGGCTGGTGGTGTGGCAGGCGCAGCGCGCGCCGTTCGACCCCAACCGCACGCTCAAGCCCTACCGGGAGATCGCCACGCTCCCCATCGCCTCGCAGGCGGCGGCCAACGTCATCTACACGGTGCTGGGGAACCTGGATGATCCAGAGCGCGCGGTGAAGCTGCTCCAGCAGGTGCGAGCGCGGCCCGACGTGGACTTCCGCACCGTGGGCCAATGGCTGCGGCGCTGGCTCGTCCCTCCGGCGGACCCGGCCTTCCCCGAGAAGCCCCAGGAGTCGGCGCCCTACCTGAGCGCCGTGCTGCAGCTCCTCACGGGCCAGCGCCACTCGCCCGTCACGCTGGGCGCGGCGTGGATTCTGGTGGTCGAGCTGCTCCTGTCCGCGTCCGACGAGGTGCTGGCGCTGCTCCTCAAGCTGCCCGTGCTGCGGCAGGTGTTCCGGCTGCTCGGCCGCTTCGTGCCGGAGCACATCGACACGGTGCTGGGGCTCTTCATCACCACCGGCCCGGACGGAGCGCCCGTCACCCAGCACTTCGAGGACCGCGCCTTCCTCGGCCTGCCGATGGACAACCAGATGGACGACATCTTGATGCCCACCTGGTTCACCGAGCTCTGGTTCCCCTTCACGCCCGGCGACGGCAAGGTGCAGCAGGTCATCAGCGCGATGAAGCAGCTCTTCAACGCCGACGGCACGCCCGAAGGCATGTACCGGGCGACGGGGGCCTACGGCTTCGAGCTCTACGCGGGGAAGGCCGACCCGACCTTCTTCCTGTCGCCCGCGTCGGGAGACCAGCACGTCTTCCGCGTCGACCCGTTCTGGTGGGCGAACAACGGCGGCGATCCGGTGACGGACTTCTTCCCACGACTGTGGGACGCGCTGGAGCCGCTGGGCTTCCGCCTCCACTGGGGGAAGTTCCTCCCGCGGCCGGACCCGCGTCAAAAAGACTCACTCACGCGGCGCTACCCCCACTTCGCGCGCTGGGAGGCGGTGCGGCGCCGCGTCGACCCTCGCGGGTTGTTCCTCACCCGTTACTGGAAGGACCACCTCGGCCTGTGACGCGCGCTAGACTCCTCGCGCGTCCATGAGCGCCGAGCACCTCTGGTATGGGCCCATCATCGAAGCCGTCTTCATCAAGGGCCTGGGTCCGCGGCTGACGCCCGAGGTGGCGGCGCTGCTGCGTGAGGAAGGCATCGACGTCGACAAGGTGTTGCCGGGCTACCCGGTGAAGCAGGTGGTGAAGGCGTGCCACCGCATCCTCCCGGTGGTGTTCCCCACCCTGAAGGAGCGCGACGCGATGGCGGAGCTCGGCGCGCTGTCCACCCGCGGGTACAACCAGACGCTGCTGGGGAAGGCGGCGATCGGCTTCCTCAAGTTGATCGGCACGCGGCGGGCCCTGGAGAACCTCAACAAGACGCTGCGCGCCGGCAACAACTACCTCGTCACGCAGTTCACCGCGCTGGACGCGAACAAGGCGAAGATCCGCCTGTCCGACGCCAGCGGCATCCCCGACTTCTACCGGGGCCTCTTCGAGGAAGGCGGCCGGCTGCTCAACGCGAGAGGCTTCACCGTGGTGGACGAGCTGTCGACGCCCCCGGCGCACGAGTTCGTCATCAGCTGGGACGCGTGACGGGCGCGCTGCCGAAGCGGCGCAGCACCTCGCGGAGCGTGTCGAGGCGCACCGGCTTGGCGAGGCACTCGTCCATGCCCGCGCGCATGCAGGCGGCCACGTCGTCAGGGCCAGCGGACGCGGTGAGGGCCACGATGGGGAGGCGGGCGCCGGCTTCACGCGCGCGGATCCGCTCCGTCGTCTCGAAGCCGTCCATGTCGGGCATGTGGCAGTCCATCAACACCAGGCACACCGCTTCTTTCTCCATCATCGCCAGGGCCTGCTCACCGCTGGACGCGGCGAGGGCGGTGAAGCCGGCCTTCTCCACCAGCGCGGTGGCCACCTTGAGGTTGACGGGGTTGTCGTCCACCACCAGGACACAGCCGGTGCTGGTGCGCACGTCGTCTGGGTGCAGCGCTGGCGTCTCGACCGGGCGCGGCGCGGGCACCAACGGCAAGCGGACCTCCAGGGTGGTGCCCTTCCCCGGCGCCGAGCGCAGCGTGAGGTCCCCGCCCATCAGCGTCACCAACTGCCGCGAGATGGCCAGCCCCAGCCCGGTGCCCGTGTGCCGCCGCCGCGCGCCGCCGTCGAGCTGCTCGAAGGGCTTGAAGATGCGCTCCTGGTCCTCCACGGGGATGCCCGGGCCCGAGTCGCGCACCGAGACGAGCAGCTTCTTGCCCTGGACCTCCGCCGCCAGCCGCACCTCACCCGAGGTGGTGAACTTGATGGCGTTGCTCAAGAGGTTGTTCAGCACCTGTGCCAGCCGCATCGTGTCACCCAGCACGTAGCGGGGCAGGGAGGGATCGCGCTCCACGACGAAGGCCAGCCCCTTCGCCGCCGCCAGCGGGCGCGCCAGCGCTTCCACGTCGCTCAGGGTGGCGTGGAGGTCGAAGGCCACCACGTCCACCGTCAGCTTGCCGGCCTCCAGCTTCGTGACGTCGAGGAGGTCGTTGATGAGGGCCACCATCTGCTGGCCGCTGCGCTGGATGACCTCGAGCTGCTCGCGCTGGTGGGCGGGCTGCGGCTCCTGCAGCATCACCTCGGTCATCCCCAGGACGCCGTTCATCGGCGTGCGGATCTCATGGCCCACGGTGGCGAGGAAGACGTTCTTCGCGCGCTCAGCCTCGCGCATGCGCTCCAACGAGCGGCTGCGCAGGGCGTCGAAGCGGCGGGTGAAAATCCACGCCACCAGCAGCCCGAAGCAGAGGTTGAAGAGAGCGCTGGCGGTGGGGTTGGGGTCCACCACCGGTACGCCGATGCCCGCCTGGCCCGCGAGGAAGGCGCCGACGCCCATCACCATCGCCACCACGAGCCACCAGCCGCCTTCACGCCCGAGCAGGTAGCTGGCCATCACCGGCACCAGGGCCAGCGCGATGAGGTTGGTGGGGTCGAAGGGCTGCTGCATCAGCGTCGACGCGGCGAAGGCCAGGGTCAGCGTGCCCAGCGAGAGGTGCATCGCCACGCGCAGCCGGACTCCCCGCCACAACAAGAGGAGCAGCGCCGCCGAGCAGACCAGCACCACCGCGGTCAGCGCGAGCTGCCCCCACATGCGCGAGAAGAGGTTGAGCGGCACGTACGCGAGGCACACCACGCTCACCACCAGGAAGACCTGCACGAGGAAGCGGGCGCGGTCGGTCTCGTCCTCCGTCGCCTGGCGGGGCGTGAGCAGCTCGACCAGCGCGCGGTACCGACGAAGCATCAACACACCCCGCCCCTCACCAGAGAGCCTGCCGCCAGTCTACCGAAGGCCGGCCAGGAGTGTGACGGGTGCGCCTCACCTCGGGCGGGTCGCCGCCGCCCCACGCGGCGCGCCTGGGGCGCGGACGCCTCACCAGTCGGGCGCGTCAAGGGCCAGGTCGGTGGCGAAGCACAGGGACTTCCCGCCCGCCTCGCAGAGGTCGTCCAGCGGAGACGCGACCGTCGCCGCCACCCAGGCCTGGCCCAGCTTCCGTTCCAGCTGGGAGCGCGCGTCCTCTGCGCTGCCCCCGTGGCCGATGACTTCCTTCTGCTGGAGGCGCCCTTCGCCGCTGCCCTCGCACACCGTCTGCCCGCTCGGGAAAGCCACCACCCGCGTCCGGTAGCGGGAGTGGCCCGGGTCGAAGACGCCGCCCTGGCCCAGCAGGTCGACGCGGGACCGCGCTGGTGTCAGTTCGGAGAAGGCGGTGATGGCGACGAAGCGCAGCTGCGCGGTGCGGCCAGCGAACTCGGCGGCCTCGTCCAGCCTCCGCGCCCAGTCGTCCGGTGAGGCGGCGCGGGCGAGCTGCGCGCCCCAACCGAGGAGCGGCTGCGGTGGATCCATCGGCTCGTGCTCGAGGTAGTCGGAGCCGTTGTCCGTGACTTCGCAGAGCAGCCCGTCGAGGCGCGGCGCGTCTGTCGAACCGGGGCGCTCGTCCGCCGGCAGCCTCACCACGTACTCGATGAGCGAGCGCGCTGGCCCTGGGGGCAGCTTTCCTGCGCAGGCGTCCTTCAGCGAGGCGCCGGCGCTGTCGATGCCCCGCACCTCGGCGGCCTGCTTTTCGCCCAGCTCCACGACGGCTGCGTTCTGCCGCGCGCGCTCCTCGTCGGTGCGCATGACCCGGGCGGCGACGTAGGCAGTTCCACCGCCCCAGGCGGCGGCCAGGCCCAGCAGCACGAGCAACGCCTTCTTCATGGCTGGGCCCAGGGACCGCCAGTCACGTCACATGCTGGGGCGCTTGAGCTCGCTGGTGGGCGCCTCGGCGCTGGAGTCGAGGAAGCCGAAGTCCTGCGGCTCCGTCGGGTCCGGCGTGACGACCTCCGCCGAGGTGTCGGCCTCGACGGGGGCGGCGGGGGGACGCGCGCGAGGGGCGGCGCGCACCTCGGGAGGACGGGCGGAGGACTTCGGCGCGGTGGGTCGCTGAAGCGTCAGGGGAAGGTGCGGCAGCGGCGCCAGGTCTTCGTCCACGGCCGCGGGCTTCGACTTCGGGGTGGGCGCGGGGGCGGCGGCAGGCTGCACCACCGCGGGCCGCGGCGCGGGCAGCGCCTCGGGCGCACCGCGGGTCTTCGCGAGCACGAAGACGACCAGCATCATGGCGAGGATCGCCCCGCCGAGGCCTGCCGCCACCTGGATGACCTGCCGGCGCGAGCGCTGGAGCGCGCGCGCTTCGTCGGCGGACAGCGTGACCGCGCCGTCCGCGAGCTCGTGTGACACCGAGATGGTGTCCGTCAGCTGGACGGCCGAGGGGAGGACTGCCGCGGCCACCGAGGAGGCCTGACCCGCCGCGCCGCCGGGGTTCAGCTTCTCCGTCACTGCCTGCGCGAGGCTGGGACCTGACGTGCTGGCCCGCTCCGGGTTCAGCTTCGCCGTCACCACCTGCGCCAGCGAGGGGCCAGAGGTGTTCACCTTCGCGAGCGTCGGCCCGGACGTTGACGTCTTCTCTAACGGCTTCGGGGGCGCGGCGGCTTGCTCCGCGGTCACGTTCGCCGTCGCGGACTCACCGCCCAGCTTCGCCGTCACCGCCTGCGCCAGCGACGGCCCCGAGGTGGCCGACTTCTCCGCGCTCGCCTTCGCCGTCGCGGACTCACCGCCCAGCTTCGCCGTCACCGCCTGCGCCAGCGACGGCCCCGAGGTGGCCGACTTCTCCGCGCTCGCCTTCGCCGTCGCCGTCTCACCGGCCAGCTTCGCCGTCGCGCTCTCGCTCTGCCTCGCCGGGGCCACCGCGTTGCGCTTCAGCGTGTCGGCAGTGCCCTCGTCCACCGCGGAGGAAGCCTGGGGCTCTGCCGGCACGGCCGGAGTCTCGGTCGACGGCCGGCGCAGCAGCGCGTCGGCAGCGGCGAGCAGCTCCGGCGGCAGCTTCACCACGGGGAACTCCGGCACCGTCGGCAAGGACGCGGCAGGCGGCACCTCCGCGAAGATGGCCGCCACCTCGTCGGCCGGCGGTCGCGCCGCAGGGTCCTCGGACACCATGAGGGCCAGCGTCGAGCGGTACGGCTCGGGCAGCACCATCGGCACCCGTGGCGTCCACTTCCCCTGCGCCACCTGGTACACCACCGCCAGCGTCGTCGACGCCACGGGCAACGGCGCGCCCGCCGCCACGCACAGCACCGCGCCCAGCGCGTACACGTCCGACGCCTGGCTCGCGCCCTCGCCCCGCGCGCGCTCTGGCGCGAGGAAGGGGGCCGTCTTCACCAGGTTCTGCATCAGCCGGTTCTCACCGCGGCGATCCGTCAGCCGGTTGGCGATGACCAGCGGCATGTCCCACAGGTACGCGTGGTCCGGGTGCACCAGCAGCACCGAGTCACAGCTCATCTCTCCGTGCACGACGCCCTGCGCGTGCACCGTCGCCAGCGCGCTCGACAGCTGCGCGCCCAGGCGAATCACCTCGTCCACCTCGAGCCGCTCACCGACGCGCGTGGACAGCAGCGCCCCTTCGGGGAAGTCCAGGGCCACGAAGGCCGAGCCGCCCACCTGCCCCGTCTGCAGGATGCGCGGAAGCCGCGGGTGCTCGGGCAGCTTCGCGCAGGCCTTCACTGCCGCGTCGCCGTTCGCGTCCAGCGGCAGCCAGCGCACCGCCACCCGGCCGCCCGACTCCGCGTCCTCGGCGCAGTCCAGTCGCCCGATGCCGTCGCAGCGCAGCGGCGCGCGGATGCGGATGCGTGGATCCAACGACTCTCCCCTCAGCATGTCTTCGGCCCCTTCCAAAGACTCGAAGTGCCCGGCTCCCCAGCCGAGCACCCTTTGAAATCAATGACTTGCTGCGTCAGCGGCCCTCCACCACCGTTCCGCCAGACCCACCCCATACCACCCTGCCGCCCACCTGCACACCCCCCCTCAGCGCGCCCGTCACCTGGAGGAGACTGGAGCTCCACTGGGCGCCGTCGAAGCGGTGGATGTCGGTGCGGGTGCCGGTGACGATGGTGGCGTAGAGGTCGCTGGGGCCGCGGGCGACGAGGGACTTGAGGCCGGTGCGAGCGGGCAGCATCGCCCAGGCGCCGGACTCGAAGCGGGCCAGGACGTTGTCACCCCCGACGTAGACGCCACGGCCGGTGAGGGCCACGGAGGACAGCGTCGAGGTGGTGTTGAGGGAGGGCGCGTTCATCCAGGTGCCGCCGTTGCGGAGGACGACGGCGCCGTTGACTCCCACCGCCACGGCGACGCCCGGGGCGCAGTCGATGGCCAACAGCTCCTGCGTGGTGGGCGAGGCCACCATGGACACGCCGCTGGCGGTGACGCTGGCGATGGCGCCGCTCGAGCCCACCACCCAGCCTTCGGTGTCCGAAACGCGGCACACCGCATTCCACGTGGTGCCCGGCGTGTTGGACAGCTCGGTGAAACCCGAGGGCAGCACCCGGTACACGACGCCCCCGCCGGAGTTGTAGAGCTCGCCCGCCAGCAGGATGCCGGTGCCGCGGCGCGCCTCGACGCCATTGACGAACATGCCCACCGGCGGCCGCCTGAAGGTGAAGGTGGCGCCGCCCGACGCCAGCGTGGCGACGTCCCCGTAGATGCTGGACAGCACCAGCGTGCCGGCCGAGTCCAGCGAGGCGCCCACCAGGTCCTCCCCGACGTCCAGCGCCTGGTCGACGGCGATGGAGCGCCGGAAGATGTTGTTGCTGCGGCCGGTGCGGTTCACCTCGGCGACGATGACGCCGGTGGCCTCGGAGGGGCTCAACACTTCCTTGCCCTGGTACAGGTCGAGCGCCGTGGTGGCGGTGACGGTGGTGCCCGAGCGGGTGAGGCGCACCAGGTGGCCCAGGCCGTTGGTGGCCGAGGACGTCAGCACGTACACCTGCCGGTTGGTCGAGGCGTTCTGCGCGGTGATGCCAACGATGCCGTCCCCTTCCAGCGCCGGCGACACCGTCTGCGAGGAAAAGGCGCCGCTGTTGGTGTGCACCACCAGGTCGTTGTCGGACTGGCCGGTGAAGACCTCCGACGTGGAGATGGTGGTGGGCACGTCGAAGCCGCCGCCGATGGCGTCGAAGCCCAGGCTGTCGCCGCGGGTGTCGATGCGCCACAGCGGCGTCGCGCCCGGCGGAGGGAAGCGGTAGGCCACGCAGCTGCTCGAGCCGCAGATGCCGATGATGCGCTCCCGGCCCGACTCGTCGAGGTACGCGCCCGTCACCTTGTAGGGCCCGCTGGCGGCGGGCAGGCTGCCTGACACCCAGCCCGTCAGGGTGAGGCGCCACCAGGTGCCCACCTCGTCGGTGACGAAGACGTCGTTCTCGCTGCGCCCCGACAGGCCCACCAGCCGCGCGCTCCCCGAGCCGCCCGGCAAGGAGACGGCCAGCAGCGCGTTGGTGCCCGGCCGATACGCCCACACCGTCTTGTTGTCGCCCACGACGTAGGCCAGCGAGCCGGTGACGAACTGGACGCGGTTCAGGTTGACGTTGGCTGGCGTCGTCACCTCGGTCCACGCCATGCCGTTCCACCGCGCCAGCTTCCCGCCCTCGCCCACCGCCACCACCGAGTTGCCGCCGGAGTTGGGCGCCCCGTCGATGGCGGTGATGGGGAAGCGCACGCGCGGGCCGACCTGAGTGAAGGTGAGCGGAGGCAGCACGCATTGCGCGGCCACGCAGCCGTTGGGGCACGGCATGTCGGACGCGGCGTAGACGCACTGCCCGGTGGACGCGTCGCAGGTGCCCGGGCTGGTGAAGGTGCGCAGGGAGCTGCCGTTGCACACCGCCGCCGGGGGGGTGTCGCACGTCTTGCCCGCGCAGAGGTCGACGCCCTGGCAGACGCCGTTGACGCAGCCGTTGGGGCAAGTCACCTCGGTGGGCGCGTAGCTGCACACGCCCTGGCTGCAGGTGCCGGTCGCCGCGAAGGTGCGCAGCGTGTTGGGCGTCGCGCAGGTAGGCGGCGGGGGCGTGAGGCAGGTGACGTTGGCGCAGGGGTCGACGCACGCGCCCGCCTGGCAGCCCGAAGCGCACGGCGTGTCGATGGGCGTGAAGACGCACTGGCCCGTCCGCGCGTCGCAGCCGCCCGAGAAGCTGCGCTGGGTGTTGGCGTCCGCGCAGGTGTTCATCGGCGCGTCGCAGACGACGGACTGGCAGAGGTTGGGCGTGCCGGTCCGGCAGACGCCCTCGACGCACGAGTAGCCGGCCGGGCACACGCCGCCCACGTCGCAGCGGCGGCCTTCGGGGTCGACCCGCAGGTTGGTGTTGCAGGACAGGAGCGCGACGGCGAAGCAGAGCGGAGCGACGGCCTTCACGGGCCACCTCCCGACTTCATGCCGGGCTCGGGCATGGAGAAGATGAACATCACCGCGCCGCCCGCCACGCCCGCCCCGCCGACGCCGTAGAGGATGTTGGCCGCGATGCCCTTGGCGTTGGCGGAGTCGGCCAGCGCCTGCGCCTCGGAGTAGGTCAGCGACGGATCATTGATCTTCGACCCGTCGGCGCTCGAGGACACGCCGAGGATGACGCCGGCCACCAGCGCCGCGAGGCCCACGCCCGCGGTGACGTAGCTGGCGACGCGCAGCTTCGAGGGGCCGGAGGGCGGCGCGTCGTAGCCTTTGGCGATGAGCTCCGCGGGCAGCGACTGCTCCAGCGGGATGAGGGGCGGCTGCACGGGCTCGAAGAGGACGGTGGTGGTGCGCCCGGTGGCGATGTGCACCATCATCGTGCGCGTGCCGCCGGGAAACTCGGCCTTCACCTCGTAGTCGCCGGGAGCAAGGAAGAGGGCCACCGGCGGCGCGGGGAAGGCGGCGCCATTGACGCTGATGGAGGTGGCACGTGGGGCATCCAGCTCCAGAAATCCGCGGCCGTCGCCTTCGGCCTTCGCCAGCGCCGTACCCACCTTCTCAGCCACCTCCAGCGTGTCCGGCGCGGTGGGCGCGCGCTTCATGTAGAGCCGGTAATAGAAGGCCGTGTACGCCTCGTCGTTGAGGCGCTCGAAGCACTTGGCCAGGTCGAAGGCCACCTCGGGCGTCACCCGCTGCCGGTCCGCCTCGCGAAAGAGGGCGATGGCTGCGCCGTAATCCTGCGCCTGAAACTGCGCCTCGGCGCGCTCGAACAGGTCCTTGAAGCGCTGGGACTCCGCCTCTCCCGGCATGGGCGCGGGCAGCGGGGCGGACAGCAGCGCGATGGAGAGGGTCGACAGCAACACGGACATGGCTCCCCGACGGGCGAACGGACCGTCGGCCATACACCAGCCGTTGCCCGACACACAACCACCGTGTCGGAGAAGGTGGGACAAGAGTTCACTGGCGGCACGCTTGGGCTCCCTTCGACGTTTCCCTGGCGCCGACAGCCAGGTCGAGTGCCAGGCACTCCTCCCAAAGATGGAGGCACCTCTCCTCGGCGGCGGATAGACGTGCGTGATTCGCATGGCCTCGGTGAAAGACCGCAAGCTGTCCACCCGCGAGCTGCTCGAGCAACTGCCGCGGGCGCTCTCGCTGGTGTGGCAGGCGGATCGCCGGAGCGCAGTGGTGCTGTCCTTCCTTACCCTGGCGCAGGCCGCGTTGCCGGCGTCGATGGCCTGGGTGGCGAAGCTGATTCTGGACGCGGTGGTGGAGGCGGCCCAGCACCCGTCCGAGGCCGCGCGCGCGCTGGTCTTCCGCTACGTCGGGTGGGAGTTGGGGCTCGCGCTGGTGACGTTGCTCACCGGGCGGCTCACCGCGTACGTGCGTGAAGTCCTGCGCGTCAACCTGGGCAACCTGCTCAATGAGCGCATCCTCGAGAAGTCGCTCACGCTGGGGCTCGAGCACTTCGAGGACTCGGCGACGTACGACGTCATGCAGAACGCGCGGCGCGAGGCGTCGATGCGGCCCCTGTCGCTCGCGCTGGACGCGGTGTCGGTGGTGAAGAGCGCGCTGATGCTCCTGTCCTTCGCGGCGCTGCTGTGGACCATCAGTTGGTGGAGCGTGCTGGTGCTGCTCCTGGCGGCGGTGCCCAGCTTCCTCGCGGAGACGAAGCTGTCGGGCGACGCGTTCCGGCTCTACTCGTGGCGGGCGCCCGAGGCGCGGCGCCTCAACTACCTGGAGTGGATCCTCACCCGCGACTCCCACGTCAAGGAGGTGAAGCTGTTCGACCTCGGGCCGACGGTGTTGGGGCGCTACCGGGCGCTGTTCGCAAAGTTCCTCGGCGAGGACCGGAAGCTGGCGCGCAAGCGGCTGGTGCTGGGCACCCTGCTGGGCGTGCTGTCGCTGGGCGCCTTCTACGTCTGCTACCTGCTGGTGGCGGGGAGAGCGGCGAGCGGCTCCATCACGGTGGGCGACCTGACGCTGTACCTCGCGGTGTTCCGGCAGGGACAGCAGGCCTTCGAGTCGGTGCTGGGCGCGGTGGCCGGCATGTACGAAGACGCGCTCTTCCTCTCCAACTTGACGCACTTCCTCGACTTGAAGGTGGAAGTGGAGAAGACGGTGGGCGTGGCGAAGACGCTGCCTCGCGGGCCGCACGCGCTGGCGCTCGAGCACGTGTCCTTCCGCTACCCGGGGAAGGAAGGCCTCGCGCTGGACGATGTGACGCTGACGCTGAAGCCCGGCGAGAAGCTGGCGCTCGTCGGAGAGAACGGCGCGGGGAAGACGACGCTCATCAAGCTGCTGTTGCGCTTCTACGAGCCGACCGAGGGGCGCGTGACGTACGGCGGCGTGGACGTGAGGGAGCTCGAGGTGAAGGACCTGCGCGCGCGGGTGGGCGCGGTGTTCCAGGACTTCGTGCGCTACCAGTTCATCGCGGCGGAGAACATCGGCGTGGGCCAGCCCGACAAGCTGGAGGACCGGGCGGCGGTGGAAGAGGCGGCGGCGAAGGGGGGCGCGGACCAGGTCGTCGACGCGCTGCCGAAGAAGTACGAGACGATGTTGGGTGGCTGGTTCGAGAAGGGGCACGAGCTGTCCGGCGGGCAGTGGCAGAAGCTGGCGCTGGCGCGGGCCTTCATGCGCGACGCCGAGGTGCTGATTCTCGACGAGCCGACGGCGGCCATCGACGCGGAGGCCGAGGTGGCGCTGTTCGAGCGCTTCAAGGCGCTGGCGAAGGACCGCACGGCCATCATCATCAGCCATCGCTTCTCCACCGTGCGCATGGCGGATCGCATCGCCGTGCTGGAAGGGGGAAAGGTGACGGAGCTGGGCAGCCACGAGGAGTTGCTGGCGAAGGGCGGGCGGTACGCGCGGCTCTTCACGTTGCAGGCGCAGGGCTACCGCTGACCCGGCTTGAACTCGGCTGGGCTTGACCGGCCGTGCTTCTGACGTGCGTGCAGTTCCGCTTGGTAGCGACCCCTCATTCGGGCTGGTAGCGTCCGAAGGGTGACGTCCGCAGAACTGGCCACTCTCGATCCGCTGATTGCTCGGCTGAAGGAGCATTGTCAGCCGCTGCAGATCTGGCTCTTTGGCAGCCGAGCGAGAGGTGAAGCCCGACCGGACAGCGATTGGGACCTCGCAGCGGTCCTCCCAGACGAGAGCCGCGACGAGCTGTATGACCCAGCGGTGCTGTGGAAGCTGTTGCGTCAGGACGAGTTCGGAGCCGATGTGCTCGTCTTCCCCAAGAGCGAGTTCGACGAAGACCGAACGACACCCAACACGATCCCCTTCGCCGTTGTGCACGAGGGCATCCTGCTCGATGAGCGTTGAGCGACTGATCGCCAACAACCTGCGCGTCGCCCGCGAGGATCTCGCCGGGGCGCGTCTCCTCGCTGCGGCCGGAAACCGAAACGCGGCGTACCTCTGCGAGCAGGCTGCCGAGAAGATCATCCGAGCTGTGCTCACCTCTGAAGGCATTCACGGAGGCATCGGGCACGCGCTCACCCAGATGGTCGACGCCATCCCGAACGTCAACCCGGTGAAGGCCCAGCTCGCCACACTCACACCACTTGCGGCTTACGCGACGACGTACCGGTATCCCACTTCGTCGCGGGTTCCGCCGGCACCCGCGGCCAGGGACCTGGAGATCCACTTTCAGCACCTCGATGAAGTCCTCGCCGAGGTGAGCAAGCGCTTCGGCGTAGATCTGGATTCCGCTGGCAGTGTCGCACGCAGCCCCGAGCCCATTCGTTAGCCCTCGGCGTGCTGGTGATGAACGAGAACACGTGGGCTTCGCCTCGCGGCGTGCGCCGCGCACTTGCTTCGCATCACGGCCCGGCGGGAAGCAGCTTCGCGCTCTCTCCGAAGGCCTTGAGCCACGCCTGCACCGCGCGCGCGTTGTCCGGCCCCATGCGCAGCAGGTGCTTCTCGGCCGGCTTGAGGCCCTCGAGTGACTCGTCCTTGAAGGCGTACGCGAGGCCCTTCGGCACCAACTCCACCTCGCCCTCGGGCAGCTTCACGGCCAAAAGCCGCGTGAGCGCCGCGGTGAAGACGTCGTCGAAGCGCTTGCCGGGCCGGCCCACCTCAGCGAACGCGGCGTCCAGGTACGGACGCAGCTGACTGTACGCAGCGCCGGCCGTCGCCGCGGGCACCGACGTCAACGCCTTCGTGGGCACGTCGTACCGCGCGTACGACTCCTTCGCGATGAACAGCCTCGGCGGAGGAGGTGGCGGCGGAGCCTTCCCCTTCTTCTTGCCCGGCTTCGGCTTCGGGCCAGCCACCGGCTCCTCGCGCACCTGGAAGCCCCCGGCGATGGAGACGAAGGGCAGCGAAGTGCGGGGGCTGTCTCCGTCGGCCACCGACTGCACCGCCGCGACGAGGTGACGCAGCGACACCGCGTCGAGCCACTTCGTGAACAGCGCGTCCTTCGACCAGCCGGCAGCCAGCTTCTTCAGCAACGCGTCGCCATCCTCGATGGACAGCGACGGCCCCGCATCGACGGCCGAGGCGACGCCCGCGTCCACCGGTGCTGGAGGAGGTGTCTCCTCCGCGCCACGTGGCTGCCCGAAGACGCGCCAGGCGAAGTAGCCCGCCCCTCCAGCCACGAGGACGGCCACGAGGGCGAAGGGCCAGACACTGCGACGGCGCGGCGGCGGAGACGGATTCGCTTCCATGGTGCGACCTCCTCCAAGTGACGTGCCAGCGGCGGGAACATACGGCGGCCCTCGCGCCGGTTGTCACCCCGAAGGCAGCTTCCGCGCCCCGGAGGACGGGGGCGACGCGATGGCTGCAGGACACGCTGCCCCCCCGCGTCACCGCGAGGCTTCGGGGCTTGTCCCCCGTCGGCCTGTACGAAGTAGCTTCGCGCCCGTGCACTTCCTCCTCCTCACGGGGCTCTTCCTGGGCATCGCCGACGGAGGCAGCGTCGACGCGGGGGCCTCCTTCGTCGACCTGGGCTCGCTGCGCTGGCGCCTCCCGGCCGGCCTCACCGCGTCGAAGCCAGCACCCCACTTCGACGACGACGGCCCCTTCGGACCAGCCGCCGTGGAGTCCACGCACGCGACGACGCCCGACGGCGCCACGCTGCGCCTCGTGCGCCTGTCCCCTCAGCGGCCGGTGAAGTGGCCGACGAAGGAGGCGGACGTCCTCGACGCCTGGCGCCGCTTCCATGGCTGCACCACCCGCCTGGTGAAGACGCGCAACCCCCTCTTCTCGGCGCCGCAGGTCACCTTCGTGGGGGACTGCAAGGGCGGCGACTCCTACGCCTTGCGCGTGCTGCGGCTGGAGGAGCCCGACGGCAGCACCAGCCTCTACGAATTCCACGTCGACCGCCCGGTGATGGCGAAGGGCAGGCCGCTGGAAGACGCGCTCGAAGGCCTGGCCCGCGCCGTCGAACTCCGCAACTGCGCGCCGTCCTCTTTCTACGAGGCGGCCCGCGTCGACGGCGGCGTGCGCGTCGACCTCGATGAAGATGGGAAAGACGACCTCTTGCGCGTCACCGCGGAGGACTCGGGCTCCGGGTTTTCCAGCACCGACGTCGAGGTGCGCCTGTCCTCTCACCGCGCGCCCATCGCGCTGTCCCTGCAGGTGGCCTTCACCGCCTTCCTCGGCGGCCTCCCCGTCCCCAAGGAGCTGGAAGGGCCTTCCTTCTCGCGCGCTCGGAAGGCCATCGCGGCCGTCTTCTCACGGGCGGTGTGCCGCGCACCCGACGCGTCCCTCGAGTGGCTGCTGAAGCCGGGCCTCCGATGGAAGCCAGGCCGCCCGGAGCTGCCGGACACCTACGTCCTCGCCACCTCCGACGAAGGCGCGCGCACCGCCGTGGCCCGCCTGCCCGACGCTGACGACAGCCAGGGCCCGCCCCGCGAGGTCTTCCTCTCGTACCTCGGCGCCAACCACGCCCGCGGCGACGCGCCCTTCCAGGTCCTCGACCGCCAGGGCGCGCTCCAGCTTCAGGGCACGGCGCACGGCGTGGTGCTGTTTGACGAGACACAGCAACGCCACGCCTGGCTGTACGTGCACGAGGGCGGCGAGAAGCTGCGCTGGCCCAGCATCACCGGGGCCTCCTTCCGGGAGAAGGACGCCGTCATCCGCACCCGGGCCATCGATGGCAAGTCCAACGAAGTGCGGGTCGACCTCTCCACCGGCCAGCGCCGGCCCTGACGTCCCACCCCCACCGACAGGCCCTCGTCTGGGATTCAGTGTTCCGGTACAATTCCGTCCCGGAGCGATTCGATGACTCCCTCGTCCAGTGCCCGTGGTGACGTGCGGTCCATCGGGCCGCCGCGGGCCACGCCCCGGCGCCTGCCGCTGACGACGAGTCGCGGCATCGTGTACGTGGTGGACGACGAGCCCAACGTGCTGCGCTCCATCGGCGACCTCCTCTCGGGGCAGTACGAGGTGCACCGCTTCGCCACCGGAGAAGACGCGCTGGCTGGCCTCGAGCGCGTGTGGCCCGACGTGGTGCTGCTGGACGTGCTGCTGCCGGGCCTCGACGGCGTGGAGGTGTGCCGGAAGATGAAGCAGCGCGCCGGCGACGTGCCCCTGCCGGTGGTGCTCATCACCGCGCTGGACAGCACCGCGGACAGAGTGCGGGGCATCACCGCCGGCGCCGACGACTTCCTCACCAAGCCGGTGCACCAGTCGGAGCTGCGCGCCCGCGTCGCCAACCTGGTGCAGGTGGGCCGCTACCACGCGCTGCTGCGGGCCGAGCGCGACAAGGCCGCCGCCGACGCGAGGGACTTGCGCGCGCAGCTTCACGAGGCCGAGCGCCTGGCCACCCTGGGCACCTTCGGCGCGGGGGTGAGCCACGAGCTCAACAACATCGCCACGGTGCTGGCGGCCACCGTCGACGCGCTGGACGCCGGAGAGCTGGCCACCCACGAGGCCGTTCGCCACCTCCGTCACGCCACCAAACATGTGAAGCACCTCGCGCAGGAGGTCCTCAAGGCAGCGCGGCCCCAGAGCCCGGTCGCGGAAGAAGTCGATCTGCTCGCCGTGGCGCGCGAGGTGGAGGCGATGACGCGCATCACCGGCCGCACCAAGTACATCCACGTCGAGCTGCTCGCGCCCGAGACGCCGCTGCGGGTGTACGTGCCGCCGGTGCAGGCCCAGCAGGTGGTGCTGAATCTCCTCGTCAACTCGGCCGACGCCATCTCGGAGCAGGGCCGCGTCGACGGCCACGTGCGCATCGAATTGCGCGGCGACGGCCAGTGGGTGGAGCTCGCGCTGGCCGACGACGGGCCGGGCATTCCCCCCGAGGTGCAGGCGCGCCTCTTCGAGCCCTTCTTCACCACCAAGCCTCCGGGCCTCGGCACCGGGCTGGGCCTGCCGGTGGTGAAGCAGTTGGTGGAAGGCTGGGGCGGCAGCATCGACGTGGACTCCACGCCGGGCCGCGGCACCACGGTGCGGATTCGCGTGCCCACGCAGCGCCCCGCCTGAAGCCGCGCGCGAGATGACCTTCGAGTACCCCGCGCCGCACTCCGAGGCGTACTTTTCCTCGTGGAAGGGCGCTCGCCAGGCGTGACGCCCCCACGACGCTCGAGGCCCTCGAGCGACTCCTCGCAGCGCACCGTGACGCCCTTCATCGCCAGGTTTACAAACGTGGTGTCGGAGCCGGTCGCCTGCCGCCCGGCCGACGCCAGCCTGAAGCCGCCCCGCCCTGGCGCTCGCGCCGCCGGTGCTGGTGCCCTCTGCCCGCCCCCCCGACAGCGGAGAGCGATTCTCACCGCCCCGCGGCAGCCGTCGTCTGGGAGGACATGCGGCGACGGACACTCGCGGCTCGAGCAAGCCGCACCTCTCACTGTCCGGCGGCCGAGCGCAAGCGCCGCACCACGCCCTCGAAGCCCGGGAGGGTGCGGAGCGCGGCGAGGTCCTCGTCCGTCGTCAGCGAGGCGACGTCGGAGTACCCGGCCTCCACCGCGGCGGTGAGCATGCGCAACCCCTCGTCCACTCGTCCGAGGCGCGCGAGGCAGCACGCGGCGTTGAAGCCAAGCGACGGCTCCTTCAGGCGCTCGAAGCCCAGGGTGCAGACGGCCAGCGCCGGCTCGAAGGCCCCCGCGTGAAACAGCCTCTCGGCGGCGTACTGCACGGCCCAGCGCTGCACCTCGGGAGTGGCGGCGCCGGCGGAGGTCCACTGACCGCACCGTTCGACCAGGCGCGGGTGCTCGCCCCGGATGACCCAGTACGACACGAGCAGCGCGTGGCCCTGCATCGGCAGCATCGGCGCGGCGGCGAGACGGTCGACCAACTCCTCCATCGACTGCGCTTCGAGGAGCCGCGTCAGTAGCTCGCTTCGACGGGTGTGGGCCTTCGCGGCGTCGCGCGCACCCGGCAGGTCCCCTCGAAACAGCCGCGCCCAGGCCATCAACTCCACCAACTCCGTGCGCCGGGCCTCGTCCGCCTCTCCGCCGATGCTCGCCGCGGCCAGCGCCTCGGCCTCCGCCGTGCGACCCGCGAGGAGGTGGTCCACCACGACACGCCCGACGTCTCCCTGTCCCGGCCCCGGCTTCCACTGAAAACGCTGCCAGCTCGCCACCAGGCCCATCACGCCGAAGTAGCCCAGCAGCACGGACTCGAGCCACGCCGCACCCGCCAGCACGCCCACCGATGCCACGAGGCCCACCACCCCCACCGTCCGCGGGCGAGGCGCGCCGGTGACGAGCTCCAGCCCCGAATCGAGGACGTGCCCGCCGTCCCACGGCAGCACCGGCAGGAGGTTGATGAGCGACCACCCGATGTTGACCCAGATGAGCTGCGCGATGGCGAAGCGGGTCAATTCTCCGGCGTCCTCCGGCACGCGCGCGCGCACCGCCAGCACCGCGACGCCCAGCAGCAGCCCCGCGGCCGGGCCGGCGAAGGTGACGAGGAAGCGGTGCGTCGGCGTCGGCCTCGCGGCCTGCGGCCAGTGCGTGGCGCCGCCCATCGCGTGCAGGTCGATCCACGGCGCGTAGCCGAAGGCCTTCATCGCCAGCGCGTGCCCCAGCTCGTGCCACAGCACCGACACCAGGACGATGGCCACCCACGCCACTCCCTCGGGGAGAGTGCCTGACGCCGCGCCGACGACGGGGATGATGAGGAACTCCGGCCGCAGCACCACCGGGATGCCGCCCAGCGAGAACTTCCAACCGCGTGTCTCCGCCGCCGTGGCCATGACTCACGCCCACTCTAGAGCCCAGTCGCGTCCCTGACGCGCCAGACTTCATGTGTCCCGTCGGCGGCGCTACGCCTTCGCTCACCTGGAAACCCGAAAGCCGCGTAGCGTGTCGAAGGGACTCCCATGGACGGCGAGCTGGGTTGGACAGTTCTGCTGCGCGACGGTGTGCCGAAGGACTGGGCGCGCGCCGCCCGGGTGGTGCTGGACGCCATGGCCTCCCCCGCCATCACCGCGGGAGACGTCAACCGTGCGGTGCGCATGGGCCGCGGCTTCGTCGACCTGCCGATGACGTCGGCCACGTCCGAGCGCGTCGCCGCGGCGCTCTGCGCGGCCGGCCTCGAGGCACGCGGGCTGCGCTGGGCCGAGTGCGAGGCGAGCGAGCCTCCCTTGCGGGTGAAGCGCCTCGACTTCGAGGGGCCCGAGGCCGCCCCTGGGATGCCGTGGGCCCGCGTGCAGGTGCTCCACACCGTCGTCGCCGCACCGGCGCCCTTCTTCCTCCCGCCTGAGGTCAACCCGTCCACGCGCACCGCCGGCGTCGTCGCCAGGGGCGTCTCGTGGGGCGCCGTCGCGCTGGGCATTCCGCTCCTCGACGAGGCGGCGTCCGCGGTGGGGAAGTTCACCGACTCTCTGGGAGAGCCGGTGGCCCCCGGCGGAGGGACCCCGGAGTTGGTGGTGGAGCTGCTGGGCCTGTGGGCGCCCCGCGTGCAGCTCGCGGTGTCGGAATTCCAGCACGAAGTCGTCCCGGGCCCGCCTGCGACGGGCACACGCGCGCGCCTCGCGAAGCTCCTGGCTGCCATCGTGGCCCGCGCCCCGAAGGCCCGGCTCGAAGGGGTGACGACGCAGGCGCTCAGAAGAGAGTTGCTCGAGGGCCAAAAGCCACTGCCGGCGAGCGACCACAAGCGGCAGGTCAGCGCCTGGCTCACCGCCTCGAGGTTGTGGCCGCCGAGCTGAGGCGCCTTCGGCGCCGAGGTCACGCCCGCACGCGCGCGTACCAGGGCACCAGCGCGGGCACCTGCTCGGCCACCCAGCCGGGCTTCGCCACCTCCACCATGAAGAGCTGCGAGGCGACGGCGGCGTCGGCCAGCGAGAGCGACTCCCCGAGGATGTACGGGCGCTGCTTCACCGCGTCGACGATGGGCTCCAGCATCGCCACCACCTGCTCGGAATAGCGCGCCTCGTCGCGCCGCCAGGCCTCGATGCAGCCGGCGCCGTAGCGGCGCTCCTTGATGAGCCGGTACATGGCGCGCGCTTCGGCTTCACGGCCGGGGTCGTCCTTCCCGATGAGCGCCTCGATGCCCGGGCAGGCGAGGCGGAAGGCCGTCTCTTCCAGCATCTCGTCGGCCCACTGCTCGAAGACGACGGCCAGCGAGCCCAGCGGGCCGGCGCGCAGCGACGGGGCGTACTTCTCGTCGAGGTACGCGGTGATGCGCGCGCTGTCGGACACCACGGTGTCGCCGTCGATGAGGACGGGGATCATCACCTTCCCCGTCGCGGCGACGACTTCCCGGCGGTCGAGGTACGGCACGTTCACCACCTCGCACTTCAACTTCTTCGCGGCGAGGCAGGTGCGCAGCTTGGCGGCGAAGGGACTGAAGGGAAATTGGAGGAGTCTCATGTGGAGACTTCTACTCTCGGGCTCCGCGGTTCGCCGCCGAGCTTCGCGCAGGGTATTCCGGCGTCACGGCGCCACGCGCACCGGCACCGCCACGGGCTCGAGCGAGAGCTGCAGCTTCTCGGTGAGGCGCTTGAGCTTCTTCCCCACCGTCTTGCGCGACTGGCCGGTGACGTCGCTGATCTCCTCCTGTGTGAGGCCGTCGCGGAAGGCGTGCGTCACCAACTCCAGCTCCTCGAGGCTCAAGCCGCCCAGCACCCGCTCGAGGTCCGCCCGCGCGGCGAGGTCCGGGTGCGCCTCGGCCGCGTCGACGAAGAGGGCGTGCTTGAGCTCGTGCGACGACTTGTTCCGCAGTTGCTTGAGACAGTGCCGCGTGGCGATGGCGTACAGCCAGGTGAGGGGCGCCGCGCGCAGCCGGAAGCGGCCGAAGCCCGAGAGCGCGGCCACGAAGACCTCCTGCACCGCCTCCGATGCGTCGTCCTCGTGACGCAAGAGGGCCAGGCAGCGCCGGTAGACGACGCCCTGGTACCGCTCGAAGAGGTGGCCGACGCCAGGGGACATGTCAGAACTTGAAGGGGAAGGAGACCGTCGCCTCCTGCTTTCCAGCCGGGAACTTCCAGCCCTTGATGGCCTGGACCACGCAAGTCGCGATGGGCGTGCCGCGAAGTTCCTCGCTCGTGACGACCACGCTCGTCACCGTGCCGTTCGCGCGGATGGTCCAGCGCACCACCAGCTTGCCGGTCGCACCGGGAAACTTGAGCAGGTGCTGGTCGACGCACGCTCTCAGCTGTGCCTTGTGAGAGAGGACGGCCTCCATGATGTCCGACTGGCCGAGCGAGTCCGTGACGCTGGAACTGCCGGGCGCCGGGGGGATGTAGACTTCCTTCGGTGGCGCCTTCCCGTCGCCCTTCCCGGGCCTCGGTGCGCCGGTGAAGACGTCGGCCCCACCGCGCTTGCGGGCTCGCTCCGTACCGAAGTCCTCGGCGTACTCCTCTTCGTCGCCCTCTCCGTGCGCGTCGCGTCCGTCAGCCTCGCCCGTGGCGACGACGGGCTGCGTCACTTGACCGCCCGGGACGGCGGGCGTCGTCGTCTCGGGGGCCCCGCCGACGCGCCCGTAGAGCACGCCGCCCACCACACCTCCGACGACACCGCCCTGGACACCATCGTCTCCGTCCAGCACGAGATCTGCGTCCACGTCCTCGCCGGCGCGCAGCGCTGGCTGCTGGAGCGTGATGCGATGGCCCCCGGGCGGCACCTTTCCGCTGGCGGGCGCCGTCTTGTCCGGCACCTCCGTCGGCACAGCAACGGTCTGCGCGGGCCGCGACGTCACCGGCGTGGTGTCCACCGCCACCAGCGACGTGTACGCGGTGACGAGGTGGTACTCGAGGCCCAGCATCGTCACCTCCCTCACCGCGTCCGTCGTCTCACCCCAGTGCTGCTGGCGGTCGACCTCCTCGATGCGCGCGCGCGCCCACATCGTCTTGAGCCCGTCGCCTCCCAGCGCCTCGGCGGGGAAGGACACCAGCGTCCTCAGCGCGACCTGCTGGCCGCCCGCGTAGCCCTTCACCGTCACCATGCCCGTGCCCGGCTGGCGCACCCGCCCGAGCAGCACCAGCGGCTGGCCGTCGAAGAGATCCGGCGCCTGCCGCGGCAGCACGTCGAACACCTCCAACCCGCCCCAGTCGATCTCCACGTCGGTGAGGAGCGGCCGGCTGATGCGCCGCACGAAGCGCTCGACCGCGGGCCCCGAGTCCTCGTCGGTGCGCACGTACTGGTAGAAGCCGCGCCCCACCTCGGACAGCCGCGACAGGAGGTAGTGGTTGACGGAGCTGCCGATGCCGAAGCCGAAGATGCGCGCGCGCCCCTTGAGGCGCTGGGCCTCCGCGAAGATCTCCCGCTCGTTGCCGATGAAGCCGTCCGTCATCAGCAGCACCACCCGCAGGCGGCGGGGGTCTTCCGGGCGGGCGAGCGCGCGGCGGAGGCCCTCGAGCTGGTTGGTGCCCCCCGACGACGGGAGCGCGTTCAGGTAGCTGAGCGCGCGCTGCACGTTCGCCGCCGTGTTGGGCAGAGGCTCATCGTGGAAGGACGACGCCCTGTCCGCGAAGTCGATGAGCAGGAAGGTGTCGTCGCGGTTCATCTGCTTCATCGCGCTGGCCATGGCGCGCTTCGCGGCGTCCAGCGGCGCGCCGGACATCGAGCACGAGGTGTCGATGACGAAGACCATCTCCTTGGGCGTGACGGCCGCCTCGGTGGGCTTCACCTCGGGGTGCACCATCAGCGCGAAGGCGCCGCCCTTGCCTCCGCTGGCCAGCAGCGCGGCGCGCTTGTCCGTCCCCGAGACGCGCCACCGGAGAATGAGGTCCTTGTTGGGCACGCGGTCGGCCGGGTCGAGTGTCACCACCGCGCGGCTGGACGACGGCCGCTCGGCCCACAGTCGGTGCGAGACGCTCCACAACTCCTCCACCACTGCGCCCGTCTCCAGGCGCACCTCGACGGAGATGTCCCGCCCGCTGCGCACCGCGGGCGGCGTGATGCGCGACGCGTCCAGCACGCGGGTGGTGTCGGGGCTCGTACCCGTGCCCTGGGACTCGCCGGGCAGCGCGTCACCCGGCACGTAGCGCGGGCCCACCACCATCGGGAAGTTGAAGGTGTACGCGCCGTCGTCGTACTCGAGCGGCGCCACGTACCGCAGCGTCACCTTCACCTTCTCGCCGGGGAGCAGGTTGGCCACCGACTGGGTGAAGATGTTGGGGCGCTCCTGGTCGAGCAGCGCCGCGCGCCGGCCCTGCGACTTCGCCTCCTCGTACATGCGGCGAGCGACTTCGCGCTTCTGGATGCTGGCCTTGATGACGCGCGCACCGGCGGTCAGCGTCATCTCGTCCACCGCGGCGTCGTCCGGCAGCGGGAAGACGTAGACGGCCTCCACCGGGGTGGAGAAGGGGTTCTTGAACTCCTGCGTCACGGTGACGGCGGACACGAAGCCGGTGACGTCAGCCTCCACTTTGGTGCGCTCGAGGACGAAGGGCCTCGCGGGTCCGCTCTCCCCCGCGGCCTCCAGCGTGCCCTGCCCCAATTCGACGGCCTGGCCGCGCAGCGACACCGTGCGCAGGCGGCTGGGCACGTCCTGCGGACGCAGCTCCACCGCTTCCCGGCCCTGCCTCGGCGAGGCCACGGGCGGCGTCTTCATCGTCAGCACCGTGGCGGAAGGCGCCGGCTGGGCCTTCCATGGCGCGGCCACGAGGACAGCGGCGACGGCGACGGCAGGGGCGAGGACGGCGAGCATGGCGTTTCTCCTCCACGTGCGGTCCGCGCGGGCGAAGCGTGCGCGGGCCCCAGACGAGTGAGACGAGCGCGAGTAGCTCGCCGCCTGGGTGTCCATGGAAGAGAGGCGCCGCTGACAGCGCGCGCACCCCGTCACGTGGGCTTCCACTGCCGACTGCTCCGGGCCGGACAGCTCCCCCAGCGACAGGCGCTCCAGCGCGAGAGGTGAAGGGTGGCTCGGGGCAGTCATGGGCGTCGTGGACCTCGCAGGGTGCGTGTTGGTTCCCCCAGCCGTCAACCGTGGGAACGGCACGGGCGTTCAGGTGCACCACGCGGGCGGTGGCGGGCCGTGCTAGCCCGCAACCCATGAGCGAGCCCTTCTCCGTCGAGTTCCGCGCCCGCTGGGCAGACATGGACTTCAACCAGCACATGCGCAACGCGGCCTACCTGGGCTGCGGCGAGGAGACGCGCGTGCGCTTCATGGACGCCCACGGCTTCCCCATCTCCGAGCTCCAGCGGCGCCGGCTGGGGCCGGTGGTGCTGGAGGACAAGCTGACCTACCGGCGCGAGCTGACGCTGCTCGAGCCCTTCCGCGTGGACCTCGCGGTGGCGGGCGCGAGCGAAGACGGGCGGAAGCTGCGGCTGCGCAACCGCTTCTTCCGCGCCAGCGACGGCGAGCTGGTGGCGACGGTGGAGAGCCTCGTGCTGTGGTTCGACCTCGAGAAGCGCAAGCCCGTCGCCCCGCCCGACGACTTACGCGCCGTGTGGGCGCAGCTTGCGCGCGCCGAGGACTTCGCCGTCATCGCGTGAGCCTCGAGGCGCGGGGAAGTCGATGGCGCCCTTCGCCGTGGCAGCCCCTCAGCCCGACGAGAGACGCGCACCTGACGAGTCGCCAGGCGTGGGGCGACACAGCGTCGTCCTGACGAAGCCATGCGCCCCCCGGGTCGTCCGCGTGGGCCCGAGGTCGAGGCGCCGGCGGAGGAGGCTCGCGCGGGCTCCCACGCCGGGGCTCAGGGCACGTACTCGTCCGCGCCGATGTCCGGCGCCGACTCCTGCGGCCGCACGTTCTGGTCGAGGTCCTCCGACGGCGCGCCTGCGGTGGTGCCCGCGTTGCGGCACGGCGAGGTGGGCGCGAGGTGCACGCCCCCGTCGTACTGCGGATCGGCCGCGATGTTCGCCGCCGCGCCGGCCAGCCCATTCACCGCCGTCGGGTCGGGCAACAGGCTGGTGCCTTCGTCGAGGTACAGCCCGCCGTCCACCTGCGAGGTGAAGAGGTCGTTGTTCTCGAAGACCCGTGGATCCGCCGAGGAAGACAACTCCTCCACCGGGCGCGCGGTGCTGCACACGCCGGCGTGCAGGACATTGTTCCGCACGATGCCCACCGGGCCCGACGGCACGCCCGCGTCGCCCGCCTCGAAGGTGAGGGCCCTCGACACGCACGTCGCGTTGCGCCCCCCGAAGGGCGACACGCTGTTGGAGTGCAGGTCCACCTCGTTCCCGCCCGCGCCCAGCACCACCTTCACCGCGGTGCTGGTGGGCGTGAAGGCCGGTCCCGTGATGCCGGCGCAGATGGAGCCGCGCACGTCGTTGTTCTCCACGCGCGCGAAGGAGTCGACGCTCAGCAGGCCAACGCCCTCCTGCGTGGCGCACCCGGCTTCAATCTGGTTCTTCCGCACCACGGTGCCTGCGCCGTTCAACACCAGTCCCCAGGTGCGCACGCCGGCCCGCGCGGTGATGACGTTCTTCTCCACCAGCGCGCAGGCGCCGCGGTCGCACTGCACGCCCGTCGACTTCGGAGGGAAGCCCGCGCCCGAGCCCTGGATGAGGGCGTTGTTCTGCACCGTGCAGCGCGACGCCGTGCCGGCCACCGCATCACGCGCGCAGTACACGCCGATGGCGTCGTTGTTGCTGCTCTCCTCGCCGCCGACGATGCGGGCGTTGGAGTCGACGCGCACGTGGCAGTCGCCCACCGCGCGCACGCCGTCGGCCCGCGCGCCGACCACCGGCGAGTTGCCGCTCACCAGCGTGTTGTCGAAGACCCACGGCGACGCGCCGCCGCAGGCCTCGGCCCAGAAGCCCACCGCGTTGGTGCCACCCCCGAAGCCCTCGAGGATGGACGCGCGCACCACGGTGCCGGTCGCCGGCCCCGAGACGCGCACCGAGCCCACGTCACCCGTGCCAGCGCCGCTGCAGGTGGCGGTGCGCTCGATGATGGCCCCCGGCGAGTCCTCCAGCCGCACCGCATACGAAATCTGTCCCGTGCTGTTCTGCGGCCGTCCGCGGATGTAGCGGGTGCCCGCGAAGCAACCGGTGGTGCAGCGGCCCGTCGGGCCGAACTGCGAGCAGTTGTCGGTGAGGAGGGGCCGGCTCCCCTGGCTGTGCACGCCGATGGCCGACACCGTGCCCGAGCCGCCGACGATGCCGCAGCGGGTGATGGTGGGAGTCCCCTGGGCCAGCACCTTCACGCCCACCGAGTTCTGCCCGGCGCCGCCGGTGATGGTGTCGTTGGAGATGATGGCTCCGGTGCTGCCTTCCACCGTCACCGCCGCGTTGTCCGCCATGTTGGCGCCCACCAACGTGAAGCCGTCGATGGCGGTGGGCGAGGTGACGGACGCGCCGAAGTACACGCCGCGCGCGTCCTGCGCGTTGATGCGGGTGACACAGCCCGCGTTCCGGGCCCAGCCCACCCCGCCGTCGGGCCGAGACACCGTCGTCGCCGCGTAGCTCCCCAGCACCGACACGCCGTTGGCCATGACCACCGCCTCCGGGTAGCCCGCGTTGGACGGACACGTGGCGCCGGAGGCCACGCACACCTGCGAGAAGCCGGCGTCAGCTGCCGTCGCGATGCCGGCGATGATGGTGCGCTTGGGCGAGGCGATGGTGCCGGCGTTGGTGTCGGCGCCCGAGGGGGCGACGTAGATGCAGTCACAGCCCTCGTCGACGATGCCATCGCAGTTGTTGTCGACGTTGTCGCCGCACACCTCTGCCGAGGCCATTCCCGGCGTACAGGTCGTGGGACGCCCGTTGGTGCACGCCGCCACCGACACACGGCACGCGCCCTGGCCGCACGACACCATGCCGAGGCCGTCGTCCACCATGCCGTTGCAGTCGTCGTCGACGCCGTTGCACGCCTCGGCCGACGGGAGGACTTCCCCGACGCACTGGCCAGGCCCACCGTCCACACACTGCGCCGTCCCTGCTGCGCACGCGCCGACGCCCTGCGTGTTGGCGGGCCCCGAGTAGCAGGCCACGGGCATGGTGCAGGGGCCTCCACCGCCTCCCGTGCCGCCGCCCGTTCCGCCTCCTGCGCCCCCGCCTGCGCCGCCGCCCGTCCCTCCGCCGCCTCCTCCGCCGGAGCCACCACCCGTCCCGCCCCCGACGCCTCCGCCTGTCCCGGCGTCATCGCCGCCACCGCCGGCGCCGCCTCCGACTCCGCCGCCGCTGCCGCCTCCCATGCCGCCGTCCTCCGCGGGAGGAGTGCCTCCACAGTTGCAGCCAGCGAAGACAAGTGCCGCCAGCGTCAAGGCCAGAATCCGACTCTGCATGTGTGCCTCCCCGAGTGCGAAGCGATGACGGCGAGCAGCAGCCGTGCCTCGCGGCTTCAGACGATGTTCCCGCGCGCTTCGGCCGTACGCCACTTCTGCGCACATGACGCTGCCGCCCTGAGTCCCGCATGACTTGCGGCCGACGACTCTCACCTCCGACGCCCCGTCCGCCTGTGCGCACGCCGGAGGTGGTCACGGGTGGGCGGAATCACTTCTTCCCGCTGGCGTGAACCGGCGTAGGCTTCACCGCACGCAGAGGGGGAATCCGTGCTGCTGCCCTTGTTGTTGTCCACCGCGGTGCTGGCCGCGGCCGAGAAGCCGAAGCTGGCGGTGCTGGAGCTGCAACCGCTGGGCGCTCCACCCGAGACGGCCGCCCCCACCAGCGCGACACCCCGCAGCGTCGGCACCAGCGCCACGCCGCCGCGCCCCGCGTCCTTCGGATAGAGGATGATGCCGACGGTGACGAGCGCCGCCCCCGTCAGCATCGCCGCGAGGGAGATGGCCTTCTCCGTGGAGATGAAGGCAGCCTCCTGCTGGTAGGTGGACAGGCTCTTGAAGACGCCGTTGGCGTCCTGCCCGAGGTCGGTGGAGAGCGCGCGATCGCGGCTCAACGCGTCGAGGCCGACGATGGCGCCGCCGACGATGGCCGCGCCGCCCACCGCGAGGAGGGTGATGGGCAGCGCCCGCGACGGCGGAGGGGGCAAGGGTGTCGCCGTCGCTTCGGCCAGGAGCCAGGGGAGCTGGCCCACCAGGCCTTCGACGTCGTTGGCCAGCCGCACGCCGCGCGCCGCCGTCTGGGCCTTCTGCGTGTCCAGCATCTGCAGCGACAGTTGCAACGCGTCGCCCAGCTTCGAGAGCGAGCCCGACAAGACGAAGCGGCTTCCCAGCGCGCCGGCCAGCTCGGTGAGGCAGCTCGACGAGTCGTCGCTGCAGCCCAGCAGCGCCTTCTGCCGCTCCACCCCCAGCAGCGTCTGGATGTCGCGCGACGAGATGACGTCGAAGAAGCCGCGGCGGTTGAGCTCCTGCGTCATCGCCTCCGTCAGCGCGGTGTGGCCGTGAGGCGACGCCTCGCCCTGGCGCTCCTGGCCGGCGTCGCGCTGCAGGCGTGCGGCACCTGCGCGGACCTCGGCGCGAAGAAGCCCTTCCCCTGCTCGCAGGACGCAGGTGACGCCGAGCAGTGCGCCGAGGGCTGGTCCTGCGGCTTCGAGGGCAAGTGCATCGACCGCACGGCCTCCGCGGGCAGGGACTACGAGTGCGTGGACTCCGCCCGACACTGCGCCGACGCCTGGCGCTGCGGTGCACCCGACGAGACCGGCACGCGGCGCTGCCAGCAGCTCGACGCCGGCGCCCCCTACCCGTGCCTCTCCAACGCCGACTGCGAGGCCGACTGGCGGTGCGACCCGGTGGTGAGGCGCTGCACCGAGGTGGACGACCAGCTTTCCGCCACGAAGCTCTCGACGGTCCTGGTCGACCGCGTCTCGCCGCGTCTCCCCATCTCGATGCCCAGCTTCGTGGCCGTCGGGCAGGTGCAGATGCGGCCGCCGCCGGACAACACGCAGCCTGTGGGCCGGGTGGTGGGCCTGGTGTCCGATGGGGGCCTCTTCGTCATCACCCTCTCGTCAAAATACCCCGTGTGGGGCGCGAGCCCGTGGAGGTCGACCACTACCCTGTCGACGAAGCCAACCTCAGGCAGCTGGAGACGTTGGGGGAACGCGTGGTGGGCCGCTTCGCGGACGGGAGGGTGCTGTGGTGGGACCGCGACCGGGGCCCGGTGGAGTTGTTGGACGCCGGCGTCACCCGCCTCGCACCGCTGGTGGGAAGCGCCATTCCGCAGCCGGACCCGTTCAGGCTTGCCGCGCTCACCGCGGACGACGTGGCCATGGTCTCCGCGGACCTGCGGCTCCAGTGGCTGCGGCCCGACGCCGGGCGGCCCATCGACGTGTCGGGCCGGGCGGGCGCTCTGGTGATGCTGTCCACCGGCGCGGTGACAACCTGGGCGGAGAGTGGTTCGCCTTCCGTGCAGACGGGCCCACGCTCGCACCCACGGCGGGGCGGCCGGGCGCGCGTGGTACGCAGAGGACGCCATCGCCTTCTCGCCGGACGAGGTGCCGCCGCTGCACCCCGTCTTCCTCGACCGCTCGCCACTGCTGCTCCTTCGGCTGAGCCTCCGGGGGGAAACCTCCATCTTCGCGCTGGCCGACCAGTACGTCTTCTTCGGCAGCCCCGCGGGCATGGTGTCGGAGCTGGAGCCGAGCAACCCGGCGACCTTCACCGCGCTGGGCACGGTGGCCAACGCCACCGAGCTGGTCATCACCCCCGACGGCGTCTACAACTTGAAAGAGTTCCCCCTGGACGGCGAGATGCCTCAGGTCCTCGCCGAGCTCGCCCGGGGCTTGCCTTCGCTGACGCCGCCCGTCTCGGGGCTGCTGGTGCCCCAACCCGACGCGGGCCGGCTCCTGGTGGTGTCCTCGGGAGACACGCTGTACTCCGCCGACGTGTCGCAGCAGCTCACCACCAGTGACGGTGGCGTGAATGGCCCCCTCCTTCCGCCCGCCACGCTCTTCCACCGCGTGGTACCTGCGCCGGGCGTGCCGGTTCGCGATCTCGCGGTGGGCCGCACCACCTCGGGCAGTTCGGGCACGCGCTCGACGGTGGGCTTCTTCGTGCTGGCGCGCGACGAGGTGTTCGCCGTCGACGTGGTGAGCAACGACGACTGGCGCGTGACGCCCATTCCCCTGCCGGCCGACTTCGGGCCGCCTCGCGAGCTGTGGACAGAGGACGGCGACGGGCGGGTCGCCTTCCTGCGGGGCTACATCTCGGCCCTGCCGACCCCGGTGCAGCTGGCCGAGCCCTTCGACCCGTCGGGAGAAGTCATCGCGCAGGATTTCGCGCGACTGTGCGGCGACACCTTCGCCATCGTCGGCGCCGGCGTGCAGCACTACGTCACCGGAGCCAAGACCTGGTCGCCCGTCCCTGGCGTCACCCTCACGCCCGAGCAGGCCGCCACCGCGCGCTTCTGGGAGTCGGGGCCCAGCACCTTCCTCTCCGCGGGAGACGGTCTGGTGCTGGAGCTCTTGCCGATGCTCGGCGACGGCGGACAGCCGACCTGCTACTGAGGGAAGTCAGTCGTAGAAGCAGAAGTCGGCGCCGCTGATGCTCTGGCACTTCCCGCCCTGGCCCCCGGGGCCGCACTTGTCGTCCTCGTCGGCGCAGTCGCAGTTGTTGCTGCTGCACTGCTGCTGATTGGGGCACTCGGCGCTGCTGCCGCCAGGGCACGTGCAACGGCCCGAGGAGTGTCCACCTCCACTGACGGGGTTGCAGTCGCCGCTGGGGCAGACGAGGCCGCACTGCCCGCAGTTGGTGGGATCGTTGCCGAGGTCGCGGCACACCGCCGTGTTGGGCATCGCCGGCCAGGGCCCACAGCAGACGGCCGCCGGCTGGGCCGAGTTGCACGCCCGGTGGATGCAGTCGGTGTCGTTGCAGTCGATGCGGCCGTCGCCGTCGTCGTCGAGGTTGTTGGAGCAGTTGTTCTCGGCGATGCAGGCGCCGGCGTCGTTGCGGCAATTGGAGTCGGCGCAGTCGGTGAGGCCATCGCAGTCGTTGTCGTTCGCGTCGAAGCAGGTCTGCTCGCCCGAGGCCTCGATGGTGCCGCCATTGCCGCGGCACTCGCAGCCGTTGGAGCGGCACTTGAAGCCGTTGGCCGCGCACGTCCTGTCCCAACAGCTGCTCGAGGAGGTGTTGCCTTCCTGGCAGTCCGTGAGGCCATCGCCGTCGTTGTCGAAGCCGTCGTTGCAGATGGTCTCGCTCGTCTGAACGGTGCCGGCGTCCTGCGCCACGCAGCTGCCGCCCACGCACGTCCTGCTGGCGCCGCACCCCAGGCCCGCGCAGGCGCTCTCCGCGCAGTCGGTGAGGCCGTCGCAGTCGTTGTCGAGGCCGTCGTTGCAGGTCGTCTCGCCGCCAGGCTGCGCCGTGCCTCCGTCCACCGTGCACACGCAGGACGTGCCGCTGCACCGCCGCCCGAAGGAGCCGCACGACTGGCCGTTGCAGGCCGACTCCCCGCAGTCGGTGACGCCGTCGCAGTCATTGTCGACGCCGTCCCCGCAGGCCACCTCGCCGCCGTCCGACGCCACACCACCGTCGGTGAGGCACACGCAGGCCCCGCCCGAGCAGGTCCTCAGGCCGTTGGAGCCACAGGAGCGCCCGCCGCAGTCCGAGTCGGCGCAGTCCGTCGTGCCGTCGCAGTCATTGTCCTGGGTGTCGCTGCAGGACTCGGAGGAGGCGGGCAGCGTCTGGCCCGAGCACGAGTTGAAGCCCGTGCCGCCGTCGGAGAGCGCCACGCACCGCTGCGTGCCGCGCCGACAGATGCCGCGGCACATGCCGCCATCGGAAGGACAGGCCGCCGAGGGCCCGGTCCAGCAGGGGACGCTGGCGTCCACCGTGCAGACGCACCCCTCGTCCACCTGGTTGTTGCAGTTGTTGTCCTGCCCGTCGTTGCACACCTCGGACGGCGCATACCCGGGCGGAGGGTTGGTGGCGTAGTTGCACGGTTGTTCGACGCCGCCCGTGCAGGCCCGGTTGAGGGCGCTGCACACGCCGGGGCCGCACGCCTGCGTCGCCACGCCGTCGTCCACCGAGCCGTTGCAGTCGTCGTCGAGCCCGTCGCACACCTCGCGTGCCACCGGCAGCACCTGGCCCACGCACTGCTGTCCGAGGGGCCTGGTGCAGTCCCACACGCCGGGGCGGCACGTGCTGAGGCCGTCGGGGTTGGCGTTCACCGTGTGGGGCAGGCCCTGGTAGCAGGAGAAGCCGCTGCTGCACGGGCAGGTGGGTGGATCCGGCAGGCCGTCGCAGTCGGTGTCTTTGCCGTCGCAGAATTCCACCTGGGGCACGTGCTCGTCGGTGCACGCAGCAGCGAGGGCGCCGTTGATGCACGCCTGGAGGCCCGCCGCGCACCCCGCGCCTCCGTCCCAGGGCTGGCGCAGGGCCGGCGAGTCGAGGCCGTCGCGGTAGCAGGGAATGCCCGCCCCGGTGCACGGGCAGCCGTCGTCCAGCACGCCGTTGCAGTTGTCGTCCACTTCGTCGCCGCACACCTCACTCATCGTTGCGCAGGACGAGCCGCCTCCTCCGCCCTGGCCGCCACCGACGACACCTCCACCCACGCCGCCACCCGCGCCCCCGCCACCTGCGCCGCCGCCACCGACGCCGCCGCCACCGACGCCGCCGCCACCTGCCCCACCGCCACCGCCGCCTCCGCCGCCTGCACCGCCGTCAGGGCTGACACACAGTCCGCTCGCGCACACATGCCCGACGACGCAGTCGGCGTCCGACGCGCAGGCGTACCGGTGGTTCTCGTAGCCCGTGCCGTCGCAGGTGCACCCCGCGATGACGCCAACGGCGAAGGCGAAGACGAAGGCGAGGCGGGCCTGACGCATGCGCAGGCATTGTGCCCCATCAGGCACGTTGCCGCCTCTCCCGAGAGCCTCCTGCTCGCCAGGAGCGCCTGCAGGCCTGGCGCAAATTATTCGCGGCTCAGCCCTCGCCGCCGGCGCGAATCAAGGAGAGGAGGTCGCCCGCCTCGAGGCGCACCACGCGCGGCGCGTCCTTCCCCTCGAGGACGAAGACGCAGAGGGCCGGGCCGTCCTCCATGGTGAAGCCCCGCACGGGACCGGGCCAGGCCTTCGGGCGCTCCACCTCGAGCCAGAGGTCGGGGAACAACTTCAGGGTGCGCTGGCCGTAGGTGCGCGTCTGCACGCGCGGGCTGGCGGCGATGAGGCGGCGCAGCTCGTCTTCGGAGGTGCGCGCGGTGTCGCGGGTGTTGACCACCTTGTGGGCGTAGGCCGGCGAGAAGCGCTCCTCGCGAAGGGGAGAGGCGAGCTTGTCGGCGGGCGCGGCGCGGGCCTCTTCGGGCTCGCGGCGGAACGTGTCGCAGGCGATGCGCTCGAGGTCCTGCGCGTCGAAGAAGGGGAAGACGGGCTTGCCGTTCACCTCCACGGCGATGAGCTCGCTGCCGTGCAGGCCCATGAGGCCGGGCTTGCCGCCCGGGTGCTGCACCACGAAACCAAAGCCGCCCCTGGAGAGCTCGACGAGGCGCACCGGCTCCACCCTGGCCTGGGGGGAGCGCTTCAAGAAGACGTCCTGCGAGAGGATGCGGCTGCACGCGCGGCGGACCAGCTCGAGCACCCGGGGGGACGCGCTGGCGAAGGCTGACGCCTCGGGCGGCTCGCTGGGGTGCTTCTCGAAGGCCACGCGGTACGCCTCGCCGTTCTCACCCACCATGTGCAGGCGGATGGCGGTGGGCGCCTCGGCTTCGGCGTCCTTCTTCTCTGCGCCGCCGATGCGCTTGAAGAGGATGCCGAAGGGCCCCTTCTCCAGCACCGAGCGCGCCGCCTCCGCGTCCTCGCCGCTGCTGGACGCGTACCGGGCGATCATGCGCCACACGCCGCCGCTGGCCTGTTCCTGCTGGAGGAAGCTCTCCCACGCGGGCAGCTCGGCCGGGGCGAACTCGCAGGAGAAGCCGGCCAGCCCGTCGTCGGAGACGCGCATCGCGCTCGCGGTGCCGGACACCGTGCGTCCGTCGGGCAGGTGCACCACGAAGCCGAAGGTGGTGCCCACCTCGGGGAGATCGGGACAGGGCGCGCTGAAGCCCGCGAGAGAGATGTCTTCCGTCGTCGTCTCCAACTCGCCCGCAGGCAGCTGCAGCCGCAGCCGCAGGTTGACGGGGTAGCGCGCGAATCTCCGGTTGCCGAACATGGCGCAGGCCCAAGGGTAGCGCACCGCGCGGGGCGGGAGAGATCGATTCCCCAGCCCGTGCGTTGCAGAGGGCCCATGCACACCTCCCCTGCCCGGCTGGCGCTCGCGTGCGCCGCCCTCGCCGCCCTACCCACGTTCGCCCAGTACACCCCGTCCGCCGGGAAGAACGCGCCCCCCGCCGCGTACGACGTCCGCACCGACCCGACGACGGGCCGGGTGGTGCTGGAGAAGAGCGAGACCCGAGCCGTCACCAGGGACCGCCACGGCAACGCGCGCGGCAACCAGTACGACCTCGCCGTCGACGGCGCCTTCGCGGGCCAGACGGTCCTCATCATCGACCAGGTCGGCAACACGCTGGAGAACACGCGCCGGGCGCTGAAGGAGAAGGGCCTCGCGTCGGTGGTGTACCCCCCGGGCCTGACGCCCCCGGTGGCGCAGCTGCGCGCGGACCTCGAGAAGTCGTGCCAGGTGTGGCTCATCTCCAACGACCAGCCGCGGCTGTCCGACGAGCACCTCACGGCCCTGAAGGCCTTCTTCGACGCGGGCCACGGCGTCTACGTCTGGGGGGACAACGACCCGTACTACACCGACGCCAACCGGCTCGCGTCGACGCTGGTGCCGGGGCTGCGCATGGAAGGGGACCTGCGGGGCAACCAGGTGGTGGGCGTCGCCGATGGGAAGCGCGGGAAGGCGGGCCTGCGCGCCGGGCACCTCATCACCACCGGCCTCGAGCACCTGTACGAGGGCGTCACCATCGCCACGGTGCAGTTCCACGGCCACGACGGGAAGAACCTCGAACTCTACGACGGGCCCGGCGGTGTCACGCGCTCCCCTCGTCTCCCCGACGGCTTCACGCCGCTCCTCTACGGCTCGGCCGGTAACCTCGTCACCGTGGCGTACGAGAAGGACGGCAAGCGCCTGGTGATGGACGGCGGCTTCACGCGCCTCGCGGTCAACTGGGACGACGCCGGCACCGCGCGCTACGTGAAGAACGCCGCCGCGTGGCTGGTGCACGCGGAGCGCTTCCAGGACACGGTGGCCGTCCGCCGAGACGGGAAGTAACAGTCGGCGGCCCCCACCAGTCGGAAGCGAGGACTCTGGCGACTCGCAGCGCGATGACGTCAGCCTCGGCACCGGCGCGTCTCCTCGCGGACGGAAGCACGTCGGCGCCGCGCACCCGCCCCGGCACACGCTCGTCCGTCTTCGGCGAGAGGACCTGGGAGGCAACGCACCGCGTGGCGGCCACGGGCGCACAGGGCCACGGTCCCGCGCTGCGGCCCTGGGGTATGGTGGGCCGTCCGTGACGTCCCGGCAGCACACGCATTCCACCGTCACCTGGCCGCTGGTGCGCAACCGGCGCTTCTTCCGTGCAAGCCGCGGCCTCACGCCCCGCGTGCGTCGCGTCGCGTCGCTGTCAGCCGCCGAGCGTGAGGCGATGTGGCTGCTCTATGCCGCGGCGTACGACGGCGCGCGGCGCGAGGACTTCCAGCGGGACCTGCGCGAGAAGCAACACGTGGTGGTGCTCAAGGACGACGGGAAACGGCTTCAGGGCTTCTCGACGCTGTTGGTCCTGGAGACGGCCGGCGCGTGCGTCGTCTTCTCGGGGGACACCATCGTCGCGCCCGGCTTCTGGGGCCAGACGGCGCTCCAGCGGGCCTTCATCTGGTACTTGATGGCGCAGCGCCTCAAGCGGCCGGGCACGCCCGTCTTCTGGTTTCTCATCACCAAGGGCTACCGGACGTACCTGCTCCTCTCGCGCTACTTCCCCAACCACTTCCCCAGGCACGACGCGGCGACGCCGCCTGACGTCTCGGCGCTGCTGGACACGCTGTGCCGCGAGAAGTTCGGTGAGGCGTGGCGGCCGGAAACGGGCACCCTGCGCTTCGCAGGAGAGTCCGCGCGGCTGGCGCAGGCGCTGGCCGACGTGCCCGAGCGGCTCAAGGCCGACCCTGACGTGGCCTTCTTTCTCGCGAGGAATCCCCGCTGGGCAGAGGGAGAGGAGTTGTGTTGCCTCGCGCGGGCCGACGACGCCTTCGTCGAGAAGACGACGCGCATCTTCCTGTGAGCGAGTCGCGGCGGCCTCCTCGCCTTCGCCCGCCTCTCACCTCCGCGAGGGACGGCCCTGGAACGCCGCCCGCCCGCAGGAGTGCCCACGGCGCGGGCGTCCATCGCTCCCTGCGGCCGGGCAGCCGCGGCGGCTCCTCCTCACGGGCCTGTGTTACGCGGGGGCCGTGAAGGACCTCGTCCCTCCACCGCCCTCGACCGCGCTCGTCACGGCCCTCAACCTCGCCTGGGCCGCGAGTCGGCGCGCGCAGGCCCGCCGCTTCCACACCGCGAGCCGCGACCCGGAGCGCTTCCAGCAGCGGTGGCTCTCCGACTTCCTCTCCGCCAACGCAGGCACGGCGTACGGGCGCGCGCACCGCTTCGCCTTCGTCACGTCCCCGGAGGACTTTCGCAAGAGAGTGCCGGTGACGACGTGGGACGACGTCGCGCCGTGGGTGCAGCGCGTCGAGGTAGGCGAGCGCGAGGTGCTGACGAGGGAGCCGGTGAAGCTGCTCGAGCGCACCAGCGGCACGTCGTCGGGCCCCAAGCACATCCCGTACACGGCGGGCCTCCTCGAGGACTTCGCCGCGGCGACGGCGCCGTGGCTCGACGACGTCTTCACCTCGTACCCGGCCCTCTTCACCACCCGGCAGTACTGGAGCATCTCCCCCGCGGCGCGCGCGCCCGAAGTGACGGCCGGGGGCCTGCGCGTGGGCCTCGAGGACGACACGGAGTACTTCGAGGGCGCGACACGTTGGGCGCTGCGGAGACTCATGGCGCTGGACGGCCGGGCCGCACGACTGCGCAGCATGGACACCTGGCGCGACACCACGCTGCGTGCGCTGGCGACGTGCGGCGACCTCGGCTTCATCTCCGTGTGGAACCCGTCCTTCCTCACGTTGCTGATGGAACAACTCTCGGCCCGATGGGAAGAGGTGGAGTCGTGGCTTCCTCCCGCGCGCCGCGAAGAGGTGCGACGGGGGCTGGACCGGACAGGCGCCGTCACCGGCGAGGCGCTGTGGCCCAGGCTTCAGCTCCTCTCCTGCTGGACGGACGCGTGGGCGGCGCGGGCGTTGCCGGGGCTGCGGCGCTTCTTTCCGCGCACGCCGCTGCAGGGGAAAGGCCTGCTGGCGACGGAGGGAGTGGTGTCCTTCCCTCTCGTGGGCCTCGAGGCGCCGGTGGCGGCGGTGACGAGCCACTACCTCGAGTTCGAGGCGCTGGACGACGACGGCCGGCCCGCGAAGGGCGTACACGAGCTGCGGCCGGGCGCGCGTTACGCGCCGCTCCTCACCACCCGCGGGGGGCTGGTGCGCTACCGGCTGCCCGACGTGGTGCGCTGCGTGGGCCACTACCACCGGGCGCCGCTCCTGCGCTTCGAAGGGAGACTCGACCACACGGGAGACATCCGCGGAGAGAAGCTGCACGCCGCGCGCGCAGAGGCCGCCGTACAGGAAGCCTGCGCCGGAGAAGACGTGCGCTTCGCCTTCCTCGCGCCCACGCTGGTGCTGGAGCCGCCGCGGTACGTGCTCTTCCTCGAGGCGGACGGCCCCGACGAGGTGCTCAGGCGCATCGCGGCGCGCGTGGAGCAGCGGCTCGAGGAGGACCTCCACTACCGGTACTGCCGCGACCTCGGGCAACTGGCGCCCGTCGAGGCGAAGCGGACGACGAATGGACAACGCCGCTGGCTGGATGAGCAACTCCGGCGGGGGCTGCGACTGGGCGACGTGAAGGCGACTGGCTTCGACCCGCGACCGGAGTGGGACGACGTCTTCTCCTGACCTCACGAGAAGGCACGCCGACTCGCGGGGTGCTCCGGGCTGCGTCCAGGTTGCGCGACGGGCTGCGCAAGGGTGCGCCAGGCGCGACGCAGCGGCTTCGATGCGCGCTCCTGCTTCCGCAGGGGCGGTGCACCCACCCGAGGCACACGGCATGCTCCTCCCCGTCTCATGCGGCTCCTCTTCCCGGCGCTGGCGCTGCTCCTCTCGGGCTGCTCCCACGTCCGCAGCTCGGTGTACCTCGCGCGGGAGAAGCCCTCGGCCGAGGTGCGGCTGCTGGCGGACCTTCCGCCTCCGGACACGTACGAAGTCCTCGCGCTCATCGAGCCGAAGCACGCCCTGCCGCTGCACGTCTTCGTGGACCTCACCAGGGAAGAGGCGCAGCGGGTGGGCGCCAACGCGCTGGTCGTCTTCTCGCAGCGTCGCCTGGTGGCTGGCCCGGGCGCCGACGACGTCTTCCTGCGGACGACGGCCCGGGTCGCCCTCTCGCTTGCGGCCAACGTCGTGCTGCAACCGGAGTTGGGCACGTACGTCATCGGACCGGACACGGTGCAGCCCGGCGACAGCCATGAAGTGGAGTCCGTCTGGGCCAAGGCGCTCTTCGTCCCGGCCCGCCCGCCACCTGCACCCGACCCGACGCCGTCCACGTTGCCGATGGGAGGCCCGTTGTGCAGCGAGGAGGACGTGCGCGAGATGGCTCAGGCGGGGCTGTCCACCGCCGCCGTCACCCGCGCGTGCAACCCGTAACGCTGAAGCGCGCCGACGCTCGCTGGCAGACGTGCGCTCTGAGAAGTCGAGCGCAAGGCGACGGAAGTCGAAGACACCGGAGGCCCCCCCGGGGACGGCGAGGGTACAAGCGGGGATGTTCTCCGCTCCCTGTAAAAAGACGTCCTTCCGCCAGCCACCCAGCGAGGTGCCTGCCCTGGCTTCACTTCGTCGCTCGGGCGAGTGGCATGCATGATGTGAGGTTCCCGTGGCCTTCTGCCCCAACGAGGCGTGCCCCTTCCGCGTCCGGCAAGGCCGCGCGGCGGAGTACCGGAGCGGCTTCGAGCGCTGCAGCGACTGTGGCGCGACGCTGGACCAGGGCGCCCCACCAGCGGTGCCCGTCGAGAACAAGCGCGGCGCTGCTCAACCCTTCCCGTGGCGGGCACTCGCCGTCACGGGGCTGGGGCCGCTGGCGCTGTGGGTGTCGCACAGTGTGCCCCTTCCTGGCATCGACGCGGGGACGCTCGAGTCGCTGCAGGCCCTGGACCCCCGCAGCGGGCTCCTCGCCCGGCTCTCCATCGGCGCGCTCGGCCTCATGCCCTTCGTCACCGCCTTCGTGGTGGTGGAGTCGATGGCGGCGCTGGTGCCCCGGTGGAGGGCGCTGCGCACCTCGGGGCCCGAGGGCCGCGTGAAGCTGGGCCGGGCCGTGGCCGCCCTCGGGTGCCTCATCGCGCTGTTCCAGGCGTGGAGCCAGACGCAGTGGCTGCTCTCTCTCGGGAGAGTCGGCTACGACTCGAGTCCCGTGCTGGTGGAAGACGCCAGCCCCTTCAACGCGCTCCTCATCACGTTGACCCTCGTCGGCGGGAGCGCCGCCCTCCTCATCCTCGCCAGCCTCATCACGCGTCGCGGCCTGGGCAACGGCTGGGCGGTGCTGCTTCTGAGTGGCTTCGTCTTCGAGGCGGCTTCCGTCATTCCGGCGCGCATCGCCCTGGTGAGGGCGGAGGTGACGGCGCCGGCCAGCCTTCCCCTCTTCTTCGTCGTGCACGGGGGCGCGGCCCTCGCGACAGTGGCGCTCCTGCGCCTGCGCCGCGACGGGCCGCTGCGAAACCCGCTGGGCGGCATCAGCGCCGCCACGCTCGCGCCCGTCGCGGTCGGCACCGCGCTGGGCTGGCTCGCTCTCTTGTCAGGCCAGACGCTCCTCCGGGGGGAGGGGGTGCCGTCCCTCTTTTCCGCCGTGCTGGTGGTGCCGCTCTCTGTGGGCTTCGCCCTCCTGTGGAACCAGCCTCGGGCCGTGGCGCAGGCGGTGAGCCGAGCGGGCGCAGACTCGGCGAAGGCCGGGAGCGCGGTCCGCGCCGAGCTCCCGCGCGCCATCGGCCTCGCGGGCCTCTTCGGCGGGGCGCTCGTCCTCGCGCCGCTGCTCATCTCGGCCCCGGGGTTCGCGAGCCTGGCGCTCCTCAGCACGGTGACGGCCACCGCCATCGTGGTCGACCTCGGCGCCGAGCTGGGCGCGCTGCGGCAGCGCCGCGATTGGGTGGCCGTCTGGCCGCTCCACCAGGTCTACGCCGTGGCGCCCGTGCGGACGCTCCTGCGCGAGGCCCACATCGACTGCCACCTCCGCGGAGAGAACTTCCGCGTCCTCTTCCCCTTCTTCGAGGCGTACGTCCCCGTCGAGGTCTTCGTCCCCGAAGCTGACGCGCCGCGCGCCCGCGAGCTCCTCGAGCACTTCGCCCTCGGGGAACCGGCGGCGGCAGCTTCTCCTGCCCGCGTGGCCGCATGAGCGCGGAGGTGCACCAGGAACCGGCGCCCACCTGCGCGCTCCACCGCGACGCGCCAGCCGCTGCGACGTGCGAGCGCTGCGGGGCCTTCACCTGCTCGGTGTGCACCCGTTCGCTGCCGCCCTTCGAAGTGCTGTGTCCGTCGTGCGAGGCGCGGCTGGGGGACGGCCCGCATTCAAACGCCTGGGTGGCGCTGGGCCTGGCGTGCTTCGCCTTCCTCGTCCTGCCCGGGGTGGCGGCGCTGACGGTCGCGGAAGTGGAGCGCCGGCGAATCGAGCACGGCGCCTCGGCGCCAGCGGGGCTGCCGTGGTTGAAGCTGGCGAGGAACGTGGTGCTGGCGCAGTGGGCGCTGCTCTTCGTGGGGTGGCTGGTGCTGCGCCCGCCGGGTTGAGAATCAGACGTTGCCGCGCGCCACTTCGGCGAGTCGCTCCGCGTCGCGGATCTTCACCGTGCGCCCCGACTCGATGAGGCCCGCCGTCTGCAGCTTCTTGAGGCAGCGCGACATCGTCTCGGCGCGGATGCCCAGCAACTGCGCCACGTGTTGCTTGGAGAAGGGCGCCTGCCGGCCCGCGTCGATGAGCTTCGCGGACGCGACGAGGAAGCGCGCCACCCTCGCCAGGGCCGGGCCGCTGCGCAGGTCGATGTCGCGCGTGGTGCGATCGAGCTCGTCCAGCGCCAGGTTGAGCAGCGTGGTGGCCGACGCCGACACGTCACGCGGCGGTGGGGAGGTGCTGCCGTCAACCAGGCCGACCCAGTGCCGCACCGTCGTCGGCTCGGCGGAGCACACCTGGACGTCGGTGAGGGCGTCCACCGCGCCGCGCGCCGGTTGGTTCCTCAACGCCTCGAAGCCCAGCAACGCCCGCGGGCCGCGCACCGCCGACAGCACCTCATGCCCGGTGGCGTCGTTGGAGGTGAGGCTCACCAGGCCGTCCTTCACGAAGACGACTTCGCGCGGCACGTCTCCCTGGCTCCACAGCGTCGTGCCGGCTGGCACCCGCCGGGCCACGAAGGGACACCTGCCACCACTGTTCAAGGGGCAGTCGGAGCACTCATGGACTGGGTTCTCGAGCATGGTTGATCTGGTGCAGGCACGGCCTGTGCCACACCTGATGGCGGTCACGTGAGTCAACGGCGCGAAACTCCACGCCGGACGCGAGAAACGCCTGATCCACCGCACGCAGAACGTGCGCCTCGAGGCCTGCCCGCTGCGCGCCCTGCGCCGTTACACTCCCGCGCCACCATGGCGGACGTCACCACGGTGCGGGTGGAGGGCCGGGACGGCGCGGGCGCACTGGCTCGCCTGTTCCTTTCTGAAACACCGCGAGCAGCGCTGGCCTGGATGCCGGCGATGGGGGTGTCGGCGCGGGCGTACGACGCCTTCGGGGCGGCGCTGGCGGCGCGGGGCGTCTCGACGCTGGTGAGTGAGTTGCGGGGCGGAGAGGGCAGCGAGGTGCGGCCGCGCCGCGGCGTCGACTTCGGCCTGGGAGAGCTCATCGACGACCACACGCGCGCCTCGGAGGTGCTCGCGCAGCGAGTGCCAGGCGTGCCGGTGCACGTGGGGGGGCACAGCCTGGGCGGGCAGCTGACGGTGGTGCACTTCGCCGCGCGCGCGGGCCCGGAGACGAAGCTGGTGCTGGTGGCGTCGGGGACGGTGCACTTTCGGGCGTGGGGCTTCCCGCGCAACCTGGGGGTGCTGGTGGGCACGCAGGTGGCGGCTGGCGTGGCGAAGGCGCTCGACTTCTTTCCGGGCCACCGGCTCGGCTTCGGCGGGCGGCAGAGTCGCCGCCTCATCGAGGACTGGGCGCGCGCGAGCCGCACTGGCCGTTACGGCACCCGCACCCACGCGCTGGAGACGGGCCTCGACGCGGTGACGGCCGAGGTGCTGGCGGTGCACGTGGACGGAGACACGATGGCTCCCCTGGAGGCGACGCGCCGCCTCCTCGCGAAGCTGCCGCGGGCGCGTGTCCAGTACGCCACGGCGCCCGCCCCGCTGGAGCCCCGCCGCCTCAACCCGCACTTCCGCTGGACGAAGGGGCCTGACGCCGTGGCGGAGGTGGTGGCCCGCTTCCTCGTGGGGTGAGGGGGCTGGATTCCGCGTTGAAACGTGTCCTCGGCGGACGGCGATGGGTTTGTTGTCCTCCGGCGGACGGCCTTGTGGGCTTGTTGTCCTTCGGCGGACGGCCGCGTGGGTTTGTTTTGTCCTCCGGCGGACGGCCTGCGTCCCCTTCATCTGCCGTGCTCGTCTGCCTTCATTGCCTTTCTTTTCTCCCTCTCATCCCCCGCCTTCTCTCCCGCTGGGAGAGAAGGGGCCG
>JBFMHF010000042.1:0-46593 GCA_040752975.1 Myxococcota bacterium
GGCCATCGAGAAGACCTGGGCGTAGAAGCGGGCGCTCCAGGTCGTCACCGGGGCCACCTTCTTCAGCACCATCGCGTTGCCGTTGCTGTCCACCGGCGTGGGCGGCGGCGGCGGGTACACGAAGCCGGGCACGTACTCCTCGGCGCGCAGGTAGATCGGCTGCTGCACGTACCCGGTGCCGTCCGGCTGCTTGGCGATCAAGGCGGAGTAGTACGGCACGTTCTGCGTCCAGTAGGCGTTGAACAGGCCGGCCAGTTCCTTGTTGAAGGTGAGGTAGTACGGCAGCGAGTAGCGCAGCGCGTCCGAGCCGCGGTCGACACCGAGGAAGTTCGTCTCACTGGTGATCAGCGCCAGGATGGCCGCGTACACGTCCCAGAAGTGACCCGCCTCGTTGACGCGGTAGAAGTTGTCGTACCCGAAGGTGTCGTACACCGTGTACATGCTCCGGCCGGGGCCGCGAGGCACGTACAGCACGTCGGTGTAGCCCTTCGCGCGGATGTCGTTGATGAGGTCGGCTTCAGCCGCCGGCTCGAGCCGCACGTTGGTCGGATCGCCGGTGGGCACGTACTCCCACGTGCCGTCCGTCTTCTGGCCGTGGTAGCCGGCGGACGGAATCGACAGCTGCTGCATCAGCAGGTTGGTCGAGTCCACCACCGCCATCGTCCAGTAGTTCTGCCAGATCGGATCGCCGAGGCCGTAGTACTTGTCCATCTCCTCGGGGGAGAGCTCGTAGTACTTGGCCAGGTAGTGGATGTTGAAGAGCCACTGCTGGTACACGTTGGGCACGTTCCCCAGGTACCGCGCGAACTTGCGGCTGGCGACGGCGGCGGGCGAGTAGATCAGCTTGTCGCGGCGGAAGTTGAGGAACGGGTACATCGTGTCGAACCGCTCCAGCCACTTCGACGTCATCTCGTAGACGTCCGCGCCCTGGTCGTTCCGGTTGCAGAGCAGGTTCGCGCCGACTTCGTAGTCGGAGCAGAACATGTACGGCACCTCGACGGGGATGTGGGCGTTGGGGCCCAGCGTGGGCTTGCCGGTGAAGGTCATCGTGGTGCCCGGGGGGAAGTCTCCGCCGGACAAGTCCATCTGGCCGTTGGGCTTGACCACCATGTCATAGACGGTGGTCGTCTCCATGGTGCCTTCCATCCACACCACGGTGAGCTTCATGGCCGAGCAGCCCTGGCACGGAGGCGCTGCCGCGGAGTCGGCCGTCGCCGTCCACTTGATCGAGTCCTTCGCCGTCATCGTGCCCGTGCCATCGGGGTTGAGGACGAGCGTGGAAGGCGCGGGGCTCTCCCACGTCGTCGCCGTGCGGAGCATGAGCTCGGCGTCGAGGATGATGTCGCGCGCGCGCACATAGTCCGTCTCGGACAGGCCGCCGGACGAGAGGCTCCAGTCCTTCAGCGACGCTTCCACCTGGGCGTAGTACGTCGCCATCTCCTTCCAGGGGCGGAAGGACCGGTTCTTCATGCGCTCGACGCCCTTGTTGATCATCTGCGTCAGGTCGCTGTCGTTGTCCGCGAAGTGCAGCGGCAGCGTCGAGTAGTGGTACTTGTCCGTGTAGAAGGTGGAGGCCGGCGTGTAGTGCTCAACGTGCGCCAGCGGCAGCTCGACGTGGGCGCCGCGCACCGTGAAGATGCGGGCCGAGTTGTCCACCGGCACCACCACGTTCGGATCGGTGTAGTTCGAGCGGGTCTCGTTGAAGACCTCCACCCAGCCCGGCTCGTAGCCGCCACCGTAGGAGAAGAGGATCGCCGCCTCGTCGTACTTGCCCACGCCCTTGTTCTGGGCGGTGACGCGCGCGCCGTAGTCCATGATCGACGAGTAGGTGTACTCGTAGAGGCCCGCCTCGATCTGCTTCTGGTTCTGCTTGGAAGCGTCGAGCAGGTTCTGCGGATTCACCGGCAGCACGCGCTGCCCGGCCACCACCACGCCGACGGTCTCCTTGCGGAGATCCCAGTACCCGTCCTTGTAGTTGAGGGCGTCGGCCGAGCCGATGAAGTTGTGCATCAGGCCCAGGGTGTGGCCGATCTCGTGCTCGGTCACCGAGCGGTAGGCCTCGCGGCGCAGCGAGTTGTAGACCTCGTCACGCGCCAGGCTCGTGGCCTCCTGCGGGGTGCACGCAGTCGGGACGTCACAGCTGGGGTGCCCCTGCGTCCGATACTGCTGCTCGAGCTGCTGCTGCAGCTTCAGCTTCTCGGTGGCCACGCCCACGTAGTCCTCGTCTTCGTAAGCCTCGTAGAAGCAGCCGATCTCGGGCCGCGACTGCTTCTTGAAATTCTCGCGCGCCTTCTCGATCGGGTCGTTGCCCAGCAGCACGTCGAGCGCCACCTTCTGGTAGAAGGCGCTGTCCGACTGCAGCTTGGCCCGGAAGCCGGCGTTGGTGGTGAGCGACTGCACCGCCACGCGCACCTCGGGCAGGTTGACGAGCTCGCTCTTGAGCGACGGGTTCTGCTCCAGCAGCCTCGCCACCGTGGCCTTGCGATCCTCCTTCGCCAGTGGGAGTCCGGTCGCGCGCCACTGCAGGGCCAGGTTGCGCAGCCTGCCGCCGGTGTTGGCCATGGAGCCCATGGGCTTCGTGGTATCGGAGGAGAGCCCCTGCTGGCTGGTGAAGGGGCCGGACGCGGGCGCGCGCGGATCCGTCGCCTTGAGGTGCGAGAAGACGTAGTCCTGAATGTCCTTGCCCGTGACGAGGTCGTTCAGCGAGACCTGCCCGTTGAGCACGTCCATCATCTGCATCGACTCGCCCGCCCAGGTGTCGAGGGCCGGGCCGTAGACGTTGGCCGCGGCGTGGACGACTTCGCCCGTCTCCGGGTCCATCGAGGAGGGCCCCAGGCCGAGCAGACCGCCGGAGATCTGCTCGACGTAGGGGATGACGTTGAAGCGAAGGTCGCCGATGCGCGCCAGCGTGCCGGCAGGGCCGCAGGCCTCGGGCGATCCTTCGCGAACCGGCGACTCGCACACATAGAACATCTGCGGGACGTCGCTGGCCTCGAGGCCGCGGGGCACGGCCACCGCGCGCCGGTAGGCGTGGTCCCACGAGGCCTCCACGGTCTGCTTCGGATCCTTCCCCGCGGCGGTGGCGAGGTGCTGCGAGGCCGTCGGGAAGAGGAACTCCGGCGTGCTCTGCGTCATGTAGTAGACGATCGGCCGCAGGGGGCGCTGATCGACGGGGATCGGCGTCCCGTTCGCGTCGCGCGCCTGCTTCCAGATGTTGTGCCGCATCGCGAAGAACTGCTGGCCGCTGTAGGTGTACCGGTAGTCGATCGAGTACGCGTACGCCTCCTGGCGGAACAGGCCGAACTTCTTGTTCAGCCGGTCGTTGTAGACGAGCGGCTCGTAGTCCTTCACCCGGGCCTCATCGACCTTCTTCACCGACACGCGCACGCGCACGTCGACGCTCTCGCAGTCCACGGTGGGGTTGAAGAAGCAGAACGGCAGATTGCCGTACCCCTCGTAGTAGATGGACGGCGGGTCGGCGACCGCCTGCTGCACCCAGTCGAAGTAGACCAGCTTGCCGGAAGCGTCGCGCTCCATGGTCATCGCCTGGTCCTGCGTCTGCTGGTCCTGCGCCGTCACGAAGCGCAGCCACAGCCCGCTGGCGTCCCCGAGGCAGCCGAAGGCCGAGGGGCGCGGGCCGGCGTTTCCACAGTCCGCGTCGGCGTTCTGGAGGATGTTCGCCGACCAGTCCACGCGCATGAACTCCCGCTCGTACCAGGGGCGATCGGTCGTGTTCTCCTCGAGCACGTTCATCTGCTCGCCGGTCGACGCGTTGTACTGGCGCTGGCGGTCGAAGTGGCTCTGGATGCGGTAGGCGAAGACCGGGTTGCCCTTGTAGGGGCGGCCATCCTGGAACCTGACGTCGCCGATCGAGGACTTCTCCCGATCGACCTTCGGATCCGCGCCGGGGACGATCTCGTACGCGCGGTAGGCCACCAGCAGATCCTCCTGGATCTCCCAGCGCACCTTCTCCATCTTCCCGCTGTAGCCGACCACCGTCGTCGCGCTCGGCGCCTTCGGCAGATCGACGACCGTCTCCTGGATGTACCAGGTGCCGTCAAGCAGGTCGCTCTTCTTCATGTAGTTGGGCCGGGTGCGATCGATCAGCTCAGGCTGACCGCAGCCCACCGCGACCACCGTCACGGCGGCCGCGACCATCGTCTGGAACAGGCGGTTCATGGTCATTTCCTTCGAAGTGCGGAGAGTCATGGTCAGAACGCCTTCCCGTACGCCTGGTACATGCCGCGCATCAGGTCGAGGTCACGCACCTGATCCTGGAAGATCTCGAGCCAGTACTCGCGGCGCTCTTCAACCAGGGCAGGGTTGTTGGCCGCCTCGGCAGACATGCAGCCGTAGCCGAGGAAGAAGACGTAGTCAGGCAGCGGACAGGTGGCGGGGTTCTTCACCATCGTCAGGTAGTCCTGGGCGATGGAGATCATCCGCGTTGCGCTCGAGCTGTTCTTCGGCGCGCCGTCCGCCTCGATGGCGAGGTAGCGGTGGCCGGTCACCGGGTCCTGCACCTCGACCGTGTGGTAGCCCGGCGTGACGGTGAAGGCCTCGGCGCCGCCCAGCTTGTAGATCTGGTTGGCCTTGGCGTAGTCGAGGTCGTAGTTGGTGCGGAACAGCGCCATGCCGAGGAAGAGGCCGTAGATGCGGCTCGTCCACGTCAGCTGGATGTTCGCCGGCGCAGCGTTCTGCTCTGCCTTGAAGCAGTCGGGCCAGGTGTCCGTGCCCTGGCACTGTTTGAGCGGCTCCGCCGGGTACTCGAAGCCCTGGTAGAAGTCGGTGCCCTTCACGTAGATGCGCCACTGCAGCGCCGCGTTGTCTTCCACCTGGCCGGCGTTGTTCACCGTCCGGTAGAGCGTGGGGCGGATCTTCTCCTCGTCGTTCGACCACAGCGCGCTGAAGGTGTCGTGGAACTCAGGGCGGAAAACCGTGTAGTAGCTGATGTTGTAGCGGTTGAAGTCCGCCGTGACGTCGACGCCCTGCACGTCGATGCCCGGAATGACGGCCGCGAACATCGCGCCGACCTGGTCGTTGTAGTGACCGGCCTCCAGCATGCGGTCGAAGAAGCCGAAGCCCGACTTGTAGTCGTAGCGGCTGTACATGCGGCGTCCCAGGCCACGGGGGAGGATCACGAAGTCCTGCGCGTCGTAGTACCTGCGGTAGAGATCCTCGAGCTTCTGTCGGCCCTCCTGATTGAGGTAGTCGAAGTCCTCGCCCTGGCTGATCACGTCCCAGCGCGGGCCGCCGCGCAGGTTGCGGTACATGAAGAGGCCGTCGGGCGGCACCGACATCACGTTGAGGTGGGAGTTGACGCCGTCCAGCACCGCCATCGTCCAGTAGTCCTGGATCAGCGGGTCCACCTTGTAGCGGAGGATCTGCTCCTGCGACGGCGTCGGCGCCTTGAACTGCTCCAGCACCCAGTGCTTGTAGACGTTCGACGCGAAGTTGTACGCGCCGTACGTGCGGTACAGGGCGGTGTCGCCGCTGAAGAACGACCGGTCACGCCGGAAGTGCGAGTCGAGGTAGTAGTTCCAGTAGTCCTCGAGCTTCGTCTTGACCATCTCGTAGTAGTCCGGGCCGCGATCGAAGCGGTTGCACGACAGCACCGGCCCGTCGGCCGACTCGTCGCTGCAGAACATGTACGGCACGCGCAGCTTCGGGCTGCCGAGCAGGCTGGCCGCGCGATCGGGGTCATCGATCAACGTGGGATCATCCCGGAGCGCAGCCGCCACCCTCTCCTCGTCCTTCTTCACGTCGCTCCATTTCGCCAGCTCTCGGTTCCCGCTGCGCAGCTTGAGGATGCCGTCGTTCATCGTGGTGATGAGATCCGAGCCCTGGCCGAAGTGCAGCGGCACCGTCGTGTAGTGGTAGCGCTCGGTGTAGTTGCGCACGTTCGGGTTGGTGTGCGTCGCGTTCACCAGCGGCAGATCGCCGCCCGCGCCCGAGATGGTCATCATGTTGCCGTCAGACCCGGGGAACGCCTGAGACGTCTTGCGCGCCTCCTTGAAGACCTCGACGTAGCCGGGGTTCATGTCGCCCGAGTACGCGAAGATGATCGCCGCCTCGTCGTACTTCCCGAGGCCGTGCCAGTCGCCGAAGATCTTCCCCGAGTAGTCCATGATCGACGAGTACTCGTAGTCGTGCATGCCGACGAGCTGCTGCGCCTCGGTTCCGTCCGACGCCCGCTTCAGGTCCGCCGGGGTGCGGGGCAGCTTCGGCTGACCGTTCTGCTCGACGGTGATGGTGTCCTTCCGGAAGTCCCAGTACTCGTCGAAGTAGTTGATCGCGTCGTGTGAGCCCTGGAAGTTGTGCCGCAGGTTCAGCGTGTGGCCGGTCTCGTGCAGCGCCGTGCCCAGCCAGACGTTCTGGCGGACGAACTTCGCGACCTCATCGGTGGCGATCTGCTTCGCCTCCGTGTTGGTGCACTTCGCGGTGTTCGCGCACAGCGGGCTGCCGTTCTGTTCGAGCTCGCTGATCCGCGCCGCCCGCTTGAGCATCAACTGGTTGGCCCAGCCCACCAGCGTGCGATCGTAGAACTCGAAGGTGGTGATGTTGTTCTTCGACAGCCACTCGATCCGGCGCTGCTCCCAGGAGGCGGCGGCAGAGAAGTTGGTCAGCACGTTGCGGGCTGCGGCGCGCCGGAACTCGGGATCGTTCTTCGCCGCCGCACGGGCGAACGGGGGCAGGAGGTTCACGAGGTCGGCCTGCATGTCGGGGTTGTCCAGCACCGCGGCCTCGAGCTCGGGGTGCCTGGCCAGCTCATCGGCGGCCTTCTTCAGCTCGTCACCCTTCCCAGCCAGCGAGCTGGGGTTCGCGCGCAGCCGCGCCATCAGCGAGGCGAGGCGCTCCGTCGGCTTCTGGAAGGCGCCCTTCGTCTCCTCGCCCTTCTGCGGAATGCCCTGCAGCTCGGCTTGAATCTTCCCGAGCTGATCCTGGTACTTGCCGACGTTGTAGGCGGGGTTGGCCTTGATGTACTCGCGCACCTGCTCGCCGCTCATGTACGTGTTGGTCGGCAGCTCGCCCGACAGCATCAGGATCCAGTCGGTGACGGTGCGGCCGTAGAGATCGACGCCCCAGGTGTACGTGTTCGACATGCCGGAGATCAGCTGACCGGTCTCCGGATCAGCCGAGCTCGGGCCGTAGCCCAGAAGGCCGTTGGCCACCGGCTCCGCAACGGTGTTGACGAAGCTGTAGCGCAGGTCGCCCACCTTCGGGCTGAAGCCGGCCACGCCGCAGGCCTCGGGATCACCCGACCTCACCGGGTTGTTGCAGAGGTAGAACATCTGGCCGACGCTGTCGGGCGAGACGGAGTTGCCGCCCTTGGCCGCGGCGATGGCGCGGCGGAACGCGCGGTCGAAGTCGCGCTCGATGATCTTCCCGGGCTCCCAGAACTCGTCGTATCGGGCCTGGCCTCCCATGCGGTCGGCCGGCGTGAAGTAGTACACCACGGGCTTCTGCTGACGCTCCGCCATGGGGATCGGCGTGTCCGTCACCTGCCCGTTGGCGTCCTTCTTGTAGTACTCCTTCCACACGCGGTGCCGCTGGCCGAGGCGGATCACCGAGGAGTTGGTGTAGCCGAACTTCCGGTCGTAGTTCAGGCGCTCCGTGCGGAAGTAGCCGAACAGCGACATCAGGTCGTTGTCGTAGAGCAGGGGCTCGTAATCGCGCGACCAGGTCTCGTCGACCTTGGCGATGGAGATCCGCATGTGGATCTCGCTCGACGAGCAGTCATAGACGCTGCCGAGGTAGCTGGCGAACCAGCAGTACGGGATGTTCCCGAAGCCCTCGAAGTAGACGCTGTCCGGGTTGGCCATGTAGCGCCCGGTCACGTCGAAGTAGACGAGCTCGGGCGTGCCGTCGTTGTTGCGATCCTGGTACTCGAAGGACGGCCAGTCGTAGGGATCCGACCCGGGCTCGTTCGGCTGGATCCAGTTGCCGTTGGTGGTCAGCGTGGGATTGCTCGGGTTCTGGACCGTGCCCCACATCATGCCCGACATGCGGTTGAGCATGTTGGTGGCCCAGCTCACGCGAATGTACTCACGCTCGTTCCACACCCGGTCGGTGGTGTTCTCCGAGATGACGTTGGTGGGCTCGCCCGTGGCCGGGTTGTACCCGCGCTGAATGTCGAAGTGGCTGGTGATGGCGAAGGCCACCACCGGGGCGCCGTAGTACTTCTGGCCGCCGGTGCAGACGCCGTTGGCGTCGCAGTACCTGGCGGTGGTGCCCGAGACGATCGACGTGGGGTCGATGTTGGTGTCGGTGCCCAGCGTGTAGGGGTACGAGCGGTAGCCGACCAGGTAGTTCTCCTGGATCTCCCACACCAGCTTCTCCATGTTCCCCGTCTGCCCGGGGAAGGTGTAGCCGGTGTTGAACGGCGTCCACGTCACCGTGTTGCGGAAGAACCACTGCCCGTCGAGGAGGTCCGCCTTCCTCACCACGTTCGGCTGAACGCGGTTGATGTCACCGTTGCTCTGGGCGCAGCCGACCACGAAGAGCGTGGCGAGCGCCGCCGCCAGCAGGCGGGCGCGGGTGGGACGTGCGTGCATGTTGCCTCCGGTCTGGAACTGCGAAGTCGAAGTCGTCATGGGCGGGCCTTAGTAGGCGGCGGTGATGGTGAAGTAGATGTTGGTGGCGTTGTTGGCCCACGCACCGAAGGACAGGAACGGGAAGCGCACGTTCTGGCCGTTGTCGTGCATCGGGGCCTGAATGTTGGAGACGCCGAGGTCGAGCGAGTAGTGCTCGTTCAGCTGGTAGCTGGCGCCGAAGAAGGCCGAGGTGCGATCCGACTGCCCCAGCCCCACGTCGGCCACCGGGTTGCCGTTGGCGTCAAGCGCCCTGGGGGTGTACTCGTCCAGCGAGTACGTCGCGGCGTGCCGCCACGACTTGATGAAGGTGTAGCCGACGTAGAAGAGGAGGCTACCCGTGGCGCGCCACTGCACCTGGCCGCCGATGTTGAAGGACCACGCCGGGTTCATGTTGCTGAAGCCGCAGACCGCCTCGCCGCTCCGGCACACCACATACAGGTTGCCGTTCTCGTCGCGCGCGTCCGACGCCCGCACTCCTGCCTGCGCGGAGGTGTAGAAGCTGCGGGTGCCGCCCACCACCAGGCGGAAGTCCACTGTCTTCACCGAGCGGGACATGGTGACGCCAGCGTTGAGCGCGGTGATCATCCCCGCGTTCCACGACTCCAGCGAGGTGGGAATGGTCAGGCCCAGGTTGGGGGTGAAGGCGATGCCGGTGAAGGCCTTGTCGCGGAAGATGGCCGGTGCCGAGAGGCCGATGCGCGTGTCCCAGAAGCCCACCTTCCGGCCCGTCTCCACGTCGGGCATCGTGTACTCGTAGGCCAGGCGCGCGGTGACGGACGCCACCAGGCGCTGCTTGCCGATGCCGAAGAGGTACTGGGGGATCACCGTCAGCATCGCGGCCAGGTAGGAGTACATCGACGCGTCCACGAAGGTGCCCGCGCCGAGGTAGTGGTCCAGCGCCACGATGAACTGGAAGCCGGACTGGTTGGCCTGCTCTTCCGGCGTACGCGCCTGGACGGCGTTGGCCAGCGCGCTCTTCTTCTTGCTGACCGTGGGCGCGGTGGTGGACGGCGTGAGGTTTGGCGCCACGGGCGCCGTCGACGACGTGCTCGAGCTGGACGCCGACGAGTCCGACGGAGGCGTCTGCTGCGCCGTGGAATTCTCCTCGACCCCCTGAGTTTCCTTTGCCGGAACGTCGGTGGCCGCGGGCGCCTGGGCAAACGCCAGTGCGGGTACCAACGCAAGGGCGATCAGGGCGGTGGACAGTCTCTTCACGCAGGCCTCCGGCTCAAGTGGCCGCGACGCACGGGCAACAAGCGTGCCCGTTCATCGTCGGCCGTCGAACGCGACCAAGTCGCGGGATTCACGGCGGGTGGAGTGCACGTTGCACCCGACGCCCCACTCCCGGGTCTGCCACTCGTCGGGGCGACCGTTAGCGAACCGCACAGGCTGACCGGGTAGATCGACAAGAAACGCGCACCTCGTGGGCCCGCGATCGATGGGGCCCTGGAAAGGGCGCGGCCTGTAACACACCAGTCAAGAGGGGATCAATGAAGGTAGGTAACGCAGGGCGTCACGCCGAATGCCTTTGGCGGATCATCGACTTTCATCCTGCGCGAGGAGCCGGTCGAGGCGCTCCTTTTCGACGCGCACCAGCACCGTCTTTTCCCTCGTGAAGGTGACGGCGCCGGGCGGCGCGTCCTTCGCTTTGCGGACGAACTTCACCGGCGTGTAGCTGACCTCTCCGCGGGGCTCGCCCTTCAGGTCGGAGTGGTGGAGCGCGAGGTGGGCGGCGTCGATGAGGACCTCCCCCGAGAGCTGGGCGTTCTTCTCCAGCGGGACGACGACGTGCGCTCCCGGAACGCCGCGCGCGTGAAGCCACACGTGGAAGGGCCTGGCGACGTGAAAGGTGAGCGCGTCGTTGTGCGCCGCGCCCCGCCCGACCCAGATGCGCTGCCCGCCCCGCCCGAGGTACTCGCGGTACGGAGGCAGAGGGGCTTGACCCTCGCGGCCAGCCTTGAGGGTTTGAGGGGGAGGCCCCCGCGCCGGCTCTGCCTCCAGGCGCGCGAGTTGGGCCTCGAGGGCCGCCTTCTCCTCGTCGAGGGACACCAGGCGCGCTCTCGCCAGCTCCGCCCCCCGTTGGAGCCTCTTGTATTGGTGGAAGCGCCAGTCCACCTCGGCCTTCGGCGAACGCTTCGGATCGAGGGTGATGGTGACGTCACGAGTCGTACCGTCATCCAGGTATTCGGGCACCGTGACGCTGGTGGCGCCGCGGGAGATCCGGAAGAGGTTCTGCGCGAGCAGCTCTCCTTCCCGTCGGAAGGTGTCCGCTCGCTCGGTGCGCTCGAGATCGCCTCGCACCTTCTCGCGCGTCCGGGCGAGACGCTTGAGCCTCGCGAGCAGCGGGGCCTTTCGTGCGTCCGTCCAGCGCGCCTGCTCCAGCGGGGCGAAGAGGGCCTCCGCGCCGTGGGCGAGCCGCAGGTGCACGAAGTCGCTCGCGAGGCGGCTGGGCGCCGTCTGGGTCGGGCGCTCCTCCAGCGGCGTCCACGTCGCACCGACGCGCAGCCCCGCGCGCGCCGGTGAAGACAGCGCCAGGACGCGCGCCTTCCCGGTGAGGAGCACGAGGAGCGGCTCGGCGCCCACCTCGAGGACGAGCGTGCGGAACACCACGCCCCCCGCAGCCGCGGAAGGTCCGTCCGGGGTCCGGGCCTTCCCCTTCTTCCGGCGCTCGCTCGCGCGGCTGACAGTCCGCTCGCTCGCGCCTCGCTGCCCCCGAGCGTCGGGGACCTCGGCACCCCAACGAGCGTGTCCCGCCTGTGCCTGGGCGGACGACCCGACGCGCAGAGAGGATTCGCCGGGCGCCAGGCCCGCTCGTCCGCGCGAGGTGAGCCCCGACGCGTCATCGCCACCGTCCGCCGAGCCTGCTCCGCCGTGCTCGGCGGGCGCCCACGCGTCGTCGGCCCGATGGGAGCCGCTGTCAGGCAGGCCCGCTCTTCCGCGCTCGCTGGGCTCGGCTCCGTCCTCGGCGACCTCGCCGCTGCTGACTCGCCGCTCGAAGTGCAGGAGGAGCGTGCGCCGCGCCGGCAGCGCCTCGGCATCACGCAGCCTCGCGCCCAGAAGCTCCCGGCGCAGCACGGCCTGCCAACCCGGCGGTGACGGAGGGTTGGCCGGGCGCTCCTCCACCGCGGACAGCCGCGCGGCGCCCGGCTCCGCGCAGAGCAGGAGGGTCACCGTTCTGCCGGGGACGCGCAGCTCGAGGTACACCCGGCTTTGCGTCGGCGCGCTCACCTTCTGCACCGCGGCGCCGGGAAGCTCGCGCGTCAGTTCCGCGGCCAGCAGCGTCAGCTCACCGGGCCGCAGCGACACCCTGGCCTCCGCGCCCCAGCGCGACGATGGCGCTCAACGAGAACGGGTGGGGCGGCAACAGCTGCGAGAACGTGCAGTCCTTCGGCGCCTTGTCCGGGCGCCACCTCAAGAACGTGGTCGCGTGCCGGAAGCGGGGTCCCTGCAGGTAGTCGTAGCGCACCTCGCACACCAGCGACGGCTCGAGCGCCACCCACGTCGGCTCCTCGTCCTTCTTCTTCGACCAGCGGCTCGGCGCGTCGGGCGTGCGTCCGCCCCCGAAGGACGCCCCTCCCTCCAGCGGCGCCAGCTTCTCCTTCAGCTCCCGCTTCTCCTTCGCGGTGAAGGACGAGGTGTGGCCGACGTGGTGCAGCACGCCGTCGTCCCCGTACAGCCCGAGCAAGAGCGAGCCCACCGTGCCCTTCGTCTTTCCCTCGCGGTAGGCGCCCACCACGCAGTCCGCGGTGCGGTGGTGCTTCACCTTCACCATCACCCGCTTGCCCGGCAGGTACGGCAGCTCGTCCCGGCGCGCGATCACCCCGTCGCAGCCGGCGCCCTCGAAGTCGCGAAACCAGCGCCGCGCCACCTCCACGTCCTTCGTCTGCGGCGTCACGAAGACCCGCTCGCTCGAGGTGACGACGCGCACGAGCTCGGTTCGCCGCTCGGCTCCGGGGCGCTCCCGCCAGTCGACGTCACCCAGTGCGAGGAGATCGAAAGCCACGAAGCCCGCGGGCGTCTCCTTCGACAGTCTCTGCACGCGCGAGGCGGCGGGGTGAATGCGCGCCTGCAGCGCGTCGAAGTCCAGCCCGCGCTCGCCGGGGAGGATGATCTCCCCGTCCACGACGCAGCGCTCGGGCAGCGCGGAGGCGAGCGCGTCCACCACCTCGGGGAAGTAGCGCTGCAGGGGCTGCCCGTTGCGGCTCGACAGGTGCACCGAGGAGCCGTCGCGGAAGACGATGCAGCGAAAGCCGTCCCACTTGGGCTCATAGGAGAAGCCCTCTCCCACGGGGATCTCCTCTTGCGCCTGGGCGAGCATCGGCTCCAGCGGCGGGGCGAAGGGCGCCATGGCGGGGGACTATACGCCCACGCGCGCCAGCGCTATGCCGAGTGTCGTGAGGCGCGAGCGACCACAACTGCGGTGGGTGCTGATCCTCCTCGCCTCCGTCGCGCTCCACGTCACCGTGCTCGGCCTCCTGGGGCTCGCGCGCACCGAAGAGGCGCCCCCTGGCGCACAGCGACCGGCGCCCACCCGGGTCGAGCTGAAGTGGCTGTCAGCCGATGAGGTGGACACCCGCGTGGCGCCCGCCCCGGCGAAGGCCTCGGCGCCCGATCGAAAGTCCGGCGGCGGGGCCACCCGTCCCCTGGCGGTCCCGGGCTCGCACGCCGCGCCCCTGGCGCTGGGCGGAGGCGCGCAGGACGCGGGAGTCGGTTCGGGCTTCGGCGCCGGGGGAGATCGCCCGCTCGCCACCGGCACCGTCCTCGTCCCCGGATACGCCGCGGTGCTGAAGATGCCGGAGGCCCTGGACGCAGCGCCTCCGCGAGGCGCCACGCTGCGCAACCACCCGAGCGAGCGCGTCGATGAGGCCGCGGTGGCGGAGTACACGGGCGAAGTGCTGTCCCGAAAGCTGGACGAGCAGCTGCGCGGCGAGGTGGCGGCCGCGGCCGCGAGCGTCGGCAGCGCCCCGCCCCACTTCCGCCGCCTCGAGTCCAGCCTCCGCCACACCTTCGAGACGACGCCGGTCGATCGCAAGCCCGAAGGCGACGCCGCGCACGTGGCACAGGCGATCCTCACTCCCGGAGTTTCCCCCGAGGCGGCAAGGCGGGTGACGGACTCGGCGCTCGGCCGCAGTGTGCAGAACGGCATCGGCACGGGCCCCAACGTGGACGAGCAACGGATGCGCGAGGCCATGCTGCAGATGATGGGCGCGACGGAGGCGATCCAGGAGCGCCTGTCCTCGGTCCGCCTGCGCACCGTGCTGGAGTTGACCACCGACGCCAGCGGCGCCATCGCCGACGTCACCTTCGTCGAGCGATCCGGCGACGAGCGCTTCGACGAGTCGGTGCTGCACCTCACGCGGAAGACGGCCCTCGATCTCCCCGAGGACGACGACGCGCGCGGCCTCGGCGCGTCCTGGTGGCGGACCCGCTGGCAGTACACCTTCGAACCGCCGCAGGTGAAGGTGAAGCTGCTGGACGCGGTGCGGCTCGCGCCGCGCTGACGCACAACCCGGTGGCGCTTTCGCCCCGCCGCCGCTAGACGCTCCCTTCGTCCATGGCCGCGAACGAAGTCACTCTCGACCTCCACCGCACCGAGCGCATCGGCTTCGACGAGGCCATCTTCTGCCAGGGCAAGACGACCGAGCACCTGACGCAGATCCTCGAGACGGCGAAGGCCAAGGGCGCCAGCCTGCTGTTGACCCGCCTGTCCGCCGCGCAGCTCGAGGGCCTGCCCAGGGCGCTGCGCGACGGCCTCGACTATGAGCCCGTCTCGCGCACTGCGTACTTCGGCAAGCTGGCCCACGCCGAGGGCCTGCCGCGCGTGGCCATCGTCGCCGCCGGCTCGTCCGACGCGCACGTCACCCGCGAGGTGGCCCGCACCCTGCGCTACCACGGGGTCGGCTCCTCTTCGTACGTGGACGTAGGCGTCGCGGGGCTGTGGCGCCTGCTGGACAGGCTCGAGGACATCAAGGGGCACCCGGTGGTGGTGGTGGTGGCCGGAATGGACGCGGCGCTCCCCACGGTGCTCGGCGGCCTCGTCGGCTCCGTGATCATCGCGGTGCCCTCGTCCAACGGGTACGGCGTCGCCGAGGGCGGCCACACCGCCTTGAACGCCGTGCTGGCCAGCTGCGCGCCGGGCGTCCCGACGATGAACATCGACAACGGCTACGGCGCGGCGTGCGCGGCGATCCGCGTGCTGCGGGCCATCGATCGGAAGTGACCAACCGGAAGAAGTGCACCGAGGCCCTCGCATCTTGCCGAGGTCCTGCAATATGACGCGCCCATGCTCACGACCCTCGCTCTGGTGATGCTCGCGCAGGTGGACCTGGCCCCGCTGCTCGACCGTGGCCCGCTGGTGCTGGTCGAGCAGGGAACCGACAACAAGTTCGCGCAAGCGACCGGCGTCGTGTTGGTGGACGCCGATCCCGACAAGGTGTGGGCGGTGCTGGTGAAGATGGACGAGTTCAAGAGCTTCATGCCCAAGGTGACGACCAGCGAGATCGTCAAGGAGAAGGCCGGCGACGTGGAGGTCCGCTTCGTGCTGGACGTGCCCGGGCCGGACACCGACTACACCGTGCGCTTCACGCCCAACGCGGCGACGAAGACGATCACCGGCTCCTGGGCGGCGGGGGATCTCAAGGGCTCGAAGTGGCTGTGGAAGGTGGAGAGCGCCCCCGGCGGCAAGTCGCTGCTGACCCACACGCTGTCCGTGAAGAACTTCAGCGGGCTGGCGCAGAGCCTCGAGGACGAGCAGCAGACCGTCACGGTAGGCGTCAACGTGGGCTCGGTGCTGGCGGCCACCAAGGCGGTGAAGAACCGCGCCGAGGCCCAATCGAAGGCGAGCGCGGCGAAGTAGGCGCGGCCCCCTCGGCGAGTGGCGGTAGCGCACGGCGCACGGGACGAATAAGGAGCGCCCGCCGTGAACGCGCCGCCGTCCTTCCCTCCAGACTTCGTCTTCGGCGTGGCCACCAGCGCCTACCAGGTCGAGGGCGGCATCGAGAATGACTGGTCCGACTGGGAGCGCGCCGGGAAGCTGCACGACAGCCAGGCGCGCTGTGGCCGCGGCACGGGCCACTGGGATCGCTTCTTCGACGACATTCCCCTCATCCAACGCCTCGGCGCCACCGCGTACCGCCTGTCGATCGAATGGGCGCGCGTCGAGCCGGAACCCGGCCGCTGGGACGACGACGCGTGGAAGGGCTACCGCGGCCGCCTGGAGGCGCTGACGAAGGCCGGCATCCGCCCGGTCGTCACGCTGCACCACTTCACCCACCCGAAGTGGTTTCACGCGCAGACGCCGTGGCACGAGCCCTCGTCCCTCGAGGCCTGGACCCGCTACGCGAAGCGCTGCGCCGAGTTGCTGGACGGGCTGGACGTGGCCGTCACCACCATCAACGAGCCCAACGTCTTTCTCCTGGGCGGCTACCTGTCGGGGCTGATGCCTCCGGGGATCTCCGACGGGAAGAAGGCCTTCGCCACCGTCACCCACCTCCTGCGCGCGCACGTGATCGCCCGGGAAGCGCTGAGGGAGACAGCGCGGGGCAGCCCGCGCCCCATCGGCATCGCGCAGCACATGACGCTGTTCGCGCCCTCTCGGCGGTGGCACCCGCTGGACCAGGCGCTCACGCGGCTGGGCGAAGCCAACTTCAACCACGCCTTCCTCGAAGCGCTGCACACCGGCACGCTGCGGCTGCAGATGCCAGGCCTCACCGCGGGGAAGGCCAACATCGAGGGCGCGGCCCGCTCGATGGACTTCGTCGGCATCAACTACTACACGCGCGCGCACCTGCGCTTCATCACCAGGCCGCCCTTCATCCACTTCGAGTTCGTCGACAAGCTGCACCGCGGCCTCACCGACATCGGCTGGGAGTACTACCCCGAGGGCTTCGGCGTGCTGCTGCGGCAGCTCAAGCGGTACGGCCTGCCGGTGTGGGTGACGGAGAACGGCATGGACGATCGGTCCGGCCTGCGTCGTCCCCGCTACCTGTACGATCACTGGAAGGAGCTGCTCGCCGCGCGGGCCGACGGCGTGGACGTGACGACGTACCTGCACTGGTCGCTGATGGACAACTTCGAATGGCTCGAGGCCTGGGGCCCGCGCTTCGGGCTGTACCGGGTGGACTTCGAGACCCTGGAACGCACCCCCACCCCGGCGTGCGACTACTTCCGTGACGTGGCGCAAAGCCGCGTGTTGACGCCGCCACCCGAGCCGCGTGAGAAGGCTTGAACCATGACGCTGCCCCTGGTCCTCTCCACCGTGGTGATCGACCCGCCGACGACGCTGGTGGTCGGGAGTGTCACCGCGCTCATCTCCATGAAGCTGATCGCCCGCGGCGGGCTGCCCGAGGTATGGCGCGCCGCGATCTTCTCGGTGATCTTCTCGGCCCTCTACGCGGTGGCCGTGGGGTGGATGTTCTTCTTCCGCCCCGACTGGATGTTCGTCTACCTCCTGGACACCTCGAAGGTGCCGCTGGTGCCGCTCTACCTGGTGTTCGCCTTCGTCTGCGTGGGGCTGGGCTTCGTCTCGGCGCTGGGCGTGGGGCTGCTGTTCCACCTGAAGAAGCCCGCGCTCGCGTGGGCGTCGGCCCTCTCCTGCATCGCCACGCTGGGGCTGCTCGCCTTCATGACCGCGTCCCAGTACGCGAAGGTGGGCACGCTGCAGGAGTACCAGGCGGGCGTGGCGAAGGCGCTCACCGAGGACTCGACGATGGTGGTGGCGATGAACGTCGTCACCGGCGTGCTGGTGGTGGGCGGCGTGACGCTGATCGCCCTCCAGGTCCGCCGCACGATGAAGGGCGTCCAGGCGTCGTGAGCGACGGCGCGGGGGCTCCAGCACCGGCCGCGAAGAAGCCGCTGCTCGAGCGGGTCGGCGTCAGGTACTTCCGCGCGCGCTCCACCGCCAGGCCCGCGATCGGGTCGAGGGACGCGGTGCACGTGCTGAACGCCGAGGAGCGCCGGGCGCTGTGGCGCGTGCAGGTGGGCGCCATCTTCCGCTCGGCCCTGGCAGGCGCACTCTCCGGAGGAGTCTCCGCCGCAGCGGAGCTCGTCGCCGAGCCGATGTTGCCCCCGGGCGCGTCGATGCTCTCGATGGATGGGGCGAAGTACTGGGCCTTCCTCGGGGGCATCACGCTGCTCGCGGCGGTGCTGGAGATCCTCTTCCTGTATTGGGACACGCTGCGCTCGGTGCACGAGCTGGCGCGCGTGGCGGGGCTCGAGCTCTTCGGGAAGGATCGGAAGACGAGCGACGAAGCGCTGGCGGAGGCACTGGCCCGTGCCGCCCTGGAACTGCCCAACCCGGTCGACCGGACCACCGGAGTCAATCCGCACCGTGAGGTGAAGCGATGGCGGTTGGTGCTCGCCTCCATCGCCTACAAGGCGAAGGTGGGCGTCACCAACTTCCTCGTGAAGATGCTGGTGCGGCGGATCCTCGGGCGCGTGGCGGTGCGCAGCGTGTTGGGCGCGCTGGTGCCCTTCGTGGCGGTGCCGGTGACAGCGGCGTGGAACGCGCTGGTGACGTGGAAGGTGCTGCGGGAGGCGCGGATTCGGGCGATGGGGCCGAGCGCCCTCGCCCAGCTGATCGACACCGCCTTCTCCGATGTGGCCAACCTGTCGCCGCAGGGGAGGCTGTCGGCCGTGCGCGCCGTCGCCGCGGCCATCGTCCGCACGCAGGATCTCCACCCCAACCTCGTGCGGATGTTGACGCTGGTCTCGAGGCGCGCCGGCGACACGGGGAACAACGAGCTGGACGACGTGGGGCAGTTCCTCACCACGCTCAAGACGTTGGCGTCGGAGGAGCTCCGGTTGAGCCTCCAGTTGCTGGGGCTGGCGATGGCGAGCGACGGGAAGCTGACGAAACGCGAAAGGAAGCTGTGGAAGGACGCGCTTGCGGGAGCGGGCCGCCCGGTGGACGACTCCCGCCTCGAGGCGCTGCGCCACGCCTTCGCCGCGGGCGACGCGGACCTGGTCGAACGACTGCGCGCGGTGTGAGGAACCGGAAAAGTGAAACGGCGGCGCGCCCCCGGTGCGCACCGCCGTTCCGGTCCTGCTCACGGCTCGTTACGGGCAGCCGTAGGTGTTCTGCTTGAGGCCGTTGCCACCGCCGAAGGGTGAACCGCCCGTACCGGCGGTGCCCGTGGTGATGACGACGTTGGGGCCACCGATCGGGGACGTCACGCCCTGGCACCAGATGCCGATGGTGGAGCCACCCGCGCCGTCGCCGCCGCGCCCACCGGCGCCACCGGCGCCACCGTTACCACCACGCCCGCCGTTACCCGAGCGGTGGGTGCCGTCCTTCGTCACGCCGAAGCCCCCTGCCCCGGCCGTACCACCGGGCCCGCCAGCCCCACCCTGCCCGCCAGCGCCACCCTGTCCGCCGTTGCCCGCGACGACGCTCACGGACGTCAGGGTCGGCACCGAGCTCACCAGCGTGAGCGCGATGGAAGCGCCACCGGGCTGCCCACCCAGGCCACCCGTGCCGCCGTAGCCACCGCCACCACCGCCGCCGCCGGCGCCAGCAGCTTCCCACCAGCCCAACGTGCACTGGAGCATGCCACCACCACCACCACCACCACCGCCGCGACCAGGGCCGCCCGTTCCACCCGGACCGCCAGTCCCCGTCGACGAGGGGATCCACAGCCAGCTGCTCGACAACAGGCCCACGCCCGTACCGCCCGTGCCGAGGGTGCCCGTCGTTCCGACGGCGCCCTGAACCCCCGAATTGCCGTGGGACGCCAGGCCGCAGAGGACGGCGCCGCCAACGCCTCCGCCGGAACTCCCGGACCCGCCAGTGGCCCCATTCTCACCGTTGACCATGCCGGAATAGCCACCGTTTCCACCGCGACCACCCAGCTGGCTGGCCACGCCGCAAGCACCTCCTGCGCCACCAACCATCTGTGTGTGGGGGTAGTTGAGCTGAGCGTTCTGGCCCGCCAGCCCGATGCAGCCAGCGTTTCCCGACGTGCCCGGCGCGCCCGCAGCGCCCGCAGCGCCATTGCCCGCGATGACGTCGACGAAGCGCAAGGACACGTTGGTGCCCGAGTTGACGATCCGCAGCGCCTGTGAGGCCGCGCTTGGCGTAGAGGGACTCAACGATCGGAAGATGACGCGCTCGAAGGTGACCGGCGAGGTCATGCCCTGGATCAGCGTGCCCGAGGCGCTGGCCTGGATGGTGGCGCGCGCGGAAGGCGACGCGGAGCGGGTGAAGTTGGTGTCATAGCCACCGTAGAGCGAGATGCCGACCGGCCACGCGCTCGGCGGCGCGTACGTGCCGGTCGCGATGAAGATGGCGTTCTTCCCGCTGGTGAGCTGAACGGCGCGGCCCAGCGTGAGCACCGGGGCAGCGCGCGTCCCGGGGTTGGCGTCATTGCCGACCGGCGAGACGAAGACTGCCTGGCTCGCGTTGCCGTCGACGCCGTCACAGTTGGTGTCCTGGAAGGCATCGTCTGGCGTGTCGAGGGTGGACGCGCACACGCACTGGTTCTGCGACGAGCACACCTGGAACTGGCCGCAGTTGTTCCCCACGCCGCAGGAGGCGATCGTGCCGCCACAGCCGTCCGGGATGTTCACGCCGCAGGTCGCACCGAGGTCAGCGCACGTCTTCGGGCGGCACATGCACTGATTGACCGACGTGTCGCAGTACATCTGCCCGCCCCCGCAGTTGAGGCCGGCGCCGCAGAAGGGGATGGTGCCGCCGCAACCGTCCGGGATGTTCTGCCCGCAGGTGGCGCCCATCGACGCGCACGTCTTCGGCGTACACGTGCACTGGTACGAGCTGGTGTTGCAGGACCACTGACCACCGCCACAGTCGGGGACGGGGCCACACGACGGGATGGTGCCGCCGCACCCATCCGGGATGTTGGTGCCGCAGTTCGCGCCCAGCTCGGAGCACGTCTTCGGGCGGCAGCCGCACTGGTTGGGCATGATCGCCCCGCACGTCTCCGGGGCCGAACAGGCACCGCAGGACAGGGTGCCTCCACAGCCGTCCGAGACCTGACCGCAATTGGCGCCGACGTCACTGCAGCGCAGCGGAGTGCAGGTCATTCCCGCGTCCACCACCGGCTGGCCTGCGTCCACCACCGGCTGGCCCGCGTCCACCACCGGCTGGCCCGCGTCCACCACCGGCTGGCCCGCGTCCACGGGATTGACGCCCGCGTCCTCCGACGCCGTGCCCGCGTCGGCGACGCCTCCATCCTTGGGCGCGCCCGCGTCGAAGGCCGTCTCGGCCGGCGTCGTGCAAACCTCCATGTGACAGACGAGCGCACCGGGACAATCGGCATCAAACTGACAGGGAATGACGTCCCCTCCACAGGCGAACAGGCCTGCGGCCAGGAAGAGAGTCCAACGAAGACGGGTGAACATGGCGTTTTCTCCAACTGCGGGTGGTCTCCCCCGCGATGGCAACGCCAGTGCCAGAGCAACTCGGCGGATTCGCAACGCGCGCGAGCAGGCGTCGGTCGCGGCGGCGAGACACCCCGTCTCCCACCGCGCACCCAACCTGCGCTGCTGCCGACCATCACCCTCGCTGCCGTGCCTGAGGGTTCTCCTTACCGCTCGCGAGCCACGGCGTTAGGTTTGGCGCATGGCCACCGACAAGACGACGTCCTTCGTGGGGCAGCTGTGCTTCGGATCCATCGAAGAAGACCTGATCCTCCCCTACCCGAAGATGAACCCGGCGGAGCAGGAGACCTTCAAGAACATCCGCTCGTCCCTCGAGCAGCTGCTCAAGCCGCACGAGAAGGACTTCCGCGAGTGGGACGCGAAGGGCGACTTCCCTCCGACGTTCATCGAGGAGCTCAAGCAGTTCGGTCTCTTCTCGTTGATCATCCCAGAGGCCTTTGGCGGCATGGGGCTGTCCACCACCGCCTACTCACGCACGCTGCAGGAGGTGGCGAGCTACGACGGCTCGGTGGCGGTCACCATCGGAGCGCACTCGTCGATCGGCATGCGCGGCCTGTTGCTCTTCGGCACCGACGAGCAGAAGCAGCGCTACCTGCCGAAGCTGGCCACCGGCGAGATGATCGCCGCCTTCTGCCTCACCGAGCCCGGCGCGGGCTCCGACGCCGCGTCGATCAAGACGACCGCGGTGAAGGACGGCGACCACTGGATCCTCAACGGCAACAAGCTGTGGATCACCAACGGGGGCATCGCGCAGTTCTATACGGTGTTCGCCAAGACGGGCCCACAGGGTGAGCGCGGCAACGTCACCGCTTTCATCGTCACGCGGGACATGCCCGGCGTCTCGACTGGGCCGCACGAGGACAAGATGGGCCTGCGCGCGTCCAACACCACCACGGTCATCTTCGACAACGTGAAGGTGCCGGCCGCCAACGTGCTGGGCGAGGTGGGCAAGGGCTTCAAGGTGGCGATGAAGATCCTGAACTCCGGGCGCACGGGCCTGGGTGGCGGCAGCGTGGGCGCGATGAAGCGGATGATCTCGCTGGCCACGAAGCAGGCGAAGGAGCGCGTGCAGTTCGGCAAGCCGATCGCCGAGTTCGGCCTGGTGAAGCAGAAGCTCGGGAACATGATGGTGGACTGCTACGTCACCGAGTCCGCGGTGAACCTGGTGAACCACCTGATCGACTCCGGCCACGAGGAGTACGCGGTGGAGGCGGCGATCACCAAGGTGTACGGCAGCGAGGCGATGTGGCGCACCATCGACGAGGCGCTGCAGATCGCCGGCGGCAACGGCTACATGCGCGAGTTCCCCTATGAGCGGGCCCTGCGCGACGCCCGCATCAACCGCATCTTCGAAGGCACCAACGACATCCTCCGGTTGTTCATCGCGCTCACGGCGATGAATGAGGTCGGCTCGAGCCTCAAGGAGCTGTCGCAGTCGCTCAAGGGCATCTTCGACAACCCGATCAAGGGCTTCGGGGTGATCTCCGAGTACGCGCGCCGCCGCGCCTCGCTGGCCACCGACTTCATCAAGCGCGACAACGCCCGGTTCACGAAGTTGCACCCGGCGCTCCAGAAGCAGCAGGTGATGTTCGAGGAGATGACGCGCGATCTCGCCACCGCCGTCGATCGCGTGCTGCGCAAGCACGGGAAGAACATCATCGGCAAGCAGTTCGCCACGAGGCGGTTGGCGGACATCATGATCCAGATGTTCGTGCTGGCCTGCACCCTGTCGCGCGTGTCCACCGCCGTGCAGGAGAAGGGCGCGGCCGGCGCGACGAAGGAGCTGGAGATCCTGGAGGTCTTTGGCCAGCGCGTGCGGCGGATCGTCCGCGCCAACATCGGGCAGATCGACGAGAACGAGGACGAGCTGGTCAAGTCGCTCGCGGACTTCGCGGTCGATCAGGAGCGCTACAGCTGGGACAACGTGGACTGATGAGGGGGTTTGGCAGGGCCCGGCCCTCTATGGTAGCGACCGCGCCAGCATGAGCGCCGCCGAAGCCCTTTCCGAGACGCCCCAGCCCACCCGCCGGGCGGAGAAAGACATCCTCATCGCCAGCAAGGCCTTCACCGTGGAGAGCCGCGGACGGAGCTGGTGGGTGACGTTCTCGTCGATGGGGATCATGCTGGGCCTGGTGGCGGCGGCGGTGCTGGCGCCGTGGTGGCCGCTGCGCCTGGGGCTGGCGCTGGTGAACGGCCTGGTGATCGTCCGCGTGTTCTGCCTGTTCCACGACTTCCAGCACGGGGCGATCCTGCGCAACTCGAAGGTGGCGCAGGGGATCTACTGGCTGTTCGGCACCAGCATCCTCGTGCCTCCGTCGGTGTGGCGCGAGACGCACAACTACCACCACGCGCACACGGCGAAGATCGTCGGCAGCCACATCGGCAGCTACCCGGTCGTCACCACTGCGATGTGGGGCCAGATGACGAAGCTGCAGAAGACGCTCTACAAGCTGGCGCGGCACCCGCTGAACATGATCCTCGCGGTGCTGACCGTCTTCTCGATCGGCATGTGCCTGCGGCCCTTCTTCCGGGCGCCGGCGAAGCACTGGGGCGGCCTGGTGTCCTTTCTCCTGGTGTACGGCACGGGGGCGGCCCTCACCACAGCAGGCCACTTCGACTGGTTCCTCTTCGGGTGGCTGGTGCCGATGTGGCTCGCCGCCATGGCGGGCGCCTACCTCTTCTACGCGCAGCACAACTTCCCGGACGCTCGCATCGCCAGCCGACAGGACTGGACCTTCTCGGGCGCGGCGATCGACTCGTCGAGCTACATGGAGATGGGCCCGCTGATGAACTGGTTCACCGCCAACATCGGCTTCCACCACGTGCACCACCTCAACGCGGCCATCCCCTTCTACCGGCTTCCCGAGGCGATGGCGGCCATCCCCGAGCTGGCGCACCCGGGCAAGACGTCGCTCAAGCCGAAGGACATCGCGGCGTGCTTCAAGCTGAAGCTGTGGGATCCAGACGCCAACCACATGGTGGGCTACCCGTCATGATTCCCCGCGCCCGCGCGTCGGGCCGCGCCTGATGAGTGACTGGCGAGCGGCGCTGGGCTGGGGCCCGGACTTCGAGGCAGCGATCGCGCCGTACGCGGCGAAGGGCCTTTCGCCCGCGCGCGTGACGCTGGTGTACCGAAAGCAGCTCAAGGTGCTGTCCCACCGGGGCGAGCACTGGGCGCGCACCGGCGGCACGCTGATGCACCGCGCCGACAACCCGGGCGAGCTGCCCGCCGTGGGCGACTGGGTGGCGGCACGCATTCCCGACGAAGGTGAGGCGCTGGTTCACGCGGTGCTGCCGCGGCGGAGCGCCTTCGTCCGCAAGGTGGCCGGCGACGACGCCGTGCCCCAGGTGCTGGCCACCAACCTCGACACCGTGCTGGTGGTGATGGGGCTCGATCGCGACTTCAGCCTGCGCCGCCTCGAGCGCTTCCTCACACTCGCCTGGGAGAGCCGCGCCGCGCCGGTGGTGGTGCTGAACAAGAAGGACCTCGCGGATGATCTCGACGCCCAGGTGGCGGCGGTGCGGGCGATCTCGCGGGACGCGGCGCTGCACGTGGTGAGCGCGCTGTCGGGTGAGGGGCTCGAGCCGCTCAAGACGCTCATCGGCGCGGGGAAGACGGTGGCGCTCCTGGGCAGCTCGGGCGTGGGCAAGTCGACGCTGGTGAATCGACTGGTGGGAGCCGCGGTGATGGAGACGGGCGGTGTACGCGACGACGGGCGGGGCCGGCACACCACCACGCGCCGCGAGCTGCTGGTGCTGCCCGGAGGGGGCGCGATCGTCGACACACCGGGCTTGCGCGAGGTGCAGATGTGGGCAGCGGAAGACGGCCTCGCGAAGACCTTCGACGACGTGGAGGCCCTGGCCAGGTCCTGCCGCTTCGCGGATTGCCGCCACGACGCCGAGCCCGGGTGCGCGGTGAAGGCCGCACTGGAGGAAGGCGCCCTGCCCGAGGAGCGCTTCGCCTCGTGGCTCGAGTTGCAGCGCGAGATGGACTGGCTCAAGCAGCCGAAGGAAACGCGCGGGCGGCCCGAGTCGAAGCGGCGCGAGCGCGTGGGCCACGGCGTGCGGAAGAAGTAGGCTGCGCCGAGTCCTCCTCCACTGAGGAACCCCGCCATGAACGACAAGCGCTACCAGACCTTCACGGACTTCTGGCCCTTCTACCTGGGCGAGCACTCCCTGCCCGCCACGCGGTGGATGCACTTCGCGGGCACCACGGTGGCCCTCTTCAACCTCCTCGCGGCGATCGCCACGCTGAGGCCCTGGTACGTCCTCACCGCGCTGGTGAGCGGCTACGCCTTCGCCTGGGTGTCTCACTTCTTCATCGAGAAGAACAAGCCGGCCACCTTCACGTACCCGCTGTGGAGCTTCGCGGCGGACTGGAAGATGTGGGCCTTCATGTGGACGGGGAAGCTCGGCGCTGAGCTGGAGCGCCACGGCATTCGGCCTCGCGCTGGGGGCGCCGGCGCGTCGGCGTCCTGAGTCCATGCGACTCCTCCCTTACGCGCTGTGCCTCGGTGCGCTGCTGGCCTGTGCGCCGCGGATCGACCCCGTCCGCGTCGCCGTCACCAGGTCGGAGGCGCAGCTGGCGCGCGGTGAGTACCTGGCCCGCGCGGTGATGGCGTGCGGGGCGTGCCACAGCGAGCGGGACTGGACGAAGGTGAACGGGCCAGTGAAGGACGGCGCCGAGTTCGCCGGCTCGGGCGACCTCGCGCGGGAGGAGCGCTACTCGGAGAAGTTCTCGTTCGCGGCCCCCAACCTGACGCCGCACCACCTCGGGAACTGGACGGACGGCGAAGTGGCGAGGGCGATCGTCTTCGGCCAGCGGCCGGATCGCCGCGGGCTGTTCCCCTACATGCCGTACTTCGAGTACCGCGAGGCGCTGGCGCGAGACGATCTCTCTGCGGTGGTGGCCTTCCTCCGGACTTTGCCTCCGCAGCCCGGCCCGCCGACCGTCGAGGCACGCTTCCCCATGCCCGGCTTCGTCTTGAATCGTTTCCCGGAAGAGCGCCCCCTGCGTGAGAAGGCGCCTGCGCCGGGCGAAACCGACTACGGCAAGTACCTCACGGAGATCGCGGGCTGCCTCGCCTGCCACACCGAGGCCGACAAGCGCGGCGCCTTCACCGGCCCCCGCTACGGAGGAGGACGCGAGTTCAAGGTGCCAGCGCCGGGCGCGGGCGTGGTGCGATCCGCCAACCTGACGCCGGACCCCGAGACGGGGCTGGGCGCCTGGACGAGGGAACAGTTCATCGCCCGCTTCAAGAGCGCGTCCCTCGACGCCGTGCGAGGGCAGGACGTGCCGCCAGGAGGCTTCAACTCGGTGATGCCCTACTGGGCATGGGCCCGCATGCGGGAGGAGGATCTGGGCGCGATCTTCGACTTCCTTCGCAGCCTGCCGCCCGAGAAGCGCCGCTTCGCGAAGCACTCGTCGGATCCGCCGCGGTAGTGGCCGAAGGGGTGGACTGTGGGTCTTTTCCCGGTTTCCCTGCGCAGGAAGCGAGAGGAGCACCCCAGAACATGACGCGCAGCGCTCAGCCCCGGCACCTCTTTCTCTTCGCATCGACGCTCTTCGCGGTCGCCTGCACCTGCGGCCCGACCAGTTTCCAGCAGAACCAGTACGCGTGTTCGACGGACTCAGACTGCGCTGACGGCCACGCCTGCATCGCGGGCATCTGCCAGGCGTCGGACTCCGACGGCGGCGTCGGAGGAGGCGCTGGTGGCGGATCGGGCGGTGGAAGCGGTGGGGGCGCGGGGGGAGGCGGCGGAGCGGGTGGCGGCGGAATGGGAGGTGGCGGAGTTGGTGGCGGCGGCGGAGACGACGGTGGTGCGGGAGGTGGCGGCGCCGAGGACGCCGGCTGCGGGGCGATCCCCGAGACGTGCGGCGATCAAGTGGACGACAACTGCAACGGCATTCTCGACGACGGCTGCCCTTGCACCGGAACGGGCAGGCCGTGCTACCCCCTGGGCCTGACCCACCCGACGCTTCGCTACCCCTATGACGGTGGGGCTGGCTGTGCCGCAGGCCTGCAGGCATGCGTGGGCGGCGTGCTGGCGGCGGGCTGCGCGGACTCCCACACGCCGCAGCTCGAGTTCTGTGACGGACGGGACACCGACTGCGATGGTCTGCCGGATCCACCCACCTGCCCGTGCAGCAGCGGCTTCTCCTGCTACCAGGGCGTGCCCTTCACCAACGGCGTCGGGGTGTGCCGCTCGGGCACGTGGAACTGCAGCCAGCCCGCCGGGCAGATGTGCGTCGGCCAGGTGCTCGCGGCTGCGGCCGAGCAGTGCAACGGCATCGACGACGACTGCAACGGGCAGGTGGACGACAACCCGCAGACCACGGCCTGCGGCCCGGGCGTCTGTGCTTCGGCCAATCGCGCCTGCGCGGACGGCGGGGAGGTGGCGTGCAACTACTCGACGGATCCGCCGCCCAGCTATGCGCCGTCCGAGGTGTGCGGCGACGGCCTCGACAACGAGTGCGACGGCTTGTCGGACAACGGCTGCCTGTGCACGGTGGGCAACATGGTGGCCTGTTGGACGGGCTCCACGTCAGCCTGCCCGACCGACGGTGGGATGTGCCTGGGCGTGTGCCGCCGCGGCAGCCAGAGCTGCGTCAACCTCCCGGACGGCGGGACGGGCTGGGCCGCGTGCACCGGACAGGTCCCCGCGAGCACCGAGGCGTGCAGCGACTCCCAGGACAACGACTGCGACGGCACCCAGGACTGCGCCGACTCCGACTGCAACAACCGCGCGTGCGGCGCCAACGGCCTCACCTGCTCCGCGGGCGCCTGCCGCTGCGTGGTGTCGGACGGAGGTACGGTGCAGACCGCGGAGACGATCTGCAACGACACGCGCGACAACGACTGCGACGGTCTCACCGACTGTGCCGAGTCCGCGTGCAATGGCCAGGCGTGCGGCGGCTTCGGGCGGACGTGCTCCGGCACCACCTGCGCCTGCATCGTCCTCGACGGCGGCTCGCCTCAGACGGCGGAGACGATCTGCAACGACGCGCGCGACAACGACTGCGACGGCCTCACCGACTGTGCTGAGTCCGCCTGCAACGCCCAGGCGTGTGGAGCGAACGGCCGCGTATGCAGCTCCGGTGCGTGCGCATGCTCGGGCAACGGAGGGACGGCTCAGACGACCGAGTCCGCCTGCACCGATGGCCACGACAACGACTGCGACGGCCTCACCGACTGCGCCGACTCGAGCTGCAACGGCGTGTCCTGCGGCGCGAACGGGCGGACCTGCAGCGCGGGTGCGTGCAGCTGCTCGGGCAACGGCGGCACCGCACAGACGAGCGAGAGCATCTGCAACGACGGGCGCGACAACGACTGCGACGGGATGTCGGACTGCGGCGACTCGACCTGCCTGGGCGCGACGTGCGCCGCCAACGGAATGGTGTGCGGCCCCACCGCGTGCGTCTGCTCGGGCAATGGCGGGACTGCGCAGGCGACCGAGACGACCTGCAACGACACGAGGGACAACGACTGTGACGGGCTGACGGACTGCGCGGATCCCAACTGCACCGGCACGGCGTCTTGCACCGGGCCGGAGCTCTGCAACGACAGCGTCGACAACGACGGCGACTCCAACATCGACTGCGCCGACTCCGACTGCTTCCACAAGGTGTGCGGAGCCACGAGCAACCTGATCTGCTGCGGGACCGCCTGCACCAACCTCGTGTCGGCCACCAACTGCGGCCAGTGCGGCCTGGCCTGCAAGGCCGGCAGCACCTGCATCGCGGTGGGCTCGGGCGCCCACATGTCCGGCGCCTGCACCTGCCCGACGGGAATGAACAGCCAGTGCCCGCAGCCCACCGGCTTCAACGCGCAGACGTGCGTGTCCAACCAGTGCACCTGCGGTGGCAACGACGATCGCTGCGGCGACGCCAGCGCTGGCCAGGGCTCCCGCTGCATCGACACCACCATCGACTACTGCCACTACCAGTGACGCCTCGGGTCGACCCGGGACTGCGCTGGGAGCGCGCGACGTTGGCCGAACTCCAACACGCGAGGCTCAGCTGATCGATGAGATCAGAAGCGGACCTGGGCGAACGCGCCCAGGGGGCTCAACTGGATGAGGGCGGTGGTGGCGTCGGGTGAGCCGTCGTCGCCGAAGAGGAAGAGCCCCAGCCCCGTCGCAGCCATCACCCCACCGGCGACGAAGAGGATGTTCGCCACCACCGCGAAGGTGCGCGCCTGGGAGTCGAGCGCCTGGGCTTCCTTTTCGGTGATCCCCGTGACGATGCCGTTGGGGTCCTTCTCGGCGTTGTCGATCTTCCCGCGCGCGTCGAAGGAGAGGTAGCCGAACACGCCACCCGCCGCGAGCGCGGCCACGCCCGCCACGCCCAGCCCGATGGCGGTGGGGCGCATCCAGGCTCCCCCCGCCGACTTCTGGGCCTCGACTGCTGGAGGCGGCGGCGGCGCGAGGGCCGTCTCCTTCGGCGTGGGCGGCTCCACCGCACCGCTGGCCACCTGGAGGACGCCCTTGTCTCCGAGCACCTCTACCTTCCAGGTCAGCGCGGTGGCTTAGACGGGGACGTACGCGCGCCCCTTGTCCAGCGGAACGACCTTCGTCGTCTCGGTCCCCCCGACGGTGACGGCCACCCGCACGCTCTTCGGCGGCAGCAGCGCGTTCTCGGTGACGGAGATGCCGAGCCCCTTCACCGCTGGCCCTTCGCGCTCGGGCTCCACCTTCACGCTGATCGCCGGGTTTTGTTCGAGCCACGTCTTCGCTTCGAAGAAGGGCGTGCGGGTGCGGGGCGGGAGATCCTTCGAGAGCTCGTAGTCCGGCGCGATGGTGAGCAGCCGCTGAAATGCCTCTCGCGCCTTCGCCGGCTTCTCCACCGCCGAATAACAAACGCCAGAGAGGGCGTAGAGGCCGACGAGCGTCTCATGATCGACGTCCCGGGCCTGATCAAGCGCGGTCGAGAGCACCTTGAGTGCCTGCTCGTACTGGAGCTCATTCGCCAGCTTCTTCGCGTCGGCGAGGCGCTGCGCCGGGGTGGGTGCAGCCAACACCAGCAGAAGAGTGAGGCTCGTGAACATGGTGACCGAGCGTACACCGATTGACACGCGCGACGGAGCGGAGAGACTCGCCCCCTACGTGACGATCTCGGGGCCGTGGTCGCCGCAGACGACGGTGGGCCGCTATCAGCTGCTGACCCCACTGGCCTCTGGAGGCATGGCGGAGATCTGGCTCGCCCGGCAGCCGGGCCTGCGCGGCTTCGAGAAGCTGGTGGTCATCAAGCGCATGGTGGGCGCGCTGGAGGACGATCCCGACCACGTGGAGATGTTCCTGTCCGAGGCGCGGCTGGCGGCGCAGTTCTCCCACCCGCACATCGTTCAGATCTACGAGCTCGGCGAAGAGAAGGGCTCGTTCTTCATCGTGATGGAGTTTCTGGACGGGGAGAGCCTGTCCAGCGTGTTCAAGCAGGCGCGGCGCGACAACAAGCCGATGCCCGATCACCTCGTCGCGCGCCTCGGGGCCTGGGCGGCGGAAGGGCTCCACTACGCGCACACGCGCGTGGACGAGCACGGCCGACCGCTGTGTATCGTGCACCGCGACGTGAGCCCGCAGAACCTGCTGGTCACCTTCGACGGCTCGCTGAAAGTCGTCGACTTCGGCATCGCCAAAATCGCCACGCACGCGACCTCCAGCGGGAAGCTCAAGGGGAAGCTGGCCTACATGGCGCCAGAGCAGGCCCGCACCCAGGCGGTGGATGCGCGCACCGACGTCTTCGCGCTCGGCGTGGTGCTCTTCGAGTTGCTGGCGCGGGGCCGCCTGTTTCCGCGCGCGGAGGACTTCGAGATCCTCACCAAGATGGCGTCGCTCGAGCGCTTCCCCCGCCTGAGCGAGCGCCGCATCGACATCTCGCCGGGCCTCGACGAGATCGTCGCGAAGGCGATGCAGGCGAACGCCGCGCAGCGCTACCAATCGGCGGCCGAGCTGCAGGCGGCGCTCGAGGACTGGCTGGTCAGCACCGGGCAGCGTGCGACCGCGGCCGACGTCTCCGAGTACCTGAGAGAGCTGTTCGCCGAGCGGATCGCCACGCGGAAGTCGCTCATCGACGCGGCGAGGCGCGGCGAGGTGATGCCGGCGGGCGCAGGGGCCTTCGTGTCCAGCCCGTCGGGGAGCGGCTCTTCCAGCTTGAGCGGCGGAAAGCCCGCGACCACGCCCGATCGTCCGGTGGAGGCGTCGATCTCCATGGATCCGACGATGGCGGCGTCGATGCAGGGCCTGCCCCGGGCGGGGGGAAAGGGCCCGGTCCGAATGATCGTCGCGGGGGTGTTGGTGCTGGCCGCGGCGGCCCTGGGCGTGCGCTTCTTGAAGGCCCCCGCGGAGGTCGAGGCGCCGACGACGCCTCCCGTCGAGGCCAGGGCCGAGGTGGACTCGAGAGAGGCGCCGCCCCCGTCGGTGTCGGCGACGCTGACGGTGGAGGCCACGCCCGCGGAGGCGACGATTCGCATCGATGGACAGCCCCAGGGCCAGGGACCCTACAGCCTGGCGCCGGGCGAGCACCTGCTGGAGACGGGCGCGGCGGGCTACGTCACGGACACGCGCAAGGTGACGCTGCATGACGGTGAGCGGGTCAGCCTGATCATCAAGCTGGAGCACACGCCGCAGGCGGCCGTCGATCCACCCAGCCCGATGGGCGCCACCAAGCGGCCCGACAAGACGCCGAAGGCAGCGGCGAAGGGCACGCTGAAGATCGACACGGTGCCGTGGACCACCGTCTACGTGGGCGGAAAGAAGCTGGGTGACACGCCGATCCTCAACGCGAAGCTGCCCGCCGGGAAGCACGTGCTGCGCCTGGTGAACCCCGAGGCCGGGGTGGAGCAGTCGATCGAGGTGGAGATCGTCGCCAACGCCGAGACGGTGAAGAAGCTCCGGCTGAAGTAGCCCGCCGGAAGGTTGGTCGCCGGGTTCCACTGGCCCCGGTTTCGCACCAGAATGCGCCCGACGATGACGCGCAGGGCGCTCCAGCCGCTGGACATCACGCTGCGACACGGGCGGCGGTACCAGTGGATTCGCAAGCTCTTCCTGGGCTTCTCGGTGGCGCTCACCTTCGTGCTGCCGCTGTGGCACCTGCACGCACTCGACGTGGAAGGCGCGGGGATCGCTGCGGATTCGCGGTGGGCGAAGCTCGCGTCCGCGCTGCCAGACACGCCGCCTCCCTTCTACGGGGCGCCCACCAGCGTGTGGATCGGCGTGCTGGAGCTGGTGGATCCGCTGGAGTCGCTGGCCGTCGCCCTCTTCCACGGCGTGTCGTGGAACTGGGTGTGGACAGTCCTCCCCGGTGTGGTGCTGGTGGTGCTGCTGGGGCGCTTTTTTTGCGGGTGGGCGTGCCCCTACCTGCCCATCCTCGCGGCGTCGAACGCGGCGCGGTGGCTGCTCACCCGGCTGGGCGTGCCGCTCAAGGACGTGAAGGTGCCGCGCGAGACTTCGCGGGTGGTGATGGTGGGCCTGCTGCTGGTGGGGGCGCTGGCGGGGACGCAGCTGGTGCCACTCATCTACCCGCCGGCGATCATCGGGCGTGAGGTGTTCCGCGCGGTCTTCTACGGCTCGCTTGGCGCGGGGGCGCTGGTGGTGACGCTGGCCTTCCTCTTCGACACCTTCGTCTCGCGCGCAGGGTTCTGCCGCAGCCTGTGTCCCGGCGGGGCGATGTTCTCGGTGCTGGCCAACCTCTCGCCGGTGCGGGTGCACAACGAGCGCGCGAAGTGCACCGACTGCACCGTGTGTGACGTCGTCTGCAACCTGGGCCAGTCGCCCATGACGAACACGCTGGACGGCGGCTGCGAGCGCTGCGGGAAGTGCATCGCCTCGTGCCCGACGCAGGCGCTGTCGTGGAGCCTCGCCGCGCCGCCGCTGGTGCACCTGGTGACGCTGCGGGTGGAGGGCGTCGAGGCGAAGACGGCGAAGGCCACGGGAGGCGCGAAGTAGATGAACCGGCGCGTCCTCATCGGCGCCATCGCCGCCGCCACCGCGCTGGCCGTGGTGCCCAGGCGCGCGCGCGCCAACCCGAAGAAGATCCGTCCACCCGGCGCGCTCAAGCCGGGCGCCTTCGAGCAGGCGTGCATCGGCTGCTTCCGCTGCGCGGAGGTCTGCCCCACCAACTGCATCCGCTTCCCGTCCACCTTCTCGCTCGAGCAGGCGCTCCCGTACGTCGACACCGCCGACAAGGCGTGCGTGCTCTGCATGAAGTGCACGCAGGTGTGCCCCACCGACGCGCTGGTGCCGCTCAAAGCGGACCCGGACGTGATCGCGAAGGAAGTCCGCATGGGCGTGCCGGTGCTGACGCGCCCGAAGTGTCTGCCGTGGAATGGCCAGGGCATCTGCCGGCTCTGCTACCAGGTGTGCCCGTACCCCGAGGCCGCCGTGGAGCTGGTGGGCCCGCAGAAGGCGCCGCTGTTCCACCCCGAGGCGTGCGTGGGCTGCGGCCTGTGTGAAGAGGCGTGCCCCGAGCTGGCGCAGGCGATCAAGATCGAGCCCTTCGGGAGTGAGGCCGCCCAGCCGAAGCCGATCCGCCCGGGCGGCAAGCGCGGAGCGGGAGGCACGGGGTGAGCCGCGCCCCCGCGAAGGCGATCGTCCGCAGGAAGTGGACGCGGCGCGATCTCTTCAAGGTGGCGCCCGTGGCGGCGGTGGGCGCGGGCGTGCTGGGGCTGGCGCTGGCAGGGCGCACCGACGCGCCCGTCGAGCAGAACAAGGGCACCTGCCGCTATTGCCTGATGCACTGTGGCGTGGTGGCGACGGTGCAGGGTGAGCGGCTGGTGAAGGTGGAGGGCGATCTCGCCTCGAAGACACGCGGCTTCGTCTGCGAGCACGGATACGCACTGCGCGAACAGGTCCACAGCCACGCGCGGTTGGCCCACCCGCTGATCCGCCGCGGCGACGAGTTGCACGAGGTGAGCTGGGACGACGCGCTGGGGGAGATCGCCCGCAAGCTGGAGGCGGTGAAGCAGAAGTTCGGCCCGCAGGCGCTGGCCATTCAGACTGGCTGGCCGCTGGTCCGTCACCCGCTGGTGAACTTCCTCCACCGCTTCGCGCGCGCCTACGGCAGCCCCAACGTGGCCACGGTGGCCAGCCTGTGCGAGGCGGCGCTGCGCATGGGCCAGGCGCTCACCGTGGGCACCAAGTACGCGCCCGACGTGCGGACGCTGAAGACGCTGGTGGTGTGGGGGGCCAACCCTCCGACCACGGCGCCCCCCTTCGCGCACGTGGTGGCGGCGAAGGCGATCAAGGGCAACCTGATCGTCATCGATCCAGTCCGCACCACGCTGGCGAAGGAGGCCACCGTCTACCTCTCGCCGCGGCCGGGCACGGACGGCGCGCTGGCGCTGGGGCTCATGCACGTCATCGTCCGCGAGCGACTCTTCGACGCCGACTTCGTGGCGAAGCACACGATGGGCTTCGAGGGCCTCGAGGCGCTGGCCGCCGAGTACCCGCCAGAGCGCGTCGAGGCGCTCACCAGCGTCAAGGCGGCGGACGTCGAGAAGGTGGCGCGGATGATCGCCACCGACAAGCCGATGGGCGTCTGGCAGGGGCTGGGCGTCGAGCACCACGAGAACGGGGTGCAGACGGTGCGGGCGATCTCCTCGCTGGAGGTGCTGTGCGGGCGCTTCGACGGCACGCACGATCCCAGGAGCCTGGTGACGGCGGTGGGCCCTCGCTTCCGGGACGAGCTGCTCCCGGCGCTGTACCGGATGCGCACGCCCGAGCCGGTCCCTCCGCCGGTGACGGCCGCGGTGCTGGGGCGAGATCGCTTCCCGCTGTACGAGGTCTTCAACCGCGAGGCGCAGGGCGAGGTGCTGGCCGACGCGATCCTCGAGGACAGGCCGTATCCGGTGCGCGCGCTGATCCTCTGGGCGTCGAACGCGCTGGTGACGGCGTCGGGGACGGCGCGGCTCCAGAAGGCCGCCGACAAGCTGGAGCTCCTCGTGACGGTCGATCCCTACCTCTCGGACTCGGGGGCGCTGAGCGACGTGGTGCTGCCCGCGTCCACCTTCGCGGAGTCGCAAGACATCGACGCGGACGACGAGAACGTGGCGGCGAAGGGGCTGGTGCCGCCCCAGCCCAGCTCGCTGCCGGACTTCACCATCCTGACGAAGCTGGCCCAGGCGATGGGGCTGGGGCAGTACTTCCCGTGGAAGACGTTCCAGGAGGCGATGAACGCGCGCCACGTCACGTGGATGGTGGACGACACGGTGCAGCCGAAGCCCGAGGTGGCCGAAGGCGTCGAGGCGCGTTTCGGGACAGTGACGGGGAAGGCGGAGTTCGCGTCCACCCTCCTTGGGCGCGCGGGCCAGGAGCCGCTGCCGAAGTGGACGCCGCCGACAGAGGCGTTGACGTCCGACTTCCCCCTGCGCCTCGTCACCGGGCCGCGGCCGCGCGCGCGGATCAACTCACAATTCGCGCAGAGCCCTTCGGTGACGGCGCGCATGCGCGAGCCGGAGCTGCTCATCCACCCCGACACGGCCGCGAGGTCCGGCGTGAAGCACGGCGCGCGCGTGGCGGTGGTGTCACCGCATGGACGTATCGAGATCCGCGCGGTGGTGACGAAGGACGTGCACCCGGAGTGTGTGGTGATGCCTGCTGGCTGGGCGCAAGCGAATCCGAACTGGCTCATCTCGGACGAGAAGCGCGATCCGATCTCCGGCTTCCCTGCGTTCCGATCCGGCGCGTGCCGGGTGGAGCCGCTGCCCACCAGCTGAGGCGCGTCACTGCACGCAGACGAGGGTGGCTGCGCTGCATGAGGCGCCGATGCTCCAGCAGTCGCTGCACTGGGCGCCCCCACGGCCGCACGTGCTCGAGTTGGAGTTGTACGGGGGCGGGATGCAGATGCCGGAGGTGGTGCAACACCCGTTGCAGTTGGCGGGGCCGCAGGGCAGCTGCGCCACGGAGTCAGGGCCGCAGGCAGCAGGCGCGGTGCAACGCTCTGCCTCGGCCGCGGCGCCTGGCGAGTAGCCCCCCTCGACGCACTCGTAGGCGGCCTCGACGCACTCGAAGTAGGGGGCCAGGTTGCAGGGCAGCGGCCGGACCCATTCGCACGGGTAGCTCAGCCCGTAGTTGACCCGCGGGCACGACAGCTGCTCCTGGAAGCGCGCACACGCGGCGATGTTCTCCGCCTCGAAGGTGAGCCCCGGGGCGCGGAGGGCGCCGAGGAAGGACAAGGCCGCGACCTCTCGCGTGGCGAAGCAGCGCCTGGCCTCGAAGGACCCCTTGAGCGAGTCGACGAAGCCGACCTGCAGCTCGAAGCTGCCGCGCATGACATGGTCGGTGTCGAGCTCCTCGACGCGCACGTAGCCAGACGTGGCGCGTCCCCGGGACTCCTCGAGCGCCTTGGAGCCATTCGTGTCCGTCGGGAGAAAGGCCACGTCCGCGATGGGGCTGGAGACGCCAACCCGGTATTCGCGGACGTCAGGCGCCAGCACGCGGCCGTCCACCGAGGCCGTGAGGTTCATCACCAGGAAGCTGGCCTTCTTCATGGTCCGCTCTGTCAGGAGCTTGTCGCACAGGTTCTCCTGGTCGCTCAGGATCACGATCGACCCGGCCTGACCAAGCGGGCCGTGAGGCACGAGGAAGATGGCGTCGCGGACCGTCATGGACTGGCCCGCGACTTTGCCGTCGACGGAGGCGCCCTGTCCGCAGGCAGCGGCGAACATCAGCGTGAGCGCGAGTGGGCCGAGCGTGGTTGGAGAGTTCATGGGGATTCCCTTCGTGTGCATGGAGGTCTGAGCCAACCAGCGACGCGGCTTCTGGCTGCGCGCGAACACCGCAAGCGAAGGCAGGCGCCAGGTGCGCCGCGGCTCAGCGTGAAGCGCACGCATTGGCGGCGGCGAGTTCGGCCTGGCAGGCCATCAAGGTGGCAGACCCGTCGGTCACTTGCGCGGAGGTGCACACCTGACTGGCCACAAAGCAGTCACTGAGAGCGACGTTCTCCCGGTAGCACTTTGCACCGGTATTCCGCCGGCCTTCCTGGCAAGCTTGGATGTCCGCTGCGGTCGGTAAGGGATCTGCCGAGCACCGGCTCTGCCGCTGGCAGGGATCGCCGATACTGCCCAACAGTGGACCGAACGCGGACCTCGAGGCGTCCTCCGGGCTGACGAAGCAGCGGCTCGCGCTGAAGGTCCCCGTGATCGAATCGACCTGGCCAATTTGCAGCTCGAAGCTTCCGCTCGCGTTCCGCTGGGTGGCGAGTTGGTCGACCAGGACCTTGCCCGCGGTCGCCTGCCCCCGCCAGGCGTCGATGGCTCTCGAGCCGTTCCCGTCCGTCACGACGAAGGCCGCTTCCACCTTCGGGCTGGTCGAGCCCACCCAGTACTCGCGCGCCTCTGGCGCCAGGATTCGGCCACCCACCATTTCCGTGAGGTACATCGTCAGGAAGCGGGACTTCCTCCAGGCGGGCTCGACGACCAGCCGGTCACAGAGGTTCTCCTCGTCGGAGAGGATGACGAACGCCCCCGCTTCACCCAGGTTCGACTGGGGCACGAGGAAGACGGCGTCACGAACCGTCAACGACTGGCCGGCGGCCGTGCCTTCGACCCGGTTGGGCCCGCAGGCCGAGAGCACGCTGACGAGGAACAGGCTTGAAGCGACGCGCTGACGCATGGACATGGAACTGCCTCCGGCGAGATGGAGCCTCGCTGCGGAGTGAATGGCGGGGGGCCGGTCCTTTTTTGAAACCGCCGAGCGAGCCTCGGCCGGGAGCGGTCAACCCAGCGCGGCGCGGTAATCGACGTCTTCCTGATCCGCCGCCATCGCCTGGGCGTCCACTTGCGCGCCGATGAAGAAGCGCTCGGCGGCGGCTTCCACCTCGCGCGCGGTGTCCAGCTTCATCACCTCGGCGCGGAAGGCAGCTGCTCCGTGCAGCCCGTGCGCATACCACGCCAGGTGGCTGCGGAAGCTGTGCACGCCCATGCGCTCGTCCTTCGCCGCGCGCTCCTCGGGCGGCAACACTTCCCGGTGCACCCGCGCCTCCGCCTGGTGGAAGAGGTGCTGCTTGAAGTGCCTGAGCACCGTCTCGCAGCGTTCCTGCGGCGTCGGCTTCGGGCCTCCCAACAGCTCGCGGAAGATCCACGGATTTCCAAGCGCGCCGCGGCCGATCATCACGTAGTCGCAGCCCGTCTCGTCCAGCATGCGGTGCGCGTCGGCCACCGTCTTCACGTCGCCGTTGCCGATGATCGGGAAGCCGCTACCCACGTGGCGCTTCAGGTCCCGGATGACGGTCCAGTCCGCCCGGCCCGAGTAGCCCTGCGCGCGCGTGCGGGGGTGCACCGCCAGCGCCGCCACGCCCGCCGCGCCCAGCACGTCCGCCATCTCGAGGAAGTTGCGCTGGTTCGCGTCCCAGCCGCTGCGGATCTTCGCGGTGACAGGCAGCCCGGTGGCCTCGCGAATCTGCCGGACGATCTCTCCGGCGCGGCGCGAGTCGCACATGAGCGCGGAGCCGGCGCCCGTCTTCGTCACCTTCTTCACCGGGCAGCCCATGTTGATGTCGATGATCTCGGCGCCGTACTGCTTCGCCACCACCGCGGCCTTCGCCATCGCCTCGGGCTCGCCGCCGAAGAGCTGCAGCGAGTACGGGCGCTCCACTTCGGGATCGTACCGGAGGTAGCGCAAGGTCCGGTTCGTCATGCGGAAAAGGCCCTGCGCGCTGATCAGCTCCGTGGTGGCCAGCGCCGCGCCCTGCTGGAAGGCCAGCACCCGGAACGGCTTCTCGCTGACGCCCGCCATGGGAGCCAGGAAGAAGCGGTTCTTCAAGGTGTAAGGACCGATGGGCAGCATGCGCGCGCCTCACCTACGGCAGACGGAGGGGCGCACGCAACCGGACGACGCGCAGAAAAAGGACGGCGGCCCCGGCCAGACTCACCGGAGCCGCCCCGACGCCCACGACGCCGGCGACAACTCAGTGGGGAGGCAGCTGGTAGTTCAGCCGGAAGGGCACCGCCGTCATCGACACCCGGTTGAAGGAGTCGGTGACGTAGAGGCGGACCTCCCCCTCACCGTAGCCGCACCCGCTCGGGACCTGCAGCGCCGTCGACGTGTCCCACAGCCTGTACGCCCGGCCCACCATCGGCGGCGCGATGGAGGGGGCGGTGGTGACCAGGTCGACCTCGGGGCAGTTGGGGAAGTTGGACTGCCAGCGCCACACGTACGTGGAGGGATCGACGCCGCCGAGCCAGTTCCCGTTCAGGACCAGCAGGTCATTCACCGTCGCCGAGCCGCCGATCGCCGGAGAGGTGATGGTCACCACCGGGTTCACGCCGGGCGGCACCGCCGTCACCGACACCGACGAGGTTGCCGACGTGCCGTATTGATCGACGACCGTCAGGGTCAGCGTGCGGGGGCCCACGGTGAAGAAGCGCGCCGGGCTGAGACAACCGGTGCGGGGGAAGTCGGTGTCGGCGGCGTTGTCGCTCGTCCAGGTGCAGGACAGCGTGCGGAACGAGTTCGTCGGGTAGCCGGTGTTGGCGCTCACCTGGAAGGCGAGGCCCATCACCACCTCTTCGCCCTGCGCCGGCGCGGCGATGCTCACCTGGGGCGGCGTGTTGGCGATGGTGACGGTGATGGTCGCGATGCTGCTCAGCCCCTGCGAGTCGCGGACCACCACGTGCACGTCGCGAGTCCCCAGGGTGGTGAACGTGTAGTTCAGGTGTGCGCCGGTCCCCATCACGCCGTCGAGGTTCGACGACCAGGTGAGCTCGAGCTCGGAGTCCTCCCAGTCCTTCGCCACGGCCTCGAAGGCGACGCCGAACGGGCCACCCACCAGGATGGTGCTGCCGTTGGCCGGGCTGGTGATGGTGACGCGGGGGCGGACGTTGCCGATGAAGGGCTTCACCGCGGCGTAGGCGTCCACCATGCGCCCGGACATGTCACTCCGGGGCGAGTAGGAGCCGCCGAAGGGCTTCGCGGTGTCGATGAGCGCAGAGACGACCTGGTCCGCGGTCGCCTGGGGGTTCGCCGCCCACACCAGCGCAGCGACGCCGGCCACGAAAGGCGAAGCGAAGCTGGTGCCGTTCTCTGTCCGGGTGCCGGTGCCGAACGGAATACCGTTCGAGTCCGCCGTGGGGCCGACCAGCATCGTGTAGGGACCGAAGAGGTCGACGCTGTTGTCCGACGCCACGGCCGACGGGTACGCGCGGCTGCCGCGCTGGTTGCGACCGAAGTTCGAGCCAGGGGCCTTCGCCACCGCGCTCTCCACGCCGCCGACGCACACCACGTCGTCCAGCTCGCAAGGCACGTACACGTCCGCCTCCCAGCAGGCGATGAAGCAGTCTTCCTCGTCCACGTCCTGGCCCTTGTTGCCCGCCGCAGCGAAGACGATGGTGCCGCCGTGGCGCAGGGCGCTGATCGCCCACTCCGCCGGCTTGCAGAGGAAGCCGAAGAAGCCTGGCACGGTGAAGGTGGCGCTGATGTTGATGATGCGCGGGTGCTCGCCGAGCGCTTTGGGCAGCGTGTCGAAGAGGTACGCCAGGATCTGCCAGAGGTCGGCGTCCGGGCTGCGCACCAGCACCAGGCGCTTCGTCACCGGTCCGGCCGGGCCCGCCGAGCCATAGCCGTTGTCCAGCTGGCCCGCGAAGGCCGACGCCACGTCGGTGCCATGCCACGGGCAGGAGCCGCCACCGCAGCCCCAGGAGTTCGGCTTCCTCCACGCTCCGTCCGGGTAGAGGACGGTGTCAGCCGGGAGATCCGGGTTCTGCACGAAGCCGCTGTCCATGATGGCGGCGGTGATCTGCGGCGTGAGGCGCCCGGCCGCGGACAACACCTGCCAGGCCTTGTCCACGGTGTGCCGGGTGAAGACCGCGTCGCCCAGCAGGTTGGTGTTCCACCCGTCGGCCGTCTTGCCGTCGGCGAGGCCCTCCGAGGACTGGAAGAGGAAGTTGAGGCCGATCATCGACTGGTGCTCGACGGCCTCCTGCGTGGCCAGGGCAAGCAACTGCAGTGCGCGCGTGCTGGACACGCGGTGCTCTCCGTGGCTGGCAGGCGTGATCTTCCGCAGGAACTCAGGGAGGCGCGACACGTCAGCCCCCGTCGGATCGACGCGGAGGCGGAACACCGCTCCCCTGTCGGCGGGCAGCGACACCTCGTCGAGGACCCTGCCCTTCCAGCGGGCGGCAACGGACTCGGCGTCCGCGCGGCTGGGCGCCGTCAGCAGCACCTCATCGAGCACGAAGTCGACGGGCTTGTTGCTCGGGCCCACGAGGCGCGCCAGCTCGCGACTCGGCCCTGACTCGTCGACGACACCGGTCGGGGTGAGCGTCGGGTCGCTGGTGAAGCGGGGCAGCTCCTCACCAGGCGTGACGGGAACGGGAGCATCGGGGGTCTGCGTCTGACAGCTGCACAGCACGAGCGCCACGACTGCGGCGCAGGACGATCGCTTGAACATGGGAGCCTCGGTGGTTGAAGGAGTACATCTGCCGAGGGAAACGGCTGTGTCAGCGGCGAGGGGACACGCGCGGCGTCCCCTTCGGGCGACAGGACACCAAGGGAAAGCGTCGAGGCGACTTCTCAGGCCAGGACGAAGGCGCCGGCGCGGGTAAGCCGGCCATTCACCTGCACTTCGACGCGGTGGCGGCCCGGGTAGAGCGTGCGGATGCTGTGGTGCACGAGCGTCAGTTTGCGCTGCAGCTGCACGGTCTGCCCGGGGGCCGCGTCCACTCGACCGATGCGGAAGGTCTTCACCGACGCTCCGCCGCGCTTCGTCACGAAGTGCACCTTCGCGTCCACCACCACGTGGGCCTCTTCGCGGCCGGAGTTCGTCACGCGGGCGGAGATCGTCACGCGCTCTCCCAGGCGGACGCGAGGCGGTGTCACCCTGCCCCGCACCTCGAGGGACTTGCCGTCCGCGGCGCCCAGCAGCGCGAGCGCGTCCGGGTGGCCCTGCTTCACCAGCGTGCGCAGCCCGTGTTCGACCAGCCGACGCCGCTCCTTCGACGCGCCCGAGAGCCAGCGCCGCGCCGTGGACAACACCAGCGCCGGGTGATCCTTCGCGTGGTCGTTCAAGTTGTTCGCGACCGAGCGCCGCACGTACTCGGACGGATCGTCCTTGAGCGCCTCGAGCAGCTCGAAGACAGGAGCGGGATCGCGCGCGAAGGCGGTGAGGCGCGGCCCCCAGGGCAGGCGCGGGCGCGTCCCTTCCGACACCAGCCGGCGGACGTGGGGGCTGTCGTCCTTCACCCACCTCCGCAGCGCGGCCAGCGTGGGGGCGGTGGCGCCCTCCAGCAGCGGGCGGATGGAGAACTCCGCGGTGAAGCGCTGGGTCAGCTCGTAGTTGGCGCGCAGCGCCGCCTGGACGTCTTCGAGGCCGTGCGCTTCGAGCCAGGCGCTCAACGCGAAGCCGGCGAAGATCCCGGTGCCGAAATCCTCGGTGACGGTCAACCTGGGGCCGAGCGCGCGAACGAAGACGTCCATCGCCTTCCGTCGGGGCGTGGGCAGCGCCGCCTCGAGCGCCCGGGCGATGTGGCGGGCGCGGTCCTTGAGCTCGAGCGGGGCGAGGCCCTTCGTGGCCGCGTCGACGAAGCGACGCGTGGGGAAGGCCGGCCACGCCTTCGAGAAGGCGCGGGCGAGGCTTTTCACCTGGTCGGGGCCGAGCAGGTTCTTGAAGGGCTCAGGCATCGGCGGGGGCCGCGCGTTAACATGGAGTGGCGCGTGCTTCACTTCAAGGTCGCCCGGATTCCCGTGGACGTGCACTTCAGCCACGTCGCGATCAGCCTGCTGCTGGCCTTCAGCTTCGCGCAGGCGATCGGGCCGGTGTACCCGCTCGACGCCTTCCTCCACGGTGGGCGGGGCGCGCATCACGGGATGAGCCATGGCCTCACGGTACTGCTGTGGCTGCCGATGGTGACGCTGTCCGTCCTCATCCACGAGCTCGGCCACGCCAGCACGGCGCGGCTGTTCGGCTACCCCGCCACCATCCAGCTCTTCGGCCTGGGGGGACGGACGACGGCCCAGGGCGTGGAGCGCATGCCCTGGCACCAGGACATCCTCTTCACGCTCGCGGGGCCGACAGGAGGCCTCGCGCTGGCCGTCGTCTCCGGGCTGGCGGCCCTGGGCCTGGGCGCGCTGGGGCACCCGCTGAGGAGCGCGCGCTACGTCCTCGAGGGCCTCGTCTTCGTGAACATCTTCTGGACCTTCGTGAATCTCTTCCCGCTGGCCTCCCTCGACGGCGGGCGCATCGCCAGCGCGGTGATGACGCGCGTGCTGGGCCGCCCCGGGTTCCTCTGGGCGCAGCTGTTCTCGCTGGCGCTGTGTGGCCTGCTGCTGGTGTGGGCGGTGGTGAAGGGCCAGGCGTACATGGCGCTGCTCTTCGGGCTGCTGTCGGTGCGCAGCGTGGTGAACGTCATCGGCTACCAGAAGGGAGAGCTGCCGCTGGGCGAGGCCGAGCACCCGGTAGCCACCGCGCTGAAGCGGGCGGAGGCCCTCTTCCATGAGGGGAGGCTCAGCGAGGCTGAGCTGCTGGCGAAGGACGCGCTGGCCGAGTCGACGCCGGTGGGGCTGCGCAGCCGCGCGCACTTCCTCCTCGGCTGGGTGGCGCTCAAGGAAGGCCAGGGCCGGCGCGCGCTCGATCACTTCGCGCAGGTACAGGGCCTCGACGTGCCGCCCGAGGCGCTGGCCGCGGGCTTCTCACTGATCGGCGACGAGGCCCGGGCCATTCCCCTCTGGGCCCGGGCCGCGCAGGGCGGAGACGTCACCGTCCTCCACGAGTACGCCGGGGCCCTCCTCCGCGCCGGCCGGGACGCCGAGGCGCGCCGCCTCCCCGGCCTGCGCCCGGCGCTCGCGTACCTCGCCGCCGAGCGCGTCCACGCCGTCCGCCGGGAGTTCGACAAGGCCGCCGTGATGGCGGAGGCCGCCTTCCGCGAAGAGCCGGGGCCCACCCTCGCCTACAACGCAGCGTGTGACTGGGCGCAGGCGGGCAACCCGGACGCGGCGATGCGCATGCTGACGCTGGCCGCGCAGAACGGCTTCGATGACCGCGCCCACGCGCAGGCCGACGGGGATCTCTCCTCCCTGCGCGGCACGCCGGAGTTCCTCGCCTGGCTGGAGGCGCTGCCCGCCACGCCCCGCCCGAAGACCGAGCCCACGCGGACCTCAGAATCAGAGCCCATGACGAAAGCATGACGGTGGCGGGTGTTGATCGCCTCGACTTCTTCTCGTCGAGGCCACCCGTGACCGAAGCCCCAGCCCAGTTCGATCCTTCGCTCGACCGCCCTGCCAGGGTGGCGAGCATTCCCTTCATCGCGTTTCACCTGCTCTGTGGCCTGGCCTTCTTCACCGGCTTCAGCTGGAAGCTGGCGCTGATCGCGCTGGGCTCGTACTACCTGCGGATGTTCGGCGTGACGGCGGGCTACCACCGCTACTTCGCGCACCGGGCCTTCCAGACCAACCGCGTCTTCCAGTTCCTCCTCGCGTGGCTGGCGCAGATGTCCGCGCAGAAGGGCGTGCTCTGGTGGGCGGCGCACCACCGCCACCACCACCGCTACTCCGACGCGCCGGAGGATCTCCACAGCCCGGCGCGCAAGGGCTTCTGGTGGAGTCACGTGGGGTGGATCCTCGCCCGCCGCTACGAAGCGACGGAGTACGCCGCCATCAAGGACTTCGCGCGCTACCCGGAGCTGGTGTGGCTCAACAAGTACCACCTGGTGCCGGCGCTCTCCGCGCTGGCCCTGACCTGGATCTTCGGCGGCCTCGAGCTCTTCGTGTGGGCCGGCGTCATCCCCACCGTGCTGCTCTGGCACGGCACCTTCACCATCAACTCGCTCAGCCACATCTTCGGCAAGCGCCGCTACCTCACCACCGACACCAGCCGGAACAACTGGCTGCTCGCCCTCATCACCATGGGCGAGGGCTGGCACAACAACCACCACTACCACCAGAACACGGCCAACCAGGGCTGGTTCTGGTGGGAGATCGACCTGAGCTTCTACGTCCTCAAGGTGCTGTCGTGGCTGCGCGTGGTGAAGGGCCTGCGGCTGCCCACCGAGGCGACGAAGTACGCCTTCCGCACGTACACCGCGGAGCAGCGCGCGCAGCTCGACGTCGAGAGCCGCTTCGGCATGTACCTCCCGAAGCCCGCCACGCCGACGCCCGAGCCCATGCCCGTGCTGGGGATGATGGCGCCTGCCCCAGCGCCGATGATCAAGCGCTGAAGCCCCCGCGCGGCCCGCGTGAAGCAATGCTTGTGTGGCCCTCCCCCGGCGACTAAGTGCGCTGCGCGGAGGGAGTCCACACCATGAACCGAGCTGCGTTGGCTGTTTCCCTGGGGCTTTGGGGCGCGCTGTCGGGTTGCGCGACGACGAAGATCGTCTCTACCTGGAAGGACCCGGAGGCGAAGCCGCTGATCAGGGGCGAGAAGGTGGTCGCGGTGGTGGTCTCCGGCAGCCCGACGCTGCGCCGCACCGCCGAGGACGAGCTGGTTCGCCTGCTGGCTGATGGGACCCAGGCCTACCGCCTCTTCAACGACAACGAGGTGAAGGACCGCGATCTCGTGAAGCAGCGCCTCACCGAGCAGGGCTTCAAGTACGTCGTGGTGATGAAGGTGGAGGGCATCAGCCAGGAGACGCAGGCGCGCTTGCCGGGGAAGGACCCGGTGTGGAACGCGTACGGCGCGATGTGGGGCGACACCACCGTCGTGAGCAACAGCACCACGGTGGAGATCGACACGAAGATCTACAACGTCGAGGACGGCAAGCTGGTCTGGGTGGGCACCACCGAGTCGGTCGACCCCTCGAAGGTGGAGCAGCTGGTGGACGACGTGGCGAAGGCCGTCGGCGAGAAACTCAAGGCCGACGGCATGCTGGTGTCCCCGCAGTGAATTCACTCCCAGGAACCGCCATGGCCTCGACCCGCCTCGCCGTCGCCGCCGTCACCCTCGCCCTGAGTGGGTGCGCCGCGCCCATCAAGCTGACCGCCAGCTGGTTCAACCCCGACGTCACGCCCGGGAACAAGTTCAAGCAGATCTCCGTCATCGCGGTGACGAAGGACCCGGCCAATCGTGAGGCCGTCGAGAACGCCATGGCCGAGCTCGTCCCGGCCGCGACGCAGTCGTACAAGCTGATCCCCGCCGAGGATCTCGCCGACGGCGGCAAGGTGGCCGAGCGCCTCAAGGGCGAGGGCTACGACGCGCTCGTGGTGATGTCGGTGGTGGGCTACGAGGAGACGGCGAAGCCCCAGGAGGCCGCTGGCTCCACCGCGTCGAAGGTGCAGTACACCCCGCAGACGGCCACCGGCGCCGCGCTCCGCGTGGAGACCCAGATCTTCTCGCTCGCCGATGATCGCCTCGTCTGGAGCGGCCTGACCAGCAGCTTCGATTCCACGACGCTGAAGAAGACGGTGAAGGACATCGCCGCCGTCGTGGTGGAGGACCTCAAACGCCGCCAGGTGCTCTGAGAGCCTGGGGAGCCTGTCGGGTGCTCTGAGGACCTGCGCGGCCTGTCGGGTCCCTGCGCGGCCTGTCGGGTGCTCTGAGGACCTGCGCGGCCTGTCGGGTGCTCTGAGGACCCTGCGCCGCCTGTCGGGTGCTCTGAGGACCCTGCGCCGCCTGTCGGGTGCTCCGAGGACCCTGCGCCGCCTGTCGGGTGCTCCGAGGACCCTGCGCGGCCTGTCGGGTGCT
>JBFMHF010000043.1:0-45710 GCA_040752975.1 Myxococcota bacterium
GGCGCCACTCGTCGCGGCGCCGGGCGTCGGTGGCACAGGGGAAAGGTGGTGCTACGCGCGGCCGGCTTCGGCCAGGTCGTTCAGCTTCATCGCGCGGCGGGTGAACTCGGCGAGGCGGTAGAGGACGGTGCGGCGCGACACGCCCAGCGCCTGCGCCACCTTCGCCTGCTCGATGCCGCGGCCGTGGTACATCATCGCCGGCGCCTTCAACTCCTCGGGGGTGCTGGACAGGACGCGGTGCGCGAAGTCGCGCGTCACCACGCTGTCCTCGAACTCGTCGTCCGACTGCTCCGGCACCTCTTCCACCGGCTCGGCGTGACGGCGGCTGTCGCGAATCAGGTTGAGGCAGTGGTTGGTGGTGATGCGGTGGATCCACGGGAGCACCGCCTCCTCGGAAGGGGCGCTGTCCAGGGCCCTCATCACCTTGACGAAGACGTCCTGGGTGGCGTCCTCCGCCGCCGCGGCGTCCTTGAGCAGCCGCTTGCAGCGCGCGTAGATGGCGGGCCCGTACTTCCCGTACAGCGCCCCGATGTCGATCGCCTTCGTCATGTTCGTTTCCCCTTGTGTGGTGGCCGGTGCCGCCGGCCCTGTGCGCACATGGTCGGTGCCCGGTGGCGCGCGTTGCGTCACGGACGCTCCAGCTGCGTAAATCGACCTCACAGCCGCCCGAATCCGGTGTCGTCGCGGGCACTTATCGGGCTTACGTGATTGTTAGGTCGACTTATCCCACAAAAATCCACCAGAAATCATCGCCTCGGACCTGGCCCGCCAGCAGCCCGGACGTTTCGCGCCACGCCGCCGCAATTTGTTGGAAGCACACGTGAATTCGTCCAAGGTGTCACACGATTCGTACGTGGGGTCTTGACGACTCTTTCTGTGGTGGTTAATACTTGTTCACGAGGGCAAGGTGATGACTGCACCGCTGCTGGCGACCGACGGGTACAAGTTCTCGATGGCGGAGGCCGGGTGGCCGCTGCGGCGCGAGACCTTCTACTACTCGCACCGGAAGGGCGGGCTGCAGGTGCTGCCCTTCGACGTCCACGCCGAGTTGGCGAAGGTGCTGCCGGCGGTGCAGCCGGGCGACTGGGAGTACCTGGCGGCGAACGAATACGAGATGGGATCCGGCTACCGCGCGGCGATGAAGGGGCCGGAGACGAAGCTCAGCGTGCGGGCGTTGCCCCGCTTCTCCGTCTTCTCTGAACGTGAGCCCGTCTTTTCGGTGACGGGCCCATCGGCGCTGGTCTCGTGGCTGGAGCCGCTGGTGCTGCAGTGGAGCTTCCGGATCCAGGTGGCGACGCTCGCGCTTCGCGAGCCCGAGGCCCTGCCGGCCGCGCTGGCGGTGTTGACGTGCGAGGGACAGCGGGCGCTGGCGCTGGAGACGTTGGACGCGGTGGGGGTGAAGGCTCCGCGCATCGAGGTGCAGCCCGAGGCCTACGTGGCGCGCGTGAAGGCGAAGGTGGACGAGCTGGCGGAGATCGTCGGCACCCCGGCGCGGCTGTTCGAGGTGGGGCTGCGGGCGGCGAGCTGCCTCGAGCAGCACCTGTTGGCGCTGGAGGGCTGCAAGGCCGCGGGGCTGACGCGCACGAGCCACGTCTGGGGCGCGAAGGAGAAGGGGCTGATCCCCGTGGGGACGATGGGGCACGAGCACGTCCAGCGCTACGGCAGCGACGAGGCGGCGTTTCGCGCGATGGTCGATCGCCGGCACCAGCGCTCGTCCTTCCTCCTCGACACCTTCGACACCATCACCTCGGGACTGCCGACCGCCTTCTCCATCATGCAGGAGCGGCCGGGCGAGAAGGACTCGATCCGCTACGACTCCGGCGACAAGGAAGCGCAGTACCGGCACGCGGTGGCGCTGGCGCGCACCATGGGGCTCAAGCCGGTCCACATCCTCGAGGACGGCTTCGACGCGGAGCAGACGCGGCGCTTCGAGGCGCTCCGGGCGGAGGTGGGGCTCGCGCCGAATGACCAGGTGTACGGCTACGGGGGCTACCTGGTGGCGCAGACGTCGGGCACGCCGCTGACGAGAGATCGCGTGGCGGCGGTCTACAAGCTGTCGCAGACCGGCCCCCGGGCGACGATGAAGTTCGGGAACGAAGCGGGCCACGGCAAGCAGAGCGTGCCGGGGCGGCCGGTGCTCTTCCGGCGGCGCGCGGGGGCCAGCGGCCCATTCGGCGTCGTGGGGCAGGAAGGCGAGGCCGTGCCGGAAGGCTACGAGCTGCTCACCGGAGCGCCCGCTTTGTCCATCCCCGGGCCGGAGGCCCTGCGGGCGGGTCCGCAGGCGATGGCGTTGTCGAAGGAGACGCAGGCGCTGGTGGACGACCTCACCCGGTGGAGGTCTGCGTCGTGACGGCGATTCACGACACCGTTTCCCTCTCCCCCATCGTGGGAGAGGGGAAGTCCCTCACCGGGCGCCTCGCTTCGGCGTCGCTGATCGGCCGGGAGCACGTGCGCACCAACCGCAACAACCAGGACGGCCATGCGCTGTCGTCTCGAGCGGGCGTGGTGGTCGGCGTGGTGACGGACGGGTGCTCCTCGCAGCCGAGCTCGGAGGTCGGCGCGCAGCTCGCGGCGCGTTTCCTGGCGAACTGGGTCGCCGCGAACCCAATTCCCCTGGCGGACCTGCCGCTCCGCGCGACCGAGGCGCTGTGCGCGTGGATGTACCGCACCGCCTGGGCGCTCAACGAGACACCGGCCACCTTCCCCGAGCTCCTCCAGCGCTACTTCCTCTTCACCTTCCTGTGCGCTGCGCAGGTGCGCGGCGAGTCAGTCGTCTTCGGGCTGGGGGACGGCGGCGTGCTGGTGGACGAGCAGGTGATCCGCCTGGACGCGGGGCCGGACAACGCGCCTCCCTACGCGGCCTACCGCCTGCTGTCCGATCGCCGCCCGGAGCCGCAGGTGCACTTCCACGGGCGTGCGAGCCGGGTGGCGGTCCTGACGGATGGCTTCGACGCGCTGCTGGCGCGAGATCCCGATCGGGTGAAGTCGCTCTTCGCCGACGGGCTGTGGCGCAACGCCTTCACGCTGCAGCGGCGGCTGAACGTCCTGGGCGAGGCGGAGAAGCTGTCGGATGACGCGACCCTCGTGGTGCTGGAGGACGCCTGACATGCACGTCTTCGTCGACCATGAGCGGCTCACACTGAAGGACAGCGATCTCGTCGGCGAGGGTGGCGAGGCGCGGGTGTACCGGCACCGCAACGCGGCCCTGAAGCTCTTCCACCCGGCCACGGACGCTCTGAGCCGGCGGCTGCTCGACCTGAAGCTGACGAAGCTGAAGCATTTCCCGACGGCGCTCCCGCCCGAGGTGGTGGCGCCCTTGAAGCTGGCGCGGGACGACGGCCAGCGCGTGGTCGGCTACCTGATGCCCCTCGTCAAGGGCGCGGAGGACTTCGGTCGCCTGGCGAGTCGCAAGTGGCGGGCGGGCACGCTGCCCAACGACGCGGTGATGGCGCTCTTCCGCGCGCTGCACGGCGTGGTGGTGGGCCTGCACGCGAGGGGCGTGGTGGTGGGCGATCTCAACGACGGCAACGTCCTCTTCTCTGGCCCACGCCCGTATCTCATCGACGCGGACTCGATGCAGTTTGGCGGCTTCCCCTGTCCGGTGGGCCACGAGAGGTACCTGGACCCGAAGCTGTACGGAGTCGATCTCACCACGGCCCCGCGCTTCGACGAGGGCACGGACTGGTACGCCTTCTCGGTGCTGCTCTTCTCGAGCCTGCTCTTCGTCCACCCCTTCGGGGGGATGCACGCGACGTTGCCCACGGCGCTGCGCCGGGCGGAGGCGCGCCACTCGATCTACCGCTCCGACGTCACGCTGCCCCGCCTCGCATCCACGCCGAAGGTGCTGCCGGACGATCTCTCGCACCACTTCCTCGCTGTCTTCGAGAAGGACGTGCGCAGTCCCTTCCCCGAGCGACTGCTCCACCTCCCGTGGACGACGTGCACCTGCGGGCTCGAGCACGCGCGCGCGGTGTGTCCGGAGTGTCACGCGCTGGGGCCGCTGGTGACGCGGCAGGTGCTGCGGACGAAGGGCCGCTGCACGGCGCGGACGGCCTTCGAGACGAGCGGGCGGATCCTCGCGGCGTCGCTGCAGGGCGGGTTGCGCTACGTCTTCGAGGAGAAGGGCGTGGTGCGGCGGGAGGATGGCGCGGTGGTGCTGCCGCACGCGGCGGCGCCGGGCATGCGCTTCGGCATCAGCGGGCCGTCGACGTGGGTGGCGAACGCGTCGGGGCAGGTGCTTCGCGTCGAGAACGGTCAGGTGGTGGAGCGCGCGTCGACGGACGTGCGGCTGACGACGCCGGTGCTGGCCGTCGCCTCTTCGGTGACCTACCGGCAGGAGCAGGGCTGGCTCATCGAGCAGCGCACCGGCGCGCGCGTCGGCCAGTCGCTGGAAGGGCAGACGTGGCTGTGGACGGGCGAGCGGCTGGGCCTGGGCTTCTACCGGGCGGGCGGCCTCACGGTGGCCTTCCTGCTGCGCACCGGCAAGCCCGGCCTCAAGCACCTCCACGGCGTGACGTGGACGGGCCGCATCGTCGAGGCCGACGCGTCCTTCGACGCGCAGCACGCGCTGCTGACGGTGGTGACGGAGGCGCAGGGCCGCGAGGTGGTGCGGCGCTGGCTCTTCGACGAGGCGGGCGCGCTGCTGGGCAGGAGTGAAGGCGGCTCACCTGGTCACGCCGCGCTCCTGGGGGGCCGGGTGGTGCTGGCGACGGACGGCGGCCTCGTCGGTCTCAAGCGCGACTCCGGCCACCTCCTCGAGGCGGTGCAATTCCCCGACACGCAGGACTTCGTCTCCGCGGGCGACGAGCTCCTGCCCAACACCGACGGCTCGCTGTTCGTCGTCGGCGCCCGCGACATCACGCAGCTCTCCCTGACGTAAAGGAGGTCCACCATGTTGCCGCTCCCCGACTTCTACGACTCGAAGCAGCTCTCCCAGCTGTACCTGGAGCGCGCGGGCCTGGTGACGGAGGCGGCCGAGGCGTACGCCGCGAAGCACGGCATCAAGCCCAGCGGCGCGGACAAGTTCCGCATCGCGGCCTTCGGCATCGACGTGCAGGTGGGCTTCTGCACGCCGGGCGCCAGCCTCTTCGTGCCGGGCGCAGTGGAGGACACGCAGCGCACCGTCGAGTGGTTGTACAGGAACCTCGACAAGCTGACAGGGCTGTTCTTCTCGATGGACACGCACCGCGTGTTCCAGATCTTCCACCCGGCGTGGTGGGTGGACGCGAAGGGGCAGCACCCCGCGCCTTTCACGCCCATCTTCCACGAGGAGGTGCGCGCCGGAAAATGGACGGCGGTGGCGCACCCGAAGGAGAGCCTCGAGTACGTGAAGAAGCTGGAGTCGACGGGCAAGTACGTGCTGACGGTGTGGCCGTACCACACGCTGTTGGGCGGGCTGTCGCATGCGCTCGTCCCGGCGATGATGGAGGCGGCGCTCTTCCACGCGGCGGCGCGCAGGCACCAGACGCACTTCGAGACCAAGGGCACGCACGCGCTGACGGAGAACTACTCGGTGATGTCTCCCGAGGTGACGGAGCTGTCCGGCCAGGTAGTGGGGGCCTTCAACGCGCCCTTCTTCAAGCTGCTCATGGAGTACGACCGGGTGTACGTCTTCGGGCAGGCGAAGAGCCACTGCGTGCTGTCGACGCTCAACGACATCCAGAAGCACGTGATGGCGACGGATCCGAAGCTGGCGGAGAAGATCTGGATCCTCGAGGACGCGATGAGCCCGGTGCCGGCCCCGCCGCTCAACCCGCTGCCGGATCACCTGAACTTCCCGAAGATCGCCGATGAGGCGATCGAGCAGTGGCGGAAGGTGGGCATGAAGGTCGTCCGCACCACCGACGCCGTGACGATCTGACCCACCCTTCTCCCTCTCCCCCATCGGGGGAGAGGGTCGGGGAGAGGGGAAGAACCAACAAACCACCACCCACAGGAGACGTGTGCCATGACGACGAAGAAGACCCTCACCCAGGATGAAGCGACGCAGCTATTGACGAGCGCCACCACCAAAGGCGTCCTCACCCAGCAGACCCAGGCGATGGTGACGGGGAACCTCGGGCCGCTGGTCCTCGCTGGCGCGGCGGGCAAGGACCTCGAAGATCTCGAAGCATCCGACGTGACGCTGGTGACGGTCCTCATCGACGCCTCCTCGTCCATCGCCGATCGCGGGCTCGAGTCCTCGGTGCGCGACGGGCAGAACGCGTTGATCGACGCCTTCTCCGGGGCGAAGGAGCGTGACTCCATTCTCCTCGCCTGCTGGACCTTCAACGAGGCGGCGAAGGTGCTGCACAGCTACGTCCCGGTGGACGAGGCGACGCGGCTGGACGGGAAGAACTACCGGGGCGGAGGGGCCACCAGCCTCTACGACACCTGGTGCGACGCGCTGACGGCGAACGTGGCGTACGCGCAGCGGCTGCGGGACGGGGGGACTCCCGCGCGCAGCGTGGTGGTCGTCGTCACCGACGGCGAGGACGTGGGCAGCAAGCGCAACGCGGGCCACTGCGCGCGGCTGTCGAAGGATCTCCTCGCGTCCGAGCTCTTCACCCTGGCTTTCGTGGGCGTGGGCAGCGACGTGGACTTCGAGCAGGTGGCGAAGGCGATGGGGGTGCCGCCCGGCAGCATCCTGGTGCAGCGCGACGCGACGCCATCGGGGCTGCGGCGGGCGTTCCAGTTGGTGAGCCGCTCGGCCATTCGCGCCAGCCAGGGCCGCATCGCCCCGGGGCCCACGGCGGGATTCTTCACCACCTGAAGTCAGCTCATCCCGTATGCTTCGGGCGCCACGAGAGGGAGGGCTCGATGCGTATCCTGACGAACCCCGGCTCCAACATCGGCGATGACCTGGCCCACTCGCTGGACGTGGATCTCACGCCGCAGAAGATCATCGTCGACGGTATCTCGCACGACACGCGCAACGCGCTCGACCTCTCTCAGGTCGATCGCTGGGTGAAGTCGGCGGCCCAGCACCCCTTCGTGCAGGGCACCACCGAGACCGAGTTCTCGGAGCACTTCACGAGGCTGGCGAAGAAGGACCCGGAGATCCTCGCGGTCATGACCTCGCGGCAGATCATCGGCTCGCACGACGCGGCCGTCGCGGCAGCGGCGGCCCTGAAGAACTCGGCCGATCCGGCGCTCAAGGCGGCGAAGATCGAGATCGTCGACACCATGGTGACGGATGTCGGCGCGGGGCTCGTCACCCTGGCTGCGGTCCAGGCGAGGAAAGCCGGGCTCTCACTCGCCGACACAGCGAAGTTCTGCCGCGCCTTCGCGCAGGGAGGGCGCTCGGTGGTCTCCGTCGCGACCCTCGACAACCTGATCAAGGGCGGGCGGGCGTCTTTCCTTCAGGGGTGGGTGGCGAACTTCCTCAACGTTCGGCCGTTGCTTTCCTTCGAGGGAGGCAAGCCGGTCTCGGTCGGCCGGGTCAGCGCCAGAGCGGAGCCGGCCGAGAAGCTGACGGAGTGGCTGGCCGAGCGGTTGGACAAGGGCACCCCGGTGTGGGTGGGCATCGCCCACGGCGACGTGGAGGCGAAGGCGAAGCAGACGCTCTCCAAACTCCAGGAGCACTTCAAGGTGGAGTTCTCCATGGTGCGCGCCCTGTCGCCCAGCATCTACCTCCACGTGGGGCGTGGTGGTGTCGCGGTCTTCGTCTACCCCCTCGACAAGCTCCCCCACCGGCCAGCCGCGCCGAACGTCTGACCTTGCTTTCTGGCCCGCGCTGCCGCATCGAGGAGCCATGACCAAGAACACCTGGCTGCGGCTCGGGTTGTTCCTGCTGGCGCTGGCCGTGGCGGGCTTTCTCTGGTTCCGCGCGCTCTCCACGCAGGCCGCTGAGTCCAGGGTGGTGCCCTACAGCGAATTCCTGTCGACCGTCGACGCCGGCAAGGTGGCTGAGGTGTTGATCGAGCAGGACCGCGTCATCGCCAAGCTCAAGGACAAGACGGACAAGGGGCGCGACCAGACGATGGTGGCGAGCCGGCTGCCAGGCGTCGACGAGCGGGAGCTGCTCGCGCGGCTCGAGAAGAACGGGGTCATCTTCTCGGGCCACATCGAGCAGCAGGGTGGCCTCTGGCCCGCGGTGCTGTCCTCCATTTTCCCTCTGGTGATGCTGTTTCTTCTCTTCCGCGCCTGGGGCGGGATGCTCGGCGGGAAGGGCGGCGGCGCGGCCCGGCCGATGAGCTTCGGGAAGAGCCAGGCGAAGATCTACGACCGCTCGAGCGAGAACAAGACGACCTTCGAGGACGTCGCCGGCGTCGACGAGTCGAAGGCAGAGCTGATGGAGGTCGTGAACTTCCTCAAGAACCCGGCGAAGTACCAGGCGGTGGGCGCGCGGGTGCCCAAGGGCGTGCTGCTCGTCGGGCCTCCAGGGACGGGGAAGACGCTGCTCGCGCGCGCAGTGGCCGGCGAGTCGGGCGTGCCCTTCTTCTCCATGTCCGGCTCGGAGTTCGTCGAGATGTTCGTCGGCGTGGGCGCCAGCCGCGTGCGCGATCTCTTCGTGCAGGCCAAGGAGCGCGCGCCGTGCATCGTCTTCATCGATGAATTGGACGCGGTGGGGAAGACGCGTGCCGGCGGAGGCGTGTTCGCGGCCAACGAGGAGCGCGAGCAGACGCTCAACCAGCTGCTGGTGGAGATGGACGGTTTCGACGCCGGCATCGGCATCGTGATCATGGCGGCGACCAACCGCCCCGAGGTGCTGGACAAAGCGCTCCTGCGGGCCGGCCGCTTCGATCGCCAGGTGCTGGTCGATCGCCCGGACGTGAAGGGACGGGAGGCGATCCTCCGTGTGCACGCGAGGCGGCTCAAGCTGGCGCCGGGGGTGGACCTCAAGGTCATCGCCCAGAGGACGCCAGGGATGGTGGGGGCCGATCTCGCCAACGTGGTGAACGAAGCGGCGCTGGCCAGCGCGCGGCGCGACGGCACGACCGTGGAGGCGAAGGACTTCGAGGAGGCGATCGACCGCATCCAGCTGGGCCTCAAGAAGGAAGGCCGGGTGATGAACGACGCCGAGCGGCGCCGGGTGGCCTGGCACGAGGCGGGGCACGCGCTGGTGGCCTTGAGCGTGAAGCACGCCGATCCGGTGCACCGGGTGACGATCATCCCGAGGTCGATCGGCGCCCTGGGCGCGACGCTGCAGCTGCCCACGGAAGATCGCTACCTGATGACGCGGGAGGAGCTCACCGACGCGCTCACCGTGCTGATGGGCGGCCGCACGGCGGAGGAAGTCGTCTTCATCGACGTCTCCACCGGGGCGCAGAACGATCTCGAGCGCGCGAGCGAGCTGGCGCGGCAGATGGTGTGCCGCTTCGGCATGTCCGATCTGGGCGCGCAGACCTTCGGCCGGCCGGGCGGCGGGCAGTTCCTGGGCGGGCCGGTGTCCTTCGAGGAACGGAACTTCAGCGAGGAGACGGCGCGGAAGATCGACGCGGAGGTGGGGAAGCTCCTCGAGAAGGAGCACCAGCGCGCGAAGGAGATCCTCGTCTCGAAGCGGGCCGTGCTGGACGCGATCGCCGCCCGGCTGCTGGAGAAGGAGACGATCGATCGCCAGGAGCTCGAGGCGCTGGTGAAGGCGGGGCCCGCAGCATCGTGAGCCCGGGGCGGCAGGTCGTCTGGGACGACGCGGCCGAGGCGGCGGTGGGCACGCTGCTTTCGAGGGCGAACGGGCGCAGAACGGCCAGACTGCTGACGTCGGCGGACGTGCGGGCCTGCGTGGACGGGGCGCTGACGGGGCCCCTGGGCTTCTCCTGGCGGCACGCGGGTGAGGTGGACGACGCGCGGGAGTTCACCTCCGTCGTGCTGGCGGTCGCGGGCGCGGAGGACGTGACGGTCGGCGTGGTGGCGGCGCGCGCGAAGTCGGTGTCGCCGGGGCGTGCGTGGCCAGAGCTCGAGCCCTGGGAGCGCTTCAACGACGCCGCCAACGTGCCTCGTTGTCTGGCCTGGGCAGGGCGCCGACGGGACGATCGCGCCCACCTGTCCTACGAGCGAGCGCGGAGGCCTGCCTCTGCGTCACGGGAGAGCCTGCTGGAAGAGGTGTTGGCGCACCCCGCGGACGAAGCGCCGCGGCTCGTCTACGCCGACTGGCTGAGCGATCGCGGCGATCCCCGCGGCGAGCTGATCTCCGTGCAGTGCGAGCTGGAGAGGACGAACGATCCCGCTCGCTTCCTCGAACTGGAGGCGCGGCAGGTGGCGCTCTTGTCCGCGCATGGCGCCACCTGGGTGGGGCCGCTCGCCCAGGAAGCGCTCCAGGTGCAGTTCCGGCGCGGCTTCGTGGAGCAGGTGACGGTGCTGGACGCGGGCGCGCTCGAAGGGGTGGGCGAGCTGCTCTCGCGCGAGCCGGTGCGCAGCCTGACGTTCGCCTCCACGCGCGGCCTGGATGTGCCGCGCCTGGCCGCCGCGCCCTGGCTCGAGCGGCTGGACGCACTGGGCCTGCGGGCGGCGCACCGGGACGCGGGGCTGACGGCGGACGAAGTGGGGGCGCTGCTCGAGTCGCGCCACCTCCGCAAGCTGTCTTCGCTCGCGCTGCGGGGGCACCGGCTGGCGGACGTGGGCGCGCTGGTGCTCGCGGCGAATGTCCCCTGGGCTTTGCCGGCGCTGACGGCCTTCATCCTCGAGCACGACGAGGTCTCCGAGGTGGGCGCGCAGGGCCTGGCGTCGACGAAGTGGCTGGGCGCGCTGGAGACCCTGTCGCTGGCGGATAACCACCTGGGGGAGGGCGGGGCAGAGGCGATCGCCTTCGCGCGGCGGCCCGGGCAGTTGGTGTCGCTCGATCTCTCCGGCAACGCGGTAGGCACGGGAGGGGCGCTGGCGATCGCGCAGGCGCCGCGGCTGGCGACCCTCGAGGCGCTGCGGCTGGCGCGCAACCGCATCGGCGCGAAGGGGGTGGAGGCGCTCCTCGAGTCGCCGTTCCTCACGGGCCTCGAGGTGCTGGCGCTCGACGGCAACCCGATGGGCCAGGCCCTTCGTCGGCGAGTGGAGGCGCACGTCACCGCGGGCAGACGGTCATGACGCAGGGCGACGGTTGGGCGCGCAGCGGCACGCGCTTGCCGCCGAGGTTGCCATTGACGCCGGTGGCTGGGATTCTGCGCGCCATGCGCACCTATCTCTCCGTCGTGGCCGTCGTCTTCGCTTTCTCTCTGGGGTGCTCGTCGGGGACCAACACCGGCACCAAGTGCACCACCGCCTCGCAGTGCTACCCCGGCATCGACGCCGGCGCGCTCTCGGGCCCCGCGGTGTGCCTCGACAAGGCGCCCGAGGGCTACTGCACGCACGAGTGCGCCACCGACGCGGACTGCTGCACGCTGCCCGGCGAGTGCCAGCCCGGCTTCAAGCAGGTGTGTTCTCCCTTCGAGTCCACCGGCAAGCAGTATTGCTTCCTCTCGTGCGAGAGCGCCGACATCACGGCCTCCGACGCCGGCATCACGGATGCCAACGCGTACTGCGCGAAGTTCAGCGCGCAGAGCTTCACCTGCCGCTCGACGGGCGGTGGATCGGCGAACCGCAAGGTCTGTTTTCCTTGAGGTCGGGAAGGCGCCGCGCCTGCCAGCGGTCCGGACAGGCAGGCGCAAACCCTGCGACTCATCCCGGGTCGGTTTTCTTTTCGGCCCGGAGTGAGCCGCGGCTCCGGTCGTTTCCCTTCAGGTCGCACGCCGGGTGCGGTTATACGAAGGCCGCCACTGACGAGGGGACACCACGCCATGAGCGACGCACCGCTCAACTTCATCGAAGAGATCATCGAAGCCGACAACGCGTCTGGGAAGTGGAAGGGCCGGGTGCACACCCGCTTCCCTCCGGAGCCCAACGGCTACCTCCACATCGGCCACGCGAAGTCGATCGCGCTCAACTTCGGTCTGGCCCGGAAGTACGGCGGCAAGTTCAACCTGCGCTTCGACGACACCAACCCCGAGGCGGAGGAGCAGGAGTACGTCGACTCCATCATCCGCGACGTGAGGTGGCTGGGCGCCGACTTCGAGGACCGCCTCTTCTTCGCCTCCGACTACTTCGAGCAGATGTACGAGTGGGCCGAGCAGCTGATCAAGAAGGGCGTCGCCTATGTCTGCGACCTGAGCCCCGAGCAGATGAAGGAGTACCGCGGCGACTGGAACGTGCCCGGCCGCAACAGCCCGTTCCGCGATCGCTCCGTCGAAGAGAACCTGGACCTCTTCCGCCGCATGCGGAAGGGCGAGTTCGAGCCCGGCGCGAAGACGCTGCGCGCGAAGATCGACATGACGTCGGGCAACATCAACCTGCGCGATCCGGTGATGTACCGGATCATGAAGGAGCACCATCACCGCACCGGCGACAAGTGGTGCATCTACCCGTCCTACGACTGGGCGCACGGGAACGAGGACTCGATCGAAGGCATCACCCACTCGATCTGCACGCTGGAGTTCGAGAACCACCGGCCCCTGTACGACTGGTTCCTCGATCAGCTCGGCGTGCACCATCCGCAGCAGATCGAGTTCGCCAAGCTGCAGCTCACCTACACGGTGCTGTCCAAGCGCAACATGCTGTACCTGGTGCAGAACGGGATCACCCGCGGGTGGGACGATCCCCGCATGCCGACGCTGTCCGCCATGCGCCGCCGCGGCTACCCGCCCGAGGCGATCCGCGCCTTCGCGGAGGACGTCGGCGTCACGAAGGTCGAGTCCGTCATCGACGTGGGGCGCCTCGAGAACGCCGTGCGCGACCACCTCAACAAGCACGCGCCGCGGCGCATGGGCGTGTTGAAGCCGCTCAAGCTGACGATCACCAACTGGCCTGCGGGACAGGTCGAAGAGGTCGAAGTGCAGAACAACCCCGAGGACGAGTCCGCCGGCACCCGCAAGGTCCCCTTCTCGGGCGAGCTGTTCATCGAGCGTGACGACTTCATGGAAGATCCGCCGAAGAAGTTCTTCCGCCTCGGCCCCGGCCGCGAGGTGCGCCTGCGCGGGGCGTACTTCGTCACCTGCACCGACTTCGTGAAGGACGCCTCGGGCCAGGTGGTGGAGCTCAAGTGCACGTACGATCCTTCGACGAAGGGCGGCAGCGCGCCCGACGGCCGCAAGGTGAAGGGCACCATTCACTGGGTGTCGGCCGCGCACGCGGTCACCGCCGAGGTGCGCGTCTTCGATCGCCTCTTCGCCGCGGAGTTCCCCGGGAAGGGCCACGACGGCGAGCGACCATTCTTGAAGGACTTGAACCCCAACTCGCTGGAGATCCTCCCGGGCGCGAAGCTCGAGCCGTCGCTGGGGGCGGCTGCCCACGGTGCGCGCTTCCAGTTCGAGCGGCTGGGCTACTTCACGGTGGACCCTGACTCGAAGCCCGGTGCGCTGGTGTTCAACCGCACCGTCACCCTCAAGGACACCTGGGCCCGGGAGCAGGCGAAGGGCAGCTGACGGCCTCATGCGCGGTGGCGCGACCACGTCCGCGCCGACTCGCAGCAGGCGATGGTGCCTCACCGTCACGTTCTCGCCCGATGCGACGGTGCCTGCCCGGTGACCTCGCACGAGCCGGTTTTCGCCCTGAGGGCCCTCGTGCCGCGGCGACCCTGCCAGTTTCCTGTCGCCGCGACAGGGGTGTCGTGACGCGGACTCGGTGCGGGGGACTGCGCGCGTGGCACCACCCGTGCTAGGCCGCTGCAGCTCATGACCCCGACGCCCCGCCGCGAGCTGTACCCGCCCCTGGAGCCGTACCGCACCGGCCGGCTCCCCGTGTCTCACGGTCACGAGATCTACTTCGAGGAGTCCGGCAACCCGAACGGCAAGCCGGCCGTCTTCCTCCACGGCGGCCCCGGCGGCGGCACCGAGGGCAAGCAGCGCCGCTTCTGGGATCCGCAGGCCTACCGGATCGTCCTCTTCGATCAACGCGGCTGTGGCAAGTCGACGCCCTTCGCCTCGCTCGAGCACAACACCACCTGGGATCTCGTCGACGACATCGAGGCGCTCCGCAAGCACCTCGGCATCGAGCGCTGGCAGGTCTTCGGCGGCTCCTGGGGCTCGACGCTGGCGCTGGCCTACGCCCAGACGTATCCGGAGCGCGTCACCGAGCTGGTGCTGCGGGGCATCTTCCTGCTGCGGAAGTGGGAGATCGACTGGTTCTACCAGGACGGCGCGAGCCACCTCTTCCCCGACGCGTGGGAGCCGTACCTGGCGGAGATCCCCGAGGCCGAGCGAAGCGACATGGTGGCCGCCTACTACCGGCGCCTCACCAGCCCGGACGAGAAGGTGCGCCTGTCGGCCGCGAAGGCCTGGAGCACCTGGGAGGCGAAGACCAGCTATCTGCTCATCAACGAGGGCTACGTGGCTCGCGCCGGTGAGGATCAATTCGCGACCGCCTTCGCGCGCATCGAGTGCCACTACTTCATGCACGGCGGCTGGGTGACGGGCGACAGGGCGCTGCTGGCGCCCAGGAACGTCGAGCGCCTGCGGAAGATCCCGGGCGTCATCGTCCAGGGGCGCTACGACGTCGTCTGCCCGCTGGAGTCCGCCTGGGCGCTCCACCGCGCGTGGCCCGAGGCAGATCTGCGCATCACGCCCGACGCGGGCCACTCCGCCTTCGAGCCCGGCAACGTGCACGAGCTCGTCGCTGCCACTGATCGCTTCAAGTCGAACCCGAGGTAAGCCACCCATGCGTCGTCTGCTCGTCCCGCTCGCCTGTCTCCTCACCGCCTGTGGACCGTTGGAGGAAGCGGCCCCAACGAAGGACGTCGCGTCCCGCACCGACGCCATCCTCGGAGGCCGCCTCACCTTCGGAGATCCCGAGGTCTTCCTCGTGTACATGGACTACGGGCGCGGCAGCGCGATCTGCAGCTCGACGTTGATCGGCCGCCGCACGCTGCTCACCGCGGCGCACTGCGTAGCGCCCGAGGGCGGAGTCGAGCCGACGGTGTCCGTCACCAACCACCCCAGCTTCGACTTCTCGCCCAACAGCACGTGGATCGACGCGACCCGCCTGCGCCCGCACCCCTTCTACCGCGCGGACGTGATCGGAAAGTACGACATCGCCGCCATCGAGCTGGCCTACGAGCCGCCGGTCCCGGTGAAGCCGTGGAACACCGAGGCCATCGACTCGCTGCAGGGCGCCTCGATGCGGGTGGTGGGCTACGGCCTCACCAACACCGAGACCGACGACTCGGGGCTCAAGCGCTCGGGCATGACGCGCGTCAGCGAGGTGCGGGTCGATCAAATCGACTTCGGTCGGTCGGGCACGAACCGCTCGGGCACCTGCAGCGGCGATTCGGGCGGGCCCAGCCTCTACACCTTCCCTGACGGCGTGGAGCGGGTGATCGGCGTGCACTCGTTCCATTCCGGGGCCTGTGGCAACAACACCGACGCGCGGGTCGATCGCTTCCAGTCGAAGGTGCAGGAGTGGCTCGCCGAGTTCGAGGGCGGCGCCTGCACGGCGGACCTCCGCTGCCAGACGCAGGGGTGCACCACGCCCGATCCCGACTGCGCCTGCCTCGAGGACGGGCAGTGCAACGCGACCTGCGGCACTGGCGGCACCGCTGATCCCGACTGTGCCGCGTCGTGTGCGCGCGACGGCGTGTGCAGCAATACGGCCTGCGCCACGCCGGATCCCGACTGCCAGGCGGTGGGTGACTTCTGCGGCCACGCCGGGCATTGCAATTCTCGCTTGTGCATCACCAGCGAGCAGCACGATCGCCCGTACTGTTCCCAGCCGTGCACGACGAGCTGCCCCGGCGGCCTCGAGTGCGTGGCGGGCCAGTGCCGCTTCCCGGTGCTCCCCGCCGCCAACGAGGGCGAGGTCTGCACGCCCGGCGCGACGTGGTGCGGCGGCCCCGAGTTCCGTTGCACCACCTGGTCGAAGGACTCCACGCCCCGCTGCCGCCGGGGCTGCTACCTGAACGAAGGCTGCCTGAGCGGCTCGTCCTGCGCGCCGTCGGAGGACGATCCCAACCTCGGCATCTGCGTGAAGAACGTGGTGCTGCCGATCCTCCGCGATCCGCCGCTGCCCGCCGTGGGCTGTGTCTCCGCCCCTGCGCCGCTGGCGATTTCCCTGCTGGGGCTCGCGCTTTTCCTGCGTCGCCGCCGCGCGTAACCACCGTCGGACGGCCGGGCGGCGAAGAACGCCGTCCTTGACGTGGTGCGCCCAAAGGGAATAGCGACGCGCGGACCATGGCTCAAAAGCCCCTCGTGATCGTCGAGTCTCCGGCCAAGGCCAAGACGATCGGGCAATTCCTCGGCGCGAACTTCACCGTCAAGGCCTCCGTGGGCCACGTCGTCGATCTGCCTTCGTCGGGCCTGTGCGTCGACGTGGAGAACGACTTCAAGCTCACCTACGAAGTGACGAAGAAGGACGTCATTCGCGACCTCAAGGAAGCGCTCAAGAACGCTTCCGAGCTGTACCTGGCGACAGACGAGGATCGCGAAGGAGAGGCGATCGCCTGGCATCTCAAGGAGCAGCTCAAGCCGAAGGTGCCCGTGCGCCGGATGGTGTTCCACGAGATCACGAAGAAGGCGATCCAGGAAGCCGTCGAGCACTCGCGCAGCATCGACATGGGCCTGGTCGACGCGCAGGAGGCCCGCCGCACGCTCGATCGGCTGTACGGCTACGAGGTCTCGCCGGTGCTGTGGCGCAAGGTGAAGTCGGGGCTCTCCGCCGGGCGCGTGCAGTCGCCGTCCATTCGCCTCATCGTGCAGCGCGAGCGTGAGCGCATGGCCTTCCGCTCCGTCACCTACTGGGATCTGTCGGCGCAGCACCCGACGACGCCGGCCTTCCGGTCCACCATCTACTCGGTGGGGGGGCAGCGGGTGGCGTCGGGCAAAGACTTCGACGCGCAGGGCAAGCTGGAGACGCCCAACACGGTGTGGATCGACGAGGCCCGCGCGCAGGCGCTCACCGCCGGCCTGGAGGGCGCGACCTTCACCGTGAAGAGCCTGGAGAAGCGGCCCTACCGGTCGTCTCCCAAGCCGCCCTTCATGACGTCCACGCTGCAGCAGGAAGGCGGCCGCAAGCTGAACATGAGCGCCCAGCAGGTGATGCGCGTGGCGCAGGGCCTCTACGAGCGCGGCTACATCACCTACATGCGCACGGACTCCACCACGCTGTCCGAGACGGCGCTGTCGGCGGCTCGCGCGCAGGTGACGGAGTTGTTCGGCGAGCGCTTCCTGCCCGCGGAGCCGCGCCAGTACACGCGCAAGGTGAAGAACGCGCAGGAAGCGCACGAGGCGATCCGCCCCGCGGGAGAGGCCTTCCGCACCCCGAAGGAGCTCGAGGGCGAGCTCGGGCCTGCGGAGATGAAGCTGTACGAGCTGATCTGGAAGCGCACCCTGGCCTCCCAGATGAGTGACGCCGAGGGCGAGTCGGTGACGCTCAAGCTGGGCGCCGCCACGAAGGACGGCGAGGCGGTGGAGTTCTCCGCGTCGGGGCGCACCATCACCTTCCCCGGCTACCTGCGGGCGTACGTCGAGAGCAGCGACGATCCCGAGGCCTCGCGCGATGATCAGGAGTCGCCGCTGCCGATCCTCAAGGAGGGCGACGTGGTGCCGGTGGAGGCGATCGAGCCGGTGGGTCACACCACCAGCCCGCCGGCCCGGTACACCGAGGCCTCGCTGGTGAAGAAGCTGGAAGAGCTCGGCATCGGCCGCCCGTCCACCTACGCGTCGATCATGGGGACGCTGCAGGCCAAGTACGTCTGGAAGAAGGGACAGGCGCTGATCCCCAATTGGGAAGCGTTCGCCGTCGTCAACCTGATGGAGAAGCACTTCGTCGATCTGGTGGATCTCGAGTTCACCAAGGAGCTCGAGGAGGATCTCGATCAGATCGCCAACGCCGAGCGCGAGAAGGTCGAGTTCCTCAAGGAGTTCTACTTCGGGGACAAGAAGGCCAGGCACCTGGGCCTCAAGAAGCAGGTCACGCAGAACATCGAGAAGATCGACGCCGCGGAGATCAACTCCATCCCCATCGGGAAGGACCCCAACGGCGTGGACATCGTCGTGAAGCCGGGGCGCTACGGGCCGTACTTGAAGCGCGGGGAGGACACCGTGTCGGTGCCCGACTCGCTGCCGCCCGACGAGCTGACGGTGGAGAAGGCGCTGGCGCTGCTGGCCGCGCCGAAGGGCGACACGCCGATCGGCGTCGACCCCGCCTCGGGCCTCAACGTGTACGTGAAGCAGGGGCGCTTCGGGCCGTACGTGCAGCTCGGGGAGGTGACGGACGAGTCGAAGCCGAAGACGGCGTCGCTGTTCCGCCACATGAAGCCGGAGCAGGTCACGCTGGAGACGGCGCTGCAGCTCCTGTCGCTGCCTCGGGTGGTGGGCGTCGCGGAGGATGGCGAGACGATCACCGCGCAGAACGGGCGCTACGGGCCGTACCTCACCAAGGGGAAGGAGAGCCGCAACCTGGGTGTGGAGAACGAGCAGAAGCTGCTCACCATCACGCTCGCGGAGGCGGTGGAGATCTTCAAGCAACCCAAGCAGTTCCGGGGCCGGGGCCAGGCGAAGCCGGCGACGGTGGTGGGGAAGGACTCAGCCACGGGGAAGGACATCCTCCTCAAGGAAGGGCGCTTCGGCTGGTACGTCACCGACGGCGAGACGAACGCGTCGCTGCGCAAGGGCGATGAGCCGTCGGACCTGACGGCGGATCGGGCGTCGGAGCTGCTCGCCCAGCGGCGGGAGTACCTCGCGTCGCCGGAGGGCCAGGCGAAGGCGGCGGCGCGCGGGGCGAAGAAGGCCGCGAAGAAGGCGGCGAAGAAGGTCGCGCGGGCGGCCGCACCCGCGCCTGACGGGGCGAAGGCCGCGAAGTCCGCCCGGCCCCGGACGCCGGCGAAGCCCAAGGTGAAGGTGGCCAGGCCCCCGGTGAAGGAGGCGAAGCCCGCGAAGGCGCCCTCGAAGTCGGCGAAGGGCGGGAAGAAGAAGAGCAGCACTCCGAGGAAGTCGACGTGAGCGCACTCAAGCGCGAGCCGAGCGCCGAGGAGAAGGCCTACCTCGAGAAGTACCGGCCCCAGGACTACCCGCGCCCGGCAGTGGCGGTGGATCTGGTGATCCTCACCATCATCGACGCGCAGGTGCGGGTGCTGCTGGTCAAGCGCAAGGAGCACCCCTTCAAGGGGTGCTGGGCGCTGCCGGGCGGCTTCGTGCGGGCAGGTGATCTCGGCGGGAAGGACCAGGGCGAGGATCTCGACGCGGCCGCGCGGCGCGAGCTGGCGGAGGAGACGGGGCTCGATCCCGATCGAGTGCCGATCGAGCAGCTCTACACCTTCGGCCGGGCGGGGCGTGATCCCCGCATGCGCGTCATCTCGGTGGCCTACGTGGCCCTGGTGCGGCCCGATCTCGCGCCCATCGTGAAGGCGGGTGGCGACGTGTCCGACGCCGACTGGTTCCCCATCGACACGCTGAAGAAGGTCGAGCTGGCGTTCGATCACCGGGAGATCGTGGACGTTGCGCTGAGCCGGATCCGCGGCAAGCTGGAGTACTCCAACATCGCGTTCGATCTCGTGCCGTTGACCTTCACCATCCCCGAGCTGCGGAACGTGCACGCGATCGTCCTCGGCAGGGAGATGGACCCGGGCAACTTCCGGCGGAAGTTCAACCGCATGCTGGAAGACGGGCTGATCGAGCGCGCGCCGGGCAAGCGGATCACCGCGTCGAAGCCCGCCACCGTGTACCGCTTCAAGCGCCGCTGAGGGGGAGCCATGAGAGTCCTGTGGGGCTGTGGCCTGGCCGTGCTGCTGGGCGCCGCGTCGTGCAAGCGTGAAGCGCCCACGCCGGCCGCGGCGCCTGTCCCCGCGGCCCCGAAGCCGGCAGATCAGCGTGCCCGGTTCGCCTCCTTCTGGGCGTGGGCGGCGGAGCACCTCGCGGAGCTGAAGAAGGTCGAGACGGGGCGGGAGCCGGTGGTGGAGTCCCTTGGCGCCGAGCTGGAGAAGGTGGATCCCGGCCTCACCTACGAGCTCGGCCTCGGGAAGCCCGTGTTCGAGCTGATCATCAGCGCCGACGGGAAGAAGGCCCTCTTCCCGCTGGTGAAGGCGCTGGTGGCCGCCGCGCCGACGCTGGAGGGCACGACGGTGATCGCCTTTCGCCCGCGCAAAGACGCCGACTTCCGCCTGAAGGTGGGCGACGTGGCGGTGGGCGGCCCCGACGTGTCCTTCGTGGCCCAGAAGGACGCCGAGCGCCCGGGGATGATCGCCGTGACGGCGTACGTGAAGGGCCTGACGAAGGAGAACCTCGAGGCGGTGGAGAACGGCACCTTCCTGCTCATCGAGGCGGTGGTGGGGGAGTACGATCTCGCGACGAAGCTCGGCGCGATCGACGTGCAGCCGCTGCCGGCGACGCCGCCTGAAGGCGCGAAGCCCCTGGCGGAGCTCCCCGCAGTGGTGGACGCCTGGGGGAGATGACTCGATGGCCTTCGCGCTCCTGCTGGGTCGCTTCCACGCCGTCACGCGCGGCCAGTCCGACTGGCTGGCGGCGCTGGGCGGGGCTGACGTCGAGCGCCTGGTGTGCGTGCTGACCAGCGCGAATCACGCGGGCACGCGGCGCAACCCGCTGGACGCCGCCACGCGGGAAGAGATGCTGAAGCCCGCGCTGGCCCGCTCCGGCAAGCCCTTCGACGTGGTGCGGGTGGACGACGTCCCCGACAGCGAAGCATGGGTGGCGCACGTGGTGAGCGAGGTGCGGCGCGCGCTGGGCGTCGAGTTGTCGCGCGCGAACACCATCGTCTACTCGGCGAACCGCGACGTGCAGGCCCTCTTCCGCGCGCACGGCTTCCGGGTGGTGTCAGAGGAGGTGAAGGGACTGACGCCGCACGAGCTGGTGCACCGGGTCGTGGACGGGCGGGACTGGCGGAGCGAGGCCTCGCCGGAGACGGCGGAGGTGTACGCGCGGCCCGAGGTGCAGGCCCGGCTCAAGGCGCTGTTCGCCCAGACGCTGCTGACCGAGGACGGGGAGCTGGGCCACGCCCGGGACTTCAAGTCCTACGGCGCGCAGATGGACGCGTCCCTCAGGCAGAAGCTGGACGACCTCGTGCCGTGGGTGAAGCCGGGCTGCGTGGTGGACAAGGGCTGTGGCACCGGGCAGCTGCTGGTCGCGCTGTCGCGTCTCTTCCCCGACTCGAAGCTGGTGGGCGTCGATCTCTCTCGCGAGTTCCTTCGGCTGTGTGACGAGAACACCTACGCGTCGGACGACGTGGAGCTCGTCTTCGGCAACGTCATCGAACGCAACGTCGCGCCGGGCAGCGCCACCACCGTCATCTACTCGTCGGTGATGCACGAAGTGCACAGCTACTCGGGCTACCAACTGAAGGAGATCGACCGCGCGTTGAGCAACGCCTTCGCCGAGCTGGGGCCGGGCGGGCACGTGCTGGTGCGTGACGGGGTGAGCCCTCCCCCGGCGACCTGGCGCCTCGAGCTGCTCACCGACGCGACGCGGGGCACCTTCGAGCGCTTCGCGACGGAGTTCCGCCACGGGAAGGGCGTCAGCTTCGAGCGGCTGGGCGAGCGGGTGGTACGCCTGTCGTCGCACGACGCCAACGAGTTCCTCTGCAAGAAGGACTACCTGAAGAACTGGCACATCGAGGTGCACGAGGAGTTCGGGCCGCTGACGCTGGACGGCTGGCGCGACGCGCTGGTGCGGGCCGGCTTCGAGCCGGTGCACCTCAGCGAGTACGTCAACTCGTGGATCGCGGCGAACCGCTACCAGGGGACGGTGGCGGTGTTCGACGACGCGGGTAAGCCCTTGCCGTGGCCAGCGACCAACTGCGTGGTGGTGGGGAAGAAGCCCGCCTGAGCTCGGCCGTCAGCTGACCAGCAGGACGCGGACGGTGGCCTCCAGCACCTCGCGGGCGCGCTTCTCCGAGAGGCGCTGGCCTTCGCGCAGCGTGTCCCAGAAGGCGCCGGAGGTGACGGCGTCGACGGCGTCCAGGGTCCAGGGCGGGCGCTGCGAGAGCTCGGGCGCGAAGACGTCCTGGAGCTCCTTGCGACGCACCTTGCCCACCTCGCGGAAGGCCGCGGCGATGGCCTTGCTCTTCCCCTCGGCCATGCGGGCGACGCGGCGCATCGGCACGCTGGCCTCCAGCGCGGTGGCGCGGAGCTCGATGAAGGCGGCCAGGCGCTCGGCGAAGGAGCCCTTCGTCAGGTTGCCGTCGGGGTGGGGCTGGCGGGCGAGGTGCTTCTCGGCCAGGGCGGACAACAGCTGCTCGCGGGTCTGGAAGTGCTGGGCGATGGAACGCACGGCGACGCCGGCGCGCTCGGCGATCTCCGCCGCGGTGGGATCCGGGTGGCCTTCGTCGAGGAGCTGGAGGAGCGCGTCGAGGATGTTGGCGCGGGTGCGCACCGCGCGGAGACGGCGGCCGTCGGTCGGCAGCGAGTCGTTCGACATGACGCGCGCACCATACAGGGTGTGGCGGGGGAGAGGCGATCGACTAAGAGGGCACCCCGGTGACGCTGACTCCCCGCGGGCAACTGGCTGTGTCGCTGTCGATCGTCTCGGCGTTCGGCCTGGGCTGGTACCTGGCGTTGGGCGGCGGGCAGACGATCAACCCGACCAACGTCTCGTGGATGCTGGAGGGCGACTGGATGGGCCACCTCTTCGGGTGGCTCTTCACGAGGAACGGGCCCTGGGCGCTGCCGCTGGCGAGCGCGCCCGATCTCGTCCACCCGGCCGGTAGCAGCGCGGCCTTGACGGACGCGATCCCGCTCGCGGCGGTAGTGGCGAAGCTCTTCTCACCACTGGCGCCCGAGGCGTTCCAGTACTTCGGCCTGTGGATGCTGCTGGGCACCATCGGTCTGGGCGTGGCGGGCGTCTTGGTGCTGCGGCCGCACGTGAAGGACCCGGCGCTGCTGACCCTGGGCGGGATGCTCTGCGTGATGAACCCGATCGTCAGCACACGCTACGGGCACCCGCCGTTTTACGGCTTCTGGGCGCTGACGGGGTTGGTGGGGTTGTCCTTGTGGCCGGTGGCCGAGCTCAAGTCGGCGCGTCGCGTGGCCGGTGCCGCCCTGGTGCTGGGCTTTCTGGGCTGCGCGATGAACGCGTATCTGGCGCTGATGGCGTCGGGGCTGATGTTCGCGGCGGTGGTGCGGCTCGCGCTGGTGGAACGGCGCTTCTCGAGGCGGGAGGGCGCGGCGTGGGTGGCGGCGACGCCGGCGGTGGCGGTGCTCAGCCTCTGGTTGTTCGGCTTCATCTCGGGCGCGCGGTCCTCGCCTGTGGAGAACCTGGCCATCGAGGGCTTCGGGCAGTTCTCGGCCGATCCCTTCACCTTCGTGAACCCGTTCACCTGGAGCCGGTTTCTCCCGGCACTTCCCGTGGCGCCCAGGCAGTACGAGGGGTACGCCTACCTCGGGCTGGGGATCCTTGCGTTGCTGGCGTTCCGCCTCGCGCTCCTCGCCCGGTTTCGTCCATCACGAGACGAGCTGAAGTCGCTCGCGCCCCTTCTACTGGTGGCGCTGGTCATGGCCTTCTACGCTTTGTCCAACCAGGTCATCGTCGGCGGTCGGCTCGTCGCACACCTCGACTTCTACGATCGCCTCGCGCCGCTCCCGTCGATCTTCCGTAGCTCCGGGCGGTTCGTGTGGCCGCTCCACGTTCTGCTCACCCTGACCGCGATCCTGGGCGCCGCGCGGTTGACGCGGATCTGGCTCGCGCGGGTGGTGCTCGGCCTCGCCTTCCTCGTGCAGGTGATCGACTTCAACGTGGCCACCTCGACGCTCGGGCGCCCTGCGCCGGAGTTTCGGCCCTTTCGCGCGCCGGAGTGGAAGCTGCTGGGGCAAGACTACCGGCACCTCTACATCCACCCGGTGCAGATCAACTGGACCTGTCCCTTCAACCCGGTGCTGGTGGCAAAGCTGTCGTGGGAGGCGTACCGGCAGCGCCTGACGATCAACTCAGGACACGTGGGCCGCGCGCCTCCCGGCACCAACTGCACGCGGCACCTGGCTCCAGCCGAACTCGATCCGCAGACTGTCTACATCCCGTACTTTCAGGAGTACTACCCGGACTTTGCGACGGCCGGGTGGGTGTGCGGGGTGCTGGAGGGGGTGCCGCTGTGCGTCTCGCCCGCGCGGGAGACGGCCTTGAAGCAACTGCTTCAACAGCGCGCCTTCCCGCGCTAAGGCCCCCCCCGCCACGATGGAAGCGACGCCACGGGACAAGAAGCTGGTGACGATCGTCTGCCCCGTCTTCAATGAGGAGCAGGCAGTGCCGCTCTTCTATGGGCGTCTCAAGGCGGCGCTGGCCACCATCGAAGATCAGGTGAACTTCGAAATCCTCTTCGTGAACAATCGCAGCACGGACGGAACCGAGGCCGCGGTGATGAAGCTGCGCGAGACGGACCCGCGCGTGCAGTTGCTGACGATGAGCCGGAACTTCGGGTACCAGGCGTCGATTTCCGCCGGCATGAGGAACGCCTCGGGCGACGCGATCGTCAACATCGACGTCGACTGCGAGGATCCACCGGAGATGATCCCGCAGTTCATCGAGCGCTGGTTGGCTGGCGCCGACGTCGCCTACGGCATTCGAGCCCGGCGAGAAGAATTCGTGCTGATGCACCTGGCGCGCAAGCTCTTCTACCGCCTCACCAAGCGCGTTTCGGATCACGAGATCGTCCTCGACATGGCGGAGTTCTTTCTCGTCGACAAGCGGGTGAGGGACTACGTGCTGTCGACGCGGAGCACCTTCCCGTTCGTGCGCGGCCAGGTGGGCTTCGTCGGCTTCAAGCGCGAGGGCATCCCCTACAAGCGGCAGAAGCGGATCATCGGCGAGACGCACTACAACCTGCTGTCGGCGATCCGCTTCGGGGTTGCGGGCATCTTGAGCTCGTCGACCATGCCGTTGCGGGTGCTGGCCTACGTGGGCGTCGCGCTGTTCCTGTTGGACGCCTCGGCTGCGGCCGCTGTGCTCGCGTCCTGGCGGTGGGTCTCCGCCGACGACATCCTCCTCGGCGGGCTGGTGCTGACGGTGCTGCACCTGGGGTGGATCACCCTCGCGCTGGGCACGATCGGCATCTACCTGGCGCGCGTCTACAAAGACGTGATGAGCCTGCCGTTGTACGTCGCAGACCAGAAACACTCGACCATTCCGGTGCGCCCACATGGCAGCAAGTGATTCGCTGATCTGCCCGATGTGTGGAGGCCGGGACCACGCCTTCCAGTTTCGCTCGACGAATGGGTACGACGTCGTGCGCTGCTCCTCGTGTCGGCTTGTCTTCGTCGACGCCCGTGCCGCGCCGCCACCGTCGGAGCTTTACCCTCCCTTCGAGCAGTCGGACACCGCGGCCCAGCGCAGCGCTCGCTCGGCTCTGTCGCTCTTCACCCTTCAGCGTGCACGGTTCGTGGAGTCGGTGAAGCCGAAGGGACGCCTGCTGGACTACGGCGCGGGCAGCGGGGCCTTCGCGCGCTTCATGGCGGGGCGGGGGTTCGACGCGGTGGGCCTCGAGCCGTACAGCCTGGGCACCACGCTGGAAGAGGCCGGGCTCAAGCTGATCCGCGCGCCGCTGGCGCAGGTGAAGGGATCGCTGGGGACGTTCGACGTGATCACCCTCTGGCACGTGCTCGAGCACCTCGAGCACCCGGTGGAGTTGCTCCAAGAGCTGCGCGGGCTGCTCGCGCCCGGCGGCGCGCTGGTGGTGTCGGTGCCCAACTTCTCCAGCTGGCAGAGCGGAGTGTTCACTGGCGGCTGGTTCCACCTCGATCCGCCGCGGCACCTGCTGCAGTTCGAGCCGGACACGCTGGAGGACTGCCTCAAGCGGGCCGGCTTCCGGATCACGGAGCAGGCGCCCTTTCTGCCCGAGTACGGGACGAGCGGGTGGATCCAGTCTGCGCTCAACCGGGTGCTGCCCCACAAGAACTTCCTGTACGAGTGGGTGAAGGACCGGGGCGCGCTCTCTTCGATGTCGCCGGTGGCGAAGGCCGCGCACTTCGCTGCGTCGGTGGCGGGCTCGCTGCCGCTGTTCGCCGCGTCGATCCCAGTGGAATACGTGGCGGCGAAGACGAACAAGGCTGCGGCGCTCACGGTGGCGGCGCAGGTCGCCGAGTAGGTCGCCTCGCACGGGGGCGGGTAGGGAGGCAGGGAGAAGGGAGGGCCCGACGCCTGCTCAGCACGAGCAGGATCAGGTGCGGCGCGAGGGCCTCCACCGTGCGCACCCGGCGCAGCTCTGTCCCTCAGGCTCGGGGTTCGTCCCGCCGTCCGTGGTCGTGCCACCATCGGACGATGCCCCCGCGTACCCATACGGAACGTCGTTGGCGGCGCGATTGGGTTGAGACCGCTCCTCAGCGCGCGGGTGCCCCGTTGCTCACGGTCCACACGTCGATGCGCGGCGTAGGGAGGTGAAGAGCACATCGTGCCCGGCCGCGGCGATGCTCAGCGCGATGATTCCGGAGCGCATGTGCCGCACTCCGCGGGGATCCGAGGTCGGCAGGTGAGGGCGGCGGGGAGGCCGACGGGCACCTGCTTGTCCATGCGCGCGCGCACCCTACTCGGCGCCGGACGGCCTCAAAGCGCTTTTTCCACTGGGGGGGCTCTGGTAGGCAGCGCGCCCATGATCGACGGCGTGATCGTCAGCCCGCGGCGCATCATCCCCGACGACCGGGGCAAGGTGATGCACGCCATGAAGGCCACGGATCCCGAGTTCGAGAAGTTCGGCGAGGCCTACTTCTCGGCCATCTACCCGGGCATCGTGAAGGGCTGGCACCTCCACAAGGTGATGATCATCAACTACGTGGTGCCGGTGGGGATGATCAAGCTCGTGCTCTACGACGATCGCGAGGGCTCGAAGACGAAGGGCGAGCTGAACGAGATCTACCTCGGCCAGGACAACTACCAGCTGGTGAAGGTGCCGCCCTTCGTGTGGAACGGCTTCGCCTGCGTCGGCCCCACGCCCGCGCTGGTGCTGAACGTGGCCAGCATTCCGCACGATCCAGGTGAGATCGTCCGGCTCGATCCCCACCAGAGCCACATTCCCTACGACTGGACCGTGAAGGATCGATGACCGCCGGCTCCCGCGCACGCCTGCTGGTGGTCGGCGCGTCGGGCCTGGTCGGCACCGAGGTGGCGCGCCGCGCCGCGGCCCGCTGGGACGTGCTGGGCGTCGCGCGCCACGTGGACGGGCTGGCCACCGAAGTGTTGGAGCTCGGCGATCCCGCTGCGGTGAAGGGGCTGCTCGGGCGCTTTGAGCCCGACGTGGTGGTGGTCGCTTCCGCCTGGCCCTGGGTCGACGGCTGCGAGCGGGATCCGGAGCGGTCCCGCCGCGAGAACGTAGAGACCGTGCGAACGCTCGTCGACGCCGCCAGGCCGACCACGCGACTCGTCTTCTTCAGCACGGAGCACGTCTTCGACGGCCGGGCCGAGGCCTACGACGAGGCCGCCCCCACTCACCCCTTGAGCGTCTACGCCCGCCACAAGCGAGACGTGGAGGAGTTGCTCACCGCCCGCGGCAACGCCCTGGTCGCCCGCACCAGCTACGTCTTCGGCGCTGAGCAGCGGCGGAAGAACTTCCTGTACCGGGTGATCGACGCGGCCCGGGACGGGACGCCGCTCAAGGTGCCCAGCCTGCAGGCCGGCATGCCGACGTGGTCCGGGTGGCTGGCCGAGGCGACGCTGAGCCTCCTGGACGGGGGCGTGACGGGCCTGGTCCACCTGGTAGGCCCCGAGGTGCTGACCAAGGCCGAGTGGGCACGGAAGGTCCAGGAAGGACTGTCGCTGCCGCCCGTCGACATCGTCGAGGTGCCGTGGCAGGACGCGGGGCAGGTCGCTCCGCGGCCCGAGCGGGTCCGGCTGGTGTCCACCAGGCACCAGCTGGTCCACCCCCCGCTGTTGGATGTGTTGAGAACCGAGCGCCCGGCGCTCCTCGAGAAGAAGGCGCCCTGACATGGCGATTCCCAACCCTTCGTGCCGGATCTGCGGCAACGCGTCGCTGGAGGACATCCTGTCCCTGGGCGACATGCCCCCGGTGAACAGCTTTCTGGCCGGCGCCGCGGACATCGCGAAGGAGAAGAAGCACCCGCTGGCGATCGCCTTCTGCGAGAAGTGCAGCCACGTGCAGCTGACGCACCAGCTCGATCCCCGGGACGTCTTCGAGGACTACATCTACTTCTCGTCGATGTCAGAGACGGTCGTGCGCTGGGGCAAGCAGCTCGCGGCTCGCTACGACCGGGAGCTGCCCGACGCGAAGGGCCAGTTGGTGGCCGAGCTCGCGTCGAACGACGGCTGCATCCTGAAGCCCTTCCGCGGTCGCTTCGAGGTGCTGGGCATCGAGCCGGCGAAGAACATCGCGGAAGTGGCCAACAAGGACGGCGTGCCCACCATCGCCGAGTTCTTCAACCTGGCGCAGGCGAAGAAGGTGCGCAGCTCCCACGGCCCGGCCAGCCTGATCATCGCGCGCAACGTGCTGGCCCACGTGCCGGAGGTGGTGGACTTCGTCATGGGCGTCAAGCACTGGCTCGCCGACGACGGCATCTTCCACGTGGAGGCGCCCTACCTGAAGCCGATGCTCGATCACCTCGAGTTCGACACGATTTACCACGAGCACCTCTCCTACTTCTCCGTGACGGCGCTGGACCGGCTGTTCAAGGAAGCGGGCATGGTGCTGTGGGACGTGGAGGAGATCCCCCTGCACGGCGGCAGCCTGATCGCGCGGGGCAAGCCCTCGGGCGCGCCGAAGCCGTCGGTGGCGAAGTACCTCGAGATGGAGAAGGCCGAGGGCTACACGGGCGCCAAGCGTCTGCACGCCTTCGCAGAAGGGACTCGGAGACTGAAGACGGCGATCCCCGAGTTCCTCCACGGCCTCAAGAAGCAGGGCACCCTGGCGGGCTACGGCGCGGCGGCCAAGGGCGTGGTGCTGACCAACTACTGCGGTGTGGGGCCGGACCTCGTGTCGTGGCTCGCGGATCGCAGCCCGTACAAGCAGGGCAAGCTGACGCCAGGCATGCACATCCCCGTGGTGGCGCCGCAGAAGGTCTTCGACGAGCAGCCCCAGCACCTGGTGGTGTTGGCCTGGAACTTCTTCGACGAGATCGCGCTGCAACTGGACGCCTACAAGCAGAAGGGCGGCCGCTTCGTCCTGCCGGTGCCGACGCCGCGCGTCGCTTGAGGGAGAGCCATGGGCATCAAGGCCGTCATTCTCTGTGGTGGGCAGGGCACGCGGATCCGCGAGGCCTCGGAGTCCATGCCCAAGCCCATGCTGCCAATCGGCGGCAAGCCGATCGTGTGGCACATCATGAAGATGTACGCCGCGCACGGCATCAACGAGTTCGTGCTGTGCCTCGGCTACAAGGGCTGGGTCATCAAGGAGTTCTTCCTCAACTACCGCGCGATGACGCGGGACGTGACGGTGCAGCTGGGGAAGAACCACTCGGTCGAGCTGGAAGGCCCGCCCGAGGAGGAGTGGAAGGTGATCCTCGCCGAGACGGGTGAAGACACGATGACCGGCGGGCGTGTGTCTGCCATTCGCCGCTACGTGGAGAAGGACGAGCTGTTCTGCCTCACCTACGGCGACGGTGTGTCCGACGTGAACGTCACCGAGTTGCTGGCCTTCCACAGGAAGCAGGGGAAGGTGGCGACGGTGACGGCCGTGCGGCCTCCGGGGCGCTTCGGGGAAATGCGGCTCGACGGCGAACGCGTGAGCGAGTTCAACGAGAAGCCGCAGGCCACCGAGGGCTTCATCAACGGGGGCTTCTTCGTGTGCGACTCGATGCGGATCTGGGATTACCTGGGCGAGGGGAAGGGCGTGATCCTCGAGCGCGAGCCGATGCAGCGCCTGGCGGACGAAGGGCAGTTGAGCGCCTTCCGCCACACCGGCTTCTGGCAGCCCATGGATACTCCGCGCGAGTACACGCTCCTGAACGAACTCTGGGCGAAGGGCCAGGCTCCCTGGAAGACCTGGAAGGACGCGAAGTGAGCGACGCCGAGTTGGTAGCTGCCTGGAAGGGCAAGCGGGTGCTCGTCACAGGGCACACCGGCTTCAAGGGCGCGTGGCTCACCCTGTGGCTCGAGCGTCTGGGCGCTCAGGTCACCGGCTTCGCCCTGGCCCCGGAAAGCGACTCGCTCTTTCTCGCGGCACAAGTGGGGAGATCGTGCGTCCACGTGGAGGGCGATGTGCGCGACGTGGGGGCGGTGAGCGCAGTGCTGAAGGAGTGCCGGCCTGACGCGGTGCTGCACCTCGCCGCGCAGTCACTGGTGCGCCGCGGCTACGCCGAGCCCCTCTTGACCCTGGAGACGAATGTCATGGGCACGGCCAACGTGCTCGACGCGGTGCGCACCGGCGGCCACCGGTGCGCCGTCGTCATCGTCTCCTCGGACAAGTGCTACGAGAACCTCGAGACGGGGCGCGCCTATCGCGAGTCGGATCCGATGGGAGGCCACGATCCCTACTCGATGAGCAAGGGGGCGACCGAGTTGGTGACGAGCGCGTGGCGGAGGAGCTTCTTCCCCACCACGAAGCTGGCAGAGCACGGCGTCGCGGTGGCATCGGCGCGCGCGGGCAACGTGATCGGTGGCGGCGACTGGGCGGTGGATCGCATCGTCCCTGACTGCATTCGGGCGCTCAAGGAAGGCAGGACGATCGCCGTGCGGAACCCCACGTCCGTACGTCCGTGGCAGCACGTGCTGGAGCCACTGTCCGGCTACCTGATGCTCGGCGCGCGACTGATGGGAGCGGACGCGGCCGCCTATTGTGAGGGGTGGAACTTCGGGCCCTCGCCGGACTCGTCGCGTCCGGTGGGCGCGCTGGCGAGCGGAGTTGTCGCCGCCTGGGGGACGGGGCGCTGGGAGGACAGGAGCGATCCCCACGCCCCGCACGAGGCCGCGCATCTGGCACTCAACATCGAGCAGGCGCAGGCGCGGCTGAAGTGGGCCCCGCGCTGGGGCTTCGAGGAGACGATCCTCCGCACGGTGGCCTGGTACCGCGAGCAGGCGCGGGGCGCCTCGCCGGAGGCCCTGAGGGCGCTGACGCTGTCGCAGATCGCCGACTACGAGGCGGCGGGCTGATCGGACTTCCCGGACGGGCTCACCGTGGCGCTCGGGGCGGCGCTGGGCGCTTCATCCAGCGGGAAGGTCCAGGCCGCTCCCAGGAGGAAGAGCCCGAGGATCAGGAAGTAGTAGTTGCAGAAGGCCTGCCGGTTGAAGATCACGAAGCAGAGCATTGTCGTCGCGGCGGCGATGCCCATGCCCCCGGCGTCTCTCGCGGCACGGAAGCGCATCGCGACCAGCGGCGGGATCAGCATCAAGAAGCCCAGCACCCCAGGCGGGGGTGAGCCGCCGCGCTGAACCCACCACGCAGAGAAGTTCATGGCGTCGCTGCGGAACGGCAGCCCCAGCTGAACCAAGAACACCGAGTGAACGAAGGCCTTCGGGTCCCAGAGGAGAAAGGGGAGCGTGAGGGCGGCCGCCGTGCCCACCGCCTTGCCCGCGAAGATCAGGAAGGAACGGCGATCGCGCCGCACTTCCGGAAGCAGCAGCAGGGCAGGGGCCAGCAGAAACGCGTACTGCTTCGAGGCCAGCATCACGCCTGCCGCCCAGGGGAGCGCACGCGGGAAGCGCAGCGCGCAGAAGCCGACGGCTGCCGCCGCCGCCAACAACACCGGCTCGGTCCAGCCCTGCTCGAGGACGAAGAAGCTCCGGGGCGTGAAGAGGAAGAGCGCCGCCGCCAGCGTCGCGAGGCGAGAAGGCCGCGCGGTGGCGAGGAACACCGCCGTGAGCGCGTTGCACGCGAGCAATGCGTAGCGGTAGTCGCCGCCGATCAACTGTGCGGGCACTGACAGAAGGAGCGAGAGCGGCGGGTAGGTGTAGCCGAACATCAGCCGGCCGTTCTCCACCATGCCCGGGCCAAAGAAGCGGCCGTCGCCGTAGATGTTCGGGAAGGTGAGCGTGTAGGGGTTGATGCCCTGCACGAGCGCGTTCACCGAGTCACGGTGGATGTACCAGACGTCGATGGCGGGCTGGGGCGAGGTGAAGATCAGCCACTTCCCTACCACGAGGTACGTGATCACCAGACCGACAAGCGCCAGCCGCTGGATGAGGCGATCGCTGGACAGGGCGATCCCCGAGAGCACTGCGGCGACGCCGATTCCGGCCTGAAAGGTCTTCCAGGGGTCCGGTACTCGCGCTTGCAGGTAGATCGCCGGTGGGGAGGAAGAGAGGATCGAGAACTGGTAGGCTAGGGCCAGGGCAGCGATGACGGCGAGGACGAGTTGCTCCCGCTTCGCCAGGCGTTCCCAGGGGGGGAGCAGCCAGCCCGCGAGCACGAGCAGGCACGCGCCCGCGAGCCACTCCACGGCGTCCGGGGTGAAGCCCCCGTTCCCAAACTGAACGGCCCGCCCAAGTGCGACCGCGGCCAGCAGCGCCGCGACCGTGAGGAACGGGCGTGGGGCCGCCGGCGTCACGGCTTGTGCGCGACGAGCAGGAACTCAGCAGTCGGGATCTGCTGTGGATTGGCCGCGAGCAGCGCCTTGATGATCGCGTAGATGGGGACGGCGCCCAGCTGCCGCAGTCCGGGCACCAGTGTCCACTTGCCAGTGAGGGCCTTGTTGAGGCGCCCCGCGAGGGAAGGAATGAGGAACGCCTCGAACGCCATCGTGGAAGCTGTGGTGCCGATGGGGTCGACGCGATCGACGACGAACTTCGCGTTCTCGAAGATGCGGCGCCACCCGGCGGCGTCCTCGAGGTGTCGGTGTTTGAACACCGAGTTGATCGCCTCGGTGACGGTGCTCGCGAGCGACTCGAGGCCGAACTTTCGCAGCGTCTGCGCCACCAACAGCGAGTCAGCCCAGTCCTTCGCCGGGAGGAAGGTGTAGAAGACGCCCCCGGGCTTCAGCGAACGGTGGATCGCCCGCGCCGCGGCGTCGATGTCCGGCACGTGTTCGAGGCTGCAGTTGGCCACGCAGCTCCCGAAGAACCCCTCGGGGAGGACGGCCTGGGTGACGTCCGCCAGGATGACGTGGCTGTAGGCGCGGCTGGCCTGCGCACGTCGGCCTTCGTTTCCGTCGATGTCGATGCCCCAGACCTCCTGCTGGCCCCCGAAGGCGAGCTTGGCGAAGAGGCCGTCGCCACAGCCCACGTCCAGGATCGGGCCGGGGCATTCGAGGCCCCGCATCGAGTGCAAGCGAACGCACTCCTTGATCGCCAGCGCCGTGGGGGCGTACGGGTAGTACTTCTTGAAGTCCTCGAGCGTGATTTCGGAGTTCATGACGTTCTCTTCGTGGCAAAGGCGCTCAGCACCCAGTCGAAGGCGATCGACTGGACGTGGACATTGTCGAGCCCAGCGTCAACGAGCGCCCGCGAGAGGGAAGCGCGGCTGAACTTGGTGGGGTGGAGGTTCTTTCGGCTGAAGCCCTGGACGCGGGCGATGGCCTCGAGCGCGGTGTTCTCGAGCAGCGAGAGCGTTCCCGAGCCGTAGTTCGGCGTGGTCAGGAAGAGGTGCCCGCCCGGCTTGAGGACCCGGACGTTCTCGTCGAGCCAGGGACGCGGATCGGGCAAGTGCTCGATGACGTCCATCGAGATGACGAGATCGAAGCTGCCGGTGGCGTAGGGGAGCGGGGCGCCCACCTGCGTCACGTCGTAGCGCGACACCTTCGAGCCGTGGATCTTCCGGGCCTCAGCGATCGCCCGCTCATCGATGTCGCAGAGGGTGAACTCGACCTGGCGGACATCGAGTCGTTCCAATTCCAGAAAGGGGCCGCTGCCGACGTTGAGAACTCTGCGGCCAGGAGCGCCCGCGATGGCGCGCCGGAGGCTGTCGAGGATTGGCTGGTGGTACAGCCGCCACGGAAACCGGAACTTCATTGCGTGGTTCGAGAAGTAGTCGACCGCTTCAGCCATGGGGCGCCTCGGTTAGCAGCCTCGATGGGCTCCTACAAGTCTCAGGGGCCGCCGCGCCGCGTGGCGCTGGCGTTCAGCCTACCGGCAGGCCGTTGACGAACAGCACGCCCATCACCGTGGCCCACGAGACGCCGACCACCAGAAGAGGGACCCGCCGTGCGGGAGTTGCCAGGCTCGCGAGCATCAGGAAGACAGGGAACGCGCCGAGGGCCCCACGCCCCATGCCCCAGACCTGGCCATTCGCGAGCGGCAGCACCACGAGCAGCAACGTGTACAGGCCATATTCCGCTGGGAGCCGCCGAAACGCCCAGACGGCTGTAACCCCGAGGAGGACCACGCTCGAGAAGTCCAACACCAGGAGGGGACTCGGCAGCGAGATCAGTGAATCCCAGTAGTTCTGGATGTTCACCAGCGGGGGGACGGGCGCGAACCACGCCTTTCGGGCGTGGATGAAGGCGAGCGGGTCACCGAAAGCCGACTGTTGCCAGGCCATGTACGCTCCCACCGCGAGGCTCGGGAGCAGGGCGAGCGGCAGGGCGCGGAGCCACTGGCGCCTGACGAGGGCACCCAGGACGCACGCGCCGACGAGGACGAGGCCGTGAGGACGGGCGAGGGCTCCTACTGCCAACAGCGGGGCGGCGTGCCAGGCCCGGCCCTCGGCGATCAACACAACCGCCCAGAGCGTGCTCGCCGCGAAGAGCGCCTCGGCGTAACCGGCGGTGAAGAAGATCGTCGAAGGGTAGGCGAGGAGCACCCAGCCCGTGGTGGCCGCGCACTCCTCGCCCAGCAGCTTCGTCGCCAGCCGCTTCAACGCCCACAGCGCCAGCACCAGGCAGACCGCGTTCAGCAGGAAGGACGCGACCGTCACTGGCAGGCCGGTCGCGGAAAGGAAGCGCACCGTCAGCGGGTAGGCCGGAAAGAAGGAGATGGAGGCCTGCTGGCATGGCCCTTCGGGGAGCCCACAATGCGACGCTGAATACCCCTCGCGGATGATCCGCAGGTACCAGCCGGAGTCCCAGCGGAACCACGACTGCATCCACTCGGGGCCGTCCATGGGGGGCATGCCCAGGACGCCGTGGCCTCTTGGCATCATCGGGCGAGTCAGGTGCAACAGCGCGAGCCACGGCAAACGCACTGCGACGAGTAGGAACAGGGCCTCGCGGAGATCTCTGGGAAGGCGACGGAGCATCGACCGGTCAGGCACCGTACGACGGCAGGCGCGCCACGTCGACGAGCAGCGGCGCGGCGAGATCCTTCTTCGAGAGCAGCGGTTCCTTCACCGGCCACTCGATGCCGATGGCGGGATCATCCCACCGCACCGCCTGCTCGCAGTCGGGCGCGTACGTCTCGGTGCACTTGTAGACGAAGTCGGCGGACTCGCTGAGCACGCAAAACCCGTGGGCGAAGCCGGGCGGCAGCCACAGCTGCTTCTTGTTCGCCTCGGTCAGCTCGAGGCCGAACCACTTCCCGAAGGTGGGGCTGCCCTTCCGCACGTCCACTGCGACGTCCCAGACCGCGCCGCGGCTGCACCACACCAGCTTCCCCTGGTCTTTCGGGTGCTGAAAGTGCAGGCCCCGCAGCGTCCCCTTCTGGGAGCGCGACCAGTTGTCCTGCACGAAGTGCGACGGAACCCCGGCGGCGGCGTACCTGCCGGCGTGGAAGGTCTCGAGGAAGAAGCCGCGGGGATCCTCGAAGACGCGCGGCTCGATCACCTTGAGGCCGGCCAGCGGCGTGTCGGTGACGTTCACGGCGCGTGCGCCTTGTGGTGCAGCAGGTTGAGCAGGTACTTGCCGTACTCGTTCTTCTTCATCGGCTCGGCCAGCCGCTCCAGCTGCGCGTCGTCGATGAACTTCATCAGCCAGGCGATCTCCTCGAGGCAGGCCACCTTGAGGCCGGTGCGCTGCTCGATGATCTGGATGAACTGGGACGCCTCCATCAACGACTCGTGGGTGCCGGTGTCCAGCCAGGCGAAGCCGCGGCCCATCACCTCGACGGTGAGCTGCTTGCGGCGCAGGTACTCGGCGTTGACGTCGGTGATCTCCAGCTCGCCACGCGCCGAGGGCTTCAGGTGCTTCGCGATGTCCAGCACCTCGTTGTCATAGAAGTACAGCCCCGTCACCGCGTAGTTCGACTTCGGCGCCTTCGGCTTCTCTTCGATGGACACGGCCTTCCGCTGCGCGTCCAGCTCGACCACGCCGTAGCGCTCGGGATCCTTCACCCAGTACCCGAAGACGGTGGCGCCCTTGTCCAGCCTCGCGGCGCGCTGCACCACCTGGGAGAAGCGATCGCCGAAGAAGATGTTGTCGCCCAGCACCAGCGACGCGCTGTCCTTCCCCACGAAGTCGCGCCCGATGATGAAGGCCTGGGCCAGCCCTTCCGGCCGCGGCTGCTCCGCGTAGCTGAAGCTGACGCCCCATTGCGCCCCGTCTCCCAACAGCTCCCGGAAGCGCGGCAGATCCTGCGGGGTGGAGATGATCAGGATCTCCCGGATGCCCGCCAGCATCAGCGTGCTGATCGGGTAGTACACCATCGGCTTGTCGTAGATGGGGAGCAGCTGCTTCGAGACGACGCGGGTGAGCGGGTAGAGGCGGGTGCCTGATCCTCCCGCGAGGACGATGCCCTTCATGCGGACGCCTTTCGGTATTCGTCGTGGAACCGCCGCAGCGACGCTTCGAGCGACAGGGGAGGGTGCGCGAGCGCCTGCGCCGTCTTCGTGACGACGAGGCCGCTCTTCGCGGGGCGGGGAGAGAGGAGCTTCACGTCGGCCATGCGGCTGGGCTGAATGAGTGCCGCGTCGAAGCCGAAACGTTCACACAGCCTCTTCCCGAAGGTGACGCGATCCACCACCTCCGCGCCGCAGGTGTGCCAGATGCCCGGCAGCGCCTTCTCGGCGAGGTCGGCCAGCATCTCGGCCACGTTGAGCGCCAGCGAGGGCGACACCCATTGATCCTCGAACAGCTTCACCGGTTGGCCTTTCGACAGCGAGTCCAGAAGCCAGCTGCCGAAGTTCTTCTGCCCCGCGGCGGGCCAGCCGTAGACGACGGCGGTGCGGGCGATGGCCCACCTGTCCTTCTCGCAGAGGGCGCGCACCGCCTCTTCTCCCGCGTGCTTGGACAGCGCGTACACGCCGCGCGGGTTGGGGATCGCGTCGACGTCGTAGGGCCCCGCGTCGCCGTCGAAGACGTAGTCGGTGGAGACGTGAAGGAAGTGCGCCCCGCTGATGCGCGCGGCCCTCGCCAGGGTGGCGACGCCTTCCACGTTGGCGGCCCAGGCCCTCGACGGCTCCTTCTCGCACCCGTCCACGTCGGTCATCGCCGCGCAGTTGACGATCACCTCGGGCTTCGTCACCTCGACGGTCATCGTCACCCGCTCCACCTCGGAGAGATCGACGGAGACGAACGGCACCTTCGTGGTGAGGCGCGCCGGCCCGCGGCCCATGGCGGTGACGCGGTGATCGCGTGAGAGCAGCTCCGCCACCAGGCGGCTGCCCAACAGCCCATTGGCGCCGACGACGAGGGCCCTCATCGCGTCAGCCCTGGAGCCGGTGGGCGTACTGCGACTCGTAGTACGACTTGTACGCGCCGCTCATCACGCGCTCCCACCACGGGCGGTGGTCGAGGTACCACTGCACGGTCTCGGCGAGGCCCTTCTCGAAGGTGTGCGCGGGCGTCCAGCCCAGCTCGCGCTTGATCTTCGAGGCGTCGATCGCATACCGCTTGTCGTGGCCGGGCCGGTCCTTCACGTACTTGATGAGGGACTCCGGCTTGCCCAGGGCCGCGAGGATCGCCTTGACGATCTGGATGTTCTCGCGCTCGGAGCTGCCGCCGATGTTGTACACGCCGCCCTTCTGACCCTTCTCCAGCGCGAGGGTGAGCGCGGCGCAGTGATCCTCCACCTGCAGCCAGTCGCGCACGTTCTTCCCGTCGCCGTAGACGGGCAGCGGCTTGTCGGCCAGCGCGTTGGCGATCATCAAGGGGATCAACTTCTCGGGGAACTGGTACGGGCCGTAGTTGTTCGAGCAGCGCGTCACCACCACGTCCAGCCCGAAGGTGTGCTCGTAGGCCAGCGTGATGAGATCCGCCGAGGCCTTCGACGCGGAGTAGGGCGACGACGGATCGAGCGGGGTGGTTTCCGTGAAGTGCCCCGTGGGGCCCAGCGAGCCGTACACCTCGTCGGTGGACACCATGAGGAAGCGGGCCAGCTTCGCGTGGCGCGCGGCCTCGAGCAGCACGTTGGTGCCCAGCACGTTGGCGACGATGAAGGCCTCGGGCCCGAGGATGGAGCGATCGACGTGGCTCTCGGCCGCGAGGTGCATGATCGCGTCCACCCGGTGCTGGAGGATCAGGTGGTCCACGAGCTCCCGGTTGCCGATGTCGCCCCTCACGAAGACGTGCCTCGGGTCTCCCTCGAGGTCCTTCAGGTTCTCCAGGTTCCCCGCGTAGGTCAGCTTGTCGAGGTTGACGACCGTCCACGTCGGCCGGTGCTTGCGCAGGTACCTGACCAGGTTGGAGCCGATGAACCCGCAGCCCCCGGTGACGAGCACGTTCATGGGGTAGGCGCGTAGTGGCGCGGCCCCGACAGGTCAAGGACAAGCCGGGCTACAGCACCAGGCGTGACAGCACCCGGCGCTTCAGGGCCGCCTTGGCGCGTTGGTAGCTGGCCAGGGGGGCGCCAGCGGCGCTCTCGACCAGCTCGTCCGCCTCGTGTGCCAGGCGCTCGAGCGCCCAGCTCCAGGCCAGCGGGGCGTAGCCCACACGCCGAGCCTGCTCGATCAAGAACCCCCGGCGTCGGCCGGCGAGCTGCCTCAACGGCGCGCCCGTCCAGGATGCGTCGAAGTACCGGTCGAGCACGCCGAAGAGCGTGCGCACGGCGCCGACGTGCGACTCCGGCGGCAGTGCGCGGACCTTTGGTAGCCAGTCGATGACGTGCTTGAGGGCGTATCGCAGGAGCTCGGGCCGCCACGGGTCGAAGAGGCCGCGCGCCTGGCAGTGCCGCAGCAGGTCGGTCAGCGACGGCACGACTTCCAGCACCCGGTGATCCGTCTGCTTCATCGACTGAGCCGGGCGCGTCAGGTCGTAGTCGTACAGCTCGCGGTCCAGGTACGCGATGCGCCGCGCCGCGAGGTACGTCTTCGGCGAGAAGGCCACGTCTGCGAAGAGGATGCCCGCCGGGAAACGCACGCCCTCCGCGTCGAAAATCCGCCGCGCGTACAGCCTCGCGCACGGTGTTGCCGACATGTCGAACAGCGCGCGACGGTCGGCGTCGTCGAGGATCCGCGTCGCGCCGGGGACCGGCTTGAAGATGTCGGTTCGCCCCCCGGACAGGTGGTACCGCAGGTTGCCCATGACCAGCTCGGCGTCCGTGTCGCGCGCGGCGTGGAGCAACGTCTCGGCGACGTGTGGCTCGATGAAGTCGTCGCCGTCCACGAACATCACGTAGAGGCCCCGTGCGCGATCGAGGCCCACGTTCGCGGCAGCGCCGTGTCCACCGTTCGGTTGGCGGAGGATCGTCACGCGCGGGTCGTGCTCGGCGAGCTCGGCGAGCACCTCGGGGCTGGCGTCGGTGCTGCCATCGTCGATGACCAGGATCTCCAGGTCGCGGAAGGTCTGCGCCGAAACGCTCTCGAGGCATCGCTCGACGTACAGCTCGAGGTTGTAGACCGGCACGATGACGGACAGCGTGGGCGCCTTCGTCATGACGCGCTCCTCCGCTTCGACGCGAGGGCGGCGGCACGGGCGGCGTCGACCACGGCCTGGAGCCCGGCGCCGGGGGCCTGGCGGCGCGCAGCGGTGCGGAACACGGATTCCATCTCCGCGCCGACCACGCGGGCGTCGTACCGGCCCCAGTCCACCTCGCCCCGCGGCGCCTTCCCGTCCAGGTAGCGCTTGAGGACGAACGCGAGGCGATCCGGTCGATCGTCCGCCACCAGGTTGCCGCTGTCCCGCAGGACGTCGGCGGTCGGGCCGCGCTCCATCGTCACGGCGGTGATCGGCCGCCCGGCCCCCATGTAGTCGACGAGCTTGCAGGGGAAGAAGGGGCTGGCTGTCAGTCCGTCCTCGGCCTCGGTGAAGATCCCGTCGATGGAGATCAGCACGTGGGCGGTGCGCATCAGCGCGAGGCTCTCGAGAAAGGGCACCTCCGGCTCCAGGCGCACGTGGTCCGCGTGGCGCATGGCAGCCCACGTTTCCCGATCCGGCGCGTGGTATGGCCCGCCGCGGAAGACGACCTCGAAGCGGTTGGCGTACCGCGGGTAGAGTTCCAGCAAGCGGTCCACTGCGAGCAGCACCGGCCGCGCCGTACGCTTCACCGAGTACAGCGTGCCCACGTGCAGGAACCGGAAGCGCTCGGGCAGCGCCACCGGCTCGCGCGGGTAGAACGCCGGCTCGAAGCAGTGCGGTATCACCACCGCTTTGTGTGCGTACTTCGCCATCGCCCCCGAGAACATCAGGTCGCGCTGCCAGTTGTTGTTGCACACGACGACGTCCGCCTGCGCGAGCGTCGCCGCTTCGGTCGCGATGTCCTCGTCGTGCAGCGGATACTCCGCCATGTGCGCGACGTACGGGTTCTTCGCGACCGGGTCGCCGAAGTAGGCGATCCACGGGAGGTCGGGGCGAAGCCGGCGGCACTGCAGCGCCGCCGCGTGCGACGGCACCTCGTTCGAGTGCGAGAGCAGGAAGTCGTAGCTCGCCGGAGCAGCGCGGAATTTCTCCAGCACCCCGGCGATGAACTCGTCTCGGGCACGCCGAGTCCTCGGGTGCTCGTGGTCCGTGGCGATCTCAGTGCGGTCGATTCGCGCCTGCGTGTCGATCGCGAGGACGCGCGGGTCGGCTCCGGCCCGCCGCACCTGGACCACGTCGTAGTCGACCCTGGTGTGCGCGAGGCGCTTGAAGAGGTCGAGATCGGCCGAGCCGCGGTACGGCGCGAAGAACCACGACGCGACGAAGCCGCGCGGCCGGCTCATGAGGCCTCGGGGTCCACCAACAGCGCCTCGAGCGCGGCGATGCGTGCGCTCCAGGTGTTCCCGCGGACGAACGCGCTGACGGCGGCCGCGTCAAACGGCTCCTGCCGCGCCAGTTCGATCGCCTGCGCGAAGCTGGAGCCGGGCGACGGGATGTGGACGCCCGGCATCCCGGCCAGCTCCTGCATGTTCGTCGCGACCACGGGGCGTCCCATCGCGAGGTACTCGTAAACCTTCAGCGGGTTGACGAACTTCGTGATCTCTGAGTCGGTGCGGAAGGGGATCAGGCACGCGTCCGCGTGCTGCAGGTACGCGGGCAGATCGGATTGGGGCCGGGGGCCGAGGAAGAGCGCGTTGGGGCGGCGCTCCTTCATCCGCGCGGCGCGAGGCACGCCCGCGGCGTCGCCGATGAAGACGAAGTCTATGTCTGGCAACTCGAGGGCCGACACCTCGATGGTGTCCCAGTCGAACCACTCGCCGTACAGCGAGCCGACGTAGACGACGTACGGACGATCGACGGGGAGGTCCTCGGGGCGTGGCAGGGGGACGTCGCTGCGGAACAGGTGCCCGTTCACCGCGTTGGCCAGCAGGTGCACCGGCTTCTGGCTCTTCTGCTCCAGGGCCTCCTTCAGCGTCCGCGCTGAAGCGACCAGCAGGTCTGCGCGGGCGATCAGCTGCAGCTCGACGTCGGCGCTGTACCAGTCGCCGCCCAGCGAGCTGTTCCAGAGGTCGATGTAGTCGTACACGTACCGCGCCCGGGGAATGCGTTGCTTCAGCGTCTCGATGGCGGGCACGAAGCGCGGGTGCGGGAACTCCGTGACGATGGTGAAGGGCAGGCCGGTGTCCGCGTAGCGCTGGGCCAGCTGCGCCGCGTCGAAGTCGGTCATGAAGTACAGCTCGAGGAGCGTCAGGTCGACGTCGAAGAAGACGCGCTGCACCTGGTCCCCGTAGCGGGGATACAGGTTGACGAAGACGACCTTGTACCCCCGGCGGATGAGCTCGAGGGCCAGCTGCGTCGCGCGCTGCCCGCCGCCGATGTCCGTGAAGGACACGCCCGACAGGATCACCACGACGCCCTTCACTTTGCGCCGTTCGGCCTCGATCCGCGCCCGCTGCGCGAGGCCCTGCAGGTAGCCGGACAGCTGGTGGCCGCGGATGGGGTTGTCGGCGTGAGCCTGTTCCCCGGGCCGGAAGGTGAAGTCGCCGACACCGCTCTCGCCGTCGCCGCGCGAGTACGACGTCGCCAGGCGCATGGCCCGCTCGGCGTCGGTGGGGGCCTCCCAGACCACGGTCGCCTCCAGGTTGAACACCCACCGGCGCGACACGCGACGGTAGTTGATGTCGAACAACGTGTCTTCACCCGTCAGCGTCAGGTACTCCGGGAAGCCGCCGCAAGCGTCGAAGAGCGGCCGCCGCACCGCGAGCGCGCGCGCCGAAGGCAGGAATTCTTCCCAGTGCGTGAAGGTCTGCCACGCCGGGATGAAGTGCCGTGCGTGCTCGGTGGGGACCGACGGGTGGTAGATGCCTCCGACCAGGTCGGCGCGCTGGTCGTTCAATGGACCGTACAGGTTCGCGAACAGGTCGGGCGACAGCCGGCAGCCGGCGTCTACGAAGACGATCACCGGCTCGGTCGTCACCTGAACGCCGCGGTTGCGCCCGCGCGCGATGTTGCACGGGTGATCGGCGATGACCGTCACCCAGTCTGGGTGCCGCTCTTCGAACTCGCGCAGGCGGCTGACGGTGTTGTCGCTGGAGCCCCCGTCGACGATCACGAGCCTCGAGGGCAGCAGGGTCTGGCTCTCGATGTCCTCGAGGAAGGACGAGAGCCGGGCCTCCTCGTTCTTCACTGTCGTGACCACGGCGAAGGCGGCGCGTTGCTCGCCGAACGAGTACTTCTGCTTGATCACCTTGACGTCGATCGGCTTCACCAGGCGAATCGACGCCTGGGGCCACTCGCGCGGCGCGGCGGCGGACGGCTGCTCGGCCTCCGACGCGGCGCGGAACAACCGGCGGGTCACCGCGCTGGCCAGGCCCTTTACGCCGTCGCGCTGCACCTTCGTCTGCACCCGGTTGATGGCGCCCTTCACCCGGTCGCGCACGTGGTCCACCTGCCGGCTGGCGCTGACCAGGCTGCTGGCGTTGAGACGCTCGAGCTCGCTGTTCGCCTCGTCGAGCCGCTTCGAGAGGTGCGCGATGTAGCACTCCTTGTCGAAGGTGTACTCGTCGAGCTCGGCGATGCGCTTCTGTGCGCGGGCGAGATCGGTGCGCTGGTTCAGTACGCGCTGGTTCAGCTCGCGCACGCGGGCGTGCAGCTCGTCGGCGCCCAGGGCGTGCGGGCTGCCGCCGGACTGGCCGAGCGACTGGGTGAGGCGCTCCAGCTCTCCCGTGGTGCCCAGCGAGCCCAACACCAGCGCCGGCCGCGTGGCGTCCGACGGCCGAAGGTAGATCAGCAGGGCCTGCTTGCCGAACCAATACGTCGGCACGAGGGTGCTGGTGTCGAACACTGCGCGGTGCGTGAGCACGAAGCCGCCGTCCAACACCAGCGGCACGTTGCGCTCGTCGAAGGACACGAAGTGCTCGGTGAAAAGCTCGCGTTCCTCCCACGGCAGCAGGAAGACCAGCGCGTGCTGCGCGACCTGCGTCAGCCGCCGCACGACCGACCACGGCTCGCGGAAGTGCTCGAGCGTGTTCGACGAGAAGACCACGTCGAACCGTTCTTCCGCGCCGGACAGCAGGTCGGCCGCTTGCAGCGACACGCCGGGGTAGCGCGTGCGTCCCACCGCGATGGCCGCGGCGGAGAAGTCGATGCCGTGGACCTTCAGGCCGGGGAACGCCTGCGCCAGCACCGCCGTGCCCGCGCCTTCGGCGCAGCCCCAGTCGCACACCGACCAGCCGTGCTGCTTCACGAGTTCGGTCAGCCACGCCGGGAAGTGGTTCACCGCGAGCTCGGCGAAGAAGCGCGCCTGCATCGGGCCGGAGTGCGCGTCCCAGTCGTTGGAGAAGCGGTGGTCCCAGTACTCTCGCGAGTTGATGGCAAAGGGGTTCGGGGTGGTCATGGACGCTCGCGGCGGCTCATAGCGCATTGGCTCTCACGGGTGCACTCGCGACTTGTCATCAGGGCAGGGCGGAAGTACGCGCAGTCCGATGGCCACCGGGTTCCGCGCCGCGCTGGAGACGCACTTCGCTCACAACCGCGCCCACCCCCAGCATGCCGTGTGGCTGGACTACGCCGCCTCGACGAACGAACGGGGCGAGCGTGTGGTGGCCAAGGTTCGCGAGTTCCGTGCGGACGTGCGCGGCCTGCGGTGGTTGGACATCGGCAGTGGGTATGGCGGCGTGTGCATCGCCGCGGCGAAGGCCGGCGCGGCGGCGGTGGGCATCGAGGTCGACCCTTCGCTGCTGGCGCTGGCCGACGCGAACCGCCGCGACCACCCCGGCCTCGACGTGCGCTTCGAGCCCACGAGCGCGCTCGACTGGGGCACGCTGTCCACCTGGGGCTCGTTCGACGTCATCACCTGCGACAACGTCATCGAGCACGTGCCCAACCCGCCGGTGCTGATGGTGCACATCGCGCGGCTGCTGGCGCCGGGTGGGCTCGTCTACCTCACCGTTCCCAACGCCTTCTCGCTGGGCCAGATGGAGAAGGAGTGCCACTACGGCCGCTTCGGGCTGAGCCTGCTCGATCCGCTCGACGGGCAGCGCTACGTGAAGGACGCCCTGGGCAACGACAGCTACGACGTGGCGGCCTACTACCGGCTGCCGGAGTACGTGGCGCTGCTCGAGCGGTACGGGCTGTCGTGGTCGATGCTGAACCCCGTCGAGGCCGGCGACGAGGAAATCCGGAAGATCCACGCGGCGCTCGCGTCGCTCGAGCAGGCGCGCGCCCGGGCGGAGATCCCCGTCGCCGTGCGGGCCAAGGTCGAGGCCTTCGTCGACGCACACGTGGGGTGGTGCCGGGCCGAGCTGGCGCTCCATGAGTCGCTGCCGCCGGGCGTCGCCCGCGAAGAGCTCGCCCATCGCATGGCGCGCGAGTGGTTGCAGGAACTCTGGTACTTCGTCGCGAAGCCGCTGGTGGCCGCGTCGGTCGAGGCGCCGACGGCCGCGGTGCCGGCACCACTCGACGACCTGATGCGCGCCCTGCGCGGCGTGCGCTCGGACGTGCCGTCGGTGCTGCGCGACGTGGCGGCGCGCGTGCGCCGGCGAGTGATCCCGTGACGACGCAGAGCGGCCATTACCAGCGCGCGCTCGAGGCGCACTTCGAGGCGTCCCGCAGGCACCCGCAGTACGACGTGTGGTTCCGCTACGCCGCCGAGACGAATGCGCGGGGCCGCGACCTGGTGGCGCAGCTGCAGCGAGTCTTCGGGCCGGTGGCGGGCCAGCGGGTGCTCGACATCGGCAGCGGCTACGCGGGCACCTGCATCGCGGCGGCGGGCGCCGGCGCGCGGGAAGTGGTGGGTCTCGAGCTGTCTCCGGTCCAGATGCGGCTGGCACGCCAGAACCTCGCCGACCATCCGGGGCTGGCGATCTCGCTGCACGAGGTGGACGTGCTGGATCGTGCCGCGACGGCCGACCTGGGCCGCTTCGACCTGGTCACGTGCGACAACGTCCTCGAGCACGTGGCGACGCCGGCGGCGTTGCTGGGGCGGATCCGCGAGCTGCTCGCGGACGGCGGCCGCGCCTACGTCACGGTGCCCAACGCCTTCTCGTTGGGGCAGGTCCGCCGGGACTGCCACTACGGGCTGCTCGGCATCTCGCTGCTCGATCCCCTCCAGGCGGCGCGCTACGCGGCCGAGGCGGCGGGCATCGCGCAGTACGACGTGTCGCAGTACTACCGGCTGGAGAGCTACCTCGCGCTGCTCGAGCGGGTGGGGCTGCGGGGCGCCCTCATCAATCGAACCCTCGACGACGCCGGCCTCCAGCATGCCCGGGCGGAGTTGGCGGCGCTGCGCAGCGCCAACCTCGACGACGTTCCAGAGGTGGTGCGGAGCCTGGTGGAGGCGCAGCTGCGGGCGCACCTCGCC
>JBFMHF010000044.1:0-45431 GCA_040752975.1 Myxococcota bacterium
AAGGGGGGGAAATAACCAGCCGGCCGCAGGCCAAAGAAGCAATCGCCAGCAGGCCCGCGCCCGCAGGGCGCAACGCACTCACCTCATTGGCCGCGCCGCAGGCGCAACGCTCTCACCTGGGCCCGCGCCCGCAGGGCGCAATACCCTCACCTCACCGGCCGCGCCGCAGGCGCACCATCACCCCCTGTAAATGCTTTTTCCGCGCCGGGCGGGAGACTGGAGCGGGGCTGCGCCGGAAAACCCTGTATCCCGCGCGTCGCAGCTCCCGGGCGCGCCATCCAGAACAGAAGGAAGGAACACGCCATGATCAAGCTCACGCCCCCCGTCCGCCCGCAGCCGCCGTCCAAGCCGACGCTGCCGAAGCCGCCCATCTCCCTGCCCCCGAAGCTGCCCCCCCATGTGAAGCTCCCTCCCATCGACTGGAAGAAAAAGCTCGGGACCGTGAGCCTCCAGGACCGCCTGGTGGCGGGCCGCCTGCACGAGACCCTCGGCGCCCACGTCAACAGCATCGCCGGGAAGTTCGCTGAAGCGACGGCCGGCAACGCCACCCTCAAGCGCGGCCCCGACGGCGTCATGCGTGGCCCTGAAGGCCAACCCCTCATGACAGTGAAGCTCGACGGCGGCCGCACCGCCTACGTCGACCCCAACACCAACCAGTACTACCTGCCCAACGACTCCGTCCGGTACATCCGCATGCCCGACAGCATCCAGGCGAAGGGCCCCATGGCCCTCCCCAGGGACGCCCAGTTCTCCAACTCCTACTTCACCGTCGACGAGGTCAAAGCCCTCAACCGCATCACCAACCCCCGCATCGTCGACATCAACCTCGGCCGGGTGAGCTGCTTCGAGCGCGACCAGAAGTGACACGCTGACTGGAACCAAAGGGGAAGGCGCCCGCGAGGCCTGCATGGCTCGCGCGGCGCCGTTGTTTGTTGCTGGCCGCGGTGGCCCCGCCCGGTCAGGGGCCGTACGACCACGCCGGGCGCCGATGCTCGTTGGCTCGCAGCCACCCGCCCTCCAGCGTGTCCTCCACCTGGAGCCCCGCCGCCTTCAGGGTGCTCAACGCTTCTTCGAAGGCCTGCGCGGGCGCCGCCCGGAAGCCCGTCGCGTCCGCGAGCCCCGCGAGGCTCTTCGCGTCCTGCTCCGCCAACCACGCACCCTTCAGCGCCTCGCGTACGTCGGAAGGCAGCGCGCGCTGCACGAAGACCGGCTCGTTCGCGATGGGCGCCAGCGTGGCCAGCACCCTCAGGCCCGTCACCGTCGCGCCGTGGCCCGCGTAGCTCGCGCCCGCCGCCACCCGCCCCTCCTGCACCGCCGTCAGCACGGCGTCGTGCGTCCCCAGCCAGACCGGCTCGACCGTGACGCCCGCCTTCCCCAGGTGCGCCGCCGGGAGCAGGAAGCCCGTCACCGAGTAGCGGTCGACGTAGCCCACCCGCTGGCCCCGCAGCTCGGCGACCTCGCGGACGCTCGACTGCGCCGGCACCAGCAGCTCGCTGGCCTGCGTCGCCGCGCCGTGGCGGACCACCTGCACCAGGGGCTCCACGTCGAAGATGCCCGCGCAGAAGAAGTAGTCGAAGAGAGACAGCAGCGCGGCGTCGGCCCGGCCGCTCTGGACCAGGTCGATGGCCTCGTCGCTCGACTTCGCCAGGTGAAACTCGAGCTTCAGCTTCGAGCTGCTCTCCAGCCGCGTCCGCAGCAACTCGGCGTTCTCGGGGCCATGCCGCGGCCCGAAAACCACCAGCAGCGGGCGCTCTCTCCCCGGCACCGGCCTGCGACAGCCGCCCAGCAGCAACGCCAGCCCGGCTGCAGCGGTACGCCGTGTGATGAGCCCCCCGCCGACGGCCCTGTGCGCGTACGCCTGCATCGCTGAAGAGGGTTAGCACGCGCGCCCGTGGGCGCACCACGACTCACGTGCGAGGCGCGCTCACCGGGGCGGCTTCGGCTCCGACGGCTTCTTCGGCTCCTCCGGCTGGTCGGCCAGCTGCTTGAGGCGCCGGAAGGCCAGCCACAGCACGGTGATGAGGACGCCCACCACGATGAGGCCCAGCGTGTCGCGGAAGGTGACACCCTCCACGGGGGCATTCTCCGGAGCGGCGGCGAGCAACAGCCAGGTCACGTGCATGAGAGCGTCCTAACGCCGGTTGGATTCAGCTTGCACCCACGCGCCGCTTGTTGCGACAAGCCGCGCTCATGAGCCGCATCTACCGACAGCTTCCCCCGAAGGGCACCCGCATCGGCCTCGCCTTCTCCGGCGGCCTCGACACCCGCGCCGCCGTCGCCTGGATGACGAAGAAGGGCATGGACGTCTACGCCTACACCGCTGACCTCGCCCAGCCCGACGAGAAGCACCCCGGCGACATCCCGCCCATCGCGAAGACGCACGGCGCGAAGCAGGCCCGCCTCATCGACTGCCGGGACGCGCTGGCCCGCGAAGGCCTCACCGCCATCCAGTGCGGCGCCTTCCACCTCGGCATCGGCGGGAAGAAGTACTTCAACACCACGCCCCTGGGCCGCGCAGTGACGGCCACCGCCATCGTCCGGGAGATGAAGCACGACGGCGTCCACGTCTTCGGCGACGGCTCCACCCACAAGGGCAACGACATCCAGCGCTTCTACCGCTACGGCATCCTCGTCGACCCGCAGCTGCACATCTACAAGCCGTGGCTCGACTCCACCTTCGTGCACGAACTGGGCGGCCGCCTGGAGATGTCGAAGTTCCTCGAGGCCGCCGGCCTGCCGTACTCGATGAGCGCCGAGAAGGCCTACAGCACCGACGCCAACATGCTGGGCGCCACGCACGAGGCGAAGGACCTCGAGCACCTCGACAAGTCGATGAAGGTCGTCTCCCCCATCATGGGCGTGGCCTTCTGGAAGAGTGACGTGGCCATCGAGCCCGAGACGGTGACGGTGACGTGGGAGCAGGGCACGCCGGTGGCGCTCAACGGCAAGCGCTTCGGCTCGCTGGTGGACTTGTTCCTCGCCGCCAACGCGCTGGGCGGCCGCCACGGCCTGGGCATGAGCGACCAGGTGGAGAACCGCGTCATCGACGCCAAGTCCCGCGGCATCTACGAGGCGCCGGCCATGGCGCTCCTGCACCTCACCTATGAGCGGCTGCTCTCGGTGGTGCACAACGAGAACACCACCGACCTGTACGTGACGATGGGCCGGCGGCTGGGGCGGCTCCTGTACGAGGGCAAGTGGTTCGACCCCGAGGCGATGCTCATCAAGGAGTCGCTGGTGCGCTGGGTGTCCACCGCCATCACCGGCGAGGTGACCCTCGAGCTGCGCCGCGGCGACGACTTCACGCTGCTCTCCACCCACGCGGCCCAGTCCGCCTACGCCCCCGAGAAGCTGTCGATGGAGAAGACGGAGGCGGCCTTCTCGCCCGAGGACCGCATCGGCGCGCTCGAGCTGCAGAACCTGTCGGTGGGCGACAACCGGGCGCTCCTCCTCCACTACGCGCAGGCGCTGGCGCTCAAGAAGGGCGAAGACCAGCTCAAGGGCCTGCTCGAGGGGTAGCGAACTCCTCCAGGGCGCGCGAGAGGCTCTCCCGCCCCGTCTCGGACGTTCAACGCCGCGTGTCGCTCGCTTCGCGACGAGCCCCGGCTGCTCGCCTTGGCCCTGGACCACCCGTGTCGCATGATGAAGGGAACGACGTCGGCCCACGGAGGAGAGATGCGAACCTGGCTGGCCCTTCTGGGTGGTGCGCTGCTGGTGGGCTGCACCTGCGGCCAGCCTCCCGCCGTGCAGGACGCGGGCTCATGCCCCACGGGCGCGGTCGACGACGGCAGAGTCGTCATCCGGTGGGCTCCCTGACGCGCCCCGGGTGCTTCTGGCGCCAGGCGCCCCCCGGCAGTAAGCCGCCCACCATGCCCCTTCCACCCTGTGGGCTGTACCGCACCACGAAGCCGCTCGACGACGTCCCCGCCGGGCGGCTCGTCTACTTCCACAACCACGGGGAGCCCGGCGCCGGCATCTACCTCCCCGCCGACTGGAAGCTGAACCGCGCGCAGTGGCAGTCGCGCGGCCACACCATCCCCGGCGAGGCCTGGGCGTCGTCGCTGCAGCCGCTGCCGGCCGAAGGGCTGTACCGCGTCAGCGACGACTTCTTCTGCTGCGACAAGCAGTGCGTGCGCTTCCCGAAGTCGCAGCTGGTGCAGCTGGGCTACGACGGTGAGGCCCACCCCATCCTCTTCGTGCCGGAGTGGACGTCGAAGGGCCTCGGCTTTCCCGAGCGCGGCACGCGGCTCGACGCCTCACGCCTCGCGAAGCTGGAGCCTCTGTCCGTCGCGCAGGGTGAGGAGAGCCCGAAGGACAGCTTCATCCACTAACCCGGGTGGAGCATGCAGCGAGGCGTGCTCGGTGAATTCCGGGGTGAGACGTCACTGACACTGGTGCGTCACCGGGTTGCAGATGCCCATCGAGAAGGTGCAGATCGCCAGCGCGTTCACGCAGGTGATGCCGTCGCAGCACTGGTTCGAGCCGCACGGCGTTCCCAAGAGCGCGCAGAGGTCGATGCCCCCGTCGATGGGCAGTCCTCCTCCTCCTCCCGTGCCGCCGCCGGTGCCACCGCCCCCGGCGCCGCCGCCGAAGCCGCCACCTCCAGCGCCGCCGCCCGTGCCGCCGCCCGTGCCGAAGGAGCACATGCCGGCCTGACACGTCTGCAGCGGCGTGACGCACATCTGGCACAGCGCGCCGTTGCGCCCGCACGCCTGGTCGCTGGTGCCGAACTCGCACACGCCGAGGCTGCTGATGCAGCCCGTGCACTGCCGGCACTGGCCGCCGACGCATGTCTGGCCGGTGAGGCAGGCCGTGCAGACGTTGCCGAACGTCCCGCACTGCGCGGCGCTCTGGTTGGTGATGCACGCGCTGCCCTGACAGCAGCCCGTGGGACATGACGTGCTGTTGCACGAGCCGCCCCCACCGCCGCCGCCCGCGCCTCCGCCGAGCGAGCCGCCACCGGTGCCGCCGCCGGTGGGGACACCGCCGCCGCCCGCGCCGCCGCCCGTGGCACCGCCTCCTCCGGCGCCACCGCCCGTGCCGCCACCGCCGCCGGAGCCTGACGCGCAGCGCCCTCCGAAGGAAGACGTGCCCACCGGCTCGCAGGACTCATTGCCCGCGCACACCACGCACGCCGCGCCCGCGAAGCCGCACGCCGAGATGTTCCGCCCGCCCGCGCAGGCGCCCGCCGAGGTGCAGCAACCGTCGCACGTGCCGGGCCCGCAGGTGCTTCCTCCGCCGCCCTGGCCGCCGCCCGTCGCGCCGCCACCGCCTCCACCGCCCACGCCGCCACCCGTGGCGCCGCCGCCTCCACCTCCGCCAGAGCCACCGCCCGCCGCGCCGCCGGTGCCACCGAGGCAGTTGCCGAGGCTGCACACCTGGTTGGCGAAGCAGGGCTGGCAGACGTTGCCCCCCACACCGCACGCCAGGGTGGTGAAGCCCGTCTGGCAGGCGCCGGCGCTGTCGCAGCAGCCGGTGCAGTTGGCCGGCCCGCAGGGCGGCTTGCCGCCGCACGCCGCACCCGCCATTGCGCCGAGGAAGAGAGCGAGGACGAAGGCAGAAGAAGGTCTCATCAGGGCTGGACACCATAGCGAGGGGGCGGGTGAAAAAGGAATCGGCGGGCCCGCAGCCCTGCGTTACAGACGGCACGACTCGTCGTGAGGGGAGGGCGTCATGTCGACTTCGACCGCGGGCCGGCCGTTCTCGTTCTTCCGCGCCGGAGGCTTCGAGCAGGTGCGCTTCGACTCGGGCAAGGACCTGCTGGCGCTCGACCAGTTGGATCAAAAACTGTGGGTCGCCCTGGCCTGCCCGACGAAGGGCCTCGCCTTCGACGCGCGCACCCTCGAGCTCATCGACACCGAGAAGGACGGCCGCATCCGCGCCAACGAGCTCATCGCGGCGGTGAAGTGGACGGGGACGCTGCTGAAGAACCCCGACGACCTCCTCAAGGGCGCCGACGCGCTGCCGCTGGCCGCCATCGACGACGCCACCAGCGAAGGCAAGCGCGTCATCGAAGCGGCGAAGTCCGTGTTGGCAGGCCTCAAGAAGCCAGACGCCACCTCCATCGCCGTGGCGGACACCGCGGATGCGGCGAAGGCCTTCTTCGCGCAGCCCTTCAACGGCGACGGCGTCATCACCGCCGAGTCGGCGGGGACGGACGAGACAGCAAAGGCGCTCCTCGCCGACGTCATCGCCTGCACCGGCAGCGTCGAAGACAAGTCGGGCAAGCCCGGCGTCAACGAGGACAAGGTGAAGGCCTTCTTCGCCGACGTCGCCGCCTACGTCGCGTGGCTCCAGAAGGCAGAGAGTGATGCGTCGCTGCTGCCCCTCAAGGCCGACACCGGCGCCGCCTTCGAGGCCTTGAAGACGGTGCGCACGAAGGTGGAAGACTACTTCGCCCGGTGCCGGCTGGCCGCCTTCGACGCGCGCGCGGCCGCTGCGTTGAATCGCGAGGAGAAGGAGTACCTGGCGCTGGCGGCGAAGGACCTGTCCATCACCAGCGAGGAGATTCGCGCCTTCCCCCTGGCGCGCATCGGCCCCGACGCCCCGCTGCCGTTGGACAAGGGCCTCAACCCGGCGTGGGCCACCGCCGTGGCGGCCTTCTCGGCGAAGGTGGTGACGCCGCTGCTGGGCGCGAGGACGGCGTTGACCGAGGCCGAGTGGGCGCAGTTGACGGCGAAGTTCGCAGCGTACGAGGCGTGGCTGGGGGCCAAAGCGGGCGCGGCGGTGGAGAAGCTGGGCGGGGAGCGCCTCAAGGCGCTGGCGAAGGACGGCGCGCGGGCCCCGCTGGACGCCCTCTTCGCGCAGGAGAAGGCGCAGGAGCCGGCGGCGCAGGCCATCGCGTCGGTGGAGAAGCTGGTGCGCTTCACGCGCGACCTCCACCGGCTGGCGAACAACTTCGTGTCCTTCCGGGAATTCTACGAGCGCAAGCGGCCGGCCATCTTCCAGGTGGGCACGCTGTACCTCGACCAGCGCGCGGCGGAGTTGTGCGTGCGGGTGGAGGACGCCGGCAAACACGGCACGATGGCGCCCTTGTCCCGCGTGTGCCTCGTGTACTGCGACTGCGTGCGCCCGGCGACGGGCGAGAAGATGGCCATCGCCGCGGCGATGACGGACGGCGACTCGGACAACCTGATGGTGGGCCGCAACGGTGTCTTCTACGACCGCGACGGCAAGGACTGGGACGCCACCGTGACGAAGCTGGTGGACAACCCCATCTCCATCCGCCAGGCCTTCTGGAGTCCGTACAAGAAGCTGGTGCGCTTCGTGGAAGAACAGGTGGCGAAGCGGGCCGCCGCCGCGGAGGAGGCCTCGCACAAGGACATGCTGGGGAAGGCGGCGGCCGTGGACAAGTCGGCGGACACCGGCAAGTCCGAGGTGACGCCCCCGAAGAGGCTGGACATCGGCGTGGTGGCGGCGCTGGGCGTGGCGGTGGGCGGCATCACCGCGGCGCTGGGAGCGCTGCTGCAGGCCTTCTTCGGGCTGGGCCTGTGGATGCCGCTGGGCGTCGTCGGGCTGCTGCTGCTCATCTCCGGCCCGTCGATGCTGGTGGCGTGGCTCAAGCTGCGGCAGCGGAACATCGGCCCGCTGCTGGACGCCAACGGCTGGGCCATCAACGCCCGCGCGCTGATGAATGTGCCTTTCGGGCGCAGCCTGACGAAGGTGGCAACGCTGCCCCAAGGCTCGCGCGTCGACACCGTCGACCCCTTCGCCGAGAAGAAGCGGCCATGGAAGCTGTACCTCGCGCTGGTGCTGCTGCTGGCGCTGGCCGTCGGGTACTACCTCGGCAAGCTGGACGGGTGGCTGCCTCCCGCGGCGCGCAGCGCGGCAGTGCTGAAGGACTTCGCGCCCGCTGCCGAGGCGAAGCCCGATGCGCCGGCTGAAGCGCCGAAGGAGTGACACACTTCCTCGGAAAGCCGTGCGGTGCCTAGAGTCCCCTTCCGTCGGGGGAACCATGGAACGCTACGCCGTCAAGGCCATCGTCCTGCAGTCGCTGGTGACGACGCTCAAGCAGCGGGGGCACTTCGACAAGGTGCGCGCGAAGGCGGCCCCTGCGTGCCGTGCGCTACTCGACGCTCCGGGCAGCGAGGCCGCGCACGACGGCGAGACGGTCGACGCGCTGTACGCCTGTGTCCTCGAGGTGGTGGGCGCCGACGAGCTGGTCGCGCTCAGCACGGAGCAGGTGAGTGGGCCCCTGGGCCGCGTCATCGGCGGCTTCCTGCGCGTGCTGCTCTCCGCGTCGGGCGCAGGGCCGGCGTCCATCTTCTCCCGCATGCAGACGTTCGTGAACCTGGCGATGAAGGGCGTCACGGTGCGCTACGAGGAGTCGTCGCTGACGGACGGGCAGATGACCTTCGAGTACCCGGCGCCGCACTCCGCTGCGTACTTTCACTCGTGGAAGGGCGCCCTGCTGCACGTCTTCGACCTCACCCGCACGCAGGGACAAATCGAGGACCTGGTGGGCGCATACCCCTCGAAGTGGGTGCGGATGAGGCTGGCCTGGCGACCCGTCTCCTGACGGGAGGCGCAGGCAACCGCCTGATTTTCCAGGGCTGTTTAATTTTGGGCCCGGAATGTTGAAGAGGACTCGACGCTGTTTAAAAGCGTTCGCGTACTGGCCTCTCTTGCAGTTGCTGCAGGACGACTTGCCGACGTGAGCGGGGCCAGCCGCGCGGCCGTCACTCCTCGCCGGCGTGCAGGGCCTTGTCTGCGTTCTGCTGGCCCTGGTCCTCGATGCGCTTGGCCGCGTCCTTGGCGCCCTGGAGTTGCTGCTGCGGTGTCTGCCCCTCGTCGTCGCTGCTCGGCATGCGCCCGTACATCACCTTGTACGCGATGAAGGCCACCACGGTGAGGCCGAGGATGAGGGAGAGGATTTTGCCCATGGCCTGGGAGTCTACGGCTGGCCGCGGGTGCGTGGACAGCCCGCTTCGGGCATCATCCCCCGCGCATGCCGCCCATCGAGCGGGACGCGTCGAGGCCGTGACGGCGTTTGCGCTGCTCCTCTCGGCGACGCTGGCGCAGGCCGACGTGAAGTTGGTGCCCTTCGTCGCGCCCGCGTACACCCCGGAGCTCGGCTTCCTCTTCAACGCCGGCGGCGCGATGACGTGGAATGGAGACTCCGCGCACCTCGACATCCCGCGCTCGTCCCTCACCGTCACCGCGGGCGTGGGCACCGTGGGCGCCTTCCTCCTGCAGGCGCGGCTCGTGTCCTTCTTCGAGGGCGACCGCACGCGCCTCACCGCCCTCGTCGACGTGAGGGACCAGCCCGACCACTACTTCGGCGTGGGCTTCGAGAACGGCCTCACCCGGCCGCAGGGCCCCAACACCACCGCCTTCAAGCGCACCTGGTGGAGCGCCGACCCGACGCTGCTGCGCCGCCTCGTGGGGCCCCTCTACGGCGGCGCGGTGCTGCAGCTGTCGGGCACGCTGGCGCGCGACGTGAGCGAAGGCGTGGCGAGTGACCCGGACTTTCAACGCCACGGGCCGTCGGTGGTGAACACGGGCATGGGCCTCACCCTGCAGCTCGACACACGCGACGTGCCCATCAACGCCTGGCGGGGCGTCTTCCTCTCCGCCACCTGGACTTTCTTCGGGCGCGCGCTGGGCGCCAACACCGAGTGGCACGCGCTGGGCGTGGACTACCGGCAGTACGTGACGCTCTTTCGCAGCGGCAGCACGCTGGCGTGGCAGGTGAAGTACCGCACCGCCTTCGGGGACGTGCCGTGGTCCGACTTGAGCCAGGTGGGCACACCCTTCGACTTGCGCGCCTACCGCTGGGGGCAGTACCGCGACCGCACCGGCCTCACCGCGCTCCTGGAGTACCGCTTCATGCTGCCCTTCCCCTCGCAGTCACTCTGGTCTCACCTCGGCTTCGCCGCGTGGGGTGGGGTGGGGGCCCTCTCTGCCACGGCGCTGCCCGACTTCTCGCAACTCCTCCCGGCGGGAGGCGGCGGCGTCCGCGTGGAGTTGATGAAGCGGGTGACGCTGCGCCTCGACGTCGGCTTCGGGCGCGAGTCGCGCGCCATCTACTTCAACTTCCTCGAAGCGTTTTAGAGCGGGTACCAGTACTCGCGCCCGTCGTTGGCGACGAAGCGGTAGTCCATCACCGCGGGCCACAGCGGCGGCGCGCACTGCGCGTCCCAGGCGTCCAACTCTCCGAGGAGGCGCTGCACGTCGTCCGGCCGCGTGGGCGCGAGGTCCTGTTGCTCCCCCGGGTCCTTTGAGAGGTCGAACAGCGAGGTGACGCCCGACTGCTTGTCGCGGATGAGCTTGAGCGCGCCGTGGCGCACCGCGCTGGTGTAGTCCGCGCGCCAGAAGAGGGCCTCGTGGGGCGCGCCGGCCTTCTCTCCGCGCACGTAGGGCAACAAGTCGACGCCGTCGTACGGCCTGTCCTCCGGGAGCGGCAGCCCCACCGCCGCCGCGACGGTGGCGACGACGTCCAGCGCGCTCACCGGCTCGTCGTAGCGCGCGCCGGACGGGAGGCGTCCCGGCCAGCGCATCGCGAAGGGCACCCGGATGCCTCCCTCGAAGAGGGTGAACTTCCCGCCCTGGTACGGCGCGTTGGTGGTGGCGTGCGTGTACAGCGCTCCGCCGTTGTCGCTTACGAAGATGACCAGCGTGTCCTCGGCGAGTCCTCTCTCGTCGAGCGCGTCGAGGACGCGCCCCACCGACGTGTCCAGCGAGCGCACCAGCGCCAGGTAGGTGCGCCGAATCGGGTCCTTCTCCTCGGGGAAGGCGTCCCAGTCGCTGCGCTTCACCTGAAACGGCGTGTGCGGGTTCTGGTACGGCAGGTAGAGGAAGAAGGGCTCTTCCCTGTGTCGGTCGATGAAGGCGATGGCCTCGTCGGTGAAGACGTCGGTGAGGTAGCGCGACTCTTCGACGACGGCGTCGTTTCGCACCAGCGCACAACTCCCGGTACGGCCCTTGTCCCAGATGAAGCGGTCGGAGAACTCGGGGAGGTGTTGCTCGATGACGTCTTCCCGGCCTGCGGGCGCGGCGTACAGCGAGTACGCCTCATAGAAGCCGGTGAACTCATCAAAGCCGCGGCGCTGCGGTTGGAAGTCCGGGTTCCACCCGAGGTGCCACTTTCCGAACATCCCCGTGGCGTAGCCGGCGCGGTGGAGCAACTCCGGCAGCAGGAGTTCCGAGCGCGGAATGCCCTGGCGCTGCACGTCCTCCTCGTCGGGCGCCTTGTAGGTGAGCAACTTCCAGTCGTCGGTGGCGAGGAAGAGGCGCGCGAAGAAGAACTCGAAGCGGTTGCGCGCGTAGCGGTCATGCGGCTGCACCTCGTGGCCGAAGCGCTGCTGGTAGCGGCCCGTGAGGAGCGCCGCGCGCGAGGGAGAGCACAGCGCCGCCGTGACGTAGCCCGCCTCGAAGCGCACGCCTTCGCTGGCCAGGCGGTCCAGGCTGGGCGTGGCGATGCGCCCCGAGGCCGTCATCGACGTGTCCGCCGTGCCGAGGTCGTCCGCGACGATGAGGACGACGTTGACCCGCTGCTTCGGCGTCACCTTCGGCTGGGCGAGGTACGCGTCGCGCCCCGCCAGAAGCTGCGCGTCAGGGCGAATCCGGTACGCCTCGCCCGAGGCGCACGACGCGAGCACCAGCAGCCAGCACCAGCGGGACATGGGCCGCGCAATCTACCGGCTTCGCGGGTGAGGTGCGGAAACTCAGACGTCCCACTCGGGCAGCGGCGTCAGGCGCCCTTCGTGCAGCCGCCACGCACCGGTGATGCCTTCGCGCGCGGCCTCGAGGCCTTCCAGCTTCTTCACCGACACCGCGTCGGACTCGCGGCACAACAGCACCAGCTCGCGCAGCCCGAGGTACACGCGCCAGGGGCCCGGGCCCGCCGCCTTCTCCAGCGCGGCCTGGTGTGAAGGCGTCAGCACGCGCGCCGCGTCGTGGCCGTCTCCGTGCGCCAGCGCCCACAGTCCCGTTGGAGTCGCTGACAGCCGCAGCGCCCCCTGCTCGAGCTCGATGGCGCGCACCTCCGCCGGCCGCGCCTCCAGGTTCTTCCACGCCGCGGTGTCGAGTTGCTCGAGGTCGACGCGCATGGCGGAGAGGACGCCTTCGGGCACGTACAGCACCACCTCCGGGTCCTCCACCGCGTAGAAGAACCACAGGCCCGCCGGCCCCTCGCGCCGCACCGCCCCGGCCGCGCGCTCGAGGAAGGTGGAGTCGCGCAGCACTGGCAGCACCTTGGACAAGAGCTGCAGCTTCCCCGGCGGCAACCCCAGGCTGCGCTCGGCGAAGTCCCGGCCGATGAGGGCCACCGCGCTGTCGAAGTCCTGCCCGATGCGCCGCGCCTCGCGGAAGAGGGAGTCCAAATCGAAGCGCGCCACCCCGCCGCGGCCCAGGCGAATCAGCACCGCGTCCTTCTGGAGGAGGAAGGGCGTGGACTGGGCCTTCAGCACCTCGGACAGCGTGCGGGTGAAGTCTTCCAGCGTCGGGCTCTGGCTGTCTGCCGGCTGCGCCGCCTCCACCTCGCTGAAGAGCAGCTGCGCCTCGCTGTCGAAGGGGTCCTGTCGCAGCACCAACTGCAGCAGGTCGCGCGCCTTCGCCAGTTCGAGCCGGCGCAGCGCGAGGGTGGCCAGCGCCTTGAGGGGCTCCGGGTCCCGCGGGTTCAACTCCAGCGCCCGCTGCAGCGGCTCTTCCGCCTCACTCCACTTCTCGAGGCTGATGAGGGCCCGGCCCAGCGCGAGGTGCACCTGCGCTTCCCTCGGGAAGTCGCGCCGCACCGCCAGCAACAGAGAGATGGCCTGCTGGTGGTGGTCCGCGTTGATGAGCGCCTGCGCCACGGTGGTGCGCAGCGTCGGCCCACCTTCCCGCTGCGCGGCCCTCGTCAGCTCGTTCAGCTCTTCGTCCGTCAGCCGCTCGCCATTCCACACCTTGGACTGAATGCGCTCGACGGACACGCTGGGAAGACTAGCACCGCGGCGCCGCCCCCCGTCGTTGTGGCGGAAAGCGGTCGGCCTGCTACAGACACCCACCTCATGAGCCAGACCAAGCGCACCGTGACGTTGATTTCCGGAGACGGCATCGGCCCCGAGGTGATGGAGGCCACCCGCGCCATCCTCGAGGCGGCGAAGTGCCCGTTGGACTTCGAGTACCAGGAGGCCGGCGCCGGCGCCTCGACGCGCTTCGGCACCAACCTGCCCGATGTGACGGTGGAGTCCTGCCTGCGCAACGGCGTGGGCCTCAAAGGCCCCACCGCCACCGGCATCGGGGGAGGGCAGCAGTCGGCCAACGTGGGCCTGCGCAAGCGGCTCGACTTGTACGCCAGCCTGCGCCCGGTGAAGTCCATTCCCGGGGTGAAGACGCGGTACGACAACGTCGACCTGGTGGTGGTGCGGGAGAATACGGAGGACCTCTACGCCGGCCTCGAGCACATCGTGGTGCCGGGCGTGGTGGAGAGCCTCAAAATCATCACCGAGAAGGCGTCGACGCGCATCTGCCGCTTCGCCTTCGAGTACGCGCGCGCGCACGGCCGCAAGAAGGTGTCGGCGGTGCACAAGGCCAACATCATGAAGCTGTCCGACGGCCTCTTCCTCGACTGCTTCCGCGCCGTCTCGCGCGAGTACCCGGACATCCAGGGCGAGGAGGTCATCGTCGACGCGCTGTGCATGCAGTTGGTGCGCTGGCCCGAGAAGTTCGACGTGATGGTGATGGAGAACCTCTACGGCGACATCGTGTCCGACTTGTGCGCCGGCCTCGTCGGGGGCCTGGGCCTGGTGCCGGGCGCCAACATCGGAGAGAAGACGGCCGTCTTCGAGGCGGTGCACGGCACGGCGCCCGACATCGCGGGCAACGGCCTCGCCAACCCCACCGCCCTGTTGATGTCCGCGGTGATGATGCTCGACCACCTCAAGCTGTCCGAGTACGCGCGGCGCATCGAGGGCGCGCTTCTGGCCGTGTACGCCGAGGGGAAGGTGAAGACGAAGGACCTCGGCGGCAGCGCGAAGACGGCGGACTTCACGAAGGCCGTCATCGACGCGATGAAGTGACAGCGCACCCGGCGCCGTCGCAGGGAGGCTCTCGTCTTGGGGGCAGCGAAGCGCGAGTCGAGTCGGGCATGCCGGCGCATCTGTCGCAGGACATGGCCAGCCCTCGCCGGAGTGGACGCGCCGTGAGTCGACCCCCGGTGGTGATGGGTGTCTCAGCGCCGCGAGGCGCACCGTGGCGTTTCCGTCCGGCGGGTTGACGGCCTGCACACGTCAGCGCCCCCGCGCGCGGCGCTCGGCTTCGACGAGTTTCATCCGGGTGGCGGCGCCGGAGAACTCGGGCCAGAGCTCGAGCGCGTGCCGGAAAGCGGCCAGGGCTTCGTCGTACTCTTCCACCACCGCGTGCGTCTCGGCCTTATTGAACCAGGCGTGCGGATTCTCGGGGACGAGGCGCACCAGCGTCTCGTAGGCGGCGCGGGCGTCCGCATGGAGTCCGGCGGCCCGAAAGGCGTCTCCCGCGCGAAACCAGGCGGGCGCCTCGGTGGCGCGCGCGGCGAGGTACTCCCGGTAGGCGCGGCGGGCCGGGTCGCTGGTGCGCAGGGCCTCGATGAACTTCCCGCGGGCGATGGGGAGCTTCGCTCCTTCGGCTTCGAAGGCTTCTCGCCAGGTGGCCTGTGCGCGGTGGGCCTCGACCCGCTCCAGACAGTGGGCGCGGGCCTGGCGGGCCTGGGCGCGGCGGAAGTCGTCGGTGAGGACGCGCACCGTGCGTCCGTGGAGGTTCAACGTGCGGTTGTCGGGCTCGGCCAGCACCGCGTCCCACGCCTGGAGCGCCTGGCTGTGACGTCCGAGCGCGGTGAGGGCCTCGGCGCGGCCGAAGAGCGCCTCCGCATCTTCTGTCCTGAGGGCGAGGACGCGCTCGAAGGCGTCCAGCGCCGAGTCATGCCGCCCGAGCCGTGCCAGGCATTGGCCCAGCGACAACCAGAGCCCTGCGTCGTCGGGCTCGGCGTGCGTCGCGGTGACGAAGGCGTCCAGCGCTTCCTCGAGGCGGCCGAGCTGGGCCAGGGTGAACGCCCGGTGCCGCGCCGCGCCCCGGTGAGAAGGGTCGCGCGCCAGGGTCTGCTCGAAGGCCGCCACCGCGTTGGTGAGGTCGCTGGTGTACTCGGAGCCGGTGTCCGCGCCCCTGGAGAGGTCGAGGTACCACTCTCCCTCGGCGAACCACTCGTCGGCCGTCTGCGGCGTCTTCCTCACGCGAGGGGCACCTTACCTCCAACGCGGCGAACACGTTTTCGTGCTGAGGCTGTCACGCCCGCGCCCTTCCAGCCGTCGTCGCGCGGACAGGGGCTCATGTCCCCGAAAGGTGCTGGGCGAACCACTCGCCGGCCAGCCGGGCCACCTCTTCCAGCGCGCCGGGCTCCTCGAAGAGGTGCGTCGCGCCGGGCACCACCACCAGCTCCTTCACGCCGGCCAGCTGGGCGGCTGCCTCCTCGTTGAGGGCCAGCACCTCCGTGTCGTCGCCGCCCACGATGAGCAACGTCGGCGCGCGGACATGGCGCAGCGCCGCCCCCGCGAGGTCCGGCCGTCCGCCCCGCGACACGATGGCCTTCACCCGGCCCGGGCGTTCCGCCTCCGCCAGCAGCGCCGCCGCCGCGCCCGTGCTGGCCCCGAAGTAGCCCAGCGGCAGGCCATTCACCTGGCCCGACTCCGCCAGCCAGTCCGTCACCTTCCCGAGGCGCTGGGCCAGAAGCGGGATGTCGAAGCGCAGGTGTGCGTCCACCGCGTCGGCGGCCTCCTCGTCCGGGCTGAGGAGGTCGAACAGCAACGTCCCCAGGCCCGCGTCGCGCAGCTGCCGGGCGACGAAGCGGTTGCGGGTGGACTTGCGGCTCGAGCCGCTGCCGTGGGCGAACACCACCACCCCACGCGCCCCCGGCGGCACCGAGAGGTCGCCTTCCAGCGACACCCGCCCCACCGGGAGGCGCAGCGCCGTCTCCTTCGCGGACACCTTCGGGTGCAGCGCGCGCTGCGCTTCACGGGCGCTGTCCAGCAGCCGCACCACCTCGTCGTCCTCCACCTGCGTGAAGTCCTCGTACCAGTACCCGATGGCCTGGAGGTCTCTGGGCGTCAGCAGCGCCACCACCTGGTCCACCTCGCGGGCGAGTTCCTTCACCGTCTCGGGCGCCGCCACCGGCACCGCCAGCACCAGCTTCCTCGGGCCCTCGGCCTTGATGGACTCAATCGCCGCGCGCACGGTGCCACCGGTGGCGATGCCGTCGTCCACCAGGATGATGGTGCGCCCGCGCAGGCTGGGGCGCGGCCACGGCCCGCGGAACTTCTTCACGCGCGCCTCCACCTCGTGCCGCTTCGCCTCGGCCAGCTCCGCCAGCACCTCGTCGGACAGGCCCAGCTCCTCGGCCAGGTCTTCGGCGATGAAGAGTGCCCCGCCCTCGGCGACAGCGCCCACGCCCAATTCCTGGTGCCACGGCACGCCGATTTTCCGCACCACCCACACGTCCAGCGGCGCATTCAGCGCGCGCGCCACCTCGTAGCCCACCGGGACGCCGCCGCGCGGCAGCGCCAGCACCAGGGGGTGTTCTCCGGCGTAGGCCTTGAGCTCCTGGGCCAGCTTCTGGCCGGCATCGACTCGGTCGCGGAAGCGGATCAACATGGCGCCACCTCACCGCCCGGCCACGCCCTCCCTGCGTGGCGTGGGCCGCTTCCAGGGGGACTGCATCACCCGCACCACCCCGCCACCCGGCGAAGACGACTCGACTTTCCCGTGGCGCCGGGCGCAAGGCTTTCGCCCCAGCGGCCCGCCGTGCGCCCGACGCCGGAAGCGTCACAGCCAGCGCTTGCGCCAGAAGAAGAAGGCCACCGCCGCGGCCAGCAGGAAGGACACGCCGATGGTGAGGGCGAAGGCCAGCGGGTGGTGCTGCAGCGGGAGCGCCACATTCATCCCGTAGAAGCTGGCCACCATGGTGGGGAAGGTGAGCAGCACCGTGAGGGCCGTCAGCACCTTCATCACCACGTTGAGGTTGTTGGAGATGATGGAGGCGAAGGCGTCCATCATCTGCGAGAGGATGTCCTCCGCGATGCGCGTCATCTCCAGGGCCTGGTGGATTTCCACCTGCACGTCTTCCAGCAGGGCCTGGTCCTCGGCAGAGACGGCGAAGCGCGCGTCCTTGAGCAGCCGCGTCAGCATCAACTCGTTGGCCTCCAGGCCGGTGGTGAAGTGCACCAGCGCCTTCTGGTGCTTGAGGAGCGCCAGCACCTCCCGGTTGCGGAGGCTGGCCTGCAGCTCCTCTTCCAGTGCGTCCACGTCCCGCTCGATGTCGCGCAGGTGCTTGAGGTAGCTGGCCGCCGCCGCCTCCACCAGCCGCAAGACGAAGGTGTTGGGGCGGCGCGGGTCGAGGCCGGGACGCGTCGCGAGCTCTCTGGTCACTTCGACGCTCGTCCTCGAGACGGTCACCACCAGCGTCTCGCGCCACAGCACGCCCACTGGGCTGGTGCGGAAGGGCACCCCGTCGCCGTTGCCAGCCACCGGCACACGCACCACCACCAGCGCGCTGGTGCCGTCGTGGTCGACGCGGGCCACCTCGTCCGGGTCCAGCGCGTGCGCCAGCAGCACCGCGGAGACGCCCGCTGCGCCCAGCGCCTCCAGCTCGCCTGGCGTGGGGGCCTCGGCGTGCACCCAGCCCCCGTCCGGCGGCCTGGTGACCGGCTCGAGCGCCCGCGTCGTCTCGTTCCACCAGAGCAGCACGCGCGGGTTCTACGCCCCGGCTCCTGCCCCGTCACCAGCGGAGCGCCACCGCCGGCGCGAGGCCCGACACACCGCCCGCGTCCCGCAGCGGCGCCAGCGACGCCGAGACGCGCAGCTCGCCCGGCTTGAACAACTCCATGAAGAGGACGGCGCCCAGCGCGGCGAAGGCGGGGGCGATGAAGACGGAGATGGCCATGGCGCCGGACAAGTCGTCGGGGCCCGCCACCGCGCGGCCGATGAGGTAGCCCACCCCCAGCCCCGCCGCCTGCCCCACCAGCCCGCCCAGCAGCGCGTGCAGGAGGCTGCCCAGCACCGAGCGCTGCGACGAGTCCATGAGGCCGATGAGCCACGAGCCGCCGGCGGCCATGACGGCCGGCAACACTCCCAGCAGCAGGATGTCGCCCGCGTCCGGTGGCCACTGCAGCCCGCCCTGGCCGATGTTGTACAGCACGCCCGCCAGCACGCCGACGTAGCCCGCCGCCGCGCCCACCACGAATTCCAGGGTGCCGATGAGCGGGTTGAAGGACTTGTGACGCTCCTCGCGTGGCGCGAGAGACGCGCTGCGCGGGGCCCCGGCGGCGCTGGGCGTCGAGGCGTCGGCGGGTGTGGAAGGGGCGGGTGCGGCGTCGACAGTCCCCAGATGCAGCGCGAGGGCCAGCGTGAGGGAGAGCATCGGCCACGAGTGTAGCTCGCTTTGGAAGCGACGCGACGGCGGCTGGCGACCGCCTACCGTCGGCTGGCCAGGGATGCTCGCAGCTCCTCCACCCGCTGGTCGAACTCCGTCTGGGTGACCCGGTCGAGGTCTCCTTTGCCGAAGCAGAGCCGGCTCAGGTACTCCATCGCCAGGTCGAACTCTCCCGTCTGCCAGTTGAAGGCGTAGACGCCCAGCCCGCCCTGGTCCGTGGGCACCAGCTTGACGGGCCTGGCTCCGACGATGAAGTACTCGACGACGGGCTGGCCCATGGCGGCCTCCTTGCGTCCTCGAGGGACGCCCCCGAGGACGGCTCAGCTTCAGCGCGGCCAGCGGGTCAATTCAATCCGGAGAGACGTACTCGGGCGTGGGAGTCATCAGCCTGCACATCCACCAGCTTCGCGTGAATCGCCGCGGGGTGGTGAAGGAGAATGAGGCGATGGCGGACATCGACCGGGAGCGCTGGGACGCGAGGTGGCGCGAGGCCGGGCCGAAGGCGCCCTCCTCCTTCCTGGTGAGCCTCGACGCCTCGCTGCCGAGGGCGGGGCGCGCGCTGGATGTGGCGGGCGGGCCGGGCCATGACGCGCTGTGGTTGGCCGCGCGAGGCCTCGCGGTGACGCTGGTGGATGTCTCTCCCGTGGCGCTGGGGCGCGCGCGGGCCGAGGCGGCGCGGCGACACCTGGCGCTCGAGACGGTGGAGCGCGACCTCGAGCGCCTCGGCCTCCCCGACGGGCCCTTCGACGTGGTGGTGTGCCTCAACTACCTCGAGCGCGCGCTGTTCCCCCGCTTCGAGGAGGTGCTGGCCGAAGGAGGACTGCTGCTCTTCGCCCAGCCCACGCGCACCAACCTGGAGCGCCACTCCAGGCCGTCCGCCCGCTTTCTCCTCGAGCCCGGCGAGCTGCGCACCCTGGTGCCCCCGGGCCTCACCGTCGTCTCCCTGGAGGAAGGCTGGACCGAGGAGGGCCGCCACGAAGCCCGCCTGGTGGCGCGGCGCCCGCGCGCGCACTGAAGCACGCAGGCACAGGGTGGGCCGTTTACCCGGCCTGCGTGGAAGCGCCGTCGCCCCGCTCTCCGGGCCCCCAGCCAGCGGCGGCGTGCGCCCGGGCCCGGCTCGTGACACGCTGCCGGCCGCAGTCACACGAGGAGGTCGCCATGCGAGGCGTGCGCGTCAGTGTCGCGGTGCTGTGCGGGGTGTCTTCGCTGGCGTGGGCCCAGGCCCCGGCGGCCGAAGCGGTCCTCACCGGCCTCGGCTTCTCCGCTGATGAGGTGGCGCAGGTGAAGGCGGGGAAGCTGGTTTCGCGTGACTCGAAGGGCGTCACCGAGCGCGACCTCACCACCGCCTTCGCCTTCTTCCTGAAGAAGCCGCCCGCGGACGCCCTCAAGGACTTCAAGGCCGGCGTGATGCTGAAGGTCGACCCCAACACGCTGGGCAGCGGCGTGCTGGGCGCCGACGCCACGGTGGACGCCTTCGCGAAGCTGACGCTGCAGCCAGACGCGGAGAAGCGCGTGAAGAAGTACCAGGCCGCGAAGGGAGGCGACGCGCTCAACCTCTCGACGGAGGAAATCGCCGCCTTCCAGAAGGCTTCGGACGCCGCGGCGGTGGAGGCGCAGGTGAAGGCCGCGCTCCTCGCGCGCTACCAGGCGTACCGGGCGAAGGGCCTCGACGGCATCGCGCCCTACGACCGAGAGGGCTCGCAGCGCGCCGTCTCCGACGAGCTCAAGGCCTTCACGAAGGCGCACGACGGCCTCGAGAAGTACGCCCCGAAGGCGTGGGCGGCCATGCTGGGCTTCCCTGGCTCGAAGGTGGAAGGCGCGGACAGCGTCTTCCGCTGGGTGCACCTGAAGGCGCACGACGTGCCTACGCTGGCGCTGGTGCACGGCCTGGCAATCCCCGACGGCGACGCGTGGATGGTGATGCAGCGCCAGTTCTACGTGTCCGAGGGCTTCAACTGCGAGCAGGCCATCGCCGCGCTGCTGCCCGCCGAGGGTGGAACGGTGGTGGTGTACGCCAACCACACCTCGACGGACCAGGTGACGGGCTTCGGTGGCGGCGCCCGGCGCGCCATCGGCACGAAGCTGATGGCCGGCGAGGTGCAGGGCCTCTTCGAGAAGCTGCAGAAGCGCGCGCCCTGAGGCGATGAAGCGCTTCGAGCCCCGACAACTCCTGTCGGCCCCCAACCTGATGTCGTTGTCCCGCCTGCCGATGGCGGGCCTGGTGTGGGTGGCGCCGAAATCGCTGGCCTGGGTGGGGACGTTGCTGGCGCTGGCGGCGGCGTCGGACCTGCTGGACGGCTGGCTGGCGCGGCGCATGGGCGTGCCCGGAGAGGACCTCGGCGCGTGGCTCGATCCACTGTGCGACAAGGCCTTCGTCGTCTCTACGCTGGTGGCGGTGTGGGTGGCGTTTCAGCCGCCGTGGTGGCTGGCGGCGCTGGCGGCCACGCGGGAAGTCGTGCTGCTGCCGCTGGTGGTGGCCCGCTTCGTCGTGCCCGGCGTGCGCGAGCGGCACCTCCCCTGGAAGGCGAAGACGCTGGGGAAGGCGACGACGGTGGCGCAGTTCGCCCTCTTCATGTCCGTGCTCCTCGACTGGAGCTTCCTCTCGCTGCCCTTCGCGGTGGCCTCGGCGGTGCTGGGGCTGGGCGCGGGCGTGCAGTACACGCTGCGCGCGGCGAAGGTGCTGGCGGCGAAGGCGGGCGAGTCGTGACGGCCCGCACCGACTCGCGCTTCAAGGCGCTGCTGGAGTCACTCGCTCCAGGCCAGGTGATGTGGCTGTCCGCCGGCGGCAACAGCCTGTGGCCCTTCGTCCTCGACGGCGACTCGCTTCAAGTGCGGCGCTGCGGCGAAGAGGACGTGCGGCGCGGAGACGTGGCGGTGGTGGTGGCCGCCTCGGGGGAGTTGGTGGCCCATTTCGTCGTCGGCGTGGCGCCGGTGCGCACCGCGTCATCCAACGGGCGGCTGGACGCGCCTGCGAGGGCGGTGCTGGGCAAGGTGCTGGCGGTGCGGCGCCGCGGCGTGGTGCTGCCCCTGCCCGCGGCGGCCCGGTGGGTTTTGCGCTGGGTGCCTGCCGCGTCCAACGTGCTGCGCCGGGTCCCGGGGGCCGGCGCCCTGGTGCGGCGTTGGCGCGACGGCGCGTGAGGCGGCGAGGAGCGGAACACTTCCCTTGGCCTCGAGTCGCACTCGCCACAACGAGGGACGCCCCGCCCACTTTCCTCGAAGCGGGACGCTGTCAGTCCTGTCAGGCTCTACCTCACGCCGCGCGGAGGGATAGGGGGCTCGCATGCTCTCCCTGGTGCTGACGGCCGCTCTCCAGGTCGCCCCTTCCGAGGGGTTCCTCATCATCCTGGGAGGCGGGCAGACCCCCGACGCCGCCGAGGCAGTACGCACCGAGTGGGCCCGGTGCTCCGTCGCGTCCGTCACCCAGCGCGTCCAGCTGAAGGGCACGAAGCTCTTCACGACCTGGACGCGTGGCGCGTCGAAGCGCACCGGCGCGTGCGACGACTGAGGGCCGGGCGGTTTCGTGCCGACCGGCTACACTGGCCCGCGCGGGAGGGCGAATGGACAAGGGCAAGCTGTTCGAGGCGCTGCGCGAAGAGACGCTGCCACGCCTCGACGCTGCGCGCACGGCGTTGGACGCGGCGCTGCAGTCGGGCGACGTGGAGGCGCTCAAGCCCGTGCGCGAGCTCTGTCACCGCGTGGCGGGGACCGGCGCCGTGGCCGGCCTGCCCGGCGTGTCACGCTTGGCCCGCGTCGGTGAGGTGGTGGCGCAACTGGCGCTCGAGGGGGAGACGAAGGTGTCGGCCCGCCTGTGCAGCGCGCTGGCCCAGGTGCTGGACGGGCTGGAGGCGGAGCTGCTGGAGGAGCGCACCGACCGCATGCCCAGCCCCGTGGCCCGTGGCGCGCAGCCCGCCGGTGAGGAGGAAGCCGGCCGGGGCCGTGTGCTGGTGGTGAGCGACGAGGCCGTCAGCCGGAAGCTGCTGGTGCGCGTGCTGGAGGACGCGGGCTTCGAGGTGACGACGTCGAAGCTGGCCGAGGTGAAGGCCGCGCCGGAGGCCGACGTCGTCGTGTTGGACGCGCCTGCGGGTGACGCGCGCACCGCCCAGCTCGAGGCCGTGCTGTCGACGGTCCTCTCCGGCCGCCTCCCCGTGTTGCTGACAGGCAAGCCGGAGGTGGAGGCGCTCAAGCCCCTCGTCGCGCGGGCGAGCCAATTCCTCGCCAAGCCCGTGGCCCCCGAGGCGCTGGAGGCCGCGGTGCGCACCCTCGTCGCGCGGCGGAGGATGGCGGCGGCCGCGCGCGCAAAGGCTCCGACGGCGCAACTGCCCAGCCCGGTAGCGCCCGGCGCGTACGGTGTCGCAGGGCGGGCGCTGAAGGTCCTCATCGTCGACGACAGCCGCGTCATCCGGGGGGTGGTGCGCGAGGCGCTGGCCGAGGTGGGGCTGGTGGCGGTGGAGGCCGAGGACGGCGCCGAGGCGGTGCGCTTCTTCGAGACGGAGAAGCCCGACGCCGTCATCAGCGACGTGCAGATGCCCGGCCTCGACGGCGCGCAGTTGACGCGGCTGTTGCGCGAGCGCGGCGGAGACAAGCGCATCCCCATCGTCGTGTTGTCCGCGCTGGACGACGACGCGTCCCGGAAGGCGGGCCTCGACGCGGGCGCCGACGCGTACCTCGTGAAGTCCGTCATCGACGGGCCGGCGCTGTTGCAGGCCCTCAAGGGCGCAGGCCTGCCCCTCGAGTGACGCAACCGCGCGTCGCGCGCGGCGGCGGTGAAGTCCAGGGCGCACGGGCTCTTTCACCGACATGCTGCGGGGGTGAGGGTCCAGTGCGGCGGGCTCTTCACCGACAGGCTGCGAGGGAGACGTCCAGCGCCGAGGCTTTTCGCCGACACGCGCGCGGGGTGAGGTCCAGTGCGGGTGGCTCTTCACCGACACGCCCCGTGGGCTGGACGGGAGGAGCGCGCTGGGTGGGATGCTTGCCAGCCGACGACCGGGACCGTTGCGATGCAGCACGCAAGCGCTGTGTCGACTGCCCTTTCAGCATCCCACGCTACTCCGGGCCCGGACTCCAGGCGCCTGCGTGCGGGTGGCCGCCGCGCACTTTGCGGAGGTGTCCCCGGGTGGTTCTCCTCCTCATCGGCCTCGCGCTGCATACGGCTGCGGTCGCCTGCGCCGCCACGCCGAGAGCAACGTGATGAGCAGCGTCAGCATCCCCGCGTCGAGGGAAGCGCAGCCACACCCCACAGACAGTTTCCTCGTCTCGCAGTCCACGACGACCTCGAAGTCCTGCACCGCTACCCGCCCGTCCGTCGCCTCGGCTCTCAACGAGACGCGCTGGGCGCCCAGTTGCGCCTCGGTGGGCGTCCACCGCAGCGTGTCCGTCGCGTCGAGGCTGGCGCCCAGGGGGCCGCTGGCGATGAGCAACGTGGCCGGCGCCGACACGCCCACGGCGTACGTCCACTCCACGCCGCAGGTGGCGGTGGTCGTGGGCGCCGTGGTGAAGCCGAAGTCCCCCGCGTCCATTTCCCCGGCGTCCACCGCACCCGCGTCGACGCCCGAGTCCGCGACGCCGGAGTCGGCGCTCCCCGCGTCCTGGCCAGCGCCTGCGTCACTCGTCCCACCCGCGTCGGGGCCGCCATCCACCCCTCCCGCGTCGACGCCCGAGTCCAGGGGGCCTGCGTCCGCACCGCCGGCGTCGACGCCCGAGTCCGTCCCGCCGTCGAGGCCCGTGTCCACGCCCGACGCGCGCAGCAGCACGCGCCACGACTTCACGCCCGCGTCGGCGAGGAAGACGGACGAGGCGAAGGCGCCGCGGCCCCCCGGCGACAGGGACCACGCGGGCTCCGTGCCGGGGCGGATGAGGGAGCTGCCGCTGGCGACGCCACCATCGTCGGGCACCACGCCGACGTGAAGGGTCCACGGCTCGGCGCTGGTGTCCTGCCATGCCAGCGACCAGGACGAGAGGGCGGGCTCCCACACCGCCACGGGTGCGCCCTGGTTGCCCGCGACGGAGAACAACACACCCATCGGGTCCAGCACCGTCAGCGCGCTGTCGAGGCGTGTCGCGACGATGTCGTTGTTGCCTGCCCCGCTCCGCCCATCCGTCCAGGCGGCGAGCGCCCGGGGGCCGTTGCTCGCGAGCGCCACCTGCGTCTGTGTCGCCGAGAAGGAGCTCAACGGCACCGGCGAGTCCAGCACGGCGCCAGCGGGGGAGACGCGCGCCGCCAGGACACGCGCGTTGGCGCCGGTGTCATTCACCCACGCCACGAGGAAGTTGCCGCCCAGGGTGGTGACAGCGGGCGTGTCCTGCGCGAGCGCGCCGCTGGCCACGGCAATGCCCGAGGCGTCCAGCACCATGCCGGTGGGGGTGATGCGCGCCGCGTAGATGTCCGGATTCATCATCCGGGAGTCGGCCCACACCACCAACGCGTTGACGCCGTCGAAGGCACAGGCGGGGCTGGCCTCGAGGCTTGCACCGGCGCTGACCACGAAGGGGGCAGCCGTGGGCCCGCCAGCGGGAGGCAGCACGAGCCCGAGGACGTCGCGGGAGGCGCTCGGCCCCTCCTCCCACACCACCAGCCACCCGCTGCCCACCCAGCACGCAGCAGGGTTGCCTTGCGTGCCCGCAGTCATACCCACCGCGAAGCCCGACGCGTCCAGCAGCGTCCCGTCGTGGGCGAGGCGCGCGGCGCGGACGTCCCAGTCGCCTCCCACGAATTCCTGCCAGACGACGAGGGACGCCGTTGGCCCCGCCGCCGCGGCAGGCGCCTGCTGGAAGGGCGCGGCCCCCGACAGCAGCCTCGCGGGAGGTGTCGGCCCCAGCGTGGACGACAGCCGCACGCCCCAGATGTCGGCGTTGCCGGTACGCGCGTCCTGCCAGGCGACGAAGTACTGCGCGCCGTCGAAGGCCAGCAGGGGGTCGACCTGCGTGCTGGCCGCGTTGTCGATGAGGACGCCCGTGGCGTCCAGCACGGTGGCGCCCTGCACCCGCGCGCCGAAGATGTCGGGGGCGTTGAGGGTGGAGCGGTCGTCGTCCCAGAGGACGGCGAAGGTGTCGGCGGGCCCCGCGACGACAGCCGGCGAGCGCTGGCTGTTGATGGCGGCGGAGATGGGGAAGCCCGTGGTGTCCACCAGCGCTCCGCCCAGCGACACCCGCGCGCCGTAGATGTCGAAGGCGCCCGAGCGCGTGTCCTGCCACACCACCAGCCAGTTGGTTGGGTTGACCGCCACGTCCGGCTCGGCCTGGCCGCCGGTGGAGTTGTTGATGCGCAGCCCGTTGGGGTTCTGCACCACGCCCGCGGGCGTGACGAAGGACGCATAGATGTCCGACTCGAGGTTGCGGGTGTCTTCCCACACCACCAGCGTCTGCCCGGCGCCGTCGGATGCGACGCGCGGCGTGTACTGTCCCTGCGCGGCGGTGCTGATGGAGATGCCTCCGGTGTCCAGCACCACCCCCGCCGGAGAGACGCGGGCCCCGTAGATGTCCGGGTTGCTCCCGCTGCGGCGGTCCTCCCACACCACGAAGAAGTTGAGCCCGTCCCATGCGACGTCCGGCACCGTCTGCAGGCCCGTCGCGCTGGAGATGGTGACGTTGGTGTCCAGCGGCTGTCCGGTGGGGCTGACGCGCGTGCCGGAGATGTCGGAGCCGCCCAGCCGCGTGTCGCTGTACGCGACGTAATACTGCCCGCCACCGAAGGTGACGCTGGGCTGGTACTGGCCGCCCGGCCCTTCGGCGATGGCGATGCCTCCGGGGTCCAACACCTGGCCGGCGGTGTCCACGCGCGTGCCGTAGATGTCCGAGCCCACGCCGCCGCGGAAGTCACGCCACACCACGAGGAAGTTGACGCCGTCGAAGGCCACCGCCGCGTCGTCCTGGATGGTGGGCGGGCCCTCCAGCATGGAGAAGCCGATGGCGCGCTCAGGCCCGAAGGTGGGGTCGACCTCGGCGGGGAAGGCGCTCGTCGTCCACACCGCCTCCGGCACGGTGATGAGCAGCGTGGCGCCGTCGAGGGTCGTCTCCAGCGGGACGCGCCGTCCTTCCGCCGTCACCCAGGTGGCCGCGCCGACGCGGACGAAGCCGTCGCCCGAGGCCAGGTGCACGCCCTCGTCCGTGCGCGCGACGACGCTGCCGTCGAGCCGCAGCCGCACCCGGACGTCGCCTCTTCCCAAAGGCTTCTCTTCGAAGCGCCAGCGCACCTCGACGCCGTCGGGCCCATTCAGAAGCCGCTCGCGGACGGCGCCCCGCTGTCGGGTGAGTTCGCCACGCCGAGTCATCCCCTCGGGAGGGCCCGCCCGCCACGGACTGCCGCGGCCGGTGGCCAGCGTGGTGCGGCCCACGGAGAGGCGCTCGAGCTGCGCGGTGACGCCGGGGCCGGTCGGTCCAGTCTCGACGTCGATGATGGGGAAGACGGTGAAGCGGCCGTCGGCGTGGGCCTCGGCGCGGTGGGTGGAGTGGCCCGCCACCCACACGGCGTCTTCCTGTCTCCACGCGAAGTGCACGGCCTGGGTCGCCGGCCCGGCGGACGGCAGGGGCGCCGCCTCGGGCGTGGAGGTGGGCGCCGCTGGCGAAGCGGCGAGGACGGCGCAGCAGAGGGCGGCGGGCGCGGACATGCGGACTCTCGTACGCCACGGGCTGCGGGTTCACGCCGAGGACGACTGCAACATCGCCGCGCGCTGCAGGTGCGCCTTCACCCGCGCGGCCAACTCTTCCGGCTCGAAGGGCTTGCGCAAGAAGTCGTCGCCCCCCACCTGCAGGCCCTTGCTCCGCTCGTCGATGCTGCACGCGGCGGAGAGAAAGACGATGGGGATGCGCCGCAGCTCGCCCCGCGTTCGGATGCGCGCGCACAGCTCGAAGCCGTCCATGCCGGGCATGCGCACGTCCAGCACGATGAGGTCCGGCCGCATCTGCTCCAGCACCTCGAGCGCCTCTTCGCCCGACTCGGCGTCGATGACGCGGTGGCCTTCGGACTTCAGCACGGACTCCACCGCCATCCGGCCCACCCGGCTGTCGTCCACCACCAGCACCGTGCCGCTCCGTGGCGCCAGCTGCGCCGCGCGGGTGGGCATGTCGGCGGGCATCACGGCCGACACCAGCGAGGTGGGCGCCGTCAGCGAGACATGCGAGGCCGAGCCCGGCTTCTCGGTGTTCTGCGACAGCTCCTTCACCACCTGGGCGATGCGCGCCTCGTCGGCCTCGTCCGCCAGCGCCAACATCGAGCGCGTGCGCTGGATGTCTTCGGCGAAGTTGGCCTCCATCCACGCGGCGCGCTCCGCCTCGTCGAAGCACGGCGTGGCCTGCTCGATGGCCCGCGCCATCTCCCGCCCGTTGGCGAAGCGCTTGCCCTTGTCCTTCTCCAACGCGCGAAGCACCACGTCGGCCAGCCCCTTCGGCACGTCGGGGTTGAAGTCCCTGGGCGACGGCGGCGCGTCGTTGAGCACCTTGAACATGGTGGCCGTCGGGTCATCGGCCTGGAAGACGCGGCGCCCCGTCAACAACTCGAAGAGGACGGCCCCGGCGGCGAAGAGGTCCGACTCGCCGGTGAGGTCCTCCCCGCGAATCTGCTCGGGCGACATGTAGCCCGAAGAGCCCTTCACCATGCCCGCCGCGGTGGACGAGAGGCTGCCCTTCGCCTTGGCGATGCCGAAGTCGATGAGCTTGGTGGTGCCCGCGTAGCTCACCATGATGTTCCGCAGGGAGAGGTCGCGGTGGATGACGGGCAGCGGGCGGCCCGAGGGAGACTTGAAGGCGTGCGCGTAGTGGAGCGCGTGGCAGGCGTCGCGCATCACGCCCGCGGAGAAGCCCACCGGCAAGACGCCCCCCTTCTTCCGGGCCGCGCGGTTGATGCGGGAGAGGTCCTGCCCCTCGATGAACTCCATCGCGATGAAGAAGTCCTTGTCGGCCTCGCCCAGCTCGAAGACCTGCCCGATGTTCGCGTGGGACAGCGCCGCGGAGATGCGCGCCTCGTCGAGGAACATCGCCACGAAGTCTTCCTGCTCGCGGAACTGCCGGAGGATGCGCTTGAGCGCGACGAACTTCCGGAAGCCGCCTGGCCCGGTGAAGTACGCGAGGAAGAGCTCGGCCATGCCGCCCACCGAGAGGGGCGTGAGGATTTCGTACCGTCCCACCTTCTCGCGCGCCGGGAGACTCAAGGGCGACCAGCATAGCCCCAGCGGCCCGGGTGACGTGGATCAATGCGCCGGGAGTCAGGGCTTCTTACGCACACGCTCCTCACTCACCTCCCGGAGCCGACTCATGCCGACGCCCCTCGACCACCGCGCGCTGTACCGCCTGCCCTGGAGCCTGTCCGACAACACCATCGCGTGGCTCGAGCCCACCGCGAAGTGCAACCTCGCGTGCGAGGGCTGTTACCGGGAGAACATCAACTCCCACAAGCCGATGGACGAGGTGAGGCGGGAGCTCGACGTCTTCGAGAAGTGGCGCACCTTCGACGGCGTCTCCATCGCGGGAGGCGACCCGCTGCTGCACCCCAACGTGGTGGACATCGTCGCGGAGGTGGCGCGCCGGGGGCACAAGCCGGTGCTGAACACCAACGGCCTGGCGCTGACGAAGGACCTGCTGGTGGCCCTCAAGAAGGCGGGCCTCGTCGGGCTCACCTTCCACATCGACTCCAAGCAGGGGCGGCCGGGCTGGAAGAACAAGACTGAGCTGGAGCTGTGCGAGCTCCGCCTGCAGCTGGCCGAGCTGGTGCACGAGGTGGGCGACCTGGCGCTGGCCTTCAACTCCACCGTGTACGAGGACACGCTGAAGTACGTGCCGGAGTTGGTGAGCTGGGCGGAGCAGCACATGGACAAGGTGCACGTGATGGTCTTCATCACGTACCGCAACGCGCTGACCGACGGCCCGTACGAGTTCTTCTGCCAGGGCAAGAAGGTAGACGTGGGGAACGTGCAGTACGCGGTGGACGAGAAGACGCAGCGCGCGGACATCACCAGCCGCGAGGTGGTGGCCACCATTCAGCAGCGCTTCCCCGACTTCGCGCCCTCGGCGTACCTGGGCGGGACGGAGAAGGCGGACAGCCTGAAGTGGCTGCTCACCACGCGCATCGGCATGCCGGGCAAGACGTTCGGCTACGTCGGCCCGCGCTTCCACGAGGCGGTGCAGGCGATTCACCATCTCGTGAAGGGCACCTACCTGGCGTACTCCAGCCCGCAGGTGCTGTCGCTGGGCCGCTCGCTGCTGGCGCTCTCTCCGCTGGAGGCGGGCCTCGCGCGCACGCGCAACGAGTACCTGAAGCACCTGGTGCGGCACCCGCTGGACGTGCGGAAGAAGCTGCTCCTGCAGACCATCGCGTGCATTCAGCCCATCGACTTCACCGAGAGCGGCCGGCAGAACATGTGCGATGGCTGCCCGGACATCACCGTGCACGGCGACGAGCTGGTGTGGAGCTGCCGGCTGGACGAGAAGCAGAAGTTCGGCGACTGGGTGCAGACGGTGCCGAAGCACGCGGTGAAGAAGCCCGCCGCGGCCTGATGGTGGGTGTCAGGTGCCGTCTGGGAAGGGCACCGCGGTGAAGGCCGCCTCGACTCTGCAAGACGCGGTGTCGGGCGAGGGGTCCCTGGGGCACGGCTCATGCCCGGCCACGCACGCGAACTGCGCGTCGAACTCCACGAAGCCGGGGTGGGGGCGGTGCCAGACGGGAAGGGGACTGCCACGCTCGTCTGTCGAGACTCGGTGTAGCCGTTCTTGTGGACGATCGAGGACTTCACGTGTCGAAACCGCGAGCCGTGGAACACGAGTGGCTCCCCGGTCTCGATGACGGGCGCGTCGCCCATCCGAAAGGTGTGGCGCCCGAGGTCGAGGAGTCGGTCGGTCACCAGGTGTCCCCCGCCCGTCGCGCAGGAGCCGCCGATGGTGCACGCGTTGTCCGAGCCGTCGCACACCCGACAGGTGGACCCTGCCAGCCCGCAAGCGTCCTGCTTCGTGCCTTCGAGGCACCGGCCGTCCAGCGAGCAGCACCCGGGACACGACGAAGGCCCGCACGTTCCCTGGGCCGGCCGCGGCGAGGTCACCTGGAACACCGCCAGGTCCCTTGCGTTGGCGACCTGTCCCACGCTTCCGGGGAGGATGTTGCCCTTGAAGCAAGCCGGGTTGATCGGCTGTTGCACCCGAGACAAGTCCCACGCCACCAGGTAGCGCTGCGCTCCGGGCAGCACGGCGTCCGGCTGCGCCCAGCTCGAGTCGACGGGAATCGACGCGGCCGTGAAGTTCAGCGTGGCTCGACAGGAGGCCGCATCGGGCTGCGGGTTGTGCGCGGGGCAGGGTTCACGGCCGTCCACGCACGCATAGGCAGAGAGCAACGTCAGTGAACCCGAAGGCGCCAGCCCGAAGTCGCTGAAGAGGAAGTTGGCCTGCACCTGGCGACTCTCCGTCGCGTCGATTCCCGGAAAGCGCGTGACGTCGTTGCGAGAGAACTGCAGCAGCATCGCCGAGGTGCTTCCCGCAATCGTCCGCGGGAGCTCGATGCGTGGCGCATCTCCGAGTTGGAAGGTGACGGGCTCGCGGGTCGAGACGAAGCGGTCGCCCAGCCCCGACTCCCAGACGAGGACTTCCAGCTCGCGCGGCCCGACCGAGGAAGCGCCTGCGCCAGACTTGAGGCAGCTCGGGTCGAGCTGGACGCCCTGGAGCGAGAGTCGGTACGCCTTGAAGGAGGCCTCATTCCCGGGGACGCACGTGGAAGAGCGACACGTGAGGCCGTCACCGCACACCTGGCAGGCGCCTCCGACGATGCCACAGGCGCTCGAGGTGGTGCCGGACTGGCACACTCCCTGGGCGTCACAACATCCGTCGCACGTCGACTCGTTACACCAGGGTCCGGTGGAACACCCCAGATTCAGAAGGGCCAACGCCAGCGATGCACTCAGGAAGTTGCGCATGGTGCGCGTGGGTGGCGCGCCAGCCCGGCGCTTCTTGCGAGGTGCCTGGGCAGGCAGCTGTTCCGCCCCCGTGACAGCCGGTCGAATTTCGGGCTATCGCCGTGGTCCGTCTGCGACCAACTCAGCCTGTCAGTCCCCCGGGGGGCCTTCATGGACAGATGTCGGCTCGCGCATCGTGGCGGAGTGGTCGCCTGTTCGCGCTGCGACAGGTCTTCGCTTCTGCCCCCCGGCGGTGAGCCATCCGGTGGTGGAAGCTGAGGTACGAGGTGGAAGGGCCACGCACCGCAGGCGCCGTCAGCGCCCCGGGGAAAGAAGCCGAGCGCGAGCGCGCGGGTGTGCTGGTGCTCGCCGCGGCGCTCGTGGGCGGCTCTGCGCTGCTGGGGCTGGCGTCGCGCCTGGTGAGCGGCACGGCCGGCTCTGCGTCCCTCGTCATCGGCGTCGCCACCTTCTCGTGCTGCGTGGTGACGGTGGTGCTGGCGCGGACGGGTCGCCTGACAGCGGCCGCGTGGCTCTTCCTGCCGGTGGCGTGGGCGATGGTGGGCGCCATCAGCGTCGCCCGCGGCGGGCTGTACTCCGGCACCGTCGGCCTCTACCTGCTGTGCGTGGTGCTCGCGGGCGTCGTGCTGTCGGCCCGCGCCGCCATCGGGGTGTGTGCGCTGTCCGTCGCCGGCTGTCTCGCGCTCCTGGCGGGAGAGGTCCACGGCCTCATTCCCGCCAATGCCGGCATGTCCCACTTCCAGCGTGGCCTCACCGCGGTGCTGACGCTGGGGGTGACGACGGCGGTCTTCCTGGTGGCCCTGCGTCGGCTCCAGAGCGCGCTCGCGCAAGCCAACGCGGCTCACCAGGTGCTGGAGGAGATGGTGCGGCAGCGCACGCAGAGTTTGATGGAGGCGCGCGACCAGGCGCTGGCGGCGGCGCGCTCGAAGATGTCCTTCCTCGCCAACATGAGTCACGAGGTGCGCACGCCGATGAACGCCATCATCGGGGTGACGGAGCTGCTCAAGACGCGCAAGCTGGACCCCGAGTCGACGGAGTTCGTTCAGTTGATGGCGGACAGCGCCGACGCGCTGGTGAAGCTGCTGGATGACGTGCTCGACCTCGCCAAAATCGAGGCCGGCCGCCTGGTGGTGGACAAGGCCCCCTGGGACCCCCGCGCTACGCTGGCCGAGGTGGTGGCGCTGATGACGCCTCAGGCCCGGTCCAGGGGCCTCGAGCTCTTCTCCTTCGCGGCCGACGAGGTGCCGAAGCTGGTGCTGGGGGACAGGGCGCGGGTGCGGCAAATCCTCCTCAACCTGATGGGCAACGCGCTCAAGTTCACCGACAAGGGCAGCGTGCAGTTGTCGGTGACGCAGGAGGCCGAGGAGCGGCTGCGCTTCGCGGTGACGGACACGGGCGTGGGCATCGACGCGGCGGACCAGTCCCGCCTCTTTCAGCCCTTCGAACAACTGGACGCCTCGTCCACGCGACGACACGGCGGCACCGGGCTGGGCCTCGCCATCAGCAAGCAACTGGCGGAGTTGATGGAGGGCTCCATCGGCGTCGCCAGCACGCGTGGGCAGGGCTCCACCTTCTGGTTCACCGTGAAGGCGCCGCCCTCGACGAAGCCGACCATCACCGGGGAACAGCCGGCCGCCGCCAACGACGCGCTGCCGTCGCGTGTGCTGGTGGTGGAGGACAACCTGGCCAACCAGCGCATCGCGAAGACGCTGCTGGAGCAGTTGGGCTGCTCCGTGGCGGTGGTGGACTCCGGGTTGGCCGCGCTGGAGGCCTGCGAGCGCGAGGCCTTCGAGGTGGTGTTGATGGACATCATGATGCCGGACCTCGACGGGCGGGAGACGACGCGGCGGCTGCGCCAGCGCGCAGGGCCCCAGTCGTGGATTCTGGCGGTGACGGCCAGCGCCCTCCCCGAAGACGAAAGGGCAGCCTACGCCGCGGGCGTCGACGACTTCATGTCCAAGCCGGTGAAGCTGGAGGCGCTGCGGAAGAGCCTCGAGCGCGCCCGGGCGAAGAAGCGGGGAAGACCGCCAGCGAGCTGACCGATGCGTCGAGCGCTCAGAAGCGGAGACGGATTTTCCCTCCGTCGAAGTCGAAGCGCTCGTCCTGAGGCGAGAAGCTGAACCCGCGCTCGTCGATGAGTTCCGTGACGCCCTCGTCGAGCGTCGTGAAGTCCGGGCCGAGCTCCACTTTGCGTTCCTCGAGGACGACCTTGGGAGTGACTCGGTAGCGCATCACGCGCAGGCAGACGCTGGTCGGACGGCTCCTCATCGTCCATTCCTGGAGCGCTGACTGGTTGTCCGCAGCGAGCACCGGCGCTTGAGCAGTTGCGTAGTACTTGCAGCGCCCCAGCGTGGGCTGCATGCAGCGGAACGAAAAGGGTGAGCCGAACTCCACCCCCGCTTCACTGTTGCGGATCTTGACCGTCGTCTTGCAGGGGCTCGTGTTGTGGGCGTTGCACGTCTGTGCGCAAGACTCCGGAGTGTAGCCGATGGCGACACGGAGGGTCTCCGTCCGATTCGACCGTGCGGTGAACACCTCGCTCCTGGGCAGAGTGACGGTGTACATACCGATGCTGGTCTCGATGAAGGCGGCGACGCCCTTTCTGGTGTCGTAGTCGCAGGAGAAAGAGAACGTCTCCTGGGCCTTCAACGTCGCGGGCAACGGGCTGGAAGTGGAGCAGTGCGAGGCCAGGCCCTTCACGGCGAGAACCTGGTTCTCCCCGACCACCAACCGGCGGACGTTGATGAGCAGCTTGTCTCCCGCGCGCTTCCAGTCCACCGAGAGTGCCTCCCGCGCGAGCGACTTCTGGGCGAGCCCTTCACAGATGCCGATGGCGCGGACCTTCTGGGTGTCGTCTGTCTGGAGCGTTTGAAGCAGCGAGTAGTGATTCAGGTAACGCGCCTGATCACTGCAGGCCTTGCGGCGCTTCTGCTCCATCGCTTCATCGTCATTCGAAAAGTCGAGGAGCCCGAGCCCCAGAATGTCGAGGGACAGGCCGGACTGCTTCCGCCGTGTTCGGGCCTCCGCTGTCTCGACGCAGATCCAACTCCGAAAGCTGTCGATCGTCTTCTCGAGCGACTCCTGCTTGAAGTACGTCGGCAAGATGTTCTCGATGGCATCAAAGCAGCGTTCGGTCTCCTCAGAGGCCAGGCTGAGGGAAGGAGACAGCGCCGCGAGAACACCGAGCAGGAAACGAGTCCTCATGCGGCCGGAGTCTTCAGCCTGGTCTACTCCCGGTCAACGGTGAAGCCGCTCTACCGGTCGCGCACCACCAGCAGCCGCACCTCCGTCATGTCCTCCATGGCGAAGCGCACGCCTTCCCGGCCGAGGCCCGACTGCTTCACGCCGCCATACGGCATGTTGTCCACGCGCCACGACGGCACGTCGCCCACCACCACGCCGCCCACCTCCAGCACGTCCCAGGCGCGCATCGCCCGGTGGAGGTCGTCGGTGAAGACGCCGGCCTGCAGGCCGAAGCGCGAGTCATTCACCTCGGCCAGCGCGGCCTCGAAGTCCCGGAAGCGCGACAGCACCACCACCGGCCCGAAGGCCTCGTCCGTCACCACGCGCGCCGTCTTCGGCACGTCCTCCAGCACCGTGGCCTCCAGCATCGCGCCCGCCCGCTTGCCGCCGCACAGCACCTTCCCGCCGGACTCGGCAATCCACCGTTCCAGGCGCGTGGCCTCTGCCACGTCAATCATCGGCCCGAGGACGGTGGCCTCGTCCTTCGGGTCGCCGGCCTTCAGCGCCCGCACCGCCGCCACCAGCTTCGTCTTCAGTGCGTCGTAGAGAGACTCGTGCACCAGAATCCGCTGCACCGAGATGCACGACTGGCCCGACTGGGAGAAGCCGCCGACGACGAGGCGCTCCACCACGAAGTCGAGGCGCGGGCCTTGCGTCTCGTCCACCACGCACGCCGCGTTCCCGCCCAGCTCCAGCACCACCTTCTTGTCGCCGGCCTTCGCTTTGAGGGCCCAGCCCACCTCCGGCGAGCCGGTGAAGGACAACAGCTTGAGGCGCGCGTCCGTGGTGAAGAGATCCGCGCCTTCGCGGTGCGCGGGGAGGATGGAGAAGGCGCCCTTCGGCAGCTCCGTCTCCGCCAGCACCTCGCCGATGAGCAACGCGCCCACCGGCGTGCGGCTGGCTGGCTTCAAGACGAAAGGACACCCCGCGGCGATGGCCGGGGCCACCTTGTGGGCGGCGAGGTTCAACGGGAAGTTGAAGGGGCTGATGAAGCTGCACGGCCCCACCGGCACGCGCTTCCACATGCCACGGTAGCCCTTCGCGCGAGGGGAAATCTCCAGCGTGGGCACCTCGCCGTGGAGGCGCGTCGCTTCCCCGGACGCCTCGCGGAAGGTGTCGATGAGGCGCGTCACTTCGCCGCGCGCGTCGCGAAGCGGCTTGCCCGCCTCGATGCACAGCGCCAGCGCCAACTCGTCGAAGCGCTCCTGGAAGCGGCGGACACAGTGGGCCAGCACGTCTCGCCGCGCGAAAGGAGGCAGCGCCGCCATCGCGTGCCGCGCCTCGTGCGCCGCCTGGATGCCGGCGTCGATGGCCACCGCGTCCGCCAGCGCCACCCGCGTCGCGACTTCGCCCGAGTACTTGTCGGTGACGGGCAGCGCCTCGTTGGCGAAGACGGGCGCGTTGGCGAGGAAGTACGGGTAGCGCGGCTTCAGCATGCGCCGGACTGTAGCGGTTGGGTTGTGCCCCGCCCCGCGGAATTCGGTGGGAATGCTTCCCCAAACCGGCCCGCGCCCGCCGCGTACTCACCCGGGGGCACCGCGCCCGTCTCCGTCAACGGACAGGACGAGCTCAACGCCAACTCCCTCCGCCTGGACCGGGAGGGCTTCATGGCGAAGTGCCAGCAGACGTGGGAGGACCCCTTCGACTGCGGGTGCATCACCGCGACCCTCTACGACGAACTGGGCAGCGACCTGCGCAACCGGCTGCTCGACCACAAGGTGACGCCGGCGGAGCAGCAGCAGATTGACGCCATCGCCAGCCGCAACTGCGGGCACCCGACGCGGGTCAACATCGTGCGCGTTCAACGCTGAGGCGTCGGCCCGAAGGCGCGCGCGCCGCGTCCACTCACTCCTCGAGGTCCGGCGGCGGCAGCCCCTTCTCCTTGCAGGCCTCCTCGTCGCCGAGGCTGCAGGCGCGCGACAGGGCCTTCTGGCCGCGCTCGCCGTCGCCGCGCTGCTTCAGCGCCCGGCCGATGTTGGCGCAGGCCGCGGCGTTGCGCTCCGTGCAGGCCTTCGCCCAGAGGTCCAGCGCCTTCTCGACGTCCTTCTTCACGCCGGCGCCGGCGAAGAGCGCCATGCCCAGTTGGTTGCAGCCCGAGGCGCTGCCCCCGTCGCAGGCCTTCTGGAAGAAGCCCACGGCCTTCGCCGGGTCCTTCTTCCCCAACTCTCCCTGCGCGTAGAGGCTGCCCGCGGTGCCGCAGCCGAAGGCGTCGCCCAGCGCGCACGCCTTCTCCGCCAACGCCGCCGCCTTCTTCGGGTCCTTCGCCACGCCCTCGCCGTCCCAGGTGAAGCTGGCGAGGTTGGCGCAGCCCAGCGCGTCGTTGCCGTCGCAGGCCTTCGTGAAGAGCTGAATGGCGCGCTTCACCGGCGCCGGGTCCCTCGAGTCCTCCACCAGGCGAAAGCCCAGCTTCGAGCACCCGCGCAGGCCTCCGCGGTTGCACGCCGTCTCGTAGCGGGCCAGCGCCTCGGCGCGGCAGCCCGGCTGGGCGAGGAGTTTGTCGCCGGCCGCGACGCACGCCTCCACCGGTTTCTTGTCGCAGGGGCCGATGTCCAGCAGCGCGTCCTTCGCGGCCTTCGGACAGGTGGGGCCGGGGGGCGCGGCGGTGGTGACGAGGAGGAGGAGGGCGGCGGGCAGCGCAGTGAACATGGCGCGCATCCTCGCACGGCTCGAATCCTCGCGTGCGAAGCGCCAGCGCTCGCGCGGCCCCGGGCGCCGGTGGCCTGGAGAGAAGGCGGCGTGGCCTCCCGGGCGGGGGCGTGCATTGTCGCGCCTGGTGCGGGAGGCTCGACCGCCTCCGGGAGGTCGCCATGAATCGCCGCGAGTTGTTGTCCTCTGTCGTCCTCGGCCCCGCGCTGCTCGCCGGTCTGCCGCCCGATGGAGGGGCGCTGCTGCCTCCGCCGCCAGGCGCCCGGTCCGTCAAGCCGCTGCCTTTCAAGCCGGGGGCCCTGAAGGGCCTCTCGGAGAAGCTGCTCGTCTCACACCACGACAACAACTACGCCGGCGCCGTGAGAAACCTTGCGAAGGTGGAGGAGCAACTGGCCAGCCTCCCCGCCGACGCCCCGGGCTACCTCGTCAGCGGCCTGCGCGAGCGCGCGCTGCAGTTCCACAACTCGATGCGGCTCCACGAGGCGTACTTCGAGAATCTCGGCGGCGACGGGAAGCGGACGGGAGCCCTGGCGACGGCCCTGGGACCTGGCTGGGAGTCGTCCTTCCGCGCGACGGCGTTGAGCCTCGCGGGCGGGAGCGGCTGGGCGCTGTTGATGCTCGAGCTCTCCACCGGAGACGTGCTGACGAGCTGGAGTGGCCAACACACCCAGGCTCTGGCCGGAGCAGTCCCGCTGCTGGTGCTGGACATGTACGAACACTCCTACGCGCTGGACTACGGCGCTTCGGCGGCGAAGTACGTCGACGCCTTCTTCCAGAACCTGAAGTGGGACGAGGTGGAGCGCCGGTACACAGCCGCCCTCGCCGCCTCTCGCGCATGGCGCGGCTCTTCTTGAGGTGCTGGGGACTCGAGACTCCACCGGCCTCGCGATTTCGCAGACGCGGGGGGAGCCGACAGTCCTGCGGGAGTCGGGGATGGGGACTCGAGACCCCACCCGTCCTCGTGTCTTCGCGGGTCTGCGCGGGCGCGCCGCCTGCTCTCCGCGGAGGGCATGGACCTCACCAGCTTCGGGCTCACCTCCGTCGGACGCCGCACCAACAACGAGGACGCGCTGTGCGACGCGCCGTCCCTGGGCCTCTTCGTCGTCGCGGACGGCCTCGGCGGCTACGAGGGCGGTGAGGTGGCCTCGTCCCTCACCGTCTCGCTCGTGCGCGACTTCATCGAGGACAACCGGCGCGACCCCCAGGGCACCTGGCCCATCCGCGAGGTGAAGCACCGCAGCTATGAAGAGAACCTCCTCGTGGCGGCCACCGTCGCCGCGCACCGGGCCATCCTCGAGCGGCGCCTGGGCACGCTGTCGCAGATGGGCTCGACGGTGGTGGCGGCGCTGGTGTGCGGGAAGAAGCTCGTCGTCGCGCACGTGGGAGACAGCCGCCTGTACCGCCTGCGCGATGGCGCGGTGACGGCGTTGACCCGCGACCACTCGCTGTGGGCCGAGATGGAGGCGGCGGGCACGGCCGGAGACCGGAAGAACTTCCCCTGGAAGAACCAGATTACGCGCGCGCTCGGCCTCGACGCGCACGCCCAGGCAGACGTGGCCACCTTCTCCATCGAGCCGGGTGACGTCTACCTCCTGTGCAGCGACGGGCTGTACGACCCGCTGGACGATGCGCGGCTCAAGGCGGGCCTCGCGCTGCCTCCCGAGGCGGCGTGCAGGGACCTGGTGCAGGCCGCCTTCGACGCCGGCAGCCACGACAACATCACCGGCGTGGTGGTGCGCTGCGCCTGAAGCACCCTGTCGTCCCTTCATCCAACACGGAAGGCCGAGCGCCCACGCGGACCCCTCGTCAGGCTCGTGTGAAGGGTGCTGCGCAGAGGCTGACTCCGATGTCCGCATCCGGAAGGTGACAGCGCTCCAGGTGCGCCAACGGCGTCACCCCTCGCGTGCGCCTCCGTGGGGCACCGGAATTGCTGTGCCCCTGGCCCATGCGACGACTGTGGCTGTTGGGAGTGCTGTTGGGAGGGTGCATGCCGGACGTCGGGCCCGCCGCCGAGTGCGTGGGCTCCGCGCTGGGCGCCGCCATCGGCCGGGGAACGGGCATCGGCCTCACGGAGTCGATGCGGGACGTGAACCGCCCCGACGAGGTGAAGGCGTCTGGCGGCATGCTGACGGTGTCGGGTGCGCACGAGGGCGGCCGACTCGTCCTCAGCTTCGACGGCCCCGTCGTCGGAGGCGCACTGCCTCGTTCCACCGACGGAGGGTGCGAGCACTTCGACACGCTCAACCTCTACACACCGTCGCCGTCGACGACCCGCGGGCTGCTCGGCACCCTCGCGGTGTCGGACGGCGGTGTCGCGGCCGATGGCGGCCAACTGACGCGCCTCTCGCTGTCCGGGATGAGCCTCGAGGGCGACGGAGGCACTCCGCTGGCCGACCGCGAGTTCCTGCTGGTGCTGCCGTGATTGCTGAAGGCCTCGCTCGCGACTGCCGACGGCTCCGCCCTCCACTGGACGTGGCGCGCTGACACCGCTGTGGAGTGGTGCTGAACGTCAGTCTTCCTCGCCCGACTCCGGGAGCAGCCCGTGCTTCCGCAGGAGCGCCCGCCAGTGCTTCCGGTCCACCCCCGCGAAGCGCGCGCCCGCGGACACGTTACCGTCGTGCCGTGCGTGCACGTCCTTCAAGTACCTCTCCTCGAAGGCGTCGACGACGGCGTCCTTCGCCTCCTTGAAGGGCAGGTCCGTGCGCACCGGCAACGCGTCCGCGCCCGGAGCCACCGGTTCGAGGCCCAGCCGGAGTTGCTCGAAGGAGGTTGCGCCCGGAGACAGGGCCAGCGCGCGCTCCAGCACGTTGCGCAGCTCGCGCACGTTGCCCGGCCAGCCGTGCACCATCAGCCTGTCGAGGTTGGGGCCCTTCACCGCGCCGGGCTCGAAGCCACGGCGGCGCAGCACCTCGGCGGCGACGACGGGGATGTCCTCTCGGCGCGCGCGCAGGGGCGGCAGCTCGAGCGCCAGCACCGACAGCCGGTAGAAGAGGTCCGCGCGGAACTGCCCGGCGGCGACGCGCGTGGCGAGGTCCACCGGCGTGGCGGCGATGACGCGCACGTCCACGGCGCGCTCGACGTCGCTGCCCACCGGCTTCACCGTCTTCGCCTCCAGCACCCGCAAGAGCCTCGCCTGCACCGCGGGCGACACCGCGCCCAGCTCGTCGAGGAAGAGGGTGCCTCCGTCGGCCCTCTGGAACGCGCCGCGCCGCTCGGACACCGCGCCGGTGAAGGCGCCGCGCACGTGGCCGAACAGCTCGCTCTCCAGCAGGGACTCGGGCAGGGCCCCGCAGTCGACGGTGACGAAGGGTTTGCTCCGCCGGGCGCTCTTCTCGTGGATGGCGCGGGCCACCAACTCCTTGCCGGTGCCCGTCTCGCCGGTGACGAGGACGGTGACGTCTCCCCGGGCGGCCAATTCGAGCACCGCGAAGACTTCACGCATGGCGAGCGACTCGGCCACCAGGTCGCCGAAGCGCCGCGCGGCCGAGGGCGGCACCTCCAGCGCCTTGGTTTGAGGCTGGACTCGCAGGAAGCTGCGGCCGATTTTCAGCGTCGCGCCGAGGGGCGCCTCCACCTCGGTGACGCGCGCGCCTTCCAGCCAGGTGCCGTTGGTGCTGGAGAGGTCCTTCACGCGGAAGCCCGCGCCGTCGGGCCGCACCTCGAGGTGCTTCGACGACACGCGCTCATCGGTGAGGACGAGGTCGCAGTCGGCCGAGGTGCCCACCACCCGCGCCCCGTCGAGCGCCACCGCCCGCCCGGCGTCGGGGCCTTCCACCACCACGAGCTGGCTGCGCGCGGGCGCGCCGGACTCGTCCAGCTGTGTGGTGAGGCGCGTCTGCGGCACGGCGCGCAAGACTAGCCGACAATTTCCCGCCGCCCCGGACGGAGAGGCGGGGAGGGTTGCGCTACGCTGCGCGGAGAATGCACCTCGACATGGAAGTGCTGACGCCGACGTGATGGAGCTGCCGAGGCCCTTCGGCCCCTTCCTCCTCGAAGCGAAGCTCGGCCAGGGCGGCATGGCCGAGGTCTTCAAGGCGCGCGTCTACGGCGCCAGCGGCTTCGAGAAGGTCGTCGTCATCAAGACGCTGAAGGCCGAGCTGCTGGGCGAGCCGGAGCTGGAGCGGATGTTCCTCGAAGAGGCGCGGCTGCAGGCGCTCTTGTCTCACCGCAACCTGGTGCAGGCGCACGACGCGGGCGTGGCGGAAGGGCGCCCGTGGGTGCGGCTGGACTTCGTCGACGGGGTGGACCTCTCGCGGCTGGGGCTTCCTCTCCCGGCCGACGTGGCGCGCTTCATCGCGGGTGAGCTGGCGCTGGGCCTCCACGCGCTGCACGAGGCCGCGGACGCGTCGGGCCGGCCGCTGGGCGTCGTGCACCGCGACGTCAGCCCGAAGAATGTGCTGCTCTCGAGGTGGGGCGAGGTGAAGCTGGCCGACTTCGGCATTGCCCGCGCCACGCAGCTGCGGGAGCAGACGCGCGGCGGCGTGCGCAAGGGCACGTACGCGTACATGTCGCCGGAGCAGGTGGCGGGCCGCGCGCTCAGTCCGGCGAGCGACCAGTTCGCGTTGGGGACGCTGACGGCCGAGTTGCTCACCGGCGCGCGCCCCTTCGACGCCGCCACGCCGCTGGAGACGATGGACCGCATCAGGGACGCCCAGCCGCCGGCGCTGGCGGGCGTGGAGCCCGGGCTGCGCGAGGTGTTGCTTCGCGCCTTCGCGGCGGACGCGGCCGCCCGCTTTCCGTCGTCCCGTGACTTTCGCGAGGCCCTCCTGTCCACTGGCCCGGCGGTGGATGAGCTCGCCCTCGCCGAGTTGGTACGAGCGGCCCTCGCCTCCGAAGCCCCGGCCAGCCCCCCGGCGTCGACCCGCATCGACACCGAGGCAGTCGACTGACTTCGCAGGAGCGCGAGGCGAGTGCCTGGTCAGGGAGGCCGAGGCAACAAGGACAATCTCGGCGAACGCGGACTGCCAGGCGGTGCTCCAGCAGTTGGTGCCGTCAGTCAGCTGCGCTGGTCACGGCACTGGCTGCCGCGGCGACTACTTCTGGGCGAGCGCCACCCAGCCGCCCCTGGGGTGCAACACGACCAGGGTCAGCTCGCGGTCGACCTTCGCCGACTCACTCAGGAGCGCGTCGAGCTTCGGGGGGATGTCCGAGGCGTTGATGCTGTAGGCGCCCTGCACGGAGGCGACCCAGGTGTCGTCGGCGCGAATGGAGACGGAATGGAGCATCGTCAACCCACCCGAGAGGTTGTCCACGCGGGTCACCAATTCCCGCGGAACCCCGCTGGCCTCGCGGTAGTTGCGCCCGTAGATGATGAGATACCCGGAGCTCGAGAACGCGACGTGGTGAATCTTCGTCCCTTCGCCGTGCGCGCGCCTGGCGGCGTCGGCGAAGTCCTCGGAGACGTCGTTCCAGCGGACGCTGTTGTGCCCGTAGACGAAGGCCCAGCCGCCCCGGGGCGTGAAGGCCACCGAGCGGATTTCCTCGTCGCGGGCCGCCTCCTCGTTCAAGGCCTTCTCCAGGCTCTCGGGGATGCCTCGTGCGAAGACGGCGTTCTTCCCGTAGATGATGACGAAGCCCTTCCCGTCCGGGGTGAAGGCCAGGCTCTTGATGAGGTAGTTCGACTCCACGAGTTTGCGGATGGCGGCGACCTGCGCCTGCGGCAATCCTTCGTGCCACAGGCGCTTCGCGCCCGGGCGCTCGCTTTTCATGACGGGAACGGAGCGCAGCGCCTGGCGGGTGTCCGCGCGCGCCGCGTCGCGCTGCATGGCCTTGAGCTGCTGCTCCTGCCGGTTCACCTCGCGGCGGCGTTCGGCCTGTTCCTTCAACCGCTCGTCTTCCAGCTCTTCTCGCCGCTCCCGCTCCCGGCGTTCCTCTCGTTCCTCCCGTTCCCGTTCCCACCACTCATCTGCGAGGGCCGGGGTCGAGCACAGCGACAGCAGCATCAGCATCAGGGTGTGTGTGCGCATGGCCGGCGGGGAGGGCAGGGCCCATGCCACCCCTGGAGCCGAGTCAATTCGGGCCTTTGGCGACGTCCCTCCGTCCGGCTGGCGCGAAGGGGGGTTCGATTTCCTGCACGCCTCCGGTGCACGGGGGGTCTGTCCCTCCACGGTGCATGACGCACCGCGGATGACTCGAGACGGAGCCACCCGATGACGACTTCCCCGACTTCTTCGCGCGGCGCCTGGCACGCAGTGGCCTGCGCTTTCTGCCAGACCTCTTTCGCCTTCAAGGGGCGCGCCGGGGAGCCGCCCTGCGTCGCCTGCCCGGGGTGCGGGCGGTATCAGCCGTCGATGCTGGATGCGGCGCGGCTGCAGCGCTTCGGCGGCTTCACCCTCATCGCCGGGCTGTTCGCGCTGCTGGGCCTGTTGGTGGCGGCGGTGGAGCAGGGGTACTGGTTCGTCAACCTCGTCAACTCGCCGGCGGTGCTGTTCCAGTTGCTCGCGCTGGCGCTGTACGTTGGTGGTCGGCTGCTGGCGGAGCGGTCGGACCCCAACGCCGATGCCGCCACCCGCGTGGGCACCCGAGAGCCGCACGTCGTGCTGCGAGAGGAGTTTGAGACGGCCCGTGAGCTGGCGCGGCACCATGGGGCAGCGCTGCCGGCCCTCGAGTGGCGTCAACCGACGCCTGCCCCAACGCAGCCTCCCGCGCTGGCCTGAGGCGCGCGCCGTCGAGGCCCCGCACAGGCCGGAAACGGGGTAAAGACGTCGACGCATGTGGCTCGCGCTCCTCCTCGCTGTCGTGCCTGCCGACTCGCCGCGCAGCATCGTGCTGTTGCCGGAGTCGGGCTCGGCCGTGCGGGAGGTGCTGGCCGCCGCGCCGGTGACGGAGACGCCCCCCAGCCTCCTGGAGGCCCGGAAGCTGGGCGAGCAACTGCGGTACGAGGAGGCCGTCGTCGAGTACCAGCGGTACCTCGCGTTGCCGGAGCGGCCGCTGAAGGAGCGCGCCGAGGCCCTGATGGAGGTGGCCTTCATCCACCTGGTGCTGGGGGACAACGCGAACGCCGAGGCCCGCGCGCAGGAGGCCTTCGAGAGCGACCCGAAGTTTGCCCCGCCCGCGGGTGCGCCGGCGAAGCAGGTCGACTTCGTCGCGAAGATGCGCAAGGTGTACCTCTCCCGGGCGCGGCTCGAGGTGGAGCCCCGCAAGGAGGACGACGCGCCGTCGCAGGTGCGGGTGGTGGTGGCGGACCCCGAGAAGGTGGTGACGCGGGTGCTGCTGCGTCACGCGCTGGCGCCCACTGGCCCCTTCGCGTCCTCGGAGATGACGTGCGAGGGCGAGGCGTGTACGGGCTTCATTCCGCCGCCGAAGGGCGCGTCGAGCTACACCAGCTGGTACTTCGTGGAGGCGCTGGACGGGACCAACGCGACGGTGGCGCGGGTGGCCGGAGCGGGCTCTCCCCTGCAGCTGTCGGTGGTGGACCAGAAGCCCTGGTACACCAGCCCGGTGGTGTGGGGCGTCACCGGGGCTGCGCTGGTGGGCGTGGCCACCGTCATCTTCCTGTTGGCGCCGCAGCCGCCGAAGTGACGTGAGCGCGAAGGCCGTCAGAGTGGTGGCGATGGCGGACACGCACGGCTTCCACGAGAAGCTGACGGTGCCCGACGGGGACGTCCTCATCCACGCGGGGGACCTGACGATGAGGGGCACCCGCCCGCAGCTGGAGGCGGTGGCGGACTGGCTGCGCAGGCTGCCGCACCGGCACAAGGTCGTCGTTGCGGGCAACCACGACTTCCTCTTCGAGAACGAGCCCGCGGCGGCGCGCGCCATTTTCCGCGACTTCCTCTACCTCGAGGACGCGGAGGTGACGGTGGCGGGCCTGCGCATCTGGGGCAGCCCGTGGCAGCCGTGGTTTCACAGCTGGGCGTTCAACCTGCACCGGGGTGCGCCCCTCGAGGAGAAGTGGAAGCTCATCCCCGAGGGGCTGGACATTCTGGTGACGCACGGGCCGCCGGCGGGCTACGGCGATCGCTGCTTCGACGGGCGTGAGGTGGGCTGCGAGGACCTGCTCCGGCACCTCGGGCGGGCGAAGCCGCGCTACCACCTCTTCGGGCACATCCACGAGGCGCGCGGGCAGTGGGAGGTGGCGGGGATGACGTTGGTGAATGTCACGACGAATGAGTGCGAGCTGCCGGTGACGGTGATGGATGTGCCCTCGCGGGCGGCGGGGTGAGGTGGTTGTCCTCGGCGGACGGCCTCATGGGGTTTGTTGTCCTCCGGCGGACGGCCTCGGGGGTTTGTCTTGTCCTTCGGCGGACGGCCTCGGGGGTTTTCTTGTCCTTCGGCGGACG
>JBFMHF010000045.1:0-45226 GCA_040752975.1 Myxococcota bacterium
GCGTGCGCCGCGGCCCCTGCCTGCGGAGGAGTTGTTTGCACCTCCCCCGCCGCCGGCGACGGCGAAAGCGCGGCCAGCGCCTGCGGAGGAGTTGTTTGCGCCTCCCCCGCCGCCGGCGACGGCGAAAGCGCGGCCAGCACCTGCGGAGGAGTTGTTTGCGCCTCCACCCCCGCCGGCGACGGCGACAGCGCGGCCCTCGCCCGCCGAGGAGTTGCGTGCGCCACGGCAGTCTCCCGCGTCACCGGCGTTGCCCGACGAGTGGGCAGCGCCCAGCGCGAGGAAGGGACAGGCGCGCGAGCCTCAGCAGGAGTCGCCCGACGCCACGCCCGCGACGAAGTCGTCCGATTCCGTGCCCGGAGCGCCCGCCCGCACGACGGAGCAACTGCTCGCGGACTTCGTGAAGGAGGGCGAAGCCGAAGCGCCGCATGCCCATGTGCTGACTCCGGCCGAGCGTCGCCGCCGGCAGGTGGCGCTCGTGCTCGCGCTCATCGCCACCGTGATGGTCGCGTGGTTTCTCAAGGCGAAGTGGTTCGCGCCGTTGCCCGAGCTGCCCGAGCCGTCTTCGGCGCGCAGCGCCACGGCCAGGGGCCTTCAGGCTTGAGGGCGTCGTTCGTTCACTGGCTTCCCGCGTCCGGAGGCATCGGCTGGCCGTGGCCCGGGCCGAGGACCTTCTGCACGTAGCTGTCGAAGTCGAAGTGCGGGGAGTTCTCGCGATCGTGGCACCCGGTGCACGCGGCCGGCTCCTTCGCGCGCTTGATGTGCTCCTTCACCGGCATCTGCGTGTGCCGCCAGCCGGGGCCATGGCAGGACTCGCAGCCGACTTCGCGCCGCTCGTCCGTGTCGTCGATGCGGCACACGCCTCCAGGCTGCTTCCACCCCGTCACGTGACAGCCGATGCAGTCGAGGTGGTACTGCTTTCCCTTCTCCTCCAGCGAGGCGTACGCGTGCGTGTGCTTCGTCGCCTGCCACACCTTCCCCGCGAAGGGGTGACAGCCGATGCACGCCGCGCTCCCCACGTAGCCGGCGCGATCGAGATCCGGCGGCTCGCAGTCCTTCCCGTGCTTCTTCGCCCAGGCGAGGTTGAGCAGCCCCACGTCCCGGTCGTACGCGGCTTCGATGGCCTGCACTGTGGGATCCTGCGGCAGGCCCGGCTCGAGGGGCACGAAGCGGAACGTCGCCGCGGTGCGATCCTCGGGGAAGGGCAGGGGCGCCTCCGCGAGGGCCTGCCGGCGCGCCAGCAGCTCTTCCAGCTTGGCCTGCTTGAGCGCCTTGAGCTCTGCTCCCAGCCCCGGCGCGTCCACCTGCGCGCGCATCAGCTCGATCCGCTCGTCGAGCGCCGTCAACTCCCGGTCGCGCTCCGAGGTGCCCTTCACCCACTCCACCCTCCCGCCGTCGCGGAAGGAGACGTCGACTCGCAGGAGCGTGCGCCCCTTGTTCTGCACCTGCGCCACCTTCGTCGCCCCGCCCGCCACCCGGCTGTTTTCGGCCGCGAAGTCGTCCTTCGGCTTCGACGCGATGACGAGATCCACGTTGGGCGCGGAGATCGCCCCCCGCAACGCCACGTCCATCGACTGCGGCACGAGGGCGACCGTGAAGGCAGCTCCTTCGCCGCGCGCCTTCGACGCGAGCGCCTCGGCCGCCGCCACGTCCGCCGCGGAGATCACCGCCACCTGGTACGCCCCCGCCGTCAGCCAGCGGATGTTCCCCGCCTTCACCTCCGGAAGTTGAAGGGCCTCACGGAAGGACGCCCCCCGCGCGTCGTCCATCGGCCCGGGCGCGCGCACCGACAAGCCCATCGCCTTGAACGCGTCCGCCAGCGCTCGCGCCTTCCGCTCCTGCTGGCCCACTGCGTCCTCGGGGATGCTGGGCGCGCCGAAGAGCCCATCGCCCGAGTCGACGTAGAACACCGGAACTCCCGAGGCGCGCGCCTTCGCCAGCTCGGCCGCCGCTCGCGAGATGCCGCCCCGCATGTTCTCGCTGCAACCGCAGGGGCCCAGGTAGCCCTTCATGTCCGCCGAGAAGTAGAGGATGGCTCTCGCGGCTGGATGAGCGGGGCGCGTCTCGCGCGTCGTGCAGGACGAGAGCAGCGTCAGGACGACGAGCGCGCCCGCGCCCCAGCCTGCTCCCCCGACGGAGGAGCAGGAGGAGTCACCAGATGATGCTCTCGAAGAGCTCATCCACCTTCTCGCCGAGCGCCTCCACCCCGTGCGCCTTCGACAGGTAGCCGTCCGCGCCCACCTGGGTCGCGAGCGCCTCGAGCTCCTCATCCTTGAGCGAGCTGAACAGCACGATGGGGATGTCCTGCGTCCCGTACTCGTTCTTCAGCGTCCGGCAGATGTCCGTGCCCTTCGCCTCGGGCATGTGGATGTCGGTGAGGATCACGTGCGGCTTGAAGTCCGCCAGCATCTTCTCGAACTCCATCAGCGTGGACGTGGCGCGCACGTCGTAGCCGCGCGCCTCGAGCACCGCCTTCTCCATCGCGAGGGTGATCTCGCTGTCGTCGATGAGGAGGATCCGCTTCTGGTCCACGTGGTCCTCCTACCAGAGCAACCGGGCCCGACGCGAGCAGTCAGTGGCCCGCCTTGACCCCCCCACCCCCCACACATAGGGTCCGCGCGGTTTTCTGTCCGTCCGGAGCCACGTCATGCGCCCAGCGCCCCTCCTCGCCTTCCTCACCCTCGCGCTCGCCTCGCCCGCGCTGGCCGACTTGAAGCTGGGGTACGTCGATCTCCAGCGCGCCCTCCAGGAGGTCCACGAAGGCAAGGAAGCCAAGGCCCGCCTCAAGAGTGAGCTCGACAAGGTGAAGAACGGCCTCGAGAGTGAGAAGAACAAGCTGCGCGCCGACAGCCTGGTCCTCGAGAAGCAGGCCGCGATGATGAGCGAAGAGGTCCGCGTCCAGAAGTACTCCGAGATGCAGAAGAAGGTGCTCGAGCTGACCCAGCGCGAGCAGCAGGCGCAGCTCGACCTCGCCAAGAAGGAGCAGACCGAGCTCAAGAAGATCTTCGACAAGATGGACCCGATCATCGCCGGCATCGCGCAGCGCGAAGGCCTCGCCATGGTCTTCGAGAAGAGCGACTCGGGCCTCGTGTACGCCCCGTCGTCGATGGATCTCACCAACGAGCTCGTCCGCAGCTACAACGAGAAGTACCCCGCGAAGGGCGGCAAGCCGGCCCCCGCGCCCGCCCCGAAGGACGCGCCGAAGCAGTGATGTCCAAGACGATCCGAGAGTTGGCCGCGCTGGTCGGCGGCGAAGTGGACGGCGACGGCGCCCTGGAGATCTCCGGCGTCAGCGGCCTGGAGGCGGCCCAGCCGGGGCAGCTCTCCTTCTACGGGAACCAGAAGTACAAGGCCCAGCTCGCCGCCACGAAGGCCTCGGCGGTGCTGGTGTCTGACGACGCGCCGCCGCGCGGCAGCCGCACCCACGTGCGCGTGAAGAACCCGCACCTCGCCTTCGCCCGCATCGCCCAGGTCTTCCACCCGAAGAAGCAGCACGCGCCCGGCCGCTCCAGCGAGGCCTTCGTTCACCCCGAGGCCCGGGTCGACGCGACTGCCACCGTGATGGCGAACGCCTACGTCGGCAAAGGCGCCACCGTCGGCGCGCGCGCGGTGCTCTACCCCGGGGCGTACGTGGGCGAGGGCGCGTCCATCGGGGAAGACACGATCCTCTCTCCCAACGTCTCGGTGATGGATCGCTGCGTGGTGGGGGCGCGATGCCTCCTGCACGCAGGGGCGGTCATCGGCGCGGACGGCTTCGGCTTCGCCCTGGACATGTCCGTGCCTGAGCACGTGAAGATCCCGCAGGCTGGCATCGCGCGCGTGGAGGACGACGTGGAGGTGGGCGCGTGCTCCTGCGTCGACCGCGCCACCACCGGCGAGACCGTGATCGGCAGGGGCTCGAAGATCGACAACCTCGTGCAGGTCGGCCACAACAGCGTCGTCGGGCCGCTCTCCATCCTCTGCGCGCAGGTGGGGCTGTCGGGGACGACGACGCTGGGCACGGGCGTGGTGCTGGCGGGGCAGGTGGGCACGGCGGGGCACCTGCGCATCGGCGATCTCGCGAAGGTGGGCGCGCAGGCCGGCGTGATGCACGACGTGGAGGACGGCGCCACGGTGCTCGGCGCGCCCGCGATGCCGCACAAGGACTTCCTGCGCTCGGCGGCGCTGTTCGCGAAGCTGCCCGAGCTGGCGAAGGAGCTCAGGGAGCTCAAGAAGCGTCTGGATCAGCTGGAGAAGGAGAAGGCCAAGTGAGCATGGACACCGTGGAGATCGCGAAGCTCCTGCCGCACCGCTACCCGTTCCTGCTGGTGGATCGCGTGGTGGAGCTGGAGCTCCACAAGAAGCTCGTCGGCTACAAGAACGTCACCGCCAACGAAGACTTCTTCAACGGCCACTTCCCCGGCCACCCGGTGATGCCGGGCGTGCTCATCCTCGAGGCGCTGGCGCAGGCCTGCGCGATCCTCGCCTTCAAGAGCACCGGCTTCTCGCAGGACGAGTACGTCATCTACCTGATGGGGATCGACAACGCCCGCTTCCGGAAGCCGGTGGTGCCGGGCGATCGGCTGACGCTGACCGCCGAGGTGGTGAAGGCCAAGTCCGTGGTGTGGAAGCAGCGGGGCGTCGCCACCGTCGACGGCCAGGTGGTGGCGGAAGGTGAGTTCCTGGCGACCATCGCCAAGCGCAGCGGGAAGACGCCGTGAGCATTCACCCCACTGCGATCGTCGACCCGAAGGCGAAGGTGCACCCCGAGGCCGTCATCGGCCCCTACGCCATCATCGGCCCGGACGTCACCATCGGCGCTGGCACCACCGTCGGTCCGCACACGGTCATCGACGGCGACACCACCATCGGCGAGCGGAACCGCATCTTCCACCACGCGTCCATCGGGGCGCAGCCGCAGGATCTCAAGTACGCCGGCGAGAAGACGAAGCTCGTCATCGGCGACGAGAACCAGATCCGCGAGTTCGCCACGCTGCACACCGGCACCGCGGGCGGCGGGGGCGTGACGAGGGTGGGCAACAAGAACCTCTTCATGGCCTACAGCCACGTGGCGCACGACTGCATCGTCGGCAACGGCTGCGTGCTGGCCAACGCGGCGACGCTGGCGGGGCACGTGGAGGTCGGCGACTTCGTGATCGTCGGCGGCCTGTCCGCCGTCCACCAGTTCACCCGCCTCGGCAAGCACGCCTTCATCGCCGGCGGCGGCATGGTGGTGATGGACGTGCCCCCGTACTGCACCGCGCAGGGCGATCGCGCCGAACTGGCCGGCCTCAACACGGTGGGGCTGACCCGCCACGGCTTCACCGAGGAGCAGATCAGCCGCATCAAGGACGCGTACAAGATCCTCTTCCGCTCCAAGCTGGGGCTCAACGAGGCGATCAGCCGCTTGAAGGCGGAGTACGGCAGCCACCCCGAGATCGAGGTGTTGCTGGACTTCATCACCACCAGCAAGCGCGGCATCACGCGATGACGCATGGACTCGATCGGCCTCATCGCGGGGAATGGGCGGCTCCCGGTGCTCTTCGCCGAGGCGGCGCGGGAGAAGGGGCTGGCGGTGCACGCCGTGGCCTTCGAGGGCGAGGCCGAACGCAGCGAGCTGGAGCCCGTCGTCGCCACGCTGGACTGGGTGAAGGTGGGGCAGGCCGCCCACATCGTCCAGGCCTTCCGGCGGCGGGGCGTCACGAAGGCGGTGATGGCTGGCGGCATCGGGCGGATCCGCAGCCTCACCCAGGCGCGGCCGGACTTCGGCATGCTGAAGATCGCCTCGAAGGTGCGCAGCATGCGCGACGACGAACTCCTGCGGGCCTCGGCCGCGTACTTCGAGGAGCAGGGCGTCACCATCGTCTCGGCCACCGACTTCGTGCCGCAGGTGCTGGCGCGCGCGGGGCACCTGGCCGGGCCGAGGTTGACGAAGGCTCAGGAGCGCGATGTGGAGCTCGGCCGCGAGGTGGCCCTGTCTCTCGGGCGTGCCGACGTCGGCCAGACCGTGGTGGTGAAGAACGGCGTGGTGCTCGCGGTGGAAGCGGTGGAGGGCACCGACGAGTGCATTCGCCGCGCGGGGAAGTACGGCGGGCCGGGCGGCGTGGTGGTGAAGCGGTGCAAGCCGGGGCAGGACCTCCGCTTCGATCTCCCCGCGGCCGGGCCGGTGACGCTGGAGGTGATGCGCGAGGCGGGCGCGAAGGTGCTGGCGGTGGAGGCAGGGAAGACGGTCCTGCTGGACGCGGCGCTGCTGTTCAAGTGGGCCGATCGGCTCGGACTCTCGGTGGTGGGCTTCGCGCCGTGAGGCCGAAGGTGAAGACGAGCGGGCTCATGCACCTGCCCCCCGCGCTGGGCTTCATGCGATCGCTCTGGCAGGTGAACCACGCCCTCGAGCGGCTATCTGCGCGCATGGAGGAACGCCTCGGCATCACCGCGCAGCAGCGCATGCTCGTTCGCCTCATCGGGTGGCGGCCAGGCATCACCTCGGCCGAGCTGTCGCAGGAGCTCCACCTCGACCCGGGCACCATCTCCATCTCGGTCAGGCGGCTGGAGAAGAAGGGGCTCATCGTCCGCCGCCGAAGCAGAAGCGATCGCCGCGTCCTTCACCTGCACCTCTCGCCTGCCGGCCGTCGCCTGGATCACCCGACGCGGGCCACCGTCGAGCTCGCGGTCGAGGGCCTCCTGACGTCGTCCCCGCCGGCGGCGATCGCCTCGACCCGGCGAGTCCTGGCGGAGCTCACCCGCCGGCTGGAAGCAGAGGCCGAGCGCTGAAGGTCAGCCCGTCACCCCCACCCCGGCGGTGAAGACGGCGTACAGCGTCGGCACCACGGCGCCCTCGACCCGGCTGATGGTGCGCTCGGTGCGGATGAAGGCGGCGGCCAGCAGCTTCATCACGCCCAGCGCCGCGAGATCGAACCACACTGCGCCGATGGGGACGGAGACCGTCCCCGCCAGCAGCGCGGTGCTGGCCACCAGCACCGGCAGCTCGCGTCGTCGCAGCGCGCCGTCGACGCGGGCCGGCTTCACCAGCGCCGCCAGCCCGAGGATGAGCCCGACGTTCGCGATGTTCGAGCCCACCACGTTCCCAGCGCGACGTCGCCGTGGCCACCGGACGCGGCCTCGATGCCGACGATCGCCTCGGGCGCCGAGGTGCCGTATGCCACCACCGTCAGGCCGACGATCAACTGGGCACCCGCAGCGCGAGCGCCAACGCAGAGGCGCCGCCGACGAACCACTTGGCGCCGAAGTAGAGGAGGATGCCCCCGCCCACGAGTTGCAGTCACTCAGTCATTTCCGGCGCACCTCCGGACAGCACCGCATGCGGCCAGCGCGGGTGAAGCTCGTCGTCAGGTCCACTCCGACCAGCGGGGCGCGGCGGCGAACGCCGCGTGAATGAGGCCCACGTGCGAATAGGCTTGGGGGAAGTTCCCCCACATCACGCCCGTCGCCGGCGCCACGTCTTCGGCGAGCAGGCCCAGCGGTGCCTTCACCTCGCTCACCCGCGCGACCAACGCCCGCGCCTCGTCGAGCCGGCCCACGCGCGCCAGCGCTTCGATGAGCCAGAAGGTGCAGAGCATGAAGGCCACCTCGGGCACCCCCAGGCCGTCGTCGGTGCGGTAGCGCTTGAGCCACCCGTCCAGCCCGAGGTCGGCCTTCACCGCGTCGATGGTGGCATGGAGCCGTCGATCGTCCGGAGCCAGCAGGCGCAGCGTCACCGCCTGGAGCAGCGCCGCGTCCACCTCCTTGCCCTGGTACTCCGCCACGAGGCAGCCTCGCGCCGGGTCGATCGCCTCTCGGAGGATCTCCTCACGCAGCCGGGCGGCTTCCCGAGCAAACTCGGGCGCGTCCTGCGGGCGGTGGAGCTGCGCGATGCGCTGCATGCGGTCGGCCGCCGCCCAGCACATCAGCGTGCTGAAGGTCTGCGGGCGCCATTTCCGGCGCAGCTCCCAGATGCCCGCGTCGGGCGTGCCAGCCACCCGCACGGCCTTGCGGGCCAGCCGCGTCACCAGGTCCAGCACCTGGGGCGTCACCTGTTCACGGAAGCGCTCGTCGAGGAACAGGGGCGTCAAGGCCAGCACCATCTCGCCAAAGACGTCGTGTTGCAGGTGCCGCGCCGCGGCGTTGCCGACCCGCACCGGCTGCTCGCCTGCGTAGCCACGCCAGTCTTCCAGCGTGCGCTCTTCCAGGTCGCTGCTGCCGTCGACCCGGTACAGCGGCGCCAGCGCCAGCTCGTCGCCGGCTCCGGAAGCGACGCTCACCAGGTAGTTGAGGAAGTGCTCGCGTTCCTCGAACTGACCCAGGAGGTGGAATGCGTCCAGCACGTAGAAGGCGTCGCGCAGCCAGCAGTAGCGGTAGTCCCACGTGCGGCCCGAGCCCGGCGCCTCGGGGATGGACGTGGTCACCGCCGCGACGATGGCGCCGGTGTCCTCGAAGCAGTGCAGCTTGAGCGCGAGCGCCGAGCGGATCACCTGCGCCTGGTAGATGGGGGGGATGTCGCAGTGCTTCACCCAGCGCTGCCAGTAGCGCACCGTCTCGTCGAGGAAGCGCGCGCACAGGGGCGCCAGCGGCTCTTCCACCGGGGCGCCCCAGGCCAGCACGAAGTGGCGCTTTCCGGTGATCGCGAAGGGCTCGCCATTCAAGTAGGTGAGGGGCGCGTCGGTGGTGAGGCGCAGTTCGGCGTCGTAGCCACGCCAGGAAACGTGGTGCGAGCCGGTGTCGCTCGCTGGGGTCGCCTTCGACCAGCCCAGCACCGGCGCGCAGGCCACACGAATCCTCGGCGTGCCCGACAACGGCTCGACGACGCGCACCAGCTTCGTGGGGCGGAAGCTGCGCTCGTACAGGACGAAGCGCGGCGCGAAGTCCAACACCCGGAAGGCGCCGTGGGGCGTGTCGAAGCGCGTCTCCAGCACGTTGGTGTTGGGCAGGTAACGCTGCACGCCCTGCCCGCCGTCGGCTGGGCAGATGGTGAAGCGACCGCCGCGATCGTCCAGCAGCGCGCCGAAGACGGGCGGCGAGTCGAAGCGCGGCATGCACGCCCAGACGATCGCCCCGTCCCTGCGCACCAGCGCCGAGATTTGACAGTTCCCGATGAGCCCCAGTTCGGCCAGCACGCGCCCTCCTCAGACAGGTCATTGGATATGCAACCAAAGCAGGTTATAGACGAGTCGATGCGTCGCGCGGTCCGATTCGTGTTGGTCCTGCTCGGGGTGCTGGGGCTGGTGACCGTTGCAGCCTGGGCGGTGCTCGCGCGCACGACGAGGGCGTGGTGGGAGTCGGATCTCGCGCTGCGCTCGAAGCTGGTAGTCAACTCGGCGAGGGTTGGGCTGTTGCGAGGCTGGCCGGAAGATCGCTCCAACGTGGGCGACGCGCTGGAAGACATCACCCGCGACAGCCGCATCCTCGGGGCGGCGGCCTGCCGGGCGAACGGCGAGCTGCTCGCGGCCACGGCGCAGTACCCGCTGGAGTTCACCTGCGCGGCGGTGGCGCAGCAGGCGCACGCGGACGGGCGCGGCTTCGTGGTGAGCCCCGAAGACAGCACGCTGCACCTCACGGTGACTCCGCTCGAGGGCCCCGCGGGCGTGCTGGGCTCGGTGGTGCTGGTACACGACCTGGCCTACGCGGATCACCGCGATGCGGCAACGCGCAAGGTGCTTTTCGGTGGCTTCTTCGTGCTCGCGCTCGCGGCCGCGGTGGCGACGCTCCTGGCGGCGCGCTTCGCCTGGCGTGGCTGGACGCTCGAGCTCCAGCGCGCGCTGTTGGGCGAGCCGTCACGGGAATTTCAGCCCCTGGTGCGCGACGTGCGCTCGCTGGTGGACCGCCTGACGCGCGAGCGAGACACCGAGGCGCGGGTGGGGCCCTGGGATCCCGAACGGCTCAAGGCGACCCTGATCCGTCACCTGCAGGGCGAGCGGGTGGTGGTGCTGGCGAACCGGGAGCCCTACGTCCACGAGCGGGGCGCCGGCGGGGAGGTGAAGGTGCTGCACCCGGCGAGCGGGCTCGTCACCGCGCTGGAGCCGGTGATGCGGGCCTGTTCGGGCACCTGGGTGGCCCACGGCAGCGGCAGCGCGGATCGGGACACGGTCGACGCGAAGGGCCGCGTGCGCGTGCCGCCGGGCGAAGAGTCGTACCTGGTGCGCCGCGTGTGGCTCTCCGAGGAAGAGGAAGCCGGTTACTACTACGGCTTCTCCAATGAGGGGCTCTGGCCGCTCTGCCACGTGGCCCACGCCCGGCCGGTGTTCCGCGCCGGTGACTGGGAGCGCTACGTCGCGGTGAACCGGCGCTTCGCGGAGGCGGTGTGCGAGGAGGTCGACTCCGACGAGCCGATCGTGCTGGTGCAGGACTACCACTTCGCGCTCGCGCCACGGATGATCCGCGAGCGGCTGCCCCGCGCCACCATCATCACCTTCTGGCACGTGCCCTGGCCGAACTCCGAGCGCTTCGGCATCTGCCCGTGGCGCGAGGAGCTGATCTCCGGGCTGTTGGGCTCGAGCATCGTCGGCTTCCACACCCAACAGCACTGCAACAACTTCATCGACACGGTGGACGCCTTCATGGAGAGCCGCATCGATCGCGAGGCGCACGCGGTGGTGCAGCATGGGCGCAAGACGCTGGTGCGGCCGTACCCCATCTCCATCGAGTGGCCGGTGCGGTGGCTGCGCGACGTTGCCCCGGTCCAGGAATGCCGGGCCAGCGTGCGCCGGGAGCTGGGTCTGCCCGAGGACACGCGGCTGGGCGTGGGCATCGACCGGCTCGACTACACCAAGGGGGTCGAGGAGCGGCTAGCCGCCGTCGACGAGGTGCTCAGGCGCTTCGCGGAGTTCCGCGGGCGCTTCACCTTCGTGCAGTTGGCCGCGCCCAGCCGGACGAAGATCGTCCGGTACCAGGAGCTCAACGAGCGGGTGGAGCGGCTCGCCAACGAGATCAACGCGCGCTGGGGCACGGCTTCCTGGAAGCCGGTCGTCTTGTTGCGCGCGCACCATGAGCCGCCCACGGTCTTTCGGTATTACCGGGCTGCCGACCTTTGTTACGTGTCGAGCCTCCACGACGGCATGAACCTGGTGGCGAAGGAGTTCGTCGCGGCGCGCGAGGACGAGCAGGGCGTGCTGTTGCTCAGCCAGTTTACGGGCGCGGCGCGCGATCTCACCGAGGCGCTCGTGGTGAACCCGTACGACCTGAGCCAGGCGAGCGACGCGCTGGCCACCGCGCTGAAGATGTCGCCCGAGGAGCAGCGCGAGCGGATGCGATCGCTGCGGCGCCTGGTGTCGGAGTTCAACGTGTACCGCTGGGCCGGCCGCATGCTCGTAGACGCTGCTGAGCTGCGCCGTCGCGAGCGCCTCACCGGGCGGCTGAGCCCCCTCACGCCGGTGGTCGCCTCGCCGTGAAGCTGCTCGGAGGACCGTCGCTGACCGCGCTGGCGGCGAAGCTGGCGAACGCCCACTCGCTCCTGGCCTTCGACTTCGACGGCACGCTCGCCCCCATCGTCGCCCAGCGGACCCGCGCGGCGATGAGGGCCTCCACGCGGCGGGTCCTGGCGGGGGTGTGCGAGCGGTACCCGGTGGCGGTGATCTCCGGGCGCGCGCGTTCCGACGTGGCGGCGCGGGTGCGCGGGCTGGGGGTGAAGTACGTCGTAGGGAACCACGGCATCGAGCCCTCAGCTGCGACGGGCGCCGTGGCGCGAGCGGTGTCGAGGGCCCACGGGTTCCTCGCGCGGAGCCTCGCCTCGGTGCCAGGCGTCGAGCTGGAGGACAAGCGCTTCTCGCTCTCGCTGCACTTCCGCGGCACGAAGCGCCCCGCGGCGGCGCACCGGGAAATCCTCGCGGCGGTGCGCGCGCTCCCGCTGGCGGTCCGCGTCGTCCCCGGCAAGCAGGTGGTGAACGTCGTGCCCGCCGGAACGCCGCACAAGGGTGACGCCGTGCGCCGGCTCGCGGAGGCCGCGCGCGCAGAACGGGTGTTGTACGTGGGCGACGACGGCACCGACGAGGACGTCTTCGCGCTGGAGGAGCCGGGGCTGGTGACGGTCCGGGTGGCGCGCTCGTGGCAGTCTGAGGCTGACTATTACCTGCCTCGCCAGGCGGCGGTCGACGGGCTGCTGGCCGCTCTCGAGGCGGCTCGAGAGGGCTGAGGCGATCGCGGTTCCCCTCGGGGGCGCACTTTTCAAGTAGGGTGCGCGGCTTCTTCGCCCGGGAGTCCCTTTCGTGAGTACCGAGCCCGCCCCGCAAACCCGACTGCTGCCCCGGCTGCTGCCGATGAACACGCCGGGGTACTACCTCTTCCTCGCGCTGATCGCGATCCTCGTCCTCGGGCCGCTCGGCGGCATCACCGCCAGCTACATGAACTTCTCGCTGGGCTTCTTCGTGGGCGGCCAGGTGCTCGCGGGGATCCTCGGGTCCGTCGTGACGTACTTCTACGGCCCCGAGGGGAAGCACGGCGCCAACTACATGCAGACCGCCGCGGCGTCGGTGGCCTCGATGGCGGCGATGGGCGTGTTGATCCAGGCGATGGTGTGGCTGGGCCTGCCCGAGCCGAAGACGTGGCACCTGCTCGTCTACTTCCTCTGCGTCGGCATGTTCGGCGTGGGCGTGGGCATGGTGTACACGCCGCTGCTCGTCGACAAGCTGCAGCTCACCTACCCGTCGGGCCTCGCGGTCGCGAACATCCTGCGTGCGCTGACCGACTTGAAGCTGCTCCGGCGCAGCGTCGCGCAGCTCTTCACCGGCATCGGCATCGGCGCCGCCTTCCCGTTGATCCTCGAGAAGCTGGGGCACTTCCGCGCGCTGGCCGCGGTGGCGGCGACGGGCATCAGCACGTCCACCGTGGGCGCGGGGATGATCGTCGGCGCCCGCATCGGCGTGCCGGCGATCACCTGGGGCGCCATCTGGTGGCTGCTCACTCCCTGGCTGCGGGCGCAGGGCTGGCTGGGGCAGAACGATCCCTACCGCAAGTTCGCCTTCCTCGTGGCGCTGGGCACGATCATGGGCGCGGCGGTCGTCGACATCGCCCTCATCCTGAAGCAGGCCGTGGCGAAGCTGCGGGCGGGTGCTCCGAAGAGCGCCGAGCCCGTGCCCGCGGGCGAGGAATGGAAGCGCACCAACACCACGCGCCTGGTGACCTGGGTCGTCGTCTGGGGCCTCGCGGTGATCGCCGTGTCGGTGGGCCTGCTGGGCGTGCCGATCCACTGGGTGCTCTTCGCCGTGGCGCTGTCCTTCGTGATGATGCTGGTCAACGGCATCTCCTTCGGCATCACCGACTCCAATCCGATCAGCTCGGCCTTCGTCCTCTCGGTGGTGGCGATGGCGGCCATGGGGCTCGTCGATCCCATCGCCGGGCTGCTCGCGGGGTCGATCGTCTTCGTCGTCTGTTCCATCGGCGGCGACATGCAGCAGGATCGCTCGACGGGCTGGCGGCTCGGCACCAACCGCACCAACCAGTTCCGGTACCAGGTGATCGGCGTCTTCGTCGGCGCGGTGCTGGCCGTGTACATGGCGAAGATCTTCATGGCCGCGTACCCGGTGCTGAAGGAAGACACCTTCGCGCACCCGGAGCTCAAGGTGGATCAGTGGCAGTCGGCGATGACGTACAAGTTCGTCGGCGCGCTGCGCGGCCTCACCAACCCGCTGTCGTGGCAGATCCCCGCGATGCTGGTGGGCGTGGCCCTCGGGGCCGTCACCGAGGTGATCCGCAAGCTGGTGAAGGGCAACGCCCGGTACAAGGAGTGGAGCAAGAAGGGGCCCGGCTTCGCCTTCGACTTCGCCTTCGACGCGGTGCTGGTGCCGTCGCCGTACGCGTCGTCCTTCGCGGGCTTCGTGGAGTTCACCACCTCGATGTGGTTCGGCCTGGGCGGCGTCTTCTCTTCCTTCTGGAACACGGTGAAGAAATGGCAGGCCGAGGCGCTGCCGCAGGACAAGACCGCGGAGGATCTGCCCGAGGACATGTCCACCACCTCGCTCGTGGGCGGCGGGCTCATCGCGGGAGATTCGATCGCCGCGCTGGTGCTGGGCCTGATCGGCCTGGCGGCGCTGCTCAAGTGACGCCTGATGGCCACCGCGCGCGCCCAGCCCTCCGCTCCCTTCGCCAGCCGCGAGCTGAACGGCGAGGTGCTGCTCGAGGAGCTCGGGGACCTGCGGAACGCGCAGGTGCAGCAGCGGCACTTGAACGACTGCGTGCTCAACCTCCGTGGGCTGGAAGGGGTGCGCGTCTCCGAGGCGGCGGCGCGGCTCAAGCAGCTCGCGTCCAACCGCTTCGCGGGACAACCGGCGCTGGCGTCGCTCCTGGTGCGCTGGGCGGCGAAGCTGAAGAGCGAGGTCGACGTGCCGCTCCTGGTGAGTCACCTCGAGCGCCTGGCGCTGGTGAGCGCGTTGGTGACGGCGCTGCGGCGGGGATCCGAGCGGCTGCCCAAAGGGGGCAGGGGATGAAGCACCCCGTCTCCGACGAGGCCCAGGAGCAGCTCGATCGCTGGTCTGCCCGGGCGCAGAGGCTGTTCACCGAGCTGCTCGAGGACGCAGGCAGCGATCTCCAGCGAGAGCTCCTCCAGCGCGCGGTGGCCGCCGCCCACACGCCCGGGGAGGTGCACGCCTTCGCCGACGAGATCCGCGGCCTGTCCGACGAGGAGCTCTACGAGGCCTGCACGCTGGAGGACTCCGCGCCCGAGGACTACACGGTGGCGCAGTTGCTGCGCGCCGAGGCCGATCCGCTGTTCGCCTTCGAGCTCAAGGGCGGCACCATCGAGCCCAACGAGGACGAGACGCGCGAGCTGGCGCCGACACCGGAGCCGAAGGTGAAGCCCACCTTCGATCTCCCTGCCCACGACGCGCTCGCCCACGGGCTGTCCGGGAAGAAGAAGGCAGGCTTCGAAGCCGAGTCCGCGGACGCGCGCGCGAAGGCGATGGACTGGGGCGCGCTGGGGAGTGCGCCTCCGCCGCCGTCCCAGTCGCACGTCAGCCCGGCGCCGTCCTCCGGCCGGCTGCTCGAGGATCTCCTCGCCGAGGCTACGCGGGGCCTGTCAGTCGCCTGGCGCGAGCACGACGTCGACACCCAGGGAGGCATGAGCCTCGCTGACGCCATCGCCTCGGCGGCCGGCGCGCTGGCGCGTGGCCTGCCGGTGCCCTGCGCCATCGGCCCCGCCCCCGGCCAGCACCGCCGCTTCGTCCTGATGCTGCAGACCAACACCTCGGGCAAGACGCGCGCCTGGCAGCTCTACGATCCACTGACGCAGGAGCTGGTGTGGACCAATGAAGGCGATCTGCTGGCGAAGGCCGAGCTGCCCTTCGCCAACAAAGTGAATCGCCGGTTGACGCGCATCGTCCTGCCGCAGAGCCTCAAGGCCGCGTTCTGAAGTCCCCGGAGGAGAAGCCATGACTCGAGGGTGCCTGGCCATTGCGTTGCTCTTGTCCTCGCTCGCGCGGGCGGACGCGGTGGACCTGTCGGTCAACAACCGCACCATGGTGGGCAAGGGCCTGCCCAACGTGCGCGTGCACATCCTCGAGCCGATCGCCGGCTTCCGCCTGAAGCTGGAGAGCAGCGCCGGGAAGAAGCTGGACGTGAAGGGCGGCGGGAAGCCTGGCGTCACCCGCGTCATCGATCTCCCGCAGGACGAGGGCATCGTCACCTGGAAGGGCGAGCTGACCATCAACCTCCCGCGCGGCGAGACCGCCGCCATGCCGCTGGAGTTCGAGACGCAGCTGGTGGGCCCGCTCAAGTTCCTCTTCGACAAGAACAAGGACGTCGATCTTCCCGGGAGGAAGGTGTCCTTCCGGCTGAACCAGGTGGCCGTGAAGGCCGAGCTCAAGGTGCTGATGGACACCGGCAGCTACGCCTTCGATGGAGAGATCCCCTTCGACAACCCTGCGCCCGGCTCGACCCTCACGGTCACCTGGCCGGAGGCGAAGGGGCAGGTGATGAAGATCTTCCTTCGCGCGCACACCACCACCGGCCAGTACGACGGCGTGGAGCTGACGCCCTGGCAGATCGACATTCCCCACGAGGAGGTGAACTTCGACTCCGCGAAGTGGGACATCCGCCCCGAGGAGCAGCCCAAGCTGGACAAGAGCTACGCGTTGATCGCCGAGGCCGTGCAGAAGTTCGGCTCGTTGGCCACGCTGCGCCTCTACGTGGCGGGCCACACCGACACGGTGGGTGGCACCCAGTACAACCGGGGGCTGTCGCTCAACCGCGCGCGGTCCATCGCGCAGTACTTCCGGAAGAAGGGCCTCTCCATCGCGGTGTACTACGAGGGCTTTGGCGAGGAGGCGCTCGCGGTGGGTACGCCCGACGAGACGGAAGAGGCGAAGAACCGGCGCGCCGAGTACCTGATCACCATCGACGAGCCGAGGCCGAAGAGCGTGCCCTTCACGCCGAGGTGGCAGCGGCTGTAGTCACGGCGCGTTGGCGTCGAAGTCGAGCCGCACTGTCTCGCCCGCCTTCACCGTCACCTTCTTCTTCACCGTCTTCTTGGGGTGCCTGAAGGTGACCTCGAAGGTACCGGCCGCGACGGGCACGGGCTTGGGCGCGTCAACCTCCATCGGCGCGCGCCCGGGCACCGTCACCTGGGCGTAGGGGATCGCCCGGAGGATCAGCGTGCCCATCGCCTTCGGCGGGGGCTTGTCGTCCTTCTTGTCGTCCTTCTTGCCCGGCTTCGGAGACCCTGGTGTCAGCGCGGCCGTCTTCGGCCCTTCCGGCTCACCCTTTTCCGACTTGTCGGGAGGCGCGACGGGCTCGGTCGGCTTCTCGGGCGGCGGGGGCGTCTTGACGGTGGAGTCACCGGCGGCAGGCGAAGTCCCTTCGGGCGGCTTGTCCGTCGGTGGAGTGTCCGGTGGCTTCACCACCGGGGCCGGCGTGGGGGTCGCCGGTTCGACGAGGGCCTGGGTCCTCAGCTCGGGAGGGGCGCCCTCCGGGCCCGCGTTGGCGTCCACGATGACCACCTGCGGTGAAGGGTCGCTCCAGGCGAAGAAGCCGATGACGGCCAGCAGGCCCAGCGCGGCCAGCGAGGCTCCAGCGATGAGGGGCACGCGCGACGCGGGGGCGGCGTCCGGTTGTTCGTCGGGCGGCCCGAGCTCGGTCTCCGACGCCGACGCGGACACGGAGTCGGCGTCGGGCGCCGGGAGCGGTGCGGGCTTCACCTTCGACGGTTCAACCGAGGAGTCGACGATGACGAGCGGCTCGAGGCGCCGCGAAGCGGGCCGGTATTGCTCGGTCGGCGGGCGCGCCGGCGCCTCGGGGTTCTCCCCCAGCTGGGGCTCGAGTCCGGACTTGCGGCCCGCGGCCGGCAGGTGCGGCTTGCTGACAGCGGGCATCTGCTCGGTGCCCTTCACGGTGGGAGGGCGGAACTCCTCGGTCCCGGCCGCCGGCGAGTCGTCGGGGTCGTCCATCACCCCACGGGGCCGGGGCGTCGCGTGGCGCTGGCTGGGACGCACCGGCGTCATCGTCATCGCCTTCCTGGGCAGCCGGGAAGGATCGACCGCCAGCGTGTCGCCGGTCCCGAAGTCGTCGTCGTCGACCGTCGCGTCGGGCCTGGCCACCGCGGCGGCTCCATGCGCGGGCGTACCGGGCCGCGCATCTTCGAGGGCCTCCGCGCCGTACACCTGCTGGAGGAAGAGGGCCACGCTGGTCTCTTCCATCGACTGCGCCGAGCGGCGCACCCAGGTGGCGAGTGCCTTCTCGAGCTCGAAGGCCGTCTGGAAGCGCTCGGGCAGGGGCCGCGCGAGGGCCTTCATCACGATGTCCGACAGCTCCTGCGGCACGTCGGGGTTGAGCCGCGACGGCGGAGCGATCACGCTGGAGTCCACCGCGCGCAGCACCGCCAGCTCGCTCTCTCCATCGAAGAGCTTGCCGCCGGTGAGCAGCTCCCACAGCACGATGCCCAGCGCGAAGATGTCGGTGCGCGCGTCCACCGGCTCGCCTCGCGCCTGCTCGGGCGACATGTACGCGAACTTGCCCTTGAGCATCCCGGGCGCGGTGTGCGTCGTCTGCGCCTTGGCGATGCCGAAGTCGGTGAGCTTCACCGCGCCCTCGAAGGACAAGAGGACGTTGTGGGGCGTCACGTCGCGGTGCACCACGCCCAGCTTCTGGCCCTTCTCGGACAGCGAGTGCGCGTACTGCAGTCCGCGGGCGATCTGCGTGCCCAGCTCGGCGGCCAGCACCGGCGGGAAGGGGACGCCGTCTCGCCGGCAGCGCTGGCGGAGATCCCACAGCGACGCCCCGCGCACGTACTCCATCGCCAGGTAGTAGGTGTCCTCGTGCTTCCCGAAGTCGAAGATCTGGACCACGTTGGCGTGGTTGAGGCGCGAGGCCAGCCGCGCCTCGGCGATGAACATCTGCACGAACTGCTGATCGGTGGCGAGGAAGCTGCGCACCACCTTGATCACCACGTCCTTGGAGAAGCCTTCCGGGCCTACCGCGCTCGCGAGGTAGATCTCCGCCATCCCGCCCTCGGCGAGCTTCCTCGTGACGACGTAGCGGCCGATCTGGGTCCCCGGGCCGAGCATGGCGACGATCTCTGTTCCCTTCCGTCGATTTGGGGACTCTAGTAGTTCACCCCGCCGGGACCAACCATGAGAACGCTCACTACCGTTCAGTTGGGGCTGCTCGTCGCCTGCTGCGCGACCAGCGCCCTCGCCGCGCAGCGCGTGCTGATCGTCGGGGCCGGCGACTGCCGGGAGCCCGTGCTGACGACGGCGCTGAAGGAGTTCAATGACACCGCACGCCCTCAGTTGAAGGGGGGGCTGTTCGAGCCCGAAGAGGTGCTGGCCATCGTGCGGCCGCGGCCGGCGAAGAGCGTGCAGGATCTCCAGCGGCAGGTCGATTCGGCGCGCACGTTGCTCTACGGCGGGCAGAACGATCGCGGGCTCGAGGTGGTGAAGCAGGCGATCGGCGATCTCGAGCTGGCTTCCCCGCAGGCGAACCCGTGGCCGGTGCTGTCGGCCGCGCTGCTGGTGCAGTCGCAGCTCTTCAAGAACCTGGAGCGGACGAAGGAGATGAACGAGGCCTATCGCCGGGTGCTGCGCATCGATCCCGGCTTCAAGCTGGATCCCGACGCCTATCCCCCCAGCACGCTGCAGGCCTTCGAGGCGGTGCGCAAGGAGCTGGCGAAGGCGAAGAAGGCGACCTTGCAGGTTCAGTCCACGCCGCCGGGCGCCTCCGTCTTCATTGATGGGCGCGAGCTCGGGAAGACGCCCGCGAAGATCCCCCTGGCCCCCGGCTTCTACCGGCTCGCGCTGCGCGCCGGCGATCGCGAGTCTTTCCCCCGGAGCGTGGAGGTGAAGAAGGAAGAGCTGGTGCAGGTCGACATGGGCTTCGAGGGCGCGGTGTCGCTGCAGCCCCCGCTGTGCGTGGCGGCGCCCGATGACGACGAGGCGCTCAAGCTGGGCGCGGCGGTGTCGGCCGATCAGGTGATCGTCGTGCGCAACACGGCCAGCGCGGGCAACCCGCCCTACATCTCCGCCGTCCTCTATGACTCGTCGGGCCGGCGGGAGCGCAACGGCGGCGCGGGCCGGGACTACGCGTCGAAGCTGGCCACCTTCATCCTGACGGGCAAGGGCGATCCGCAGGTCTTTGCCGGCGCCACGGAGCCGCCGAAGGTGGCGGCCGCAGTCGTCTCCGGCCAGGGAGACAACAAGTCCCCGGCGTCCGAACAGACGCCGACGGAGCCCGTGAAGCCCGCGGAGAAGCCGGCGGAGCCGCCTGGCGGGGTCGAGGCGAAGGCGGGCCCGTCCGGCGTGCGCATCGCAAGCTATTTGGCGTTGGCTGTGGGCGGGGCCACGGCCCTGGTGGGCATCATCGTGTTTGGCGCTGGCGCTGCGGATCGCGATCGCCTCGCCGCCCTCACCACCGCCGACGGGAAGCTGTACCCCCCGACGAACCCCTACTACCAGGAGGCCCTCACGCTGATGCCGAAGGTCGACGCCAATCGGACCCTTGCCTTCACCCTGCTGGGGGCGGGCATCGGGGTGGCCGCGGCCGGCGCGCTGGGCGTGTTCCTGTTCCCTCAAAGCTCCGCGCAGGTGGCGTTCTTCCCCACCACCGAGGGTGGCGCGGTGGCCCTGTCCGGCCGCTTCTGACGGGGCTACTTCGCGAAGATCTTCCGCAGGAAGCCCACCACGCCCTGATCGTTGGTGGGCTTGAGCTGGTCGACCTTGACCTTCTCCCGCTCGCCGGGGGCGGAAGGCTCGAGGGTCTCTTTCTTCTTCAAGACGCGCTTGCGCTCGGGATCGAGGGACATGGCGCTGAACTCGTCTTCTCCCTCGTAGGCCACCTGGGCGCGCGGCCGACCGTCTGCACCAGTGGCGGAGCCGATGGGGAGCTTGGGACCCGACATACGTGGCCCCGACTGTAAGGAGGATCGCCGCCTGCGGCAATCCCGCGCCGGCACGTCGGCGACAAGTGCCCCAAAAGATTGACCGCTCCGTGCGGCCGTGGGAGCTTTCACGGCGATGTTCGGGGCCCGTTCCTCTCGGTGTCGGCTGACGCTGGCGATGGCGCTGGGTCTGTTGTCCGTGAGCCTGTTGGGCTGCGGGCCGACCCAGTCCACGGCCTTCCTCATCGACGCCGAGACGATGATGGAGGCGGCGCGCACCGCGCAGGCGGAGAAGCTGGCGCCATACGAGTGGACGCTGGCGCGCCTGTACATCCACAAGTCGAAGGAAGAGGTGGGCTACTCGGACTTCGAACACGCGGTGGACTACGCGAAGAAGGCCGTCGACTTCGCCACCCGTGCGCGCGACAGCGCCATGAAGGCGGCTCGCAAGGGTGAAGCGCCTCCGCCCGCGGCGCCCACCACGCCTCCGCACACCGAGCCATGATGCGCCCCTCTCGCCTCAGCCTGGTCTGCCTGCTGGCGACGGCCGCGTGTCACAGCGGCCCGCAGATCCGCGCGAGCGCCGACATCATCAAGACGGACATCGAGCGCGCCCGACGGAGCAACGCCGTGCGCTGCGCCCCCCGGGAGCTGGCCAACGCCGAGGCCAACCTCGACTTCGCCATGGGCGAGCTCGATCAAGGCAACTCGAGCCGGGCGTACTGGCACATCACCCAGGCGGAGACCAACGCGAAGAAGGCGGTGGCGCTGTCGAAGGACTGCGCGCCCAAGCAGGTGGTGGTGAAGGAGCAGCCGAAGCTGGTGGTGAAGCTGGAGGCCACCGACAAGGACGGCGACGGCGTGCTGGACAAGGACGACGCCTGCCCCTCGCTGCCCGGCCCTCCGGAGAACAAGGGCTGTCCGGTGGAAGCGCCCAAGGACACCGACAACGACGGCATTCCGGATCCCGCCGACAAGTGTGTCACCGTGCCGGAGGATCCCGACGGCTGGCAGGACGACGACGGCTGCCCCGAGCCCGACAACGACGGCGACGGCATTCTCGACCAGGCCGACAAGTGCCCCAACGAGGCGGGCCCGATGCAGAACCTGGGCTGCCCGGTGGTGGACAAGGACGGCGACGGCATCACCGACGACAAGGATCAATGCGTCAACGAGCCCGAGGACAAGGACGGCTTCCAGGACGAGGACGGCTGCCCGGATCTCGACAACGACGCCGACGGCGTGCCGGACGATCGCGACGACTGCCCCCTGCAGCCCGGTCCGGCGGACAACAAGGGCTGCCCGCGCAAGTACACGCTGGTCGCGGTGACGAAGGACAAGATCGAGATCAAGAAGCAGATCAAGTTCGCTACCGGCAGCGCGAAGATCGTCGGCGCCGAGTCCGAGAAGATCCTGAACGAGGTCGCCCAGGCGATGCAGGACAACCCGCAGATCAAGAAGATCCGCATCGAGGGGCACACGGACTCGGTCGGCAACGACGCGTCGAACCTGAAGCTGTCGCAGAACCGCGCCAACTCGGTGATGAGCGCGCTGATCAAGCGGGGCGTCGATCCGCAGCGGATGGAGGCGGTCGGCTTCGGGGAAACCAAGCCCATCGCGTCGAACTCCACGGCGGCGGGGAAGGCCGAGAACCGCCGCACCGAGTTCAACATCATCGAGCAGTGACGTCCGCGCCTCGCGCGGGGTAGGGTGGCCGGCATGCCCGAGATCGCCTCGCGCCAGTTCGCCGCCTTGTTCCAGCAGGCCCTCGCGAAGGGCGGGAAGCTCGCGGCGGCCGACGTGCAGGCGCTGGAGCGGGCGAGCGCGCAGATCAACAAGGCGCATGAGAAGCAGGCCGCTGACGGGCTGCTCGCCCTGCTCAAGCACGATCGCGAGTTCGACGCTTTCGAGGTGGCTCCGGCGAAGAAGGCGCTGGGGGTGCTGCTGGGGGTGTCTTCGGGGCGACTCCCGGCCGATCTCGAGCGGGTGCTGACCCACGCCGTGCCGGCCGCGAACGTGAAGGTGAAGCACTACGACTTGTCCTTCGACTTCTCGAAGGACGGGGCCTCTTTCCCGGCGCGGGCGGTGGTGACGCTCGAGCGCGCGGCGAAGGGTGAGTCGATCCTCGAGGTGGACCCCGAGCGGCTGTCCATCTCCGCGGTGACGGTGGGCGGAAGGGCAGTGCCCTTCACCGTGAAGGACGGCCGGCTCCACGTCGACGCGCCGGGGGCGAAGGCGCTGGACATCTCGTACCGGGTGAAGCCCCAGGACGTGCGCGGCAACGCGGACACGGCGTACGGCCTCATCCGCGACAAGTATGCCGATCGCATGTGGACGTTGACGTGGCCGTACAACACCGGGGCGCTGTTTCCCTCCAACTCCCACCCCTCGGACGGGGCGACGGCGAAGGTGACGCTCAAGGTGGAAGCGGGCCACACCGCCTACGCCAGCGGTAACCCCACCAGCGCGTCCACCTTCGAGATGAAGGCGCAGGCGCCGGCGTATTCGGTGGCCGTGTACAGCTCGCCCGGCTTCAAGCACGAGCACGCGGGCCACGCGAACAACGGCGTGGAGGTGAGCGGCCTGGGCCTGGAGAACGCCATCCCCCCTGCGACGCGGGAGGCCTACCGGAAGGCGGCGATCAGCGCGGTGGACTTCTTCACCGGCTGGCTGGGCCAGTACGATTACGGCAACACGCTGGCGCTGGTGGAATTGCCCGGCGGGCTGGGCGGCATGGAGCACACCTCGGCGGTGGCCATCATGCTGGGCAACGCCCGCAGCCCGGAGCTGGCGCGCGAGACGGCGGTGCACGAGACGGCGCACCACTGGTTCGGCGACAACATCCGCATCGCCAGCTGGGGCGACTTCTGGATGAGCGAGGGCTTCACCAACTACGCCACCTACCGCTTCTTCGGCGCCACCGAGGGCGAGGCGAAGTTCCAGCAGCTCCTCACCCGGGCGAAGGCCGACGTGCGCGCCACCCTGGCCGACAACCCGCACGCGCTGTCCGCCGACGCCCACACCGACGTCAACGAGATCTTCGACGACGTGCCCTACGAGATGGGGCCGTGGATCCTCCGGATGCTGGAGGTGAAGGTGGGGCGGCCCGCCTTCGACGCGCTCCTCAAGGACTGGTTCCACGCCAACCGGCAGAAGGCCGTGTCCACCCAGGACTTCGTGAAGTTCGCGAAGCAGAAGACGGGGCAGGACTTCTCCTCCTTCTTCAAGGAGTGGAACTCCATCACCTCCGTGCCCCAGCTGGATGGGGACGTGAAGCTCTCGGGCAACAAGGCCACGGTGACGCTGAAGGCGCCCGCGGGCACGCCGGCGGGCCTCGAGGTGCCGCTCAAGCTGGAGGGCGAGGGCGGCAAGTCGAAGGTGGTGACGGTGAAGCCCGGCCAACCGGTGGAGGTGGACGCGGGCTTCCCGGTGAAGCGCTTCACGTGGGATCCGGACGTCACGGTGCTGGCCGACGTGCGTTGATGGTCCGGGCCGGGCCTGGTCCGTCCGGGTGCAGCTGCTCCTGTTCTGTTCGGAAGCCGGCGTGCCCGAGCCGGAGTTCGGCCGAGCGCCCCGGTGCCCGCAGCGCGAAGCTGATCATCGAGGTCGACTGGTCGGTCAAGACGCGCATCTCCGCCCGCGGGGACATTCCCGCGTGGCGCGTTCGCCCCCCGTGTTCACCGGCCCGCAGCCCCGTTCCAGCGCGTACCGCCCCGTGCAGGTCGAACTCCCTCGAGTCGATCCACCTGGAGCTCGAGGCCTGCTCCACCGCGGCGCGCACGTCAGCGCCGGCAGCGGGGGTTCAGGCCTCCTCCCGGCCAGCTCCTTTCAGGCGTGCCTCGGCGGACGCGGGCCCGCAGAGCGCGAGCTGGAGGGCCGCGTCCCTGGAACTCCTGGAGCACGCCGGGCGACCGGAAGCCCATTCGCGCGATCGACTGCTACAGGATCGACGATGATCGTCGAGATTGTAGCTCTCGATCTCGGGTTCACCCCCGGGGGCTGCTCGAGGCCGCGGACGACTCTCGGTCGAAAGGGTCTTCCTCGGCTGCCCCTGCGCCTCGACGAGCCGTTTGGCTGAGGGGCGCTCGGCCGTTCATTGCGGTAGGACAGCGCGATGGACCGTCGGCTGACTCGCTTCGCGCTGGCACTCTTCGTCTCCTGCGCCGGTGCTCCCGCTTCCCTGGACGCGGGACCGGTCGACGCAGGCGACGTCGACGCGGGGCAGGCGGGCGACGCAGGCTCGACCGATGGGGGCGCGGCGGACGGAGGGGATGCGGCAGACGCAGGCGCCGGCACGCCCGACGCGGGTGATCTGGACGCTGGCGGAGGTGTCGACCAGGACGGCGACGGCCTCTCGGACGACTTCGAGGCGGCGCTGGCGGCCGGGTACTTCCCGTACCTCTCGATGGCGCCCGACGACGGCTGCCCGCTGGGGGGCGTCGTGTACCGCGTGCACCCTCACCCGGACGATCCGACGCTGGTGCGGCTCTTCTTCGCGCACCTCTACGAGCGCGACTGCGGCCTCAACGGGCACGTCGGGGACAACGAGGATTTCGGTGTCACCGTCGATCCCTCACTGCCGGCGCCGCATGGCTTCAAGACGATGAAGGCCATCGGCCACCAAGGCACGCTGTGCCAGCAGGTGACGTCCTGCGGGCGCTGTGGAGGCCTCGCTGCCTGCGACTTCACCGACGCGGGGCTGCCCATCATGTACGTCAGCAAGAACAAGCACGCGGGCTACGTCGAGCGCGGCCGGTGCAACCCGGTGACGGCGTGCCTCGACACCTGCGTCTTCAACGCCGTGCCGCGCGTCCCGCCGATGGTGAACGCGGGAGAGCCAGGGCGCCCGCTCGTGCGGGACCTCACCAACGACGGCTTCATCACCCTGGACGGCGGGTGGACAGAGCCCACCGTCTTCCACTTCGATCCCTGGGACGCGGGCGCGAGGTTCGGCACGGTATCGGGTCTGGCCGGGCGGCTGGTCGACGCGGAGTTTGTGCCGCCGGCGTGCCGGTGAAGCGCGGGTCATTCGGTGACATTCATGCCGGCAGCGAACTCGGACTCACTCGCGGGACCGACCACTCGGTACCAGATGTACGAAGTACCAGCGTCGGCTTCAATCACGAAGGACTGACAACGGCTCGGGTCGCCATCCAACGTTGAGACGGAAGACCCAACTGGAAGCTCGGCCACTCGAGCGAAGCCGGCGTCTGGCAGGAGACCGAACCGGGCCGGACCGGTCTCCTGGCCAATAAGGAACGCGCCGGGGTAGGCCGTGAGCGCCAAGGAGCCACTGCAGGTCGTTCCTTCGAAGGAACGACTCCCGACGGCAAGGGGAATCGGATAGCAGCGTAACGCCCCGTAGAATTCGTACGCCAATTGGGTCCGCCAGTGTTGGAAAGGCACACAGGCCGTCTGCAGCTGTGTGTCCCAGAACGCGGTACCCGGGTAGCGCGCACCATCGGCGCTCACCCACGCCGTCGCGCGCAGCCGGGACCCGCTGACGAGCCCGTCCACGCGCGCCGTGGTGCCGCCTCCGCCGCCGCTAGGCCCGCCGCCGCCGCCCGGCCCGCCGCCGCCGCCCGGCCCGCCGCCGCCGCCCGGCCCGCCGCCGACCCCCGTCGAAGGCCCACCTCCCGCGCCGCTCGCGCACACGCACGGCGCGAAGGTCCCGTCGGGGCCGCATATCTGCACCCCGAAGTCCGAGCCGCAGGAGCAGGTCTCCTGCCGGCCCGGAACACACGTGGACGGTGCTGGAGGCATCCCCGGACATCCCAGGAGCGGTAGGCCCGTCACGATGAGAAGCAGGAGGGAGTAGTGGCGGCATTTGGTTGGCATGGCTCTCCGCGGTTGGGGGGGGCCCCGCGACCTGCGGTGAGTGGCAAGCGGCCTCGGCGGTTCTTGAGCGCGAGCGGCGATCAGCCGCGCACCTTCTCCTGCGAACGCCCGGCGCTCTCTCCCGGTCCGGCGATGGGGGCGATCGGCTCCATGGCGGTGCCGCTCATCAGCGCCTCGCTCTCCTTCACCGTGGCCGCCACCGCGTCGACGCCGGTGAGCAGGTCGTCCAACTGCTCGGTGAGCTGATCCGGGCTGGTCATGGTGAGCGCCTGGTCGCGCAGCAGCCGCACCGAGTTCTCGATCAAGTTCATCTGGCCGCGGGCGCGGGCGAGGAACTTCTCGATCTCCTGGATGGTCTCCAGCCGCTTCTGCAGCACCGTGGCGTTCTTCTCCGCGAGGTTGCGCACCGACTCGTCGGCCATCTTCTCCTTCAGGACTTCCTGGGCCTTGAGCTGCCGCTCGAGCTCGCGCAGATCGACGGCCTGCAGGTACGTCTCGGCGCGCCGACACCCGTAGGCCAGCTTCACGAAGCTCAGGTGCAGGTGCTTGAGCTTCTCCAGCTCCGTCTGCAGCAGGATGGCCTGGAACGACGGGTTGTTGGCCATGTCGCGCTCGATCTCCCGGCGCAGCTCGTCGAGCGCCTTGGCGCGCTGCCATTCGCGCTCGGGCAGCTCGGCCATCAGCTTGTCCACGCGCTCGCGATCAGCCTTCTCTCGCTCCTGCCGCTCGGCCTCCCGCACCGCCCGCTGAAAGGGCTTCAGGTCCGGCCCCAGCACCAGCCACAGGGCCTCGAGCGCGCCCGCGCCCGCGAGGATCAGCCAGTCCCCCGTCGCCGCTGAAGCCACCGCCGCCCCCGCCAGCAGGGACAGGTTGTAGACGTTCAGGAACGCCGCCTTGAGGAAGTTGGGTGAGCCTTCCGACGCCATCGTTCGCCTACAGCCCCACGCGGATGTTCCCGTGCACGTTGGACTCGTGCAGCAGGTCGAGCACGTGGTTCTCCACCCGCTTGAAGGCCTCCGACTGCTTCACCTTCGCGTCGCGCTCCTTGAAATAGGGAACCTCGATGCGATGCAGCACCCGCGCCGGCCGGTGCGACAGGACGAAGATCACATCGGCCAGGTACACCGCCTCGGACACGTCGTGGGTGACGAACAGCACCGTGTTGTCCTGCGTCCGCAGCACGTCGAGGATCAACGTCTGCATGCCCCAGCGCGTCTGGGGGTCGAGCGCGCCGAACGGCTCGTCCATGAGGATCAGCTTCGGCTTGTTGGCCAACGTGCGGGCGATGGCCACGCGCTGCTTCATGCCGCCGGACAGCTGGCGCGGGAGGTGATCCGCGAAGTCCTTGAGGCCCACCTGCTCGATGAGGCCCAGCGACACCTTCTTCCGCTCGGCGGCGTCGATGCCCTGTAGCTCCAGCCCGTATTCCACGTTCTGCCGCACCGTGCGCCAGGCGAAGTGGGTGTAGCTCTGGAACACCATCCCGCGATCGCGCCCCGTGCCGCCCACCGGCTGTCCGTCCACCAGCACCTGGCCCGAGTCGGGGGTGAGCAGGCCGGCCACCGCCTTCAGGATGGTGCTCTTTCCGCACCCCGAGGGCCCGAGGAAGACGGCCAGCTCGCCGTGGCCGGGCTTGTTGGCCACGGTGAGGTTCACGTCCTCCACGGCCTGCACGGTCCGCCCCTTGCGATCGGTGTAGCTGATGAAGAGGTCCTTGAGCTCCAGCTTGGGCGGCGTGGTGCTGTTCCCCAGCTGGCCCTGGGCCGTCGCTGCCGGGGGGGACGCAGGGCTCGCGGCGGGGGGCGAGGTCGGCTGCTCAGACATCGACTTCCCTCCACGAGAAGAGCATGCGGTTGATGGTGCGGATGATCAGGTCGGTGAGGATGCCGATGAGCCCCACCACCAGGATGCCGGCGAAGCTCCACTCGGGCTTGAGGTGCTGCTCGGCCAGCCGGAGGATGTAGCCGATGCCCGACTGCGGGTTCACGATCTCCGCGAGGATGATGTAGGTCCACGCGATCGCGTTCATCACCCGGAAGCCGTCGAAGATCTGCGGCAGCGCGGCGGGGATGAGCACGGTGCGGATCACCTGGCCCTTCGTGGCGCCCAACGTGAAGGCGGTCTGCACCATCTCGTCCGGCACCACGCGTATGGCGTCCACCACCGCGGGCAGCAGGTAGACGACGGTGCCGAGGAAGAGGAACGCCACCTTCTGCGTCTCGTCGATGCCGAACCAGAGGATCAGCAGCGGGATGAAGGCGGTGATCGGCAGGTAGCGCATCGGCGCGATGATCGGATCGAACAGCTTGTTCACCACCTCGAAGCTGCCCATCAGGATGCCCAGCGGCAGCGCGACCGCCAGCGACAGCCCGAAGGCCTTCAAGATGCGCAGCGCGCTCACCCCCACCGCCGGCAGCAGATCCTTCTCGAAGATGAGGAAGAAGAGGCTCTTCAGGACCTGATCGGGCGCGGGCAGGAAGAAGTGCGGCACCAGCGGCACCGACTCGCCGTTGCGCGTGACGTGCACGTAGCTCGCGACGCACCACGCCGCGAGCAAGAAGCCCAGCGACGTCAGCGACAGCAGGCGCGCCGTCCCCGCGGGCAGCGTGGTGCGGAGGCTCCACAGCGGGGGGGTGGCCTGCTTGCGCGCAGGCGGCTTCTGCGGGGCCATGTCGTCTCCGAAGCTACTGCGCGTTCAAGACGACCTTGATGTCCGTGCGGCGGTTGAGGGCGCGCCCGTCTTCTGTGGTGTTGGCCGCCACCGGGTTGGCGCTCCCCTTGCCGATGGTGACGAAGCGCTTCTCGTCGATCTTGAAGTTCTGCACCAGGTACGCCTTCACCGCGTCGGCGCGCTTCTGCGACAGCGTCTTGTTGACCGCCTCGCTGCCGCGGCTGTCGGTGTTGCCTTCCACCTGCAGGTAGGTGTTGCCGAAGGCCAGCATCGTCTCGCCCAGCGAGTCGAGGGTGAAGTAGCTGCCGGGCATGATCTCGTCGGAGCCGGTGGTGAAGTGGATCGACAGGCTCTTGTTGACGATGGCGCGGTCGTTCAGCTTGGGCTTGTCCTTGAAGGCGAAGGACTCTTCCACCTTCTGGCCGGCGTACTGCGAGGCCAGGGCGGCGACGAAGCGGGCGTCCTTGAAGTCGGCGGCGTCCACCACGGTGTTCACCACGCCCTTCTTGCGCCAGATGACGAAGGCGCCGTTGAAGAGCGAGTCGAAGTAGGGCTTGGGGCCGGCCAGCCCGAAGAAGAGCGCGTTGTCCGCGTAGGGCGTCAGCTTGAGCCCGCTCAGCATGCCCGACACGTCGTCCGGGGTGAGCTTCAGCGCGTCGGCGACCAGCTGGTTGGTGCCCTGCGGGTCCTCCTTCATCACGCTGATCGCGTCGAACCAGCCGGCCACGAAGCCGGCCACCGACTTCGGCGCCTCGTCCAGGATCTGCTGCCGCGCCACCAGCGTGTCGGCGATCACGTTGGTCGCGGCGGTGGTGGAGACGAGAATGTGCGCCTCGTTCTCCCGCGCCGCCACCGCGCCGGAGAGATCCGGCTCCCACGTCACCGCCGCGTCCACCTTGCCGGCCTTGAACATCGCCGCCGCCTTGGGCGCCTCGTCGGCCCACACCAGGTTCTTCTCGATCTCGTTGCGATCCTGCGGCGAGAGGCCGGACTGCGAGAGCAGGAACAACAGCAGCCAGTGCGAGGGCGTGTACTTGGTGGTGGCGATGCGCTTGCCCTTCAGGTCCTCCACCGACTTGATCGTCTTCAGGCTGACGATGCCGTCGCCGCCGCGGCTCCAGTCTTCCTGGATGATGGCGCGCGCCTTGAGGCCCTTCTCCTTGAGCTCGCTCGCCTCGCGGGCCCACGAGTCCACCGTGTCCCACATGATGTCGATGTCGCCCTTGATGAAGGCGGCCAGCTTGGCGCTGGGGTCCTCGAGCAGCACGAACTCGACGTCGAGGCCGTACTTCTTCTTGTACAGCGACGACGGGCTGCCCGGCTTCATGCCGCCGTTGGCGACGATGCCCGGCGCGTGGCCGGCCCAGGTGTTGATGCCCACCCTGAGCGGCCGGGTGAGGGACTTGTCGGGCAACGCTTCACCGCCCTTCACGTCCATGCCGCCCTGGCGGGGCGCGTCCTGCAGCCCGGTGTGGATGTTGGCGAAGTCGTCCTTCGTGACGTCCTGGCCGGTGCCGGTGCCCGTGCCCGACGTACCCGACGTGCCGGTGCCGCCCGTGCCCGTCGGCTTGGGGCCCGCGCCGGACCACGCGCGAATCTCGTCGCCATACTTCTTGTAGCCGATGACGGCGATGACGCCGAGTGCCACCAGCACGATGAACAGCTTCCCGAACGGAGTGAGTTTCATGATCGGCCCTCGTGAAACGTGTCAGTGCTGCAGAGAATGCTCACGGCTTCGGCGCGCCGGGTGGAGGAGGAGCGGCACCAGCCCCGAAGAAGTCCAGCACGCGGTGCACCTCGCCCTTGCGCGTGTCGGCGGCGGCTGAGACGGACGCCAGGGTCTCCGTCTTCTTGGTGATGTCGGCCTTGAGCCCGATGATCTTGTCCTCGAGCTGGGCGATCTGCGCCTGCGCGTCGGTGATCGCCTTGGCCGTCTGCTGCTCGTTGAGCCGCACGTACGTCTCGAGCGCCTTGAGCTGGTTCTGCGCGGCCCCGACGATCTTCCCCACCTCGAAGCCGAAGGCCTTCAACGACGCCTCGACGATCTGCCGCTTCACGTCCTGCGGCGTCGACTCGGGCAGGCTCTTGAGGAGCTCCTCCGCCTTGCGCACGCGATCGAGCTCGGCGGCGTCCATGCCGGCGCCCTTGAAGACGGCGTCGAAGTCCACCTTGGCGGGCGTCACGGGGCCGGTTGGCGCAGGGATGGCGGGCCGAGGGGGAGGGGCGCCCATGGCCGGGGCGGGCCCCTTCCTCGGCGCCGACTGGCCAGCGAGCTCGGCGACCAGCTCGGCGGCGCTCTTCTCGCCGCCTTCTCCGGACTCCTTCGACACGGCCTCGGTGCCTTCGGCGGGCGTGCCGTCCTTCCCCTCGGTCTCGACGAACAAGCCGAGGATCTTCGACCCCAGGCCTTTCTCTTCGGGCATGGGGGCTGTTTAGCAGAGAGAATTCCGCACACCGCCGAAATCTGGTTTGTTCGGCCGCATGCCCAAGTTCGAGGTCTACATCCCGGCCGTGGAGCCGGGAGGCTTCAACCTGACGCTGAAGGTCGGCGCGGACAACTGGATGGCGGCGCTCAAGGCCGGGATGCAGAAGCTCGGCGAACAGGGCGCGGTCAGCCAGAACGTGATGGTGGACATCCAGGACGACAACTCCATCCACGTGACGGAGGCGGCGTCGGGCCGGGTGTTCCGCATACGGGAGCTGACCGCCGAGGAGGTGGCGAAGGCGCAGGTGAAGCGGCCGTCGCAGATCCGCACTGCGCCGGTGGCCCCTGAGAAGCCGCCCTTCCAGTCTGCGCGCGCCGAGGTGAAGACGGAGCCGGGGATCGCCGCGGTCGCGCCCGCTCAGCCCCCGGTGGACGTGAACAAGACGATCCCCGTGGGCCTGGGGCCGCCCCCCGTCGTGCCGGCGAAGGCGCCCGAGGTGAAGTCGCAGCCGGCCCCGTTGGTGTCCAACGAGCGGACGATGCCGCTGGGCAACAACGCCCCGACGCAGCCCGGGCCGAAGGCGGCCGACAAGACCCTCACCGGGCTCGACGAGCCGCCGCCGCCCAGGCGCGTGAAGCCGTCGGCGTCACAGATCCTCCGCGGCCGCGTGGAGGTGGTGGACGTCGAGGAGCTGGTGCAGCCCGTCAAGCCGGTGACGGGATCCATCGGGCGCGTGAAGAGCAGCCCGCAGGTGGGCAAGACGCAGCGCCAGCTCACCGAAGATCTCCTCGCCGAGGTCTTCATGCGCGTGGTCGAGCTGGACAAGGTGACGTCGGTGGAGGACGCCGCGAAGTGGGTGCTCGACCTGGCGATCGAGAAGATCCCCTGCGAGGCGGGCGCGGTGTTCCACGCGGACGGCGCGACGGGCGACCTCACCTTCCTCCACGCGTTCGGCCCCAAGGCGCAGGAGCTGATGCGCTCCAAGATCACGATCCCCGCGGGCACGGGCATCGCCGGCTTCTGTGCGGCCGAGGGCGTGTCGGTGGCCGTGTCGGACGTGGAGAAGGACCCGCGCTTCTACGCCGCCATCGGAGAGCGCGTCGGCTTCCAGACGAAGTCGATGCTGTGCTCGCCGATGATGACGCACGGCCGCAGCTTCGGGTGCATGCAGATCATCAACCGCAAGGGCGGCCCGCAGTTCCAGGAGCACGAGGTGGGGTTGCTGTCGTACCTCGCGCACCAGGCCGCGCTGTTCATGAACTCGAAGTTGTGACGGCGTCGCCCCGCAGCGAGCGGAGCGCCCGGGTCGAGCGAGGCCTCAATTTCGGCCTGGGGGCGTTGCTGCTCGGGGCAGGCGTCTACGCCCTCGTGACGTCCGGCGGGGAGGGAAGCCACTGGCGGCTTCTGGGCGCGGGCGTGGCGGCGGTGCTGGGCCTCGAGGCCGTGGTCAGCGCGGTGCGGAATCGACGCTCCCTGCTCGGGCGGCTGGGCCCGCTGCCCTGACACCGCGAGGTCGAAGAGCGCAAGCGCTCAGGGACCGACGATGCCCAGGGACACCACGAGGTCGCCATCGATGACGGTGAACTCGCGCTGAGGGTGCTCGAGGAGTTCCGCGTAGAAGGCTGGTTCGCGCGCGGCGAGGTCCTTGAGGAGGGCCGCGGGCATCTTCGCGGGCCCCCGCGCCACAACCGTGAGGGCGAGGATCTTGCCATGGGGCCAGCGGGTCACCGCCGGCCCCTTCCCGGCGGCGAAGGTGTCGACGATCTCGACGGGAGTCTCAATCACGCTGCCGGACGCCTGGACGGAGACACGCAGCAACTGGTGGTCCTTGCGAACGAACGCGCCCCAGTGGTCCAGCCGCGCGGCCTCGGAGGGCTTGAGGGAGGTGCGGACCTTCCACGCGTGGAGTGCCTTCAGGCGTGAACGCCTCAGCCACGCCTCGGCCCGCTCGCGTTGGGCCTGCTTCACCGCCGCGGCGACGCTGCGCCCCTTCTCCAACACCCTCGCCGGGTCCTTCGAGGCCGTCACCCACCAGGCTTTCCACGCGGCGACCACGGCCGCGTCGTCGGGTGGCGGCTCGGTGCGTTGCCCCGGTGGCTCGAGGCCGCTCACGCGGCTGAACCGCGGCAACTCCTCGCCGGAGAGGTGCGTGAGGAGCTGCTGCGCCACGAGGCGGACCTCGATGCGAATGCCGTCGGAGGGGGTCGTGTCCTCGAGAAGAGTGGCGTCCTCGAGTCGCTCCATCGAGAGGAAGAGCAGGCCCTCGAGGGCGGCGGACGAACACCTCTCGAAGACGAGGTGGGTGCGCAGTCGCTGTGACGCGGCGAGGATCTTCCTTCTCTCGGCGGGCGTCCGGAGGTCGAGCGCCTTCCACGTCGCGACGTCCTGGGCGCAGTCGAACTTCGCGCCATCGGGCGTGAGCTGAGAGGCGGTCGCCGCCGCTGGCGGCTTCGGTTGCGGCTCTGGCGGTGGCGGGGCGGCCCACGCCGGCGTCGGGCTGGCGATGACGAAGGCGCAGAGGGAAGCGAGCCGGGAAGTGGTCATGGCGCGAGCATGGCACCGCCGGGGCGCCGGCTCTGCCCGCCGCGACGAGTGTCACCCGCGGGTGTCGTCCGCCACCGCGTCACCGTGCTTGAGGAGTTCCCGCAGCACCACCGTCGCGTAGCTCCCGGCGGGCAGGGTGAGCTCGAGGCGCACCACGCCGCCTCCCTCGTCCTGCAACGCCGCGTCCAGCGGAATGCGGAGGAAGCGCCGGGCCCCCGCCGTCTCTCCTCCGCCGGAGGCGAAGAGCTCGGCCGTCACGCCGTCGGCCGTCAGCACCTGCGCCTCCAGCGCCGCGGCCGCTCCCGAAGGCGACCGCATCTCGGGGCCGAACAGCGGCCCGGTGGGGCTCACCTCGAAGGCGTCGACGCGAGCCTGATCCACCTCCGGCGCCTCGCAGACGAACTCGCCGCCCGTGGCGTGCTTCTTCAGCACGTCGCCCGCCAGCGCGGTGGTGAAGGTGTCGGCCTCGAGGCGCGCGGCCAGCACCCGGTTGAAGAGCGCCGACTGGTAGGCCGAGAGGAACAGCTTGCGCTCGAAGCGGTCGCGGTGCCGGCCCCCCGCGAGGAGGATCGCCTTCCCCTTCTCCGCGTTGTCCCCCGCCACTCCGAAGCGCTGGTCGCCGAAGAAGTTGGGCACGCCCCGCCGCCGCAACACGTCCAGCGCCGCCCGCGCCGCGCCCACGTCCTTTACCCCGCGCAGCGTCAGCCAGAAGCGGTTGCCTTTCAGATGGCCCGCCTTGAGCTTGTTCCGGTGCCGCTTCGCCCACAGCACGCTGACGCCCGGCAGCGCCAGGGTGGGTACGAGACCTTCCGCCTTCTTCGCCGGCACGCTCAACAGCTGGCGCGCCACGGCCTGGCGGTCCTTGAGGCCGGCCCAGCTCACGTCCTTCTCGGGCACGCCGAGGGCTCGCGCCAGCGCCTTCGCCACGTCCTGCGTCGACCGCCCGCGCTTCTCCACCCACAGGAAGAGGTGCTCGCCTTCGCCGCTGGCCTCGTAGGCGGGCAGCTCTTCCACCACGAAGTCCTCGGGAGTGGCCTTGAAGATCCCTCCACAGCCGGGCACGCCCCGCGTCAGGTAGGGCAGGGCGTCAGCGGGCATCGAGCGGCGCCAGCATGTCCTTCACGCGGCGCGCGAGATCCTCGTCCGCATGCGACTCGAGCAGCTCGCCGGCCTGGAAGAGGAGGAAGAACATCACGTCGGACAGCGCCTGCCGCAACGACATGATGGGCTCGCTCCCCATCAGCCCCTGACCGGCCAGCGCGGTGAACTTCGCCAGCACCTGCGACTCCGGCAGCGAGCCGTCGGCGGCGAAGGACAGGCCCGTCAGCACCGGCGATGCCGACACCCCGTTGCCCTTGAGCGCCGCGTTGGCCGAGCCGAGGAAGGTTTCGAGGTTGCCCCGCTGGGCCACCTCGTTGCGCACCTCGCGGAAGATGCCGTTGAAGATCTGGATCACCCGGGACGCGTCGACACCCCCTGGCAACGGCGCGGGCGCGGCGGGAGCGGCCCCGGGGCTGGGCGCGGACGGCGCGGGTGGCGGGGCGGCCTCGGCGGGCTGCTGCGAGAGGCTCACGAAGCCGCCTTCGATCAGCCGGTAGGTGATGCGCGTGGCGTCGAACTCGGAGATCTTCGCGGCCTGGCCCAGCTCCAGCACCGTGCGCCGGCCGTCGACGTGCTTGAGCACCGACTCTTCTTCGGGCTCCAGCGTGCCGTCCGACGCGCGCTTCTTCAGCACGTACATCCGACCGTGGGGGATCTTCTTCCGGAACTGCGCCAGCTCGTCGATCTTCCGGATGCTGTCCATCAACAGGCCCTGCATGGACAGCGACAGGTTGTGGGTCAGCGCCTTGTCTTCCACCGTCTGGTCGATGAGGGCGAAGGTGCCTTCCTTCGCCAGCATCATCCCGTGGAAGATCTCGCTGATCTGCTCGTGCAGGCACTTGTAGAGGTCGTGCGCCTTGATCAGGTTGCGCTCGACCATCACCTTGCCCAGGCGCGAGGGCGGGGCCTCGTTCAGCACGGCCTCGAGCTGGCCGCGGGTCACGTAGCCCAGGCGCACCATCACCTCGCCGATGCGATCCGCGACGGAGTCGGAGGCCGCCGAGCGCACCTCGCCGTCCTTGAGCAACAGGCTTCGCTCGACGCCGGGGGTGGACACGCGCAGCACGCCCGACCAGCGGGACTGGCCGAGGAAGGCGATCAGATCCTGCAGCGGGAAGCCGTTGGCGTCGCCCGTCAGCACCACCCGGGGCCGGCTCTCCTGGATGCCACCCTGCGCCGGGCTGCGGAGGAACACAGCCCAGTCCGGCGAGGTGTTCTGCAGCCGGAAATACCCCGAGCGGCCCGAGAGAGGACTCTGCCCGTCGGCCGGGGTCAGGGCTCCTCGCGCGTCGACGAGAAATCGGGGATCCACGGGGTCAGTTCGAAGGCCAGGCGTTGCTTCCGGCGAGCCACTCCAGCTCGTCGTCGATGGTCAGGGACAGCGTATCCCCCGACAGGCCCAGCGAGAACTTCCTTCCGTTGACGTACAGCGAAGGCGTGGACTCCACCCCGGCCAGCTTGCCCGCCTCCTTCGAGGCGTTGAGCTCGTCGAGGTACTTGTTGGCCGCCGCCGCCTTCTCGAAGGCCTTGAGGTCGAGCCCCAGCTTCACCACCAGCCCCTTGATGGTGCTCTCCGACATCGACAGCTGCGCGTCGAAGAGCGCGTCGTGCATCTGCCAGAACTTCCCGTGGTCGCGGGCGAAGAGCGCCGCCTGGCCGGCCAGCGTGCTGTGCGGGTGCTGCTGCAGCGGGAAGGGCGCCCAGCACAGGCGCACCGAGCTCTTCGCCTTCACCACCTGCTCGAGCACCGGACGGGCCGCGGCGCAGAAGGGGCACTCGAAGTCGGAGAACTCCACCAGCGTCACCTTCGCGTCCTTCGGCCCCTGGCAGGTCCGCTCGTCCACCTTGAGGCTGGCGCGCCCCTTGGTGAAGGACTGGTTGTACTTCGAGAGCGACAGGATGATCTCGCTCGCGGGGGAGCCTTCCGCCGCCAGCGTGGCCGCGTGGCCCACCAGGCGCCGGGTGTGCTTGCAGGCGTCGCCCTTCTTCAGCGAGGCGAGCAGCGTCAAGGGCCGGCCGCAGTAGTCGAACTCGTCGGTCAGGACGGTGACGAGCTCCTTCTTCGCCGGGCCGGGCAGCTTCGAGAAGTCGAAGCCGGGGACGGCGAGCGCCCGCGCGTCCGCGTCGTCGGCGGCCGCGACCGGGGCCACCCTCGAGGTGAGCGCGAGCACCACCGCACAGACTGTCCCGCTCCAGCGCCGCACGATGGCGGGCGTTGTAGCCACCCCATTCCGGCTTGTAAAGGAACGCCCGGCTCGACGCTTCGCGCGCGGCTCAACCATGAAGAAGCTCCTCCTCGTTCACACCGGCGGCACCCTGGGCATGGCCGGCCGGCGCCCTCACGCGCTCAAGCCCGGGGCCTTCCTGGCGACCGTGCGGGAGCGGGTGCCCGAGCTGACGAAGCTGGCCCGCCTCGAATTCGAGCTCTTCTCCAATGTGGACAGCTGCGAGATGCAGCCCGAGCTGTGGGCCCGGTTGGCCGAGCTGCTCTACCGCCGCCTGCCCGCCTACGACGGGGCCGTCATCACCCACGGCACCGACACCCTGGCCGAGACGGCCTGCGCCCTGTCCTTCATGCTGAAGAACCTGCCCCGCCCGGTGGTGCTGACGGGCGCCCAGCGGCCGCTCAAGGAGATCCGCAGCGACGCGCGCCTCAACCTCATCGACGCCGTCACCTCCGCGCTGCACGGGCCGAGGGAGGTGACGGTGTGCTTCGATTCCCACCTCTACCGGGGCAACCGGGTCCGCAAGGTGTCGGTGTCGGAGTACGACGCCTTCGACAGCCCCAACCACCCCACCCTGGGCGTGCTGGGCGTGGACACCCGCTTCGAGCAGGGCCTGCCCCGGCGCGGGCGCTTCACGCTGGAGCCCGAGCTCGATCCCCGCGTCTTCCTGTTGCGCGTCTTCCCGGGGCTCGATCCCTCCATTCCCCTCGCCCTCCTCCCGAAGGTGCGCGGCGTGGTGGTCGAGGCCTACGGCGCCGGCAACTTCCCCGTCTCGAAGGCCCTGGGGAGATCCCTGGAGCCCTTCTTCCGCGAGGCGCAGCGGCGGGGCGTGGCCGTCGTGGTGGTGAGCCAGGCGCAACGCAACGGCGTCGACCTCTCCCTCTACGAGTCGGGCAATGTGGCCCGAAGGGCCGGGGCGATCAGCGGTGGGGACATGACCGTGTCGGCGGCTGTGGTGAAGTTGATGCATGGCCTGGCGCGCCACGAGGGTGACGCGCTGCGCCGCTACCTCGAGCGATCTGTGGCGGGGGAGCGCGGGTGAGTGCTAGCTTCACGAAAAGTCAGGTCAACCCCGACGCACGCCCGGCCGTATGTCCGAGGACAAAACTGCAGTCCACAGCATCAAGGACCTGTTGGGCGAGACGCGCTCGAAGGCGTCGGCCTACCTGATCATCATCAGCGCCAAGTCCGCCGCCACCATCGGCAAGATGATGAAGCTGGACAAGGGCGAGTTCGTCATGGGCCGCGCGCCCGACACCCAGCTCCAGGTGGAAGACGACGGCATCTCCCGCAAGCACTGCAAGATCGGCCAGGCGCCCAACGGCCACTACCAGCTCGTCGATCTCGGCTCGACCAACGGGACCTACCTCAACGGCATCAAGGTCAACGTGGCCACCCTGCAGGACGGCGACAAGATCCAGATCGGCGCCAACACGGTGGTGAAGTTCTCCATCCAGGACCAGCTCGAGGAGCAGTACCAGAAGTCGATCTACGAGAGCGCCACGCGAGACGGCCTGACCCGGATCTTCAACAAGAAGTACTTCCTCGACACCCTGCGCAAGGAGTTCGCGTACTGCCTGCGGCACCGCGTCCCCATGTCGTTGGTGATGTTCGACATCGATCACTTCAAGAAGATCAACGACACCTACGGGCACCCCGCCGGCGACTACGTGCTGCAGCGGGTGGCGGCGAAGATCTCCGAGACCGTGCGGCAGGAAGATCTCTTCGCCCGCTACGGCGGCGAAGAGTTCGCGCTCATGCTGCGCGAGTCCGAGTCGGACAACGCCATCCGCTGCGCCGAGCGCTGCCGCCGCGCCATCGACGGCGCCGACTTCGTGTTCAACGGCACGCCCATCAAGGTGACGATCAGCCTCGGCGTGGCCACGCTGTACGACTCCGACTTCAGCCAGCCGGAAGATCTCATCGCCGCGGCCGACCGCTACCTGTACCGGGCCAAGAAGGGCGGCCGGAATCGCGTCGACGCGCAGGAGCTGAGCGGGCCCTAGCGGCGTCGCGGTCTCACTGGAGCGGATTTCGACGGGGCTGCCCCTGTGCGTCCCCATTTCCTCTGGACTGGTGAGCGCGCGCGCCTCACCGCCGGCGAACTCTCGACGCGCGACGCCGAGACGGAAGACGGGCGGCCCGGCGCCCGGTTTCGCAGGGACGGTGGTGTCCAGCGCCGTGGGGAGGGCGCTCCGGAGGGCAACCGGGCGACTCGACTGCGCACCGCTGTCACGCGCGGGGCGGGAGCACCGGCGGGATCTTCGGCAGCTCGGTCGGCTCGGCGTCGGCGTGAGGCTCGGGGCCCGTGAAGAACTCGACCCGGTTGCCGCCGCGCGCCATCGCCGCGGTCATCCCGTCCTGGGCCTGGCGCACGAGGTCGGAGAAGTTGTACTCGCGGCCCGGCTCGCCCGCCGCCACGCCCACCGAGATGGTCGGGTGGATCACCGTGTCGTCCGACTGCAGCGTGGCCTTCGCCACCCGCTCGCAGATGCGGCGCGCGACGATGAGGGAGCCCGCGAGATCGGTGTGGGGCATGAGCAGCAGCACGCGATCGACCGAGTACTGAACCGGGTAGTCGGTGTCGCGCAGCGAGCGTCGGATGGAGAGCGCCAGCCCGCCCATCAGCTGGGTGAGGAGCTCGGCGTTCATCTCGCCCTTCACCGGATCGAAGGAGATCAGCGCCAGCGCCAGCGGGAAGCCGTAGCGGCGGGCGCGCTTGACCTCGACGAAGAGCACCTCTTTGAAGTGCGCGAAGGTGTAGAAGTTGGTCGTCGGGTCGAGGATGCCTTCGCCGGGCCGCGCCTGGGGGATGAAGGGCTGATCGTTGCGATGGGCCAGCTCGACCAGCCGCACCTTGAGGTCGTTGGGGGAGACGGGCAGCGGCAACACCGCGTCGGCCCAGGGGGCCTTGAAGCCCTTCGATTGTCCCGCCATGAGCAGCGCGTTGGGGAGGTGGGCGCGGACCTCGCGGGCCAGGCGCGTACCGGAGCCTCCCGAGGGGCCGACCACCACCAGGTGCTCCTTCTTCAGCTCCGCGGCGGTGCGGGCGCGGGAGATCTTCAGGCCGGCCTTCTTCAGGGCGGCGCACAGCGACTTGTACCGGCCGTCGTTCGGCTCCAGCACGGCGGCGAGCTTGATGGTCATGGTGTAGGGCTCCCGGCGCCGAGTTTACGCAACGAATCGGCGGCGGCGAGTTTCACGGAAGGATCCGTGTCGTTTCGGGCTGCCCGGTCGAGCGCCCCCACGGCCTGCGGTCCCCCAACGCCCGCCAGCGCCAACGCCGCCGCCTTGCGCACCTCCGCCGATTCATCGCGGTCCAGCGCCGCCACCGCCTTCGCCCGACACTGCCCGGGGTCGAGGGTGGCCAGGGCGCGCAGGGCCTCGGCGCGGACCTGCGCAGCCTGGTGCGCCGTCAGCGCGACGGCCCGTGGCGCCAACGCCTTCTGCCGGTGCCGGGCGACGCCCGACAGCCCCGCCGCCACCACCTCGGCATCGTTCGAGGCCAGCGCTTCCGTGGACAGGGCGATGGTCCTCGGGGTGGTGGGCCCTCTGGCCGCCGCCCACGCCGCCGCCGCGCGCTCGCCGGGGTCCTTCGAGGCCGCCGCCGTCTCCACCGCCGCCCTGGCCTGCGCCCAGTCACAGGCCGCCGCGGTGGACAGGGCCGCGCCCCGCACGCGCACCGGAGCGTCCAACTGCTCCCACGCCCGCAGCGCCACGTCGGCGCAGCCCGGGGCCGAGGCGTCCGAAAGGAGCTCCAGCCACGCGAGGCGTTGCGGGACTGCCACCGCCTCGGCTCCCGTGAGCCGCGCCTCTGCCGCCTCGGCCAGCGTCCGCCCTTCGCCCCGCGCCAGCCCCTTCGCCGCCGCCAGGCGGATCGCGCTGCTCGCGTCGTCGAGGCAAGGCGCGAGATCCGGGGCGGACAGCGGGGCCAGCGCCGCCAGTTGGCTCACCGCCGCGCGCCGCTCCTCGAGGGCCGGGTGGGACAGCCTGGGGCGCAGCTCATCGCGCCGCCGGGAGAAGATGGCCAGGAGCCGGTTTACTTCCCCCTGGGTGGCTGGCGTCGCGGCGGTGAGCAGCGCTCGCCCCGCCGGCTCCTCGCCGCTCTGCGCCAGGGCGATCAGCTCGTCGGCGACGACTTCGTCGAAGGCCGGCGGCCGCGTCTTCATCGCCGCCAGCAGCACCTGGGCGGGCGTCCTGCCCAGGGCCTTCGAGAGGTGGCGCACCACCTCGCGGCGCTCCACCGGATCGACCGCGAAGAGCGAGGGCTCCAGGGACTCGAGCAGCTTCGCCTCCAGGACGGCGCAGGCCCCCGCCGCCGCCGGCTCCCCCGTGTTGGCCGGCGCGAGGAAGTCCCCCACGCGCTGCCCCAGGGCGCCCGAGACGTGCACCGCGGTGAGGCAGGCCAGCTCGCGATCCGCGCCGGTGCTGCTCGCCACCCACGCGGCGAGGCGGCGTTGAGCGCTCTTCGGCGTCCCTCGGGCCTCCAGCCGCAGCGCGCCCCAGCGCACGGCCCAATCCGCGTCCTTCCTTGCGCCCGGCGGGGGGGCCTTGAGGGGCTCCATCCACGCGGCGGGCTCGCCCGGGTGGGTGAGGCAGGGGGCGCAGGCGGTGGCCTGGCCGCGCACGTCCGGGACGTAGCGGGCGCACGCTTCCCGGCAGCGGGCGGTGGCGTCGCGGCTCTGGGCGAACGCGCCGGCGCTCGCGAGGAGCGCCAACGGCAGCAGGCCACGGGCAGCGGAGCGGCGCATCGTGTCGGGCGATGCTACCGTTGTCGGCGATGAAGCGCCTCGTCCTCCTGCTCCTCGCCTTGAGCCTCTCCATCCCCGCGTGGGCCAGGCCCAACAACCGCAACGAGGCGATCCGCGTGCTGGAGGAGTTCTTCGGCGGCCGGATGGGCGTCAACCAGATGGTCAACCGGCTCTCCTTCCTCGGGGAGGCGGGGTACGGGGCCGACGAGCTGATCGCCGCCTACAAGAAGGCGGATCCCAAGCTGCAGGGGCTGATCCTCGAGGGACTGGTGGGGCTGGGGATGTTCGACGCCGACACCGACAAGATCTTCCTTCGGGCCCTCGACTCCGGCGACGTCGCGCAGATGATCACCGCGTGCCGCGGGCTGGCGAAGGCGAAGAGCCCGACCGCTCCGCCGCGGCTCATCGAGCTTCTGGCCGCCAGGCAACCGGCGGTGCGCAGGGAGGCGGCGAAGGCGCTCGGAGAGCTCGGCGCAGCGAAGGCCGGCGCGCCGCTGATCGCCGCCGCGAAGAAGGAAGAGGATCTCGAGGTGCGGCTGGCGATGGTGGTGGCGGTGGGCCGAGCCGGCGACAAGAAGCAGGTGCCCGCGCTCGAGGCGATGCTGGCTGGCGACTCCGAGACGACCCGCCTGGCCGCGGCGCAGGCCCTCTGCCTTCTGGGCGCGAAGTCCGGGGTGCAGTACGCGAACAAGCTGCTCGCCTCGGATCAGAAGATCGAGCGCCTGCAGGGGGTGTTGCTCTTCGAGGGGGCCACCGCGAAGGTGGCCGGCCCGCCGCTCAAGGTGGCGCTGGCGGACCCGGACCACAGGGTGCGGTCCACGGCGGCGCGCGTGCTGGCGCAGGGCGGCGACAAGTCGAAGGTGGAGTGGCTGGTGCTCGAGAGCGCCAAGGCGGTGGGAGAGGATCGTCTGCCCTACGAGGATCAGCTCGAGAAGCTGCGGCTCACCGACGAGGCCCGCCAGGAGATCCTCAAGAAGGCGGGCCTGAAGTGACCTGGGCCGTCGCCCTCGTGCTGGCCGCCGCGCCGTGGTCCAGCCTCAGCGCCCCGCAGCGGCAGGAAGCGATCGCCGCGCTCAAGCCGCTCCCCATGCCCGAGCGCGTGGCCCGCGCCAGCGACGGCTTTGTCGGGACCGCCTACGCCCTCTCGCCGCTCGGAGAAGGGCAGGGACAGGATCCGGATCCGCTGCTGCGCTACGACGCGGTGGACTGTGTCACCCTGGTCGAGGAGTCGATGGCCCTCGCGCTGGCGCCCGACGACACGGCGGTGGTGCCTACGTTGAACGACATTCGCTACGCGGGCGCGCCGTCCTACGAGACGCGCAACCACGTGATGGAGGCCCAGTGGCTGCCCGAGAACGTCCGGCGCGGCTACCTGAAGGACGTCACCCGCGCCTTCGGCGGCGCCGCGACCCGGAAGGCCACCAAGGTGATCTCCGCGGAGACGTGGAAAGAGAAGAGCGGGAAGGCCCTGGGCCTCGCGGAGTCAGCCCAACCGAAGGGCACCTTCGCGCTCGAGCTCATCCCTGCGCGGGAAGCGGTGCAGGCGCTGTCGAAGGCGCCATCCGGCCTGGTGGTGGTGGTGGCGCGCGCCGATCGCCCCTGGCTGGTGACGCGCATCTCCCACGTGGGGGTGCTGATCCAGTCCGAGAAGGGGCCGCTCTTGCGCCACGCCTCGCGCAGCTTCAAGCGGGTGGTGGACGAGCCGCTCGAGCGCTACCTCTCGCGGAACCTCGACTACGGCGCCTGGACCATCGAAGGCCTCGCCGTCTACGAGCCCCTCGCGCGCTGAAGTCTTTCGGATCGCCGCGCCTCACTCGCCGACGGGCGTCTCGCCGGAGAGTGCTTCCTCTTCGGCGGCGCGGGCGTTCTCCTCGGCGTTCTTCTCGAGGTCCTCGAGCAGCCCGGTGATGATGCCTTGCGCCTTCTCGAAGGACTCGGTGGGCACGAAGATGTCCCAGAAGGCGGGCGACGCGGGCTCGAAGCCGGCCGAGGCGGCGCCGCCCGCGCGGGAGAAGGCGTCGAGCTCCTTCTCGCGCAGCGCTTCCACCAGCTGCTCGGCGATGAGGGGATCCTGCACCGACGTCGCGATCGCGAAGGTCCGGGGGGCCATGCGCGAGAACCTACCTCAGGAAAAAAACGACGGGGTGCGTTTGCGTGATATGCCTTGTGAAGGATGAACCGCCTCAAGTTTCTCGTGTTCGCCCTCGTCGCGCTCGGCCTGTGGGGCTACCACCTGCTGCAGGTCTCGCCAGCGATGGGCGAGCAGGGCCAGGCCGTCGCCGCCGCCGCCGTGACGGGTGCGCCCCAGGCCGTGGCGCTCAAGCTGGAGTCGCAGCGCTCGGAGCTGCAGGCGGCCGTCCTCAAGCTGGCCGCCAGCCCCGCGGTGCTGAACATGGGGCCCAAGCCGGGTGCGAAGGTCGAGCCGCCGTCCATCGATCGCTTCGCCGCCGCCCGTCCCGTGGTGATGGACACCCTCAGCGAAGGCAACAAGCCCGCGGTGGTCATCGCGCTGATCAACGAAGCAGGGGCCCTCGTCGCCCAGGGCTCGGCCGAGCCCGGACCTCCGCCGGAGGGCTTCGCGCTGCAGCCGCTGGTGGAGGCCGGCTCAGCCGGCTCCGTCGCCACCTTCAACGGCGCCCCCGTCCTCTTCTATGCGACCCCGCTGCTCATCTCCGACAAGAACGAGGTGCGCTCGGGTGGCTCTGCGCTGGTGGGCCTGCCGCTGCTGCTCGACGCGAAGGCGCTCGAGGCGATCGTCAAGGCGCAGGGCCTCACCGGCCTCGCGGTGGCGTCGGACGGCAAGGTGCTGGTCCAGGCCGGTGACGCCGCCGCCAGCAAGTCCGCGCTGGGCGCCCTCAAGCCCAACGCCACCGGCGCCCTCGCCTCGGGCCCGGTCCGGGAGCTCGGGCCCCTGCAGCTCCCCGTCCTCGTCGACCGACCCGTCCTCAGCATGGGCGCACGGCAGGCGATCGCCGGCACCCCTTTCGAAGTGGTGGCCACGGCCGCCGCCAGCGCTCCGCTGCTGGCCCTCGCCAACTACCAGGTCTTCGCCATCGGCGGCCTCCTGGCGATCCTCCTCCTCAGCGTCGTCTTCGCGGTGCTGATCAAGGGCGCCGAAGAGGACGGGGGGCGCATGGTCGTGCCTCCGCCGATGCCCGTGCCCGTGCCGCCGAAGCGACCGGAGGCCGAGCCCGCGCCGCTGGCCGTGCCCGAGCCGGCCGCGCCCGAGGCGAGTCCGGACGACTTCGACTTCCCGATGAGTGGCCCGTCGGCGATCAGCTCGCCCAGCACCACGGGCCAGGCCCCGGCCTTCTCGTCGTCGGCCTCCACCGGCCAGGCCCCCGCGTTCTCTCCGCCCAGCCCCGAGCCCGAAGCCGATCCCTTCGCGGCCATGGCTCCCCCGCCTC
>JBFMHF010000046.1:0-45012 GCA_040752975.1 Myxococcota bacterium
GACAGTGACGTTCGAAGTCCTCGGGTTCAACGAGCCCGCGATGGTGTCGGGGGCCGACGGCACGCTGCACGTCGTGTTCACCAGCGGTCCGACGCCCACCTCGGCCTTTCAGTACGCCCGTTGCTCGCAGGACTGCGGGGTGTCGGGCAACTGGACCATCACGACCATCGACAGCGGCCAGGCGCTGAAGAACCGGGCTCGACTCGTCATCGGCACCGACAACCGGCTGCACGCGCTGTACGAGACGCAGGAGTCCGGCGGGACTCAAACGATTTACAGCACCTGCGCGGCCAACTGCACCCAGGCGGGGAGTTGGTCGCGGACCGACCTCACGTCACTCCTCGATGGCTCGGCGCCCTGGCGAGGCGCCCCCATGGTCATCGACTCGCAGAACCGGGTGTACTTCATCGTCAGCCACCTCACCTTCAACCCCAAGGTGACCATCGCCACCTGCGCCTCGGGCTGCGACACCCTGTCCAACTGGACGACGGGCGTCTTCCGCCAGGGCGGCAGCCGCACCGCGATGGCGGCGCGGGGAACGACCCTGCACGCCATCATGCACAACGAGAACAACGAGCTGGTGTACCGCACGTGCACCGGCAACTGTACGGTGACGTCCAACTGGCAGGAGTCTCCGCCGCTCTTCGTCTTCAACAGCTACCAGCCCACGGCCATCGCGGTGACGGCACAGGGTGGCGTGCGCGTCGCCTACAACCAGGGCAACGGCGGGTCGAGCGACCCGCAAATCATGGCCCAGGACTACAGGCTGCTGGTGTGGTCGTGCGACGCCAACTGCATGGACCCGACGAGCTGGAACGGAGTCATCCTGGGAGACGCGAACGAGGGCACGGAAGGCCTGTCCCTCGTCGAGGCCGGCGGCGGGCTGGTGCTGCTCTCCACCAACGAGACCACCGCCACGGTGCACGTCTGCTCCTCGGGCTGCACCAACAACGCCAACTGGCAGCGCGGGGTGGTGGACTCGTCCGAGGCCTTCCGCCTCGCGTACGACCCGGTGACGTATGGCAGCTCGGGCTGCTCGCCCGGGCCGGCCAGCTTCGCCGCCTGGTACCTCGACGACGGCATCGCCGCGCTTCGACCCGACGGCAGCGCGGCCTTCGTCTTCGGCAGCCACATGCTGCGCAAGTGCTACCCCACCCAGGACATGGCGACGTGGCTGCCCGGCTTCGGCCGCCTCGCCTACGTGCCCTGACCTGCGCCCGAGAAGGCGGCCGCACTTCGTCGTCCCGCCACGTGCCCTCGGGGAAGTGGCGGTGGTGAGGTGCGCCCCCATCACCGCGAGGCGGGTGGTGGGGTAAACCTCTTCGAGGGCTGGTGCGTAGAAGCGCCACGTCCGCCGAGTCCACCGCGATGGAGGTGCTGCCCAGGACTTCGTCGCAGGGCGTCACCGTCTCGGCGACGAAGCTGCCGGTGGCGTTGGTGGCGTAGCGCAGGCTGCAGGCGCCACGGGTGAAGTCCAGCCACGCGTTGTACGCCCCAGGGGCCACGGAGTGACCAGGGGGCGCACTTTCTTTCGCGAGCTGCCGACGGCGACTCCCACGCCCGGGCCCTCCGCGCGGCGATGTACGCTGCCCTCCATGCGTCGCCCGCTCGCCTGCGTCCTCGTGCTGTCCTGCGCCCTCACCGCGACTGCCCTCGCTGGCCCCAGGAAGAAGAAGGCCCCCGCGAAGCCCGCGCCGACGCCGGCGGAGAAGCTCATCTCCCAGGCGCTGGACGGCGCCGAAGAGAAGGTCGGCGGCTGCGTGCTGGAGTCCGCCTCAGCCGGCGCGTGGACGAAGGTGGTGAAGGTGAAGGTGTCCCTCAACGGCGCCGGCCAGATGATGAACGCGACGGTGGCCATCCAGCCCGTCGACGAGAGCGCGGCGAAGACGCAGGCCTGCGTGGAGGCCGTGCTGCAAGCGACTGCCTGGCCGAAGTCCGGCGGGCCGCTGGCCACCGCCGAGCGCGAGTGGACCTTCAGCACCGAGGCGCGGTGAAGCCATGCCAACCCGGGGGACAGAAGTGCGCGGCTCTTCCCCGCGGCGGGCAGTCCGCGGCGCGGCGCCGGGTGCGCCCTCGTGGCGGCGACGCGTGCTCCTGTCCCTCGCCACGCTCGCCCTGGGCCTCCCGGGCACCGGCTGCAAGCACTTCGAGTGCACCGCCCACGGGGGCAGGGAGGTGCGCGCCCTCACCAGCGAGCACTTCATCGTCACCAGCGACCTGCCACGCGACGAGCTCCTCGCCGAGACGGAGCGCCTCGAGTTGCTGTGGGACACCTTCGCCGCCTTCTTCCACGCGGACCTCGCCGAGGCGTCGATTCCGGTGGTGCTGCTCGGGTCGACGTCGGACGTGGACAGCTTCGCGCCCGGCTATGCAGGCTTCGTCAGCCGCAGCGACCCCGACGTGCTGGTGGTGGGCGCGCCCAGCGAGCCCGGGCAGACCAACGTCAACGCGCACGAATTGACGCACCTGGTGAGCGCCTACCTGCTGCCGCGGCAGCCGCGCTGGGTGGCCGAGGGCCTCGCCGCCTACTTCGAAGACGCCACCTTCCACGGCGCGCGCACGGTGAGGATGGGCCGGTGGAACCCGAGCCGCGCCGAAGAGGCCTTCGTGGTGGGCGTGGCGTCTCTCGACGAGCTCAACGCGTGGGGCGGCCTCTCCTTCGATGACCGCGAGGTCAACCTCTACGCCTCGGCCTGGGCGTGGATTCACTACCTCGCCAACCACGACGAAGCGCGGCTGGCCCGGCTCTTCGCTGCCCTCAACAGTCCGGCGCCGCTCGCGCAGGTGATGGCCGAGGTCTTCCCTCCGGCAGAGGCGGCGCGGTTGCGCGACGAGGTGCAGGCCTACATGAAGGAAGCCCGCTTCCGCGGCTACGAGACGTCGCTGCGCCGCATCCCCGCCGTGCGCGGAGAGAGAGTGCTGGCGCCGTGGGAAGTCCACCTCCTGCGCAGCCAGCTCTGGCTCAGGGACGAGGGCGCGGCCCGGGCAGACCTGGAACAGGCCGTCGCCCTGGCGCCGTCACCCCGGCCGGCCGCCGTCGAGGTGGTGGCGGCGCAGCTGGAGCATCGTCCGTTGGCGGCGCTGGTGGCTCGCTTCCCCGACTCGCCGGAGGTGCTGGTGCAGGCCCACTCCGCGGGCGAGAAGCTGGACGCGGCGCTGGTGTCGCGCGCGGTGGAAGGCCACGGCACCAACGCGGCGCTGTTGTTGGTCGCCGCCGACGTGGCGGGGCAGGACGGGCGCGGCGACGACATGGAGGCCTTCGCGGCCCGCGGCTTCGAGCTGGCGCCGTGGAGCCTGCGGCTGGCGATGATGCGCATCGTCGCGGCGAGCGCGAGGGGCCACTGCGAGGAAGCGGCACGGCGGCTGTCCGTCGCCGAAGGCCTCTTGCCCGAGCGTCTCACCCAGAAGGCGCGCGAGAGCTTCCGGAAGCTGCAGGAGTTGGTCTCCCGGTGCCAGCCGGCCGCTCCCTCCAGCGCGGCCCCACCTTGAGTCACCTCACGTGCACCGCCCGGAAAACCATCCCGCTCCCCGAGAGAGAGAGAGACCGCGGCCCCGTGAAGACGAGGGCACCAGAGGCCCAGCCGCCCGCGCGGCGCGTCAGGCGACGCCGTGTCCCGCTGCCGTCGCTCCGCCCCGCGCCAGCACGCCGCCCACCGACGGTTTCGCCGCCGACGCCTCACGCCGCCGAAGTGACGGCCTCCCCCAGCGAGGCGGCGGGGAGCACCAGGCGCTTGAGCACCGCCTGCAGTGCGGCCCAGGTGACGGGCTTGGCCAGCACCTCGTTCATCCCCGCGCCCAGGCAGGCTTTGAGGTCCTCGGGCAGCGCCGACGCGGTGAGGCCCACCACCGGCACCAGCCCGGCGCGGCCGGCCAGCGCCCGGATGCGCGCCGTCGCCTCCAGCCCGTCCATCTCCGGCATCTGGAGGTCCATCAACACCACCGCGTAGTCGGTGCGGGAGACCAGCTCCACGGCCTCGCGCCCCGACGCCGTGGAGTCGGTGACGAAGCCCGCGCGCGTCATGAGGCCCACCGCCACCGCGAGGTTGACGGCGTTGTCGTCCACCACCAGCGCGCGGCGGCTCCGGCTGACGGGCAGCGGTGAGGACGGCGCGGCCACCGACGACGGCATGCCGGTGCGGGGCAGCGGCAGCACGAAGGTGAAGCGCGAGCCCTCCCCCGGCGTGGACGTCACCTCGATGCGGCCGCCCATCAACCCGACGAGCTGTTGCGACAGCGCCAGCCCCAGCCCCGTGCCGCCCAGGTGCCGCCGGCGCGCCCCATCGCCCTGCTGGAAGCGCGTGAAGAGGGTCGGCAGGTGCTCGGCGGAGATGCCCACCCCGCTGTCCTCCACCGAGAAGGCCACGCGGTCCTCTCCGGCGGGCGCGGCGCGCAGCGTGACGTGCCCCGCCTCGGTGAACTTGAGCGCGTTGGAGACGAGGTTGGACAGCACCTGCCGCAGCCGGAAGCCGTCGCCCTTGAGCCACGTGGGCACGCCCTCGTCCACCTCGAGGCGCAGCTTGAGCCGCTTCTTCTTCGCCTCGGGCGCGTACAGCGTCTCCACGTCGGTGAGGAGCGCGCGCAGGTCGAAGGGCGCCGACTCGATGTTCAACTTCCCCGCCTCGGCCTTGGAGAAGTCCAGGAGGTCGTTGATGAGGGCCACCAGCAGGTGCCCGCTGCGCTGCAGCACGCTCAACTGCTCGCGCTGCTCGGCGGTCATGTCTCCCTGGAGCAGCAGCTCCGTCATGCCGATGACGCCATTCATCGGGGTGCGGATCTCATGGCTGACGGCGGCGAGGAAGGCGCTCTTGGCCCGGTCGGCGGCGCGCGTGCGCTCGAGCGCCCGCCGCTGCAGGTTGGCGTAGGTGCGGGCGAACACCCAGGTGAGCAGCACCATGAAGACGAAGTTCATCCCCGAGGAGAACCACGGCGTCGTATCGCGGAAGGGCAGGGTGTAGCCGCGCAGCGCGAGCCCCAGCATCGCCAGGCCCCACACCACCACGCCCGCCACCCACCACAGGGCGTGGCGGGGCCCGAAGATGAGGCTCGCCAGCAGCGGCACGACGGCCAGGAAGGCGACGTTGAAGAGGTCGGGCGGCGTCTGCACCAGGGTCGCGAGTCCGAAGTTCACGGCCGCAGCCACCAACGAGACGCGCGCCGCCGGCCCCAGGCGCCCGGTCCGCCGGAAGTACGGCACCATCACCAGCCCCACCGCCCCCATCAACGCGGCCAGCACCACCTGGCCCCAGACTCCCGTCGCCGCGTAGAGCGCGATGGAGAGGAGAATGAACGGCGCCGTCGCCAGCCAGGCGGTGACGAAGTACCGGCCGATCTCCTCGTCATCGCCGACGAGGCCCTTCGGCATGAGGAACTCCACCGCGGCGTTCCACCGTCTCCGCACTCCCATGAGTCTAAGGCAGCGGCAGAGGCGGTGGACACGCCCCGGGTCAGAACTGACCGGTGGGGGTCAGAACTGGTTCCAGAGGTACTGGTTGGTGACCTCGTGGTGGAACTGGATTTCGGGCACCTTGATCATCGAGCCCAGGGCCTTGGGGCAGCGGTCGGCCTGCGACTGCTTGAGCTCGGCGAACTTGCTCTGCACGTTTTCGCCCAGGACCTCGCCCATGAACTTCGACGCCTTGAAGAGTCGGATGGCGTCGTAGATGTTGTCGGGGAGGAAGCGGGTGCGGCTGCGCTTGGCCTCGTCCTGGGTGGTGTCGGTGCCCTGCCCTTCGAGGCCGGTGCGCATGATGGAGTAGAAGACCATGTATGGGTTGGCGTCGGGCGCAACGCTGCGCACCTCGATGCGGGCGGACTTCTCGTTGCCGGTGGGGATGCGCACCATCGCGCCGCGGTTGTTGGCGCTGGCCTTGATCTGGTTGGGGGCCTCGAAGTGCGGGTCGAGGCGCCGGTAGGCGTTGACGGAGCTGTTCAGCACCAGGCACAGGTCGTCCGCGTTGGTGAGGATGCGGTCGATGACGTCCCAGCCAGCCTTCGACACGCCGTCCTGCCCCTTCGCGTCCCAGAAGAGGTTCTTCCCGCCCTTGTTGAAGGACAGGTTGGTGTGCATGCCGTTGCCATTCACCCCGGTGACGGGCTTGGGCAGGAAGGACGCGGTGCAGCCGAGGTTGGCGGCCACCTGGCGGCAGAGCAGCTTGTAGAGCTGCACCTGGTCCGCGGTGATGAGGACGTCGGAGTACGAGAAGTTCATCTCGAACTGGCTGGGCGCCACTTCCGGGTGGTCCTTCTCGTTGCCGAAGCCCATCGCGCGCTGCACCTCGGCGGCGCTGTCGATGAACTGGCGCAGCTTGTCGCCCGGCAGCGAGTGGTAGTACCCGCCGGTGGACACGTACTCGAACTTGCCCTGCTGGAAGTAGGCGCGCTCGGCGTCCTTGCCGTTGAAGAGGAAGCCCTCAATCTCCGGGGCCACATGGCAGACGAGGCCGTCGGCCTTGTACTTGTCCTCGGTGTAGCGCTTGAGGCGGCTGCGCATGTCCGACTCGTAGGGCGCGCCTTCCCGCGTCAGCACCTCGGAGAAGACCAGCACCTTGCCCGGCCCGAAGACGTCCGCGGGCAGCCAGTAGAAGGCGGACCAGTCGATGCCCAGGCGCAGGTCGGACTCGTGCTGCGCCGAGAAGCCGCGCACCGAGGAGCCGTCGAAGGTGAGGTTGTCCTGGCTCTTCAGGAGGAACTTCTTGTCGTAGTCCAGCATCTGCAGCCGGCCCTCGAGGTCGGTGAAGGCCACCGTGACGGCCTTGATGCGGCGCTCGTCATTCAAGTACTTCATGCGCTCTTCGCGCAGCTTGTCGGGGGCCACGCGGTTGAGCCGCTGCTGCTTCACCGAGAGGTTCATCTCTTCCAGCTGCTCGTACGGAATCTCGAGGAAGTCCCTCAGCGTGGTCGTCGTCGTCATGGCTTCGGCTCCTGTGGGCGGGTGGCCCGGCTTGGCTTGGTGCTACAGAGACGTAGAGGCGCGGAAAGGCAGCCTTCAGTAAAGTCCGCGTGTGCCGTCGAGGCGTATGTGGCACAAACTGAAGCCTTCGCCAAGGCCCAACTAGGCTTCAGATGCGGATTGTTAAGGTAACTGATGGGAGGTGTAGGAGGCTCTGAGGACCCCTGCGCCGGTTGTCGGGTGCTCTGAGGACCCCCACGCCGGTTGTCGGGTGCTCTGAGGACCCCGCGCCGGTGTCGGGTGCTCTGAGGACCCCCACGCCGGTTGTCGGGTGCTCTGAGGTCCCCGCGCCGGTTGTCGGGTGCTCTGAGGACCCCCGCGCCGGTGTCAGGTGCTCTGAGGACCCCCGCGCCGGTGTCGGGTGCTCTGAGGACCCCCGCGCCAGTTGTCGGGTGCTCTGAGGACCCCCGCGGGTGAACCGCGTGGAGGTGCCCAGGACACTTCAGCCCACGTCGAAGAAGGCCGGCTCCTTTCGAGGCGGAACCCGGCCGCCCCGCTCACGAAGCAGTCGTGGGCGGGGTTTCTTCACTTCGGCTCGAGCGCCTCGCCGTCGTCGCGAGACGCCCTTCCCAATCGCCTCCTACCGCCGCGCGTCGAGAAGCAGCTGCTTCAAGGCCGCCTGGTTCGCCGGTTGGGACAGGTCGTGCAGGGTGAGGTTGTAGACGCCGACGCGCTGGTTGTCCGCGTCGAGGATGATGACGTCGCGGTACTCGACGGCCCACGCGCGCCACACATCGACGTCGGCGCGGTCCTGCAGCCAGGGCAGCGTGCGGCCCATCGTCATCAAGTCGTTGGTGGCCTCGAGGCCCGCCTCGTTGAGCCCGAGGATGACGATGGCCCCGGGAGCCTCCGCTTCCAGCTGCTTTCCGAGGGAGTCGAGGAAGCCAAACTGGCTCCGGCAGTAGCCTCAACTCGAATGGCCGAAGTACCAGGCGCTCACCTTCCCGAGGTGATCGCGCGGCGAGACATTCTTCTGGAAGGACGCAGACGCCGGGTTGACGTCGGGCAGCGCGAAGTCGGACAGGACGGCGCCCTGGTGCTGGCCCCCGTCGGACAGCAGGCCGGCGTCGGCTGCACTGGGCGAGCCACAAGCGACGAAGAGAAGTCCCAGGACGAGGCCGAGGAAAGCGGGGCGCACCGATGCGGCGTGTACTCGGGTTCGGGCCCTCAGTTCAACAAGCCCAGCGCCAGGAGCAGCCCAATCAACACCACGTTGACGATGACGATGTACGCGGCGATGGCGCCGTTGTTGGAGCGCCCCGTCTTGCCGTTGTAGGTGACGCCGCACGAGCCGCACTTCACGTGCGTCAGCAGCCGCGGGCCGAGCGCGCCGCCCCACCAGGTGAAGTTGAGGCGTGAGGCGGATTGGGCCTGGCAGGCGGGGCAGGCTGCGAACTCGCTGGCAGGCAGGCGGGCGCGGCACGCCTCGCACAGCCCCCCCTGCGCGCAGGAGATGCACATGAAGCTGCCGCAGCGGGAACACGCGCCGATGGCGTTGGCCTGCGGGTGCTTCGCGCACATCGCGCCGGAAGGGGCCATCACGGTGGACGCTACCGCAGGCGCGCGGTGGCTCAACCCGAGCTGCTGGCCGGGGAAGGCGGCGCGTAGACTCCTGCGAGGCATGAACCCCGTGTACCTCGACTTCAACGCAACGACGCCGCTGCTCCCCGAAGTGGTGGAGGCGATGACGCCCTTCCTCACCACCCACTTCGGCAACCCGTCTTCCTCGCACGCGTACGGTCGCCTCGCGCGCGAAGCGGTGGAGCAGGCGCGTGCCCAGGTAGCCGCTCTCCTCCACGCGCCGGCCGAGTCCATCACCTTCACGTCCGGCGGCACCGAGGCGACGGCCTTGGCGTTGCGTGGCACGGCGCGAGCGCAGCCGGCGCGCAGACATTTCGTCACCTCCTCCATCGAACACCCCGCCACCGCCCGTGTCGCCGAGGCGCTCGCCTCCGAGGGAGGCCGGCTCTCGCTCGTCCCGGTGGACGGGCAGGGCGTGTTGGACCTCGACGCCCTCAAGGAGGCGCTGAAGCCCTACACGCTGTGGCTGTCCCTCATCCACGCGCACAACGAGACGGGCGTGGTGCAGCCGGTGGCCCAGGCGGCGAAGTTCGCGCACCAGGTGGACGCGCTGGTGCACGCCGACGCCTCGCAGTCCGCCGGGAAGGTGGCGCTCGACGTGGACGTGCTGGGGGTGGACCTCCTCACCCTCGCCGCGCACAAGCTGTACGGGCCCAAGGGCGTGGGCGCCCTCTATGTGAGGCCGCACGTCCAGGTGGCGCCGCAGCAGGTGGGAGGAGGCCAGGAGCGCGGGCGGCGGGCGGGGACGGAGAATGTCGCCTCCATCGTGGGCTTTGGCGCGGCGTGCGTGGCAGCGGCGCGCGACCTCGAGGAGGTTTCAGCGCGCGTGACAGCGCTGCGCGACCAACTGTGGACCCGGCTGCGCGAGCAAGTGCCCGGGCTCGAGCTCGCCGGAGCCCGCGCCGCCCGGCTGCCCAACACGTTGTACGTCCTCTTCCCCAAAGCCACGGGCAACGCGGTGCTGGCGGCGGCTCCAGAGGTGGCGGCCTCCACCGGCAGCGCCTGCCACGACGGACACGACAGCGCGCCGCACGTGCTGACGGAGATGGGCTTTGCCCCGGACGTCGCGGTGGGCGCGGTGCGGCTGACGCTGGGCCGCACCACCACGCAGGACGAGGTGGAGCGGGCGGCGACGGCGCTGGTGGCAGGCTGGAGGAAGGTGACGAAGCGGGGCTGACTGGAGCGCGGCTTCCGGCGACTGACCGCGCCCGAGGGCGTCGTTTGCCGCCTCGAGGTCCTCCACGATGCTGCCCTGCGCGGTGCGGCTGACTCCGCAGTCCGACGCAAGGCGAGGCGGAGCGCGCGGCGAGGGCGCTGGTGGCGGGCTGGAGGAAGGTGACGAAGCGGGGCTGACTGGAGCGCGGCTTGCGACTGCGCACGAAGGCGTCGCTCGCCCCCTCGAGGTCCTCCACGACGCTGCCCTGCGCGGTGCGGCTGACTCCGCAGTCCGACGCAAGGCGAGGCGGAGCGCGCGGCGAGGGCGCTGGTGGCAGGCTGGAGGAAGGTGTCGAAGCGGACTGGAGCGCGGCTTCCGGCGACTGACTGCGCACGAGGGCGTCGCCCGCCGCCTCGAGGTCCTCTACGACGCTGTCCCGGGGCTACGAAGAGCGACTCGATGTCTCCGGCATCGGCGACGTCACCGCAGCCGCTGGAGGTCGAGACTCAAGCTGCCCGACGCGAGGTCCCAGGCTGGAACCGGCCCCTCGAGCTCGATGCCCGGGAAGGTGCGGTAGTCCACCCCCGCCGTGGTGATGGTCTCGAGCTCGATGTCCACCACGCGGTAGCGCCGGGGCGCGAGGTCCACGTCCTCCTTGTCCTGCGCCAACCCCGAGTTGGTGTAGCGCGCCTTCTGCGACTCCGGCGTCAGCGTCAACGTCGTGCCGTCCAGCGTCCAGGCGCCGCGCTCGTCCGTCGACGACGTGTTGTACGTCATGAAGTTCGACGCGTGCCGCCACCGCAAGAGGTACGTGCCGTCGCTCTCGAAGGTGAACTCGTACAGCGCCCCCGACGCCTCCTGCTTCACCGTCTCTGTGGTGGACGTGCGCGCCAGCACCGTCTCCATCCCCGAGCCATTCATGTACAGCCATCGGCCACCGGGCAGCGGCTGGGTCAGCCCCGTGGAGCGCGTCTTCTCTCCGGCGGGGAGCCACCCGGCCGCGCCGCCGCCGCTCGCCTCCGCGCCCTCCGCCGCCACGCCGCCCGCAAGCGAGCCCAGGGCGACGACGGCCAGCGTGCCCGCCCCACAAACGAAGCACAGCCCACCCGCTGCTACGGCTACCCAGAAAAGTGGGCTGCGCCCCTGTCGCGGTGGAGGCCCGGGGGAGGGATTCATACGTACAGCCAATCCCGATTCTCTCACGCGCTCAACAGGCTCGAGCGTTGGCGCCAACGAAATCGAGTGCTGCACCAGCCACGTGGGAGGTGTTTCCTGCAGCACTCGATTGGGCGGGTGCCCTACCGGCTGCTGCCTCGCCTCACCGGTCGGGGAGGAATACGCCATGGCCTCGAGCGGGTGGTGGGCGACGTCCTCGGTGTCGCCGAGGCCTTCGCCCGGGTCCCAGCGAGACCGGGGACCTCGAGGCTGGCAGGCGCCACGGCACGGCTCCTCCATCCGCCACGCGTCGCTCGGGTGTCATCGCGCGCCGAAGACGTCGCGCACCACCCGTGCACTCCACGACACGCCCCCGTGGCGGTCGCGCGTCGCACAGCGTCACTCCTCGCCGAAGACGTCGCGCACCACCCGTCCGCTCCACGACACGCCCCGCCGGCGGTCGCGCGTCGCACAGGCGTCACTCCTCGCCGAAGACGTCGCGCACCACCGTCCGCTCCACGACACGCCCCGCCAGCGGTCGCGCGTCGCACAGGCGTCACCGCGCGCCGAGACGTTCCGCTCGACGACACGCCCCGCCGTCAGTCGCGCGTCGCGTAGTCACCGCGCTCAACAGTTGGCGCCAACGAAATCGAGTGCTGCACCAGCCACATGGGAGGTGGCTCCTGCAGCACTCGATTGGGCGGGTGCCTCCCGGCTGCTGCCTCGCCTCACCGGGGAATCACCGCACGCCGAAGACGTCGCGCACCACCCGTGCGATTCCGCCGCCCGCCTCCGCCGTCTCAGGCAGGACGTCGGTCGCCGTCGCCTTCACCTCGTCCGGCGCCTGCCCCATGCAGAAGGAGCGCCCAGCCGCGCGAAACATCGGCACGTCGTTGAGCCAATCTCCCACGGCCACCGTCGCCTCCAGCGGGACGCCCGCGTGCTGCGCGATGAAGCGCAGCGCCGTCCCCTTGTCGATGCCCTGCGAGCGCGTCAGCAACCCCCACAGCCCCGAGTGCCCGATGGGGAAGGACAGCACCTGCGCGGCGTGCGCCAACTGCCCCCGAATCGACGCCGTCGCCGCGCCGATGCGCGCCTCGTCCGCCACCGCCACCACCGCCGTGACGCCCTCCTCGTGCTGCCACGCGTGGTGCTGCAGCACGCTGGATGCGCGCTCCAGCTTCGGGGACCAGGTGGTGACGTAGTGGAGGAAGTCCTCTCCCGCCTCGTCGTGGACGATGGCGTCCTGCGCAAAGAGGAACGTGGCCAACTCGTTCGCCTCGAGGTGCGCCCGCAGGCGTGCGGCGTCGTCCCCGCGAATGGACGTGTGGGCCAGGGTGTCGCCCGTCGCCGCGTGCACGATGTGCGAGCCATCGGCGCAGCCCAGGGGCCCGACGAGGCCCAACACCTCCGCCGCCGCCCGGGTGCCCGAGTAGAGCCGTCCCGTGATGATGGTGACGGTGACGCCCGCATCCCTCGCCGCGCGCAGCGCCTCGACGTCGACGGCGTGCGGCCTCCCGCCGCGGGAGACGAGCGTGCCGTCGAGGTCCACTGCGAGCAGCCGGGGTGTGACGCGAGACATCAGGCCGCTGACTGTACAGGGCGCCACCCGGCGCGGCGACCGCCGGCCTGCACGGACGACGAACTCAGCCGTCAGAAGGTGTTGAGGTAGACGAAGACCTGGTTGGTGCTCAAGTCCGTCAGCGCCACGTCCAGCTTCCCGTCGCCGTTGAAGTCGCCCAGCGCGGTGCCGTTGCCAGAGCCCGCGGTGAGAGGCCGGTACTCCAGCGTCTGCGCGAAGCCGCCGCCGCCGACGCCGAGATTGACTCCAAGGCCGGAGTTGGAGAGGCCGCAGCCCCCGACGATGTCCACCGGGCCGCCGTCGCCCTGGAGGTCGCCCACGGAGATGCGCCGCGGGACGCAGTTGGCCGTGCCGTAGCTGCCCGCATTCGAGAAGCCGCCGTCGCGCTGGTTGAGCGTCACCGCCATCGACGTGCCGTTGTTGCCCACCAGGTCCGCCCAGCCGTCGGCGTTCAAGTCGGCCGCCCACAGCGAGTCGAGGCCCGGGGTGATGGCCAGGGTGTGCCGCGCCCACGCCGTATGCCCGCCGTCGGGGAGGAACTGCACCGGCGGAAAGCCGCCGTCGGGTTGCCCCTCGATGAAATACACCGTGGGCTGTGCCGAGCCGGTGGCGGACTGCACCGCGAAGTCGGCCCGCCCGTCCCCGGTGAAGTCACCCACCGCCACCGAGTGCGCGTAGCCCGGCGCGAAGGACACGCTGCCGACGGTGAAGTTGGTGTTGCCCTGGCCGAAGCCCAGGCGCAGCACGCTGTTCTCTCCCGCGTACACGTCCAGCTCGCCGTCGCCGTTCAAGTCGTACTGGCCGGCGGAGCGCGCGATGCCTCCGTTGATGTTGCGCCCCACCGGCACGCCGAAGGTGCCATCGCCGTTGCCGAGGAGGAGCTGCACCGTATCCCCGCCGCTGGGGTCCGTGGCCAGGACGAGGTCGAGGTTGGAGTCGCCGGACACCTCAGCCGCCTTCATGTGGTAGCAGCCGCGCGTGGTGTTGAAGTTCTGGCCCGTCTGGAAGGTGCCGTTGCCGACGCCCAGCAGCACGGTGACGGACTGGCTGCTGTAGCTGCACACCGCGAGGTCCTGCTTGTTGTCGGCGTTGAAGTCGGCCACCACCACCTCGTACGGGCCGTTCCCCACCGCGTAGCCCACGGGCCGCGTCAGCCCGCAGGGGTAGCAGTTGCCTCCGCAGTCCACGCCCAGCTCGCTGCCGTTGCGCACCCCGTCGTTGCAGGTGGGCGAAGCGCAAGTGCCCGCGTCACACACCCGCGAGGTGCAGTCGTTGGGGATGAGGCACATCAGGCCGGGGATGCAGGCCGGGCACGCGCCGCCGCAGTCCACGTCCGTCTCGTTGCCGTTGCGGATGGTGTCGCTGCAGTTGAGGGCATCACAGCGCAGTGAGGTGCACGAGCCCGAGACGCAGTCCGTCGCCACCGCGCAGGCCTTGCCGGCGCCGCACGGCATGCAGCCGCCGTCCCCGCCGCAGTCCACGTCCGTCTCCACCCCGTTGGCCACCGAGTCGCTGCAGGAAGGCGCCAGGCACACGCCGCCGTCGCCGCACACCCGCGAGGTGCAGTCGGGGCCGACGAGGCAGCCCTGGCCGACGCCGCACGCCATGCAGCCGCCATCGCCGCCGCAGTCGATGTCCGTCTCGCGGCCATTCTCCATCGCGTCGGTGCAGGTGGGGCCGGCGCAGCGCCCGTTGACGCACGAGTCGGAGTCGCAGTCTGCGTCGATGCGGCACACGCCGTTGGGGCCACAGGCGTTGCAGGCGGGGCCGCCGCAGTCCACGTCCGTCTCCTGGCCGGACTTGACGGTGTCCATGCAGGCGGGCGCGGGCACGCAGCGCCCGGCGGTGCAGAGGCCGCTGCCACAGTCGGAAGCGACGGTGCAGGTCTCGCCCGGCCGGCAGCCTCCACACGGCCCGCCGCAGTCCACGTCCGTCTCCGTGCCGTCGCGCTGGCCGTTGGTGCAGGCGAGAGGGACACACAAGCCGCCGGCGCAGCGCTGACCCGAGGGACACACCACGCCCACGCACGCGGCCTCGGTGCACATGCCGGAGGCGCAGACCTCGTGCGGCTCACACGTCATCGCGCCGCAGTCCTTCGACACGCACACCCCGCGTGCGCAGACGAGGCCCATGGGACAGACGACGCCGAGGCACGCCTGGTCGACGCAGGCCTCGTTGAAGCAGACCTGCCACTCGTCGCAGGGCGCGCCGGTGCAGTCGCGCTCGAAGCAGAGGCTGGTGGTGCAGCGCTGCGCGGAGGTGCATGCGTTGTCGCAGCGCGCACAGTGGGCGTCATTGCGGGCGGTGTCGACGCACCGGCCTCCGCAGTCGGTGAGGCCTGCGTCACAGGAAGGGCCCGCGTCCTGCCCGCCGCCTCCACCCCCGCCGCCCATGCCGCCACCGCCGCTGCCGCCCGTTCCTCCGTCGGCGGAGGGAGGCGTGGAGGAACAGCCAATCAACAGGAGGCAGAACACCCCGGCGCGAAAGCGCATCAGGGGAGTGTAGCGGGATTCCTGCCCTCACCGGGCCGCCGACGTGAGGGCGTCGCGCTCGGGTTGCACCGAGTGCCTCCGTCGACGGTCAGCGTGTCGCCCAGCCCCGCCCCGCCAGGGAGAAGCGGACATCCTGAACTGCTCTCCTGAACTGCTCATGCTGCGGACATGACGAAGTGTCACTGACACCCCGGAGTCCAAATGGGTAGTGCATGCAACGCGCAGGACGTGGCCCAGAGGTCGAGAGCCGAGGGAAGGGAGCGGGCTGGTGGGCCGGTGAGCGACGACGAGACCCGGGCAAGGGACCAGCGAGGCGTGCTCGGGTGATCTCCGACGCCAGGTGTCACTGACAGGGAGAAGCGGGGTCTCTCCTCCCCGGAAGCAGCCGCGCCGTGCACCGGGCGGAAGCGCGGGGCTCGGGTAATTCGGGGAGCATGCGGTGGGGCGTCAGGTTTCTGAGGAGCCGTGCGTTTCATCTCCGCGTCATCCTTTGCGGCTCACAGTGGAACACACCTTGCTCTGCGGCCTCGCCGCATGCTTCCCCGCGCCCCCGTCTTCTTGTGCCTCGCGCTCCTCTCTGCGTGTGGAGGAGGCGGGGGACCCGACGGGGGCATGGGGGGCGGCACGGGTGGAGGCTTCGCAGGGCCTTCCGACGGCGGCCTCGACTTGAATGACGTGTCCTTTCTCTTTCCCCTCCCCGCGCCGGGCAACGAGGGGCAGTTGCTCGGCCTCGACTCGAGCGGCCCGCGCGGTGCGCTGCTGCCCCGCGCCTTCTTCGACACCCTTCCCGTCATCGTGGAAGGCGCGGACGCCGGCGCCCTCTTCGCCCGCACGCGCGTCGTCGGCGTCCGCGTCGACCCCTGCTTCCCCGGCAGCGCCCCACCCGCTCCGCCCTCGTGCGTGAAGCAGTTGCGCCTGGTGGCTCAACCTGTCCTCCCGGGTGGGGCTGACGCCGGTTTTGCCGAGACGACGGAGGACGCCACCATTCACCTCTTCTATGCGCTCGATGACGCTGCCTTCGACGAGGTGCATCGCGCGCTCTGGCGGCTGAAGGACTCCGTTGGCGCGGCCACCGACGGAAAGCCCCTCGACGTCCACCCGGTGATGGCCCGCGAGGGCCTCTCGGGCGCGTACGCTTCAGCGGTGAAGGAGCTGGTGAGGCAACACTGCGGCGCGCAGAACCTCACCCGCGTGGCCTTCATGTCCGTGGCCCAATTCGGCCGGGCCTGGCGCTTCGGCGCCTTCGACGTCGCGGCGGGCGCGCTGGAGGCCGACGCCATTCCGCGCCTCAACGGCCTCACCGCGCAGAACGTCCAGGAGTTCGGCACCACGGAGTTCCGCAACGGCGCCCTCCTCCCCTCGCCGCCTGGGGATGACCTCGACACGCTGTTGTCCGAGTCCACCATGCGGCTCGCGGACCCGGGGACGCTGGGCCGGGCGCTCACCAGCGCGCTGCGCATCGAGCACCCTGAGCGCGAGAGCCCGAAGACCATCGACTGCGGCAGCTGCCACGTCGCCAGCCGGGCCCGGCGCAACGCGGAAGTGCGGCGCGGCATCGACAACTCCACGCACGCTGACGCCTTCCACGCCCCGGCGCGCTTCAACCTCATGCGCGTCGACGGCGCCGGAGACGACCCCAACGCGCTGCGGGCCTTCGGTTACTTCGGCAGCGTCTCGGCGTTGAGCCAGCGCACCATCAACGAGTCGGCCGCCGTCGCCGAAGCCCTCTCCCTGTCGCGTCCCTGAGGCCAGTCGACGGAACGTGGTGTGCTGCGGGTACCGCATCCGTTGGGAAGTCAGTCCAGTGCGTGGCGTCCCCGCCCTCGAGTGCGGCGCGACTGCGCCGTGGAGGGAAGGTGGGAGGAGAGGATGTCGAACCGGCACGAACTCCGGGCGGAGGCAGAGCGGTGACTGCTGCCGGCGAGGCGCCCCTTCTCTCCCAGCGGGAGAGAAGAAGGCAAGGCCGGCAGGCACGCACGGCAGACGAAAGCGGAGGCAGGCCGCCCGCCGAAGGGCAACCAGCCCTCAGTCAGAGCCGGCAGCGCCCGTCTGCCTGGCAAACGCCGCCCGGGACGCACCCGCTGAGCGCGCAGCCTTCCTGCCCGGCTGAGCCGTCAGGCGACTTGAAGTCGAGGTGCCTGTCTTCCTCGGGGTCCCCCACGGCGAGGCAGACCTCTTCCTCCACCGGAAGCAGTCCCGGCACCTCGCCCCGCACCTGGTAGCAGCCCGGCGGAAGAAAGAAGTGCACCTCGTACGGCTCTCCGGGTCGCTCCTCGGGCGTCTCGCGCGCAGCCGTGCCCACCAGCGTCACGGTGCCGAGCCGCGCGCTCAGGTTGTCCGGCGGGCGCAGCTCCACTTCCAGCTTGGTGGCCGGCTGGCCGGTCACCACGCCCACGTCAGCCACCCCGCCTCCGGTGACGGTGACGCGCCGGCGTTCCGCCGACGACTGGTTGACCAACAGCAGCAGCTCCACCTCGCCCACCGGGACGTCGGCGATGCGGAAGGCCCCTGCCGCGTCGGGCTTCGCCGAGAGCTGCGGCAGCCCCACGACGGACACCAGCGAGTCCGCCGTCGCGCCCGACATCGTCCCCTGCACCACGCCCACCGTCAGCGGCGCGTTCTCCAGCCCACCGCACGCGGCGAGGGAGAGAAAGACGACGCTGGCCACCGAGCGACGCATCAGAAGCGGTACCCCACGGCGGCCCAGCCGCCTGCAAAGCCCAGCACCCGCGTGGCGCCGTCCACCGACAGCACCGTCATCATGAGCTGGCCATTCATCGACACCTCCCAATGCTGGCCCAACCGCACCGCAGCGCCCGCCAGGAGGCCCGGCGTCACCGAGAAGGCCGACTGGTTGCCCGCGTAGGCCTCCAGCGAGAAGGACCGCTGCACCCACAGCCCGGCCACGCGCGGCCCCACCCACAGCGAGAAGATGCGTGGATCCCACCGGAACAACACCGACACGCCCCCCAACACGCTGCCGTATTGGAAAGGCACCGGCGCTGCGCCCGGCGTCGGCTCCACCGTCTGCGACCCGCCCCAGCCGCTGACGTCCACCTCCACCGACAGGTGACGGAAGCCCACCCGGTCGAAGCGCACCGTCGCCCCGACGCTGGGCGCCGCGGGCAACAACTGCGCCCGGCTGGCCGCGTCGAGGAAGCCATACACCCCGCCCAGCACCGCCACCGACACCCAGGGCTCGCGCCGGGCCAGCAGTTCCTCCACGTCGAGGCGCTCGCCCACCTCGAGCGACACCTCCTCGCGCACCAGCACGTCCCCGCCCTTCGTCAGCTCCACCGCGTGCGCGCCCGGCCTCACCGCGACGCCCCCGGGCAGCTCGCCGCGCGCCTCGCCGTCCACCTTGAGGGTGAAGCCGTCCAGCCGGGCCGCGTACGAGTAGAGCTCGGGGCTGCCCGCCTTCGAGACGCGGCCCGAAAGGATGACGGGGTCCGCCCCCACCTCCACCAACTCGGCGGAGGGCCGCTGCCGCCCATTCGAGAAGTCCCAGGTGCGCCGCCGTGCGAAGTCGTGCGCCTCGGTGGCCGACACCGCGCCGTCTCCATTCCTGTCTCCGGCGCCCGTCAGCGCCTCGATGAGGAAGTGCGTGTAGACGTCATTCTGCAGCCCCTCGTCCTCGCGCGCCTGCTCGCTCCAGTCGCTGGCCGACAGCACGATGGACGCCCGGCTCGACTCCTCGAGGGGGCGCAGCAGCGACGGCCCCTTGAGGGACGCCAGCTCGGCCGCCACGGCATCGGGGAGCGCGGACTTTCCGCCGCCGGAGTGACAGGTGGCCAGCACCACCACCCGCCGCCGCGACGCCGAGGCGTTGACCAGCTTCAGCACCTCGTCCACGGCGAGGGCCGTCTCAGCGGCGCGGTGGAACTCGGCGTCGGAGGTGACGAGGTAGCGCTGGAGCTGCCCTCTCGTGTCGTGCGCCAGCGTCCCATGCGCCGACAGGTACAGGACGATGATGTCGTCGGGCTTCGTCGCCTTCGCCGCCAGCGCCTTCACCGCCGCCCGCAGCGCCTGCGTCGTCGTCTCTTCCCGGCGCGTCAGCACCGTCACGTCGGCGTAGGCGCCGTGCGTCGGGTCCGCCAGCACCGCGCCGAGGTCCGTCGCGTCCTTCTGGGCGAAGCGCAGCTGGCGCCATCGCTCGTCGCCCGCCTCGTTGATGCCCACCACCAGCGCGAAGCGGCGGCCCTCGAAGGCCTGGGCCACCTCGGACGCAGAGGCGGACACGGTGACCAGCCCGCCCTTCTCTCCCGCGCCGCGGGCGTGCGTACACCCGGCCACCCAGAGGCCAGCGCCCAGCACCGCCAGAAAGAGGGCTCGCTTCACGGTTCGACCAACACCTCAATCCGCGCCACGGCCACGTCGGAGGTGCCCCCGGACTGTAGCGCGGACAGCGCCTCGGCCGCAGTCACCGGGGCGGCCGACGCCACCACCCACACCGTGACGCGCCCCGCCTCACCGGACAAGTCGACGCCCAGGAGGCCCTCGTCGCGCTCCAACTCGTGCAGGCCCGCCCGCACCCGCACCGCGCCGACTTCCTTCGGCGGCCCGTCGCCGCGCTGGAGGAAGATGCGCCCCACCCCGTCGACGTTGGACTGCGCGCGGAACACCAACACGCCGCCAGCGTCCACCCGCGCCGCCGGGGCCAGCGCCTCGAAGCGGCCGCCCTCGACGCGCACCGCCGCCTGGAGCTCCAGCGTCGCTTTGACGGCGCCCTTCACGCCCGTCTCATCCACCGGCGCGCGCCACCACCACCCGACGCCCACGGCCACGGCCAGCGCCGCCGCCACCGCGCCCAGCATCGCCCAGCGCCGCTGGACTGCTGGACGCAGAAAGCGGCGCCGGAAGCGGGCCCAGGCCACGTCGTCGCGCACGGCGTCGCGAGGCGCCAACGAGAGGAGCAACGCGTCCACCGGGCCGTCGAAGGCGTCGACGTGCGCGGCGAGGAAGGCGTCACACACCTCGCAGCCCTGGGCCAGGTGGGCCAGCAACTCCGGGTGCGCGGCCGGGTCCTTCACCAACTCGGAGAAGGTTGCGGGCGTGAGGTGCGTCACGGCACACCTCCCCGGGTGCGCAGCACCCGCACCACCAACTCCCGCTTCACCCGGGCGCGAAAGCGCTCGAGCCGCATGGTGATGGTGCTCTTCCCCACGCCCAGCCGCTCTCCGATTTCCCGCGTCGACAGGGTGCCGTCGACGTAGAAGAGCCGCACCGTGTCCTTCTCGCTGCCCTCGGGCAGCGCGTCGATGAGCTGCCGCACCACCGCTTCGTCCAATTCGGCGCGCAGCGAGTCGGGCACCAGCGACTCCACGGCCGTCTCGGGAAGCTCCGCGGCGAAGTCCTGGCGCGTGCGCTGCCGGTTGCCCTTCAACTCCGACGCGGTGAGGGCCCGGTTGCGCGCGATGGCCAGCAGCCAGCCCGGGAAGGCGGCGGCGGCCTTCAGGCGAGGCAGGGCACGGAAGGCGCGGGTGAAAGTCTCCTGCACGATGTCCTCCCGGTCGTCGGCGTCCAGGGCGGTGAACGCCTCCAACAGGCGCACCACCACCGGCCGGAAACGCTCGTAGAGCGCCCGGTACGCCGCTTCGTCGCCCTTCCGCGCGCCATCGACCTGGCGGGCGATGTCGTCCATGCCCGTGCCTTCTAGACCGGCGGCGCCCTCGCGCGGCCACGCAAGTGGTGCGTGTGACCGCTGACAAGGCAGGGGGGTCCACTCCTCCGGCCGGCTCGCTCGGGGACTCCCACATGAAACGACTGCTCCTCCTGTCCACTCTGTCGGTGCTGGCGGCCTGCCAGTGCAACACCCCAGCAACCAACACGGACGGTGGTACGGGAGGAGGCGGCGGCGGGGCGACGGGCGGCGGCGGCGGCGGCGATGACGGGGGTGCGGGTGGTGGCGGCGGAGACGACGGAGGCCTCGGCGGCGGCGTCGGCGGTGGTGGAGGCGTCGGCGGAGGAGCCGGCGGAGGCGGAGGGGTGCTGGACGGCGGGGCGTGCGGCAACCCGGGCGAGGCGTGCTGTGCGGGCTCGGCCTGCAACGGCGGCGGCTGTTGCGTCGCCAACACGTGCGTTGCGGAGGGCGTCACCTGCGGCGGCGCGCTGGGGACGTGCAACGCCGGAAGCTGCGGCGCCTGCGGCGGCCTGGGTGAAGCGTGCTGCACCAACAACGCCTGCACCGCGGCGGGCACGGCGTGCGTGGCGGGCACCTGCAGCGCCTGCGGTGGACTGGGCCAGACGTGCTGCGCAGGCGGCGCGTGCACGGCCACCGGCGCCACCTGCCGGGGAGGCACCTGCGCGGTGTGCGGCGGCCCGGGTGAAACGTGCTGCGCCGGACGCCAGTGCGACTCGGGGACGGTGTGCGCCGGAGCGGGCCCCGGCACCTGCACGGTGTGCGGCGGCCCGGGCCAGGCGTGCTGCGCCGCCAACACCTGCGGCAGCGGCGGCTGCTGCGTCAACAACCTCTGCGTTGCGTCGATGTCGGCGTGTCCCGGCGTCGGCGGCACCTGCGCCAACGGCAGTTGCGGCACCTGCGGGGGCGCGGGCCAGACGTGCTGCCCCGGCGGCAGCTGCACCGCGCCGTCCACCACCTGCTCTGCCGGCACCACCTGCGTGGCGTGCGGCGGCGCCGGCCAGCCGTGTTGCGGCGGGGGCGCGGGCGGCCCCGGGACTTGCACGGCGGCGGGCACCGTGTGCAGCGGCGGGGCGTGCGCGGCCTGCGGTGGACCCGGCCAGCCGTGCTGCGCGGGTGGCGCGTGCGGCGCCGGCAACGCCTGTCGAGGCGGGACGTGCGCGGCGTGCGGCGGCGTCGGCCAGCCGTGCTGCCCGGGCGCCACCTGCGGGGCCGGCGGCTGCTGTGACAGCCAGGGCACCAACCTCTGCATCGCGACAGGCTCGGCCTGCGGGCGCGGCGACCTCTGTCTGGGCACCGGCCAGTGCGCGGGCTGCGGCGGCTCGGGACAGGCCTGCTGCGGAGGCACCATGTGCAACGGCACGACGCTGGTGTGCAGCCAGTCCATCTGCGCGCCCTGCGGCGGGCCACTCCAGCCGGCGTGCAATGGGACCATGTGCAACGGCGGCGCGTGCCTCGACAGCGCGGGCGCCTGTACCCCCACGGGGGCCAACGGTGACGGCGGGACGGTGTGCGTCACCGGCACCTTCACCGCGTGCGGTGGACCGGGGCAGCCGTGCTGTGCGAACTCCACCTGCGCCGCCGGGTGCTGCGCGGGCACCACCTGCGTGGACGCTGGCGTCACCTGCGGTGCGGGCCTGGGCACCTGCAGCGCCACCACCGGCGCCTGCACCAACTGCGGCGGGAGCGGGCAGAACTGCTGCCAGGGCGGAGGCCCCGCCGCGGACTTCTGCACCGCGTCCGGCCTCTCGTGCGACCCCAACGCCAACCAGTGCGCGGCCTGCGGTGGGCCCGGCCAGCCGTGCTGCCCCGGCGGCGCGTGCGCCGGAGGCGGCTGCTGCGACAACAACGACAACCAGTGCGTGGCCGCGGGGGCGATGTGCTCCAACAACCAGGGGGTGTGTCAGTCGGGTGGCTGTCAGTCCGGCGCGTGCGGGCGCCTGGGCCAGCCCGCCTGCCCACAGGACGTGGCGTGCACCGCGCCGTACACCACCGAGGTGAACGGCACGTGCGTCGCGTGCGGCGGCGTGGGGCAGCGCTGCTGCGACGCGCCCGGCGGGCTCTTCTGCGGCGCCGGGGCCGCCTGCGGGATGAACCAGCAGTGCGAGGCGTGCGGGGCCCAGGGGCAACTGTGCTGCGTGGGCCGCTTCTGCAACGCCACCCTCACGTGCGGCGGCAACGGACGCTGCAACTGAGCCCGCGGCCCTCCATCTGGCCGGCTGTTGGCGGCCGCAGCGGCCAGGTTGTCGGGGGGAAGCACCACCTCGGGCACCGCGACCAATCCAGGGACCTGGACGAGCGCTCTGCGCTGAGGCGTGCGGCCGGGCGATTTTGAGAACGGCCGGTTCGCAGGCAGCAATCGCCTGGGCCGGCGGCGACGGCTCTCGGGTCGCTGGCCGGTTGCGCCGAAACCGACGCAGCCCCGTCGGTGCGCGAGCCCCTGGCCAGGGTGGCGATGAAGGCGCTGGAGCGGGACAAACAAGCGCTTCTCCACTGCGCGAGACTTCACCCGCAGCCTGGCCGCGGACGTGGTGCTGGAGAAGGGCGCGGCGCACGGTGGAACCCGGAGTCGGTGGCCTCGAGGTGGAGATGGAGGGCACCGAAGCACCCTCCCGTCCTGGCGAGGTCGGCTGCGTCGGCCGCGAGCCTTCGGAAGACTCCCCTCGCCTCAGGGTCAGACGCGAGCTACCGGAGCGCGTGGCTTCCCATCAGCGGACAGCAGGGCGCGTCACCAGGCGCAGCCCCCCGCGCCGTCCGCTTCCTGCGCAGGCCACCGGACCGTGACGCCGACAGTGACGCCGAAGGCCAGAGCGCGCCGCAGCCGCCCTGAAGACCGGCTCCGCCCTCAGCGGGTGAAGCCCCGGGTCCAGAAGTCGGGGACGCAGCCCGGCTCCTTCGCCGCGCGCTCGAGCGCCGCCAGCCCACTCACCTCCACGCGCTGCCCCTGGCAGACGAGGCCGACGGGCACGCGCGCACGACTCCCGGTGGAAGGGAGGTCATTCACCACCACCACCAGCGAAGGCAGGGCCGCGCGCATCGCCGCGGCGTCCTTCACCTTCCACAGCCGCACCTTGGCGCGCTCGGCCACCACCACCGCGGCCGCGTCGAGGCGCTTCACCGCCGCCGCGCTCTCGGGGGAGGGACTCACCTCCGCCACCAGCACGGGATTCACCCACACGCGCTGGCTGGACTCTCCCTGTCGCCACTCCAGCGGGCGGCCCCAGGGCGACGGCGCAGCCGGTGAGGCGGTGGCGGGCGCCACGACGACGGCCTGCGACAGCAGCAGCGAGACGAGCGCGGACACCATGACTCACGGCCTCCCGTACAGCACGAGCTTCCACGACTGCAGCGAGCCGACATTGGCGCCGCGCCGGTCCTTCACCGTCAGCGTCCAGTCCCCGTCCCCGGGCTCGTCGAGGTGGCGCACGCTGCCGAAGGGGTATTCGACGATGTCCGAGCACACCTCCTGGTTCGTCACCGAGTCGGGGATGCAGGCGTGCGGCACATGCAGCACGCTGGAGGCGCCGCCGGCGTGGGACAGGGAAATCTCGAGGTCGCCGGTGCGCGGGTGCGTCAGGGTGGGGATGATTTCGACGAACTCCACGTGCCCGATGCCGGTGCCCGTCAGCGTCAGGGTGCTGGAGACGCCGGTGGCGTTCTGGTCCGGAATCATCACCGCGGGCGAGGCGACGGGTGACGCGAAGGACAGCTCCGGCCCCGCGGGGACGATGGTGCGGGCGATGGCGACGGCGGCCTGCGCGTCCACGGCGCCGAAGCCGTACTTGTGGTTGATGTGCAGCCCCGCTCCATTCGTCGCCCAGTCGGAGTCGGCGGGCGCAATCTTCCGCGCGGAGTAGGCCAGCACGCGCCGCACATCGCGGTAGGACAATTCAGGCCGCACCTGGAGGATGAGGGCCCCCACCCCCGCGGCCACCGGCGTCGAGGCCGACGTGCCGCTCATGGTGGCCGAGTAGTCGGGGTTGGGGTGCTCGTCCGTCGTGCTGCCGTCGTTGTAGCCCCAGCGGCCGGTGATGTCGGTGGTGGTGAGGGAGATGAGGTCGTCCCCCTCGGTGGGAGCGCTCACCAGCACGTTGGCGCCCACCTCCGCGTAGGAGGCGATGTGGCCATTCCTCCCGTAGCCGGAGATGGCGAAGACGAAGCGCCGGTTGGCCTGCCCGTCGTAGTTGGCGTTGTCGAGGTACGGGGAGTCGCCGCCGTTGCCCGCCGCCCAGAAGTAGAGAATGCCCTTGCCGCCCCGGCCGGTGGTGGCGCCCTCGCGCACGCCTTCGAGCCACTGCGGGTCCGAAGCGGTCACCAGGCCCGTGCCATCGTCCACATCGCCCCAGCTGTTGTTGGACACCTGCACGAAGTCTTTGCCCCGCACCATCGCGTCCTTCTCGTTGGCCGAGGTGAGGTCCTGCAGCACGTTGTACGAGAGCAACGCGGCCCTCGGCGCGACGCCCCGCACGCCCTTGCCATTCCAGTCGCGCGCGGCCACCAGGCCCGCCACGCAGGTGCCATGCTCGGCCCAGCGCAGGGGAGAGGCGCCGGTGTAGTCGTGCGAGCGCGCAGTCGCGACGTTCTGCCGCAAGTCCTCGTGGGCCAGGTCCACGCCTTCGTCGACGATGGCCACCGGCACGCCTTCCCCACGCACGCCTTCGTCCCAGGCGCCCTCGACGTGGAGGTCCTGGCCGCCAGCGTCGGCGAGGTGCCACTGTTGGGAGAAGTACGGGTCCTGCATTCGCGGGCCGTCCACCGGCGTGCCGCTGGCCTCAGGAGAGAGCGCCGTCTCGACGGAGCCCGAGACGGCGGAGACGCGGAAGTAATACGTGCGGCCGTTGACGAGGCCGGTGACGGTGAAGGGGCTGCCCACGCGCCGGTAGATGACGCCGCCGGGCATGGACTCCACGGTGGCCGCCTCGATGCCGGGCGCCTGCGCGAAGTACACGTTGGCGGCGCCCACCGCCTGCATCCAGGTGAGCGTCAGCTGGCCGTCACCCGCGGCCGCGGCCGGGTTGGTGGGCGGCTCGAGGTTCATCGCCGGCACCACCGTCACGGTGAGGGCCTGAGACACGGGCCCGCCGAAGCCGGTGCACGACAGCGAGTACGTCGTCGTCTGCGTCGGGTTCACGTCGAGCGAGCCATTCAACGGCACGTCGGGGAAGCCGGGCGTCACCTCGCACGACTCAGCGCCCTCTGTCGTCCACGTCAGCCTCACTGCGCCGTCGGGGATGGTCTGCGTCGTCGAGGCCGTGAAGGTGAGGATGTTCACCGTGGGCAGCACGTCCAGCGTGCGGGCCATCGTCGCGCCGTTGCAGTACAGCTGGTACACGGTGCGCTTCGTCGGAGTCACCAGCCAGCTCCCCTCGGCGGGCACCGCGCCGATGTCGGGCGTCAGGCGGCAGCCTTCGGCGTTGACGGACTGCCATGACAGCTGCGCCGACTGGCCGGGCGAGATGGTGTCCGGGGTGACGGTGAAGGAGGAGATGAAGCCTTGAGGCCTGGGCGGCGAGCAGCCGGCGCTCAGCGCGAGGACGACTGCGACAGCGAGACGGCGCATGCGGCTCCCCGTCTAGTCGTTGCGGCACGCCGCGGGCAACCCGAGGAGAAGTCCGCGCTGCGCGGGGTGGCTCGCGCGGCACTCCCACCGGGCGCCGGCACCCTAAAGGCCGTACGGCGCGTCGGCCACGGGTGGACCCACCGCGGCACCGAGGCGGCGTGCAGAGAGAGGCGGCGGGGTTTGCTGCCGGCCCTCACCGGCGAGAGCCGCCGACAAAGGCCTCCGCAGCCTTCACCTCGTCGGCGTACAGCGCCACCACCCAGTCGATGAAGGTCCGAACGCGCGCGGGGAGGCTGCGGCTGGGCGGGTAGAGCACCGTCATCGGCAGCGGCGGCGCGACCCAGCCCTTCAGCACGCGCTTGAGCTTTCCTTCCTGAATCAGTCGCCGCACGTGCGGTGAGGCGGGCGCCTGCAACAGGCCCAACCCGGCGACCGCCAGGGCAATCCACGTCTCGGCGTCGTTCGCCGCCACGCGGTGCGGCGGATGGAGGGTGTACTGCTCATCGCCCCGCGCAAAGTCCACCTCGAAGATTCGGCCGGTGCGCGACGAGAAGTAGTTCACGAAGTGATGGCCCTCGAGGTCCCGCGGAGAGCGCGGCGTGCCGTACTTGCGGAGGTACGCGGGCGCGGCGCAGGTGATGACCGGCAGCGCCCCCAGCCGCCGAGCGGCCAGCGATTCGTCGTGCACCTCGCCACCCCGGATGACGCAGTCGATGCCTTCCGCGACCAGATCCACTGCGCGGTCAGTGCTGCCCAGGTCGACCACCACCTCGGGGTTCTTCGCGAGGAAGGCGGGCAGCGCCGGAGCGAGCAGGTGCCGCGCAGCCGACACCGGAGCGTCCACCCGCAGGCGTCCACGCGGACGTGCCAGGGCAGCCCCCAGGCCCTCTTCGAGAGCGGCCAACTCCTGAAGCAGCCGGCGGCACTCCTCGAAATAGACGGCCCCTTCGCTGGTGAGCGACACCCGCCGCGTCGTGCGGTGGAGCAACTTCACCCCCAGCCGCGCCTCGAGCGCCTGCACGCGCGTGGTGGCGCTCGCGCGCGGAATCCCCAGCGCTCTCGCTGCGGCGGTGAAGGAGCCGCTTTCGGCGACGCGCGTGAAGACCTCCATCGCCTCCAGTCGATTCATTCGTATTTCCAGAACAGTGAGTTCACGGACTCCGTGTTTATGCGAGCCATGGCGAACAGTACACCTGCAGGCACCTCGAACCAGGAGCCGCACCATGAACCTCACGTCTCGTCGCCTCGGCCGAAGTGGTCCCACCGTCAGCAGCCTCGCGCTTGGCGCGATGGGGATGTCCGGAGGCATGTACGGCCCGGCCGATGAGGCCGAGAGCATCGCCACGGTACACGCCGCGCTGGAGGCTGGCGTCACGCTGATTGACACCGGCGACTTCTACGACATGGGGCGGAACGAGCTGCTCCTGCGGAAGGCGCTCGCCGGGCGCAGAGAGCGAGCGCTGCTGTCGGTGAAGTTTGGAGCGCTCCGCGGCCCCGATGGGAGCTGGACCGGAGTGGACAACCGGCCGGTCGCGGTGAAGAACGCGCTGGCGCACTCGCTGACCAGGCTGGGCGTCGACGTCATCGACATCTACCGTCCGGCACGGCTGGACCCGCAGGTGCCGATTGAAGACACAGTGGGGGCGATCACCGACCTGGTGAAGGCGGGGTACGTGCGCCACATCGGGCTGTCCGAGGTGGGCCTCGAGACGGTCAAGCGCGCCGCCGCGGTGCACCCCATCTGCGACGTGCAGCTGGAGTACTCGTTGGTGAGCCGCGGCATCGAGGACAAGCTGCTGCCCGGGCTTCGCGAGCTGGGAATCGGCGTGACGGCGTACGGCGTGTTGTCCCGCGGGCTTCTCGCCGGAAGCCAGCCGAAGGGGCCCCGCGACTTCCGCGCCTGGTTGCCGCGCTTCACCGGCGAGAACGCCGAGCGCAACCGCCCGATGGTGGCGACGCTGGAGGGCCTCGCGCAGCGCCTGGGCGTGAGCGCGACGCAGGTTGCCATCGCGTGGGTGCTGTCGCGAGGGGAGGACATCGTGCCGCTGGTGGGGTGCCGCACTCGTACGCAGCTGAGCGCTTCGCTGGCGGCCCTCGAGGTGAAGCTGACCGCCAGCCAGTGCGCCGAACTGGAGCAAGCAGCGGCGGCGGTGGCGGGCACGCGCTATGACGCCGGCCAGATGAAGGTGCTCGACAGCGAGCGGTGACTCGGCGAGCCGGGGGCCTCGGCGACACGCCTGCTCGCGGAGGGAGCCTGCCGCGCCAGCACGCCCTCCAACGCAAGGCCGCCCGGCCATCATGGCCGCAAGCGACGGTGTGACGGATGGGGAGCCCCACCCCGTGGTGTATTCTCGGCATATTCCCCCACGCGCCATGCTCAAACACCGAGCCCTCGTCCCGATGGTGCTGCTCACGCTGCTTGCGTGCAGTGGAGCGAATCCGTTGGGCCAGGACGGAGGAGTCGGCGGAGGAGCGGGCGGGTGGCGGCGGCGCCCCCGGTCTTGATGGGCGGCGCTCCGACTCCGGGCACGTACCACCTGACGTCGCGCATCCTCTACACCGGCGTGGGCGGAGACGCGGGCCTGACGGGCAAGCGCGTCCGCGACAGCGTCGCGCTCACTGGCGCAGCAATGGAGTGGGCGTACACCCTCTTCGTCGACGGCGGCGTCTCGGAGGCGGACGGAGGCTCCTGCGGGCGCTTCAGCGGAGCCGTCGCTCTCGACGGCGGCTTCCAGTTGGCCGTCACCTGGACCTGCGGCCTCGGCCCGGCCTTCACCGACGTCTACGACTACTCGGCCACGGGAAACACGCTGGTCCTCGGGCTTCGCTCGAGCCCCACGGTGTTGACCTTCACCCGGCAGTAGTCTCCACCCCAGGAGCCAGCGGACTTCTTCGCCAGCCCTCGCGCGGCCGCCGTCACAGCTTCAGGGCGCGGCGTGCGTCCGCGAGAGAGAGTGCCTTCGCGGCACGCAGCACCTCTGGCCCCGCCCACCTCGCCCAGGTACGCAGCACCGTGGCGTGCGCACCCGACTCGGTGTGCTCGCTGGCGGAGTGCACGAGCAGCCGCGCCTCCAGCGCCACGCGCGCCTTCTTCCTCGCCGTGGGGTCCTTCGTCCCAGTCCAGCGGTCGACGCGCACCTCACCCCTCGCCTCGACGTCCTGAAGGAGCCGGCGCGCGACGGGGGAAAGTCCTTCCAGGGCCTCCGCACGTCGCGCCTCGTCCATCGCCACGCGCACCACGTGCGGGAAGAGCCGCAGGTGCACCAGCCACACGCGCTCGCCGTCCAGCTTGAGGAAGCCCACGCGCCCCCCGTCTTCCAGGGCGGAGAGGACGTTGAAGATGAACTTCCCGCGCGGGTGGGCCCACCAACTGCCCTTCACCGCTTCGCCAGCCAGCACGTTCACCACGTCGGACATGCGGACCACCCCGCGCCGACGCACCATCTCCAGCGCCTGGCCTGGGCTGCGCATCACCGGTAGTCGACGTGCAGCTCCATCATCGGGAAGACGCGCTCCTTCCCTTCCAGCACGAGGCGCACGTAGCTGGAGAAGAAGGGCACGCGCTTCACCAGCGGCCCGAGGCCCGTCGCGTCCACCACCTGCTTCACCAGCGCGCGGCCCAGCTCGGGCGACTCCTCGTCGTCCTCGTCGGTGGGCCCCGTCAGCTCTTCGAACCAGCTCTTCCGCTTGTCGAAGCGCTCCAGCTTCACGGTGGCGTCGGCGGGCAGCTTCGCCTTCTCCTTCCCCAGCGCGATGGCGGCGTCGAAGCCGCCCAGCTTGTCGACGAGGCCGTTGGTGGCGGCCTGGCTGCCGTACCAGGTGCGGCCCTGCGCCACTTCCTGCATCGCGTCGACGTTCATGTCGCGGCCCTTCGCGGCCAGCTCCACGAAGCGGTCGTAGGACCTCTTCAAGTCGTCGTCGAAGCGCTTCGCCTCGTCTTCCGTCATCAGCCGCGCGGCGATGAGCGCGTCGGCGTGGGCGCCCTTCTTGAAGGTCTCGTTGTTGAGCGCCAGCTTGTCGTACAGGCCGCCCAGGCTGGGCACGACGCTGTAGATGCCGATGCTGCCGGTGGCGGTGGACGGCTGGGCGACGATGGCGTTGGCGTCCATCGACACCCAGTAGCCGCCCGAGGCTGCGACGTCGGACATGCTGACGATGACGGGCTTCTTCTCGCGGATGCGCTCGATTTCGCGGCGCACGTAGTCACAGCCGAGGCCCGCGCCGCCGGGAGAGTCCACGCGGAAGATGATGGCCTTCACGTCTTCGTCTTCGGCGGCTTTGCGCAGCGCGCGAATGATGGGAATGCTGCCCTGGGTGCCGTCGTCGCCCAGGCCGCCGCTGTCTCCCCTGCCCGCGACGATGAGGCCGACCGAGTAGATGAGCGCGAAGGTGTGGTCGCCTTCGGCGAGGCCCGCCTCCTTAGGGCTGACGCCGCGGTAACGCCCCGACGAGACGAAGGGCACCTTCTTGTCCTCCTTGAGGCTCAGCTTCTCGCGCAGCGTCGTCTCCACCTCGTCGTAGTAGGCGAGCCGGTCGATGAGCTTGTGCTCGAAGGCCCAGTCGGCCTTGAGCCCGCTCTCGTCCATCAGCCGCTCGACCTCCGCTTTGTCCAGCTTGCGCGCGGCCGCGATGGCGTCGACGAGGTGGCCGTACACGACGGCGAGGTTGTCGTTGATCATCTCCTTCACCGGCTCGGTGAAGGCCTTGCGCCCCGTCTGCTCGCCCGACACCGACTTGTACTTGCCGTAGCGGAAGTACTGCACCTCGATGCCGGCCTTCTCCAGCAGCCCCGGGTAGTGGGCGATGTCGGTGGCCAGCCCGTTGAACTCGAACCACGAGTCCTTCGGCATGACGATTTCGTCGGCGGCCAGCGCCAGGGCGTACTCCTTCTCGGTGAGGTACTCGGAGTAGACGACGACGAACTTCCCGCTCTTCTTGAACTCGGTGAGGGCATCGCGCAGCTCTTCCACCTTCGCGTAGCCCACCAGCAGCGGCTCGAGCTCGATGAGGACGCCCTTGATGCGCTTGTCGGCGGCAGCCTTCTTCAGGTTCTCGACGTGCTCCAGCACGGTGATGGGGGGGCTGCCGAACAGCTCGTCGAAGCCCGAGGTGCGCACGAATTCCGGCACCTCGCCGGACAGCTTCATGCGCAACACCGCGGCGTCGTCGATGGACGCGTGGTCGCCGCCCAACACAGCCAGCACGAAGATGCCGAGGAAACCCAGGGTGAGGAAGCCTCCGCAGCCGAGGAAGAGCATCACCGCGGGGCTCATGCCCTTCGGGCGCGCGGGGGGTTGGGGCGGAGGCGCCGGCAACGGGACGTTCGGGTCGTGCATGACGAAGAGGCGTAACCCCACGGGTGCGCAGCGGCAAGCGCCACCGCCTGCTCACCGCTCGAAATCCACACCCACGCCCGCCGACGCGGTGACGCCGCGCACCAGCGAGCCATCGGGCTGGGGGAAGAACGACGTCCCCCCGCTGCCCATCAGGTAGAAGGACTTGAAGAGCCGCGCGCGCAGCCCGGCGTTGAAGTGGTAGCGGCTCGACTGCCCCAGGCCGATGGCCGAGAAGCGCGCCTGCCCCACCAGCCAGGAGCCGAGCAGGTTCAGGTTCAACGTCGAGTCGATGTCCGTGCGGTCGTACAGGAAGTACTCCGCCGCCACTTCGATGTTGGCCGACGCGCCGATGGCCAGCTTGAACTCCCCGTAGAAGGAGAAGTTGCCGGGCAGCAACACGTCCGCCAGCGGCGTGCTCGAGAAGCCCACGTCGCTGAAGCGGCTCAACTCGTACGTCGGCCCGAAGTAGCCCTGGCGGAAGCCGCCGCCCTGGCGCCGCGCCTCCACCTTCGCCGAGATGCCGAACTCCTGCACCGTGGCGTCCACCGCCGCGCCCAGCTCGAAGCCGATGTCCGCACGCTCGTCGACCCGCGTGCCGATGCCCGCCAGCAACATGAGGCGCAAGGTCGAGTTGCGCAGCACCACCGCGGAGCCGTCCACCTGCAGCAGCGTCACCTGCCGCAGCGAGATGCGGTCCATCGCTGGATCCGGCCGGTACGGCAGGCCGGCCCGGGCCGCGTCGTGCGCGATTTGAAAGGCCACCAGGTACCGGTCCTTCACCTCGGGGCTCGACGAGAAGACGCGGCCCAGGTCGAGCGTCACGTCGCCGGCGAAGACGTGGCCGCCGAGGATGTCGCTGACGAAGAACTCGCTGCGCACCGGCCCCAGCGCCAGCACGATGTCCCCGTAGGCCGGGTGGTAGTCCTCGCTGCCCTGGTTGGTGTAGCGGTTGATGAGGTGGCCGTGGCCCAGCGTTTTCTTCCGCAGCGTCCCGCCGCGCACGGTGAAGGGGCTCGAGTCGGGGGCGATGCGCAGCGACTGGATGATTTGCCCGAAGTCCGAGCCCTCGTCCCAGTCGGGCCTGCGCAGCACGCCGCCGAAGTCGTTGTTGTCGGGCGCGGTGTCCACCACGCGCAGGCGGAACGTAGGCCCCAGCTCCACCGAGAAGTCCTCGCCCACGGTGAAGCTGCCCACCGGGCGCAGCACGGCGAAGGCGTCCATGCCGTTCTCCGCGTAGCCCGACGGCAGCACGGCCACCTCGGCCTCCGCGGCGCCGCGAATCTTCACCGGGCTGGCGGCTTCTCCCGCGTCCACCTCGCCGGCGTCGACGTCGAAGGGAATCGCCTGAGCGCCGTGGCTCCAGCCTCCGTCGGGCAGCGGCTCGGGCGGAAAGTAGATGGCCCCCGCGTCGGCTCCCCTGGTGGTGAGGGTCGAGGTGAGCGGCTCTTCCACCACGCCCGCGCCGGCGTCGAAGGCCGCGAAGGCGCCGGGGGCGAACTCCACCGAGAGGCCCAGGCCGCCGTCAGCTGCCACCAGCGCCGCGGAGAGGAGGACCGTCAGCATCGCGCGCAGCGTAGCAGGGACCGCGGGCCAGCTACTTCGGCATCGCCAGCACCAGCCACACCTCGCCAGAGTCGTGGCTGCCGCCCTGCACGTACAGCGACTTGCCCCGGCCCAGCTGGTACGTCGTCTCGGTGGGCGGCAGCTTCACCCGCACCGTGGCCACGTCATTCTTGAGCGTCTCGAGCACCAGCTCGGCCACCTTCTTGTTGGGCAGCTCGACCGTCGAGGGCTTCGCCGACAACTCGAGCCGCTTCGTGGAGAGCGCCTTCAGCGTGGCGTACTTCACCCGCTTGCCCAGCGTGGCCTGCATCGCCTCGAGGCCCTTGTCGACGGAGCCCGGCGCGGTGGAGGCGAACACCACGTCGGCCTGCACCGGCACCTTCTTGTCTTCCGCCAGCGCCGGCAGTGCGCCCAGGGCGAGCGCCACACAGAGCAACCGCGTCACAGGTCCCCCTGCCGCTTCTCGGGCTCCTCGTTGAGCTCTTCCTCGCTGCTCTCGTCGCCCGTCTTCTTCTTCTTTTTCTTGCCGCCGTCCGGCGACTTGTCCTTGTCGTCGGCCACCACCCAGATGACGGCGTCGCCGTCGTCCGTCTCCATCACCACCGGCCGCACCGGGGCATCGGAGTCCACCGCCACCGTCTGGACTTCCACGCGCTCCGCGCCGTAACCCGCCGGCAGTCCCGCGCCCAGCTTCATCGCCACCGGCACCGCGATGGCGATGGCCGCAGCCGCGCCCACCATCGCCGCCACCATCGGGCCGCGCTGGTACTGGAACATCTCGCCGAGGCTCAGCTTGAGGCGGGTGAAGAAGGGCAGCTTCTCGGGCGTGAGCTGGCTCATCACGCCGTCGGAGAAGGCCTTCCAGTCGATGTCGTCGCCCTGCATCTCCAACGCGTGGCGCATGAGCGCGTCTCCGGCGCGGAAGTCGGCCACCTGCGCGGCGGACTCCTTGTTGTTGGCGAGGTGCTGTTCCACCTGCTGGCGCTCTTCCGGCGTCAGCTCGCCGTCCACGTAGGGCGACAACAGCGGGAGGAACTTTTCGCGTGCGGGGTTCTTCATACCTTGCCTCTCCCTGCTGCCGACGCGGCGCCGGCGGGCATATTCGCCGGAAACTACTCCGAGCCTACTCCCGCCTTGGACTCGTCCAACTCCAGGTATTCACCGAGGATTTTCTGCATCTTGAGCCGGGCGTGGAAGAGCCGGGACATCACCGTCCCCTTGGGGATTTCCAGCGTGCGGGCGAGCTCTTCGTAGCTCATGCCTTCCACCTCGCGCAGGAGGAGGATTTTCCGGTGCGCCTCGGGGATCTGGTGGATGGCCGCGGTGATGCGGTCGGCCAGCTCTCTGCGCAGCGCCGACTTCTGGGGGTTGGTGCCCAGGCGCGTGCCGAGGGCGCCGAGGTTGGCCTCGGACGTGTCGTGCGCGATGCCCTCGTCGAACTCCACGTGGTCGTCGCCCTTCGCCGAGCCCTTGCGGCGCAGGACGTCGATGCAGATGTTGACGGTGATGCGGTACAGCCAGGTGTAGAAGCTGGCGTCGCCTTTGAAGTGGTCGAGGTACTTGTAGACCTTGACGAAGGCCTCCTGCGCGACGTCGCGGGCCTCTTCGCGGTCCTTGAGCATACCGACGGCGACGGCGAACACCTTGCGCTGGTAGCGCTCGACCAACAGCTTGAACGCGCGTTGATCTCCCGTGCGGACGCGCTGGACGAGCGTGAGGTCGTCGGTAGCCAAGGCGCGCGCAACGTACCATGGCTCGCCGGAGGGGCCGCGTTTTCGTTGAGCGCCGCGGCTGCGGTTGGTCCACACTCCGGGGCATGACGCGCCTCGTCCTCGTGCTGCTGGTGGCTGCCTCCTGCGCCACCGCTCCGCCCGCCGTGGACTCGGAGAGGACCAGCCCTCACAGTGACGCGGCGGCGGGTGGGCTGAGCGCCGAGGCGGGCGCTGGGCCGAGGGGTGCGGGCTCGGGCGCGCAGGTGGTGGCGGCGCTGTACCGGGGCCCCTGCCTGGGGCGGTGTCCGGAGTACCAGGTGGTCGTCTTCAGCCACGGCGGCGTGCAGTACCGGGGCGAGCGGAACGTGGCCGTGGTGGGCGAGGCGTGGGGCAGCCTGACGCAAGAGCAGCTCACGGCGCTGGACAACCTGTTCGCCGAGTTCCACTTCCAGGACTTCGCCTCGCGCTACGAGCACCTCGACACGACGGACCTGCCGCTGGTCATCCTGAGCTGGCGCAACAAGCTGGTGCGGCACGCGCATGGCGACTCGGGTGCGCCGAGGGAACTGACGGACCTCGAGGACGCGGTGGACCGGCTGCTCAACACCGCGCAGTGGGTGAAGGGCCCGGAGAAGTGAGCAAGCTCAATCGTCGGAGTACGGGTCCTTCACCTGGGCGGCGGCCCAGAGCTCGAGGTCCTTCGCGCGCACCGACTCGTCGAGCTGCGAGGCCCGGCTCTCGGGCAGCGTGAGGGCTCAAGCACGTCCGCGAGGTCTTTGAGCCGGTGAGGCGCGCTCATTCCTGACGCCAGCTTCAGCTCGAGGAGGCGCTCGAGGGGCAGGAGTGAACCCGTTCCCCGGGGCTGGCCACGGCGGCTGAGTCCGGGAAACGCACCGCCTTGGGATTACCGTCGCCCGGGTACTGCTCACGCCCTTGCGGGCGTCGCGCAAGGGCGGGGCTCAGGCTCGACGCTGCACCGCACGGAAGCTCACTCGTCCCCATGCTCATCCGGGATGTCCAGCTCCGCGTCCACAGGGAGGAGCGGCTCTTCGGACGCCTTCCCGTCGCCCTCCTCGTCGGAGCCGGCGTCGTCCGCCCACACCTCGTACTCACCCGAGTCGTCGGGGTTGGGCTCGCTGCCGTCGTCCTCCTCCACCTCGCGCTCGAGCGGGTTGTCGAGACGGATGAAGGAGCCGAGCGCCTCCACCTGCGGGGCGCTCTCCTCCGACACCGAGCCGGTGAGGTCGAGGACGCGGAGGTGGCGGAAGGCAGACGTGCGCGTCTGGAGCAACTGGAGGGCCCGCCCGTCGAGGACACCCAGGCGCAGGTCCAGCACCTCCAGCCTGGGCAGCACCTTCGACTGGAGCAGCGCCTCGAGGACACGACTCAGCCCGCCCGACTCCTGGATGGCGAGGTGCACCAACGGCAGTGACTCCAGGGTGGCGAGCAGCGAGGGCACGTTCAGCTCCCCGCCCACGTCGGTGACTTCGAGCCGCCTCAGCTTCGGCCACTTCGCCGCGCGCAGCTCGTCGAACACGCCCTCGGCCCCGTCGCCCAGGTAGTCGGCTTCGAGGGTGAAGCGCTCCAGCTCCGGCAGCACCAGCGCGCCCAGCGTGCCGCCACCGCCCTTGAGGTACAGCGTCTTGAGGCCCGGGACGAGCGCCCACAGCGCGGAGAGGTCCCCCCAGTGGTGCAGCGGAGACGTGTCGTAGTCGTCGCGCCACACGCGCTGCAGGCCCAGCGAGAGGTGCTGGAGGGCCGGCGTCCGCGGGTGGGCCTTCAGCGCCTCGATGACGGAGGAGTACTCGTTCTCCGCGCCGCCGTACGTGACGGCCCCGTGCTTCACGCCGAAGTGCAGGCCGCGCAGGAAGCGGCTCACCGGCAGCGACAGCACCTTCGCCGCCAGCACGCCGAGGTCCACCTTCCGTTCGGGGTTGTCCGCCCGCAGCGTGGCCGCGTGCACGAAGCCGTGCCGCCACTCCACCGTCAACTCCGGCATCTGCCCGCCGCCGCGCGCCTCGTCCGCCGCGTCGCGGAAAATCTCCTCCACGTGGGCCTGCACGAAGTCGTCGAAGCCAGGCTTGCCGTGACGCGCCACCAACTCCCCGCGGAGGTCGCCCTGCGTCTGCAGCCAGTCCCCGTACACCTCCCAACGGCCCTCGTCGTCGGGGTGGGCGTCCAGCGCGGCTTCGAAGTCGGGGTGCGTCGCTACCTTGCCCGGGATGAAGTGGGCCTCGGCTTCGCCTCCGGGCGCGGGAGTGGTGTCGCCGCCCACGAGGCCCCGCACGTCTTCCAGCCGCGCGTCGGCGTACTCCAACGCGTCGAGCCCCAGGGCGTCGGTGAAGTCGCAGCCCACCAGGTCCACGGCTTCGAAGGTGGCGCCGGTGAGGTTGGCGCCGCGGAAGCTGCAGCGCTCGAAGCGTCCGCCGTGGACATAGGCGTTGGAGAGGTCCGCGCCCGAGAAATCCACCGCGCCGAGGTGGCAGTCTTCCCACTCGCTGCCCACCAGCACCAACTTCGAGAGGTCCGCCCTGGCGAAGAAGAGGCGGGTGAAGGTGGCGCCGGTGTGGTCGACGGGCAGGCGTCCTGCCGCGCGCGCAGCCGAGAAGGCCCGCGCCCCCTTCGCCAGCAACTGTTCGATGGAGGGGTTCGCCACGAGCGTGAGTTGAGCACAAGACGTCCGGCGTTGACGGGCTGGCGCGGGGAGACTCTGCTCGGCCCCGCTCGTGAAGAACGCCACGTCTCCGCTCCGCTACGACGGCCTCGACGTGGTGCGCGCGGGCGCGATGCTGCTGGGCGTCTGCTACCACGCGGCCTACGCCTACGTACCGGACATCGGCCGCTGGTACTTCGTCACCGACGTGGCCTCTTCGCCCGGCTTCCTCACGCTGGTGGGCGTGCTGCACGCCTTCCGCATGCAGCTCTTCTTCTCGCTGGCCGGCTTCTTCGCGCACCTGGTGTTGGAGCGGAGAGGCCCGCGCGGCTTCCTCGTCGACCGCTCGCGCCGTCTGATGGTGCCCTTCGCCTTCGCGCTGCCGCTGATGCTGACGGCTGACGTGCTGGTGCGGCGCTGGAGCCTCGCCGAAGGCGTGATGTCCCCCGACTTTCCCGCGCAGGGGGCCGTGCAGTGGGCGCCGTCCCACCTCTGGTTTCTCGAGTACCTCTTCCTCTTCTCCGTCGCCGCGTGGGGCCTGGCCCGCGTCGGGTGGGAGGGGCAGCGCGCGGCGAGGTGGCTGTCGCTGGCGTTGAGAGTACCGGAGGTGCTGCTGCTGGCCGCCGCGCCGCTGGGCCTGGCGCTGATGCAGTGGGGCGAGGTGAAGCCGGCCCTGTCCTTCCTGCCGGAGCCTCACGCCCTCTTCCACTACGGCGCCTTCTTCGCGCTGGGCTGGGTGCTGTGGCTGGCGCGCGACGCGGTGGAGGTGCTGGTGCGCCGCGGCTGGTGGATGGCCGCGGTGGGCCTGGCGCTGGCCTGGTACGTCTTCAGCCGTCCGTTGCAGTGGCAGCCCTGGGGCCACTTCCTCGGCGGGGTGGTGCCGGTGCTGGTGACGGTGGGGTGCCTCGGGCTTGCCTTCCGCGTGCCGCCGGCGACGCGCCCGTGGCTGCGCTTCCTGGTGGAGTCGTCCTACTGGGTGTACCTCGTCCACTTCCCGGTGGTGCTGGCGCTGCAGGTGCTGGTGGCGAAGTGGGCCTGGCCCGCGGGCCTCAAATACGCCCTGGTGGTGGGCGCCACCTTTGCGCTGGCCTTCGCCAGCTTTCGCTTGCTGGTGTACCGCAGCGGGCTGGGGCCGTGGCTGGGCGTCAAGCCGGCGCCGAAGCTCGATGAGGGCCGGGCGCCCGGGTGAGGCGCAGGAGTAGGCTGTGGTGCGCGCATGACTCTTCTCTCCGCCGTCTTCGCCTTCGCCGTCACCCAGGCTCCCATGACGTCCACCATCGCGCTCAAGAAGACGGCCGACACCGGCACCTTCGCCCGCTACGTGCCCTTCGACGACGGGCGGGAAGTCGTCGTGCGCCGCGGGAAGGAGCTCGGCTTCCACTACGGGCTCGAGCAGGGCCGCCGGAAGGTGAAGGTGCGGGGTGGTGAGTTCGAGTTGGTGAAGTTCATGGCCGTGCTGTCGCCGCCGCCCCTCGCGCCCGGGAAGAAGCCCCTGTCGCCCGAAGCCGCGAAGCGGTACCAGCCGGTGTCCGAGGTCCTCTTCCTCCCCGACGCGGAGGTGGCCATCCGCCGGGAGCCCGACGGCTTCTCCGAGGCGGAGGTGGCGAAGATTCTCGCCGCCATCTCGGTGAAGTGAGTCGGACGACGTCGATGGCCTCGAGGGTGGCCGTGCGGCGGTGACGAAGCCTCGCGCGGGCGCGCCTCAGTCGGAGACGGGACCCTCGGCCCACGCCTGCAGCGCCTTCTTCTCGGCGTCGGTCAACTTCGCCTCGGCGTGCAGGAGGAGGTAGGGCGGCATGGGCATCTCTCCCTCGGCCACCTCCTCGGCGCACTCCTTCTGCTTCTTCGCCCTGCGCTCGGCCGAGTACCCGGCCCACTCGGAGAAGTTGAGGTGCTTGCGGCCGTCCTTCACGTGCGCGGCCACCAGGAAGGACACCGGCGCCACGTGCGAGTACCAGGGCCACACCGTCTCGTTGGAGTGGCAGTCATAGCAGGCGCGCTTGAGCAAGCCCTTCACCTCGTCGGGCGCCTTGATTTCCCCGGCGACGGGCGGGTTGGTGCGGTCGACGGGAACCACCTGCAGCGCGACGAAGGCGACCGCGACGCCGAGGCCGATTTTCGCTCCGAGCTTCATGCGGCGAGGTGTAGCGGGTGCGCGCGCGGAATACACCAACGTCCGCTGGGGCTGGGCTGATCCGCCCGAGAAGGGTGGTGAATCTCCAGGGGCGACCGCCGTCCCGAGGCTGTGCACCGCGCCTGGCTGCCGCTGCTACTCGTCGTCTCGAGCGGCTGCGGGGCAAGCCGTGCACAGCTCATCAACTCACCGGGCGTGACGACGACGGAGGCGGGTGACGCGTCGTGTGGCCTGGTGCGCATTCGTCGCACCGCCCTCGGGGCGCGGTGGGGCGAGTACCTGCGGGTGCGCGTGGACACCGAGGCGACGCTCATCGGCCAGGCGAAGTTGATGGTGGCCGGGCGGGAAGAGCGCGCGCGGCCCTTCGTGGTGTCCGGGAAGGACCTGGTGCTGGAGGGGCGCTGGGTGAACGAGAAGCTGACCGTCCCCTCCGCGCTACCGAAGGGCGCCGCGCTGGAAGTCGCGCTGGAGCAACTGACACCCGCCGCGGGAGACTGCCGGCGCCTGGCCTTCACCGTGGAGCAGGGCGCCGTCGTGCCCGACGTCGGCGAGGCGCAGTGGCTCGCCGAACTGGAGCGCCGCGAGGGGGTGACGGGCGAAAGCCCCTCCCGCGCGAAGTCGACTGTGGCCGGAAGGCCCCGCCCCGCTTCCGCCGACGCGAAGCCGGCCGCCGAAGAGTGGGCGAAGTGGTCCGCCGAGTCCTCCGACAGAGACCCGAGCGAATGGGTGCCGTGGCCCCTGGCCTCGCGCTTCAGCGCGCCGCGCGTGGGCACGCCGCTGGCGAAAGGGGTGTGGCTCGCCTGGAGCGCGGAGCCAGCCTCGTCCCGCCGCGTCGCCGAGGAGTTGGCGGAGGCGCGGAAGGTGGGTCCGCTGGACGCTCCCGAACAGATGGCGGCGCTGGTGGACCGCGTGCGGAGCGAGGTGGAGACGGACGACGCGGCCGCGTTGATGCTCTTCGCGGGGGAGGCACCGGCGCTGCGGGCAACGGTGTCGGCCGGCGCGGAGGCGCCCTTGAGCGCACTGGCGAGGCACCTTTCCGGGAAGGAGCGCCCAGCCCTCGTCTCCGTGGAGCTGGCGCTGCAGCTGGCCACGGCCTTCTCGCTGGGCTGGCCCGTCGCCTCCGGCACGCCGGTGACGTCGCCCTTCGGCCTGCGGGTGCACCCCATTCTCGGGAAGGAGCAGCTGCACACCGGCGTCGACCTCCCGGTGCCCATCGGCACGCTGGTGGCGGCGACGGGCGCGGGGGTGGTGGTGCGCGCGGGTGAGACGAAGGTGAACGGCCGCTACGTCGTCATCGACCACGGGCACGGCGTCACCACGGCGTACCTCCACAACGCGCGCGTGCTGGTGAGCGAAGGGCAGCAGGTGAACGCCGGCGACTTCATCGCCATGTCGGGCAACACGGGCCGCAGCACCGGGCCGCACGTGCACTACCAACTGGAGCTTTCCGGCCAGCCGGTGGACCCGCTCTACTTCTACGCGCCTGCGCCAGTGGCCACCGCCGCCCGGTAGACCGTCTCCCCGCCGTCCCTGAGGCCGCGACTGCTGAAGCGGTGCCGCGAGCGCTCACCCGCTGGCCGGCGCGTTCTTCGGTGGACTCTCGGGGCGTGAGCCTCTTTCCTCGCCGCCATGCACGTCCTCGTCATCAACTCGGGCTCCTCCAGCGTGAAGTACCAGGTCATCGACACCGCCTCCGGCGCGGTGGCCGTGCAGGGCGTCGTCGAGCGCGTGACGAATTACGACGACGCGCTGGGGCGCGTGCTGGAGGCGGCGAAGGGCCACACCCTGGGCGCCGTCGGGCACCGCGTGGTGCATGGCGGCGAGCGCTTCATCGACGCGGTGAGAATCGACGACGCGGTGGAGGCCGCCATCGAGGCCTGCGTGCCCCTCGCGCCCCTGCACAACCCGCCCAACCTCGCGGGCATCCGCGCGGCGCGCAAGGCGCTGCCCAACGTGCCGCAGGTGGCCGTCTTCGACACCGCCTTCCACGCGCGCCTGCCTCGCCGCGCCCGCACCTACGCGCTGGATGCGGCGGTGGCCGAGAAGCACGGGCTGCGGCGCTACGGCTTCCACGGCACCTCCCACGCGTACGTGGCCGAATTGGCGGCGAAGCACCTGGGCCGGCCACTCGAGCAACTGCGCCTCGTCACGCTGCACCTGGGCAACGGCGCCAGCGCGTGCGCGGTGGAGTACGGGCACTCGACGGAGACGTCGATGGGCCTCACGCCGCTGGAGGGGCTGGTGATGGGGACGCGCGCGGGCGACGTGGACCCGGGCGTGCTGCTGGCCCTGTTGCGCACCGGAGAGTTCGACGCCGACGCGCTGGACACGCTCCTCAACAAGAAGAGCGGGCTGGCCGGGCTGTCGGGCGTGGGGAACGACCTGCGAGACATCGAGGCGCGCGCCGAGGCGGGAGATGACCGCTGTCGCCTCGCCATCGCCGTCTTCGCCCACCGGGTGCGCAAGTACATCGGCGCCTACGCGGCGGTGATGGGCGGGCTGGACGCGGTGGTGCTGACGGCGGGCATCGGGGAGAACGCGAAGGCGATGCGGCGACGCATCCTCCAGCGGCTCGACTTCCTGGGGCTGGTCTTCGACGAGGACTCGAACGCCGACGCGAAGGTGACGAAGGAGTCTCCGGTGGCCCGCGTGTCGTCGGACGTGTCGCGCGTGGCGGCGCTGGTGGTGAAGACGGACGAGGAGCTCTCCATCGCCCAGCAGGCAGCCGCGGTGGTGCGCGAGGCGGGGCGGGTGAAGAACCCCGGGCCCATCCCCATCGCCATCAGCGCGCGGCACGTACACCTCGACCAGGCGGCGCTGGAGACACTCTTCGGGAAGGGTGCGGCGCTGACGAAGCTGAAAGACATCTCTCAGCCGGGGCAGTTCGCCAGCGAGCAGAAGGTGAATCTCATCGGGCCGCGCAACCGCATCGACGGCGTGCGCGTGCTGGGGCCGCTGCGCAAGGCCTGCCAGGTGGAGGTGTCGCGCACCGACGAATTCTTCCTCGGGGTGGACGCGCCCATCCGCGACTCGGGCAACACCGAGGGCAGCGCACCCATCACGCTGGAGGGGCCGGCCGGCACGGTGCACCTCAAGGAAGGCCTCATCTGCGCGAAGCGCCACATCCACATGACGCCCGAGGACGCGCAGGGCTACGGCGTCTCCGACGGCGACGAGGTGGAGGTGGCGATTTCCGGCGGCCCGAGGGACCTCGTCTTCGGCGACGTGCTGGTGCGCGTCAGCCCCAAATACAAACTGGAGATGCACCTCGACACCGACGAGGGCAACGCCGCGGAGTTGAACCAGGGCGCGCAGGGCCAGTTGGCGTACACCGACGTGCACAACGCGACCGCCACGCTCCAGCGGCGGCGCGGGAAGGGGTGAGGCGTCGCGTCGACTCGGAGGCGCACCTCAGCGGTGCAACGTCAGTCGCCCGTCTTCGCGAGGAGCGCCTCGATGGCCGCCCGTCGCTCGAGGCGCTCGCGTGCGCCCGAGGCGGTGAACTCCCAGCCGTCGCCGGAGCGGACGAGGAAGACAATCTCCTGTGGGCTGGACGCGCCCCCATCCACCACGGGCGCCGGCCGGTAATAGGAGTAGATGGGGCTTTTCCGCACGCCCTCCAGGTAGTAGCGGCGGTGCACGGTGAGGCGCGTGTCGTAGTCGCCGACGTCCACCTCGATGGTCTTCCCCACCGGCAGCTTCGTGCCCGCGCGGTTGGACAGCACCTCCTTCACCACGAGGCGGTGCTGCGTGCGCTCGTACGGCGGGTGCTTGCCGCCGATGGGCACCTTCGACTCCTTCGTGGGCGGCGTGGCCGGCTCCACCACCGCGATGACGGTGCTGCGGCGCACCACGTCCTCCAGGGAAATCTCGTCGTGGCTCTCGCTCGTAAGCGCCTCCCGCGCGCCGAGGAGCACCACGAGGACGGCGAGCCACGTGACGCGGTGAGGGCGCATGGCGGCACTTCACGTCACGAGGTGGCGTCGCGCAAGCCGGGCTGGTGCTTGAATGCACCTCGTGGAGCCTTCCTGGCCTGGACTCGCCCTCACGCCCGCGCCGTTGGGCCGGCGTGTGCTGGCCGGCGTCTTCGATGCGTGCGCCGTGGCCGTCCTCTCCATCTGCTGCTTCCTGGTGCCGATGGTGCTGCGCGGGCTGGTGCTGCCGATGTGGGGCGTGCTGGCGGCGCTGGTGGGCTACCAGGTGGTGCCGCTGGCCTTCCTCAAACAGACGCTGGGCATGCGCCTCTTCGGCCTCGAGTTGGTGCGAAGGGACGGGCACCACGTCGACCTCGCCAACCTCCTCTTCCGCGAGCTCATCGGGCGCGGCTTCTTCCCCGCGGCGTACCTCTTCACCCTGCTGGCGGGCGCGACGGCGGCGGCCCTCGGCGTCGCGGCCACGGCGACGCCCGTGCTGCTGGGCGGGTTGATGGCGCTGGCCAGCATGGGCGCGCTGGCGATGGCGGTGGTGGGGCACCTCCTCGCGCTGGGCCGGCCTGATGGGCGCACCCTGGCGGACCTCTTCGCGTCCAGCTACGTGGCGCTGGGGCCGACGCGGGCGCCGCCGGACGACGAGGAGGAGCGCGCCGAGTGGGACGCCCACCGCGCCCGCGTGAAGCGGAACATCGTCGTCTTCGAGGTGCTGCTGGTGGCCTCGGTGCTGGCGATTCCGTGGGTCCTCTCCTCGCGCGGCGGAGAGACGGCGAAGGAGCGCGGCGCCCGCATCGCCCGCGAGGCCCTGGAGAAGAAGTTCGCCGCGGACCCGGGCAACGAGGCGCTCGCGGCCGAGCTTGAGCGCGCCTGGTGGCAGGCGGGGCGCGACGACGAGGTCCGGCGGGTGGAGCAGGCCCACCAGACGGCGCTGAAGAAGCGGGAAGGCGAGCGCGAGGCCCTGCTGCGCGAGCGCTTCGCGACGACGAAGGACCGGGCGAACGCCTCGGCGCTGGTGGAGTTGCTCGAGCGGCAAGGCCGCGTCGATGACGCCGAGGTGGTGTACCGGCAATACGTCGAGGCTGACGGGCGGCCGTCGACGCGCGCCGGCTTCGGGCACTGGCTGGCGTCGGTGGGTCGGCCGGGTGACGCGGTGAATCAGCTCGAGGTGGCGCTTCGGGAGGACCCGCTCGTCCCCTACGGCCACACGCTGCTGGGTGTGTCGCTGGTGCGCGCCGGCCGTGCGGAGGAAGGGCGGGCGCAGCTGCTCCTCGCGCTGGCGGACGACCCCAACGACGAAGACGCCCGTGACGCGTTGGCAGACCTCGAGCAGACGATTGGGCCTTCCACCGAGCAGATGAAGGCCCTGGCAGCGGCGTCGGTGCGTGCGTGGCGCCTGGACGCTGGCGTCGAGGCGAAGTGAGGGCTCCTCCGCTCAGGACGCCTCCCTCGAGGCGTGGCGCCCCGTGCCTGGTGTGCGGCTGTCCGGCGTGTTTGCTCAGCGGCGGTTGGCATGCCCTTCCTCGTCTCTGGACTCGTGGTGGCCGCGGCTGGACATCTCGCCGTCGCGCTGGT
>JBFMHF010000047.1:0-44796 GCA_040752975.1 Myxococcota bacterium
GGCGGGGGGAGTGGCGGTCGTCCCACGAGGGCGCGGCGGACATCGCGGGGGCGGGAGGAGTGGCGGTCGTCCCACGCGGGCGCAGCGGACATCGCGGGGGCGGGAGGCGCCGCTGTCGTCCCGTGAGGTGCTGCGTGACGCCGCGCCGTCACCCGACGGGATGCGGGCTCAACGCGCGGGGTTCTGGCTGGTGTCCGGCAGCATCGCCGCGTCGATGGGGCGCACGTCCTTGCCGTTGAAGCCGCGGAAGGCCACCGTCCGCCCGCCGCGCACCTGCGCCAATTCGTACAGCTCGTTGTACGCGGCCAGCACCGGCTTCGACTTCCCCAGCGCCTCCATCGCCCGGCCCACGGCCAGCGGGTACTGGGCCTTGGCCTCGGCCACCAGCACCGCCACGCGCTTCGCCGTCTCCGCCTCGAGCTGCGCCGCGTCCAGCCGGCCTTCTTCTTCCACCACCGCGCGCGCCCGCTCCAGCCGCGCGCCTACCGTGCCGAACACCTGCCGGGACACCTCGGGCAGCAGCGAGACGTTGCGCACGAAGACGCGCTCGATGCGCACCCCCCAGCGCTCCGTCTCCTGCGACACGTCGCGCTGAAGCTGCGCGCCGAGCTCGCTGCGGTCGTCCAGAATCTGCTGGAAGTCGCGGCTGCCCAGAATCGACATCGCGTCGTGCACCACCAGGTTGAGCGTCGCCTTGTCCCAGTCCTCCACCGCGAACAGCGCCTTCTCGGCGTCCACCACCCGGAGCTCGACCCAGAGGTCCGCCAGCACCGTGGTGCCCTGCGCGTCGTTGACGTGCACGTGGTGGAAGACGCGGAAGTCGCGCGCCAGCGACACGTGGTGCACCTGCACCCAGGGCAGCCACTTCGTCGGGAAGACGTGCAGCCCCGGCTTGTCCAGCTTCGCCACCAGCTTCCCGAAGTGGGTCACCAGCGCCACGTGCTCGTCCTCCACCTCGATGATGAAGGCCCGCAGCCCCCGGGTGACGAGGAAGAGGCCCACCACGCCCGCGCCCACGCCGATGAGCAGCTGAAACCAGTCCTGGGACGTCATCGCGCCCCTCCCTTCGCGTGCGCAGAGGGGCCCTCGCCGTCGTCGCGCAGGTACACGGTGCGCACGTCGGCCAGCACCTCGGCCTTGCGGCGCTTCACGTACTCGTCCAGCACGCCCTGCTTCTCCAGCGTGGCGAGGTGGGCGCCCAGCGCCTTCATCTCTTCTTCCACGGCCTCGGCCTTGAGCCGCGCGATGGCCACGCCCTTCTCGGCGGACAGCACCCGCTGGGCGCACTCCGACTCGGCCCTGAAGCGCAGCTCGTCGGCGGCGGCGCGGGCGGACATCACCGCGTTGAGGGCGTCGGCCAGCTCGTCGGGCGGGTGGAGGTCCGTCACGTCGATGGCGTTGAAGCGCACGCCGTAGCGGTCCCCCAGCGACTGCCGGGCGAAGTCGGCGATGCGCTGGTTCACCAACTGCCGCTCGCGGCGAATCAACGCGTACGCCCCACCCGCGTCGTCCGTCACCGCCAGCGACTGCCCCTTCACCGGCGGCGCCTTCACGTTGGCCACCTCGTTGCGCATCAGGCAGGTGAAGAGGCCGGTGAGGTGCTCCTGCGGGTGGAGCATGCCGAAGACGTACTGTTCGAGGCCGTCCTTCTCGACGTGGTAGCGCATCATCGCGTCGAGGCGAATGACGTTGCCGTCGTTGAGCATGATGGGCTCGCCGCCCTTCTCGCCGGACAGCGTCACCAACTGCTCGCGCAGCGACACCAGGTGCACCACGTCGAAGCTCCACTTGGCGTGCAGCCCGGGCCCGAAGGTGCGCAGCTTGCCGTCGGGGCCGCGCAGCGCGCCGCCGAAGCGGCTCACCACCGCCACCTGCCCTTCCTCCACGCGGAAGAAGCAGTCCTTCAGCATCCACACCACGAAGAGGGCGACACCAATCGCCGCACCAAGCACCACCATGACACGTACCTCCTAGAAGCGTTCGAAGGACGGGCGCGTCCAGCGCTCCTCCCACACCGACGGTTCCTCGCGGGCGCTCCCGGGCGCCCCGTTGCGCGGCGGCGCCTGGCCCGTCTCGAGCAGCCGGCGGTAGGCGGCGGCCAGCCCGCGGTTGACGTCCACCACGTCTTCGTTGAAGTGCCGCTGCGCCTCGTCCACCGGCGGCAGCGCGTCCACCTTGTCACGGCTGTCGACGATGGTGCCGTGGGGGACGAACTTCCCGTCGGGAATCTCCACGCCCACCACCACCGCGCCGATGCCGATGAAGCACCTCGCGCCGACGATGCTGTCGTGCACCACCGCCTTGAAGCCGATGAAGGTGTCGTCGCCCACGTAGCAGGGCCCGTGCACCAGCGCGTCGTGCGCCATCGACACGTTGCGCCCGACGTACACGGCCCAGTCCTCGCCGCCCACCGTCACCGTCTTCTGCTTCAGCGCATGAATGACGACGCCGTCCTGGATGTTGGCGTTGGGGCCGATAAAGAAGGGCGTGCCCTCGTCGGCGCGCACGCTGCTGCCGGCGGCGATGTGCACGTTGTCGGACAGCACTACGTGCCCGATGACGGACGCCTGCGGGTGGACGAAGGCGGTCGCGGGCACCACCGGCCGGCTGCGCACGTGCGGCAGCCACTCCGCCGGCGACGCCGAATGTTCGCGCTGCGGGGCCCGCGCGCCCGCCCGCTCCTTGTCCAGCACCGCGCGCACCCCCGGCTTGCGCGACTCCTCAATTTCCCTCCGCTCGGCCGCCTCGCTGCGGTGGAAGAGGAGGCGGTTGATGCCGTGCAGCGCCAGGCCGCCCACCAGGCCGGCCATCAGGTGTCCGGTGACGGTGCCGGCGCCGGTGACGAGGAAGGCCAGCGCCTCCACCTTCTCCTTCTTCATCAGGTGGAAGAGGACGGACGGCTCCAGCAGCCGCACGCCGATGACGCACAACAGGCCGGCCAGCGCCGCCAGCGGAGTGCGGGCGATGACGGGCGCGATGAGGATGACGGCCGCCGCGAGGAAGGACGCGTGCAGCACGGTGGCCAGCTTGGTGCGCGCCCCCGACTGCACGTTGACGCCGCTGCGCACCACCACGCCCGACACCGGCATGCCCGAGAGGAAGCCGACGAGGACGTTGGCCCAGCCCTGGCCGAAGAGCTCCAGGCTGGGGTGGTGCTTGCGCAACTCCTTCGCCTGCATCCGGTCCACCGCGCTGGAGGCGAGGAGCGACTCCGCGGAGGCGAGCAGCGCCAGCGGCACGGCGGCGATGAAGAGGTCGAGCCACCGGTCGTCCGGCACCAGCGGCACCGACGCCTTGAGGAAGTCCGACGGCACCTCGCCCACCCGGGTGATGTCCCAGCCCACGTAGTTGGCCACGAAGGTGACGACGCCGATGCCCACCAGCGCCGCCGGGAAGCGCTTGAAGCGCGCGGTGCCCACCACCAGCAGCGCGACGAAGAGGCCGCACACCACGGCCAGCCACTCCACCTCGTGCAGCCACTCGGGCCGGTGCATCATCGAGGCGAGCTCGCTGACGCGGTAGTCGAAGCCCAGGAGCTCCGGAATCTGCTGGTCGAGCAGCTTGAGGCCCACGCCCGTGGTGAAGCCCGCCAGCACCGACTCGGGCACGAAGCGGCCGAGGTGCCCGGCGCGCGAGAAGGCGAGGCCCAACTGAATGACGCCCACCATCACCGCCACCGCGGCCACGCCCGTCGGCCCGAAGCCCAGCGCGATGGCGCCCACCAACGGCGCCAGCGCCGCGGCCGGCCCCGTCACCTGCAGCGGGGTGCCGCCCAACAGCCCCGCGACGATGCCGCCCACCGCGCCGGCGACGAGGCCCGCCTGCGGAGGCATGCCGCTGGCCACCGCCAACGCGAGGTTGAGGGGCAAGGCCACCGCCGCCACCGTCAACGCCGCCAGCACGTCCTGCGGCACGCTCTTCTGCCGGGCGATGTCGCCAAAGGAGCCCGCGCTCGCCCGCAGCATTTGCGCCCAGTCGTCCCGAAACGCTTTGAGTCTCGAGACCTGGGCTGTCTTGGTCGCGCGAACGACGCGTCGGCGGGGCGCTGCCATGGGGCGGGCACCCTAACGGCAGACGAGGCGCGAGGCGAGTCCGAATGACACACCTTGGGAACGCGTGTCGGAATGACACCGACTCTCTGTGTCAATTCTGGAAATTCAGATGGTTCCTGTCTTCCTGCGGCAGGAGGCGAGGGTGTGCTCGTTCGCTCGGCAGAGGGGTCTTTCGCCCGGCTTTTCACTGTCGTCTGGCCATCTTGCTGCGCGAATTTTGCGCGTGTGTCGCGCCCGTGTGCTCGTTGAAAATCCCGCCGTGGCGATCCACCATCGCGCACTTCGTCGGGGGACCTGAGGCACCTGGCCCACACGCAGCGGACTCATGGCGCTCGACGTACTGATTCTCGCGGCTCTGCTCCTCATCGCCGCCGGCGCAGGCTGGTGGATGGTGACGCGCCGGCGCAAGCGCCAGGCGGCCGACTCCGAGGTGCACGCCCAGGCGGTGGCGGAAGGACGGCTGCCGCCCACGCTGCACCCCGTCGTCGACCCGGACAAGTGCATGGGCAGCCTCTCGTGCCTGTCCGTCTGTCCGGAGGGCGACATCCTCGGGGTGGTGGACGGCAAGGCCGCGCTCATCAACCCCGCCGCGTGCATCGGCCACGGCAAGTGCGCGCTGGAGTGCCCCGTCCACGCCATCACCCTCGTCTTCGGCGACGCGAAGAAGGGCGTCGACCTCCCGGAGACGAACGAGTTCTTCGAGACGAGCCGCAAGGGCGTGCACATCATCGGCGAGCTGGGCGGCATGGGGCTCATCAAGAACGCCATCACCCAGGGCCTCCAGGTGGCCGAGCACCTCGGAGGGACGCTGCACGGCCAGCACACGAAGGGCTCCACTGACGTCGTCATCGTCGGCGCGGGGCCCTCGGGCCTCGCCGCGGCGCTGGGCCTCAAGAAGAAGGGCATCACCTTCCGCCTCCTCGAGCAGGACACGGTGGGCGGCACCATCGCCCACTACCCGCGGCAGAAGGTGGTGATGACCGAGAAGGTGGACCTCCCCTTCTACGGGAAGTTCGGGAAGAGCCTCATCTCGAAGGAAGAGCTGCTCGAGTCCTGGGCGAAGGCCATCGAGAAGTCGGGCGTGGCGGTGGAGACGGGCACCAAGGTGGAGAAAATCGACGGCGACGACGGCGCCTTCGTGGTGCAGACGACGAAGGGGCCGGTGGCCGCGAAGAAGGTGGTGCTGGCGGTGGGGCGGCGCGGCACTCCGCGCAAGCTGGGCGTGCCCGGGGAGGAGCTGCCCAAGGTGACGTACCGCCTCATCGACGCGCAGCAGTACGACGGCGGGCGGGTGCTGGTGGTGGGCGGCGGCGACGCGGCGCTGGAAGCGGCCATCCAAATCGCGGAGGAGACGGAGGCCGAGGTCGCCCTGTCCTACCGCCAGGCCGAGCTGGGCAAGGCCCGCGACGCCAACAAGAAGCGCTTCAAGCAGCTCGTCGACGAGGGCCGCATCTTCGCGTTCATGCCCAGCACCATCAAGAAGGTGCAGCCGAAGTCGGTGGCGCTGGAGACGGGCGGCAAGGTGCTGGACCTGCCCAACGACTTCGTCATCGCGTGCCTGGGCGGAGAGGTGCCCACCGAGTTCCTCCAGAAGAATGGCATCGGCATGACGCGCCTGTACGGCGAGTCGCTGGGCGGCGCGAAGGCCGGGCGCGCGTCGGCCACCGAGCAGGAAGCCGAGAGGAAGCACAACCGCTTCGCCTTCACCCTCTTCACCGTGGGCGCCCTCATCGTCGCGGCCCTCTTCGTGGTGGGCTGGGACTACTACCGGCTGCCGCCGCCCTTGCGCCTCAAGCACGCGGCGCACGTCTTCCTGAAGCCGGCCGGGGTGTGGGGCCACGGCGTGGGCATCGTCGCCACCCTCTTCATGATGTCCAACTTCCTCTACGCGCTGCGCAAGCGCTGGGAGCGGCTCAAGGGCTTTCGCAGCATCCGCGGGTGGCTCACCTTCCACCAATTCGTGGGCTTCATGAGCCCGCTGGTCATCGCCTTCCACGCGGCCTTCCGCTCCAACAACACGCTGGCCACCGTCACCTCCATCGCGCTGGGCGTGGTGGTGCTGACGGGCATCGTGGGGCGCTTCTTCTGGGGCGTGGTGCCGGGCGGGAAGCAGCGCGCCGAGCTGGGGGAGCTGACGAAGCGCTGGGAGCGCCTCCGGCAGCGCATCCAGAAGACCATCATCACCCTGTCGGGCCACGACACCATCGCCGGGGTGCTGCAGGTGGCGTCAGGGCACGTGCCCGAGCGCTCGCTGGGAGAGTTCCTCTGGCACCTCCCGCTGCAGCGCCTGAAGGACCGCCGCGACGTGCGCAAGCTGCGGCGCCTCTTCCCCGACGAGGCCCAGTACGAGGACTTCAAGCAGGCCTTCTTCCGGATGCGCACGCTGCAGACGCAGGTGAGCTTCTTCAAGTCCCTCAAGAAGGTGATGGGCGTGTGGCGGGTGCTGCACGTGGCGCTGGCGCTGATGATGGTGGTCCTCATCGCGGCGCACATCGGCGTGTCCCTCTTCCTCGGGTACACCTGGATTTTCAAGTGACGCGACGCCTGGTGGGGGTGGTGCTGGTGCTGTGCACGTCCGCCGCGCGGGCCGACCTCTTCTCGCCCGGAGACCTCGCCAAACCGCACGCGCACCTCGAGGGCCTCTCGCAGTGCACCAAGTGTCACCCCAGTGGCGGCCAGCTGTCCCAGGCCTCGTGCCTCTCCTGTCACGACGAGGTGCAGGCGCGGGTGGCGAAGGGCGCGGGCCTCCACGGGAAGCTGCAGGGCGAGAAGCGCAACTGCGAGGCGTGCCACCACGACCACCAGGGCCGCGACGCGTCGCTCGTGGACTGGGGCGGCGGCGGCAAGGCGGGCTTCGAGCACAAGCGCACCGGCTGGGCCCTCAAAGGGGGCCACGCGAAGCTGGAGTGCAAGGACTGCCACGAGAAGCGGCGCATCGTCTGGCCGGTGGCCCTGAAGCTGCTCGAGGTCCGCCCGCACACGATGCTGGGCCTGCCCACCAACTGCGAGGCCTGCCACTTCGACGAGCACCGCGGCCAGGTGCAGGAGGACTGCGCGTACTGCCACGACGAGAAGGCCTGGAAGCCCGCGCCCGGCTTCAACCACAACGAGACGGACTACAAGCTGGTGGGCAAGCACGCGAAGGTGAAGTGCAAGGAGTGCCACCCCACGGTGAAGGACGAGGAGAAGCACGGCTTCCCCGGGCCGGTGGCGGAGACCTTCCTGCGCTTCGCCGACGTGCCGCACCAGAGCTGCCTCGACTGCCACAAGGACGTGCACGAGGGCCGCTTCGGGCTGCGCTGCCAGTCGTGCCACACGCCAGTCAGTTGGCACACCATCAAGAGCACCTCCCAGGAGCGCGAGTTCCACGAGAAGACGCGCTTCCCCTTGAAGGGCGCGCACGTGGACGTGGAGTGTCAGGCCTGCCACGGGCCCTGGCCCGGCCAGAGCGCGAAATTCAAGAACCTGGCCTTCGAGGCCTGCACCGACTGCCACGCCGACGCGCACCTCGGCCAGCTCGGCGTCAAGGGCAAGCCGCCGGACTGCACCACCTGCCACACGGTGGACGGCTTCTCTCCCGCGAAGTACGGGCTGCCGGAGCACGCGAAGACGAAGTACCCGCTGGAGGGCGCCCACGCGGTGGTGCCGTGCGACGCGTGCCACCAGCAGACGCAGGCGCTGGCGAAAAACATCCCCCGGGCGGTGCAGCTGGACCTCAAGCGGAAGAAGCGCCCGGAGCGCTTCAGTCTCGCCGCCTTCCGCTTCACGAAGGACACGAAGGCCTGTGACAGCTGCCACGAGGACGTGCACAAGGGGCAGTTCTCGAAGTTCTCCGGCGGTTGCACCGGCTGCCACGAGGTGGCGTCCTTCGCGAAGGTGACGTTCGACCACACGAAAAACTCCCGCTACCCGCTGGAGGGCGCGCACGCGAAGGTGGGCTGCAGCAAGTGCCACTTCGCGCCGAAGCCGGGCCTCGCGGTGGTGTACAAGCCGCTGGAGACGGTGTGCACCGCCTGCCACGTCGACGAGCACGCCGGCCAGTTCGCCACCGCGGCCAACGCGCCCACCGACTGCGAGCGCTGCCACACCGTGAAGGGCTTCAAGGGAGGGGAGCTCCTCTTCGCGCACCGGCCGCCCTTCACCGACTTCCTCCTCGACGGCGAGCACGCGAAGGTGAAGTGCGCCGCGTGCCACCCGAAGGTGAAGGTGGCGCGCGCGCTGGAGACGGCGCGCTACAAGCCGCTGCCGCGCACCTGTGAGGGGTGCCACGCCGACTTCCACAAGGGCAGCTTCGCGGGGTTCGAGCCATGACGACGCTCGCGCTCCTCCTCCTGGTGGTGGCCGCGCCTCCCGGGGCTCCCGACGGCGGCAAGCCCGACGACGCGCCGGTGAAGCCCGCCGCCCTCAAGTCGCTGTCGGCCCTCAAGTCCCTCACCGCGCCGAAGGCCCAGGCGGCGGACGGCGGCGTGGGCACCCAGTGCGGCGCCTGCCACAGCACCTCCAACTGGAAGGAGGTGCGCTTCAACCACGACCGCACCGGCTTCAAGCTGCTGGGCGCGCACGCGACGGTGGTGTGCAAGGACTGCCACGTCACCGACTTCAAGGCCGCGCTGCCCCGCGCCTGCAGCGGCTGCCACCGCGACGTGCACGCCGGAGAGTTGGGCACGCGCTGCGACGGGTGCCACGACCCGGCCACCTGGCGCTCCCGCTTCGACGCCGAGGCGCACCGGCGCACCAACTTCCCGCTGCTGGGCGGACACGCGGCGATTCCCTGCGTGGAGTGCCACCTCGAGGCCCGCGAGCGCCGCTTCAGCCGCGCGGCGGTGGACTGCGGAGGGTGCCACGCGGCCGACTACCAGCGCACCGCCACCACCGCCCTCAACCACCAGGCCCTGGGCTTCGACCCGCTGCGCTGCCGCGAGTGCCACGGCAGCTTCCGCTTCAAGCCGGCGCGCTACCCGGCGCACGACGTCTGCTTCGTCCTCTCCGCGGGCAGCCACTCCAGCGTCCCCTGCTACAACTGCCACGTCGCCCAGTTGCCCACCGGTGTCGTGCCCGGTACCTGCCGCACCGGCACCGCGTCGTGCATCAGTTGCCACGAGCACGAGTGCAGCGTCACCGGCTCGGCGACGCCCACCGACCAGCGTCACGCGCAGGTGCCGGGCTACAAGTGCTCCGACGCCAAGTGCTACGAGTGCCACCAGCCCATCGCGGGAGGTGGCCCGTGACGGCTGCGCCCGAAGCAGCGAGAGTCGTCTTCGCCGCCGTCCTCCTCGTCGGAGTCCTGGCCGGGGCTGCCCCGAAGAAGGCGCCCCCGAAACCGCCCCGGGCGAAGGCGGGGAAGGTGGCGCGCTTCTCCACGGGGGCAGGGCAGGTGCAGTTCGTCACCGCCGACAAGGCCTTCATCGACCGCGGGCTGGCCGACGGCGTGGCGGTGGGCCAGTCGCTGACGCTGATGCGCGGCGGGAAGTCGGCCGGCGCCTGTGTGGTGGACTCGGTGGCGGAGCACTTCTGCACCTGCGCGGCGGCGGGCGTGCGCAAGGGCGACAAGGTGACGGTGCTGCGCGCGGTGGAGCCCGGACCGCCGGGTCCTCCGGTGGTGATGCCCAGCGACTCCGAGTTGGCGCGGCGCCACCGGCTGCTGGAGGACGCGCACCTCCCCCTGGTGGCCTTCGACGGCGCGGGCCAGGACGTCACGGTGCGGCCGCGCGTGGCGGTGGCCTTCTCGCAGACGTCCTTCAGCAACCTGGCCTCCTCCGACGGGCCGTACCAGCAGCAGCGGGTGGACGCGGCCGTGTACGACGTCGAGGTGTGGCGCGGCCTGCGCGTCTCGCTGGACTTGACGGTGTTGAACTTCAGCCGTCGTCCCGCCGAGACGCGCAGCGCGTACCAGACGACGCCGGTGCTGCTGGTGCGGCAACTGGAGGTGGGCTTCCGTCGCGCCGACGTGCCCTTCTCCGCGGCGCTGGGGCGCACCTGGCTGCGCTACTCCCCGGGCCTGTTGGTGGTGGACGGCGCGCAGGCCAGCTGGCGCACGAAGGGCGAGGGCGTGGAGGTGGGGGTGTACGGCGGCCTGTTGCCCGACGCGTCGACGCTGGTGCCGCGGGCCAACCAGGGCGCCTTCGGGGCCTTCTTCATGGGGCGCGCGGCGGTGGGGCAGGGCGAGAGGGAGACGCTGCTGCAGGCGGAAGCGCGGGTGGGCTACGCGTCGAAGGTGGGGCTGGGCAGCCGCCTCGAGGTGGGGCTGGCGGGGCACCTGTACCGGGGCAGCGTCATCGACCTCCACGTGGCGGGTGAGTTTGGCGTGGGCGACGCGCAGGCCCCCGGCGCGGTGGACGCGGCGCGCTTCGACCTCGGCTGGCGGCCGACGCAGGCGCTGCGCTTCGTGGGTGGCGTGCGGTACCGGGGGCAGTCTCCCTCGGGCGTCACCGAGGTGGGCCTGGTGTCCCCCGGCCAGCGCGCGCTGCATGCGGACCTCGCCGCCGTCTACGAGGTGTCCCCGCGCGTGTGGGTGGGCCTGTTGGGCGGCGCGGCCACGGACTTCCAGTCGGTGCTGACGCAGGCCCGCGTGGGCCCGGAGGTGACCTTCCCCGCCCTCTTCGGCAAGGCGGGCGGGATGACGGTGGGCTACCTCGAGGAGTTGGGGTGGCTGCGCGGGCGCACCGCGTACGTGCAGTTGTCGTTTTCCGCCTTCGGAAAGCTGCGGCTGCTCAACCGGACCAGTTGGTTCATGCAGCAGTCCAGCAGCGGCTCCGAGGGCCTCGCCGGAAACGAGGCGGGCACCACGCTGGCCATCGAGTTCAGGCCCGTGCGCTTCTTCTGGCTGCGCGCCAGCCTGTCCGGACGGATGCAGCTGGAGGACCCGTCGCAGGCGGGCGGGCTCGTCTCGGTGCAGTTGGGCGGGCAGTTGTAGCGGGGCGCGGGTGAGAGCCGTTTCGCGGCGGGGCGCGCGCCCGAGGCGTGGCCGCCTCTACTCCAGCCACTCGAGGCGCGGCAGCATCCCCAGCGGGTCCTGCTGCGCGGGCACGCGCGTCTCGAGCGTCGTCATCCCTGTCCCCTCCTCGAAGGAGCGCAGCGTCAGGCCTCCATCGCTGGACTCGAACCACGCGGCGCGCTTCCCGTCCGCCGACAACTCCGCCGGCAGGACCTGTGTGAGGTTGGGCTGTGGCTGTCCGAGGGGCAGCTCGGTGGTGGAGCCCGTCTCCAGGTGAACCACCTGCGCCGCCGTCCAATTGACGAGGCCCGGGCCCCGCCCCAGGCCACCCGCCACCAGCACCGCGTCCGCGTGGCGCACCACCCGCACCAACGTGACGCCTGCGCCGGGCAACTGCGTCAACGGCTCCCACGTCACGCCGAGGTCCCTCGTCCGCAGCACGTGCAGCTTTCCCCGCCCGGCGAACGTCGCGTACACGAAGCCCTCGTCGTCCAGCGCCAGCCCCAAGTCGAAGTGCGGCCCCATTGCGGTCAGCCCCGGCGCCTCCAGCACCACGTCGTCCACCCGGCCGCGCGCAAAGTCGGCCACCACCAGCCGGGACTCCTGCGGGTCCCCCACCAGCGCCTGTCGGGCCGCGTTGGTGGCGAGGAGGATGGGTGAGGCGAAGGGCGAAGGCAGCGCCTCGTCGCGCTCCAGCGTCGACTCCCACAGCGTGTCGCGGCTGGTGGCGAAGAGGCGCTCTCCCCCGGGGCCCGCCATCGTCACCCCGTCGATGGCCGTGTCCCTCAGCTTCACGCCCGTCCGCGCGTCCAGCCACTGCACCTTCAGCGCGCCGTCCACCGCCGGGACCGCGCCCGAGGGCAATACGCCCGCCAGCGGAGACAGCGGCAGCGTGTGCACCACTTCCCCTTCGATGAAGGTGCCCTTCGCCGCACCCCGCAAGACGACGCCCGCTGGCGTGAGGAAGGCGCCGAAGCCGAAGTGCACGTCCGAGGTGAGGAAGCGCGAGCCGTCTCGCCGCACCAGGGCCAGCGACGCCACCGGGCTGCCGTCGAGGTAGTGACACACCGCGAAGCGCCGCGCGCCGAAGAGGTCCTCGAAGTTGGGACCGCGGCTGCGCGTGGTGAGGGTCGTCTGAAAGGCCACGCCCCCGTCGAGGCGGTGCGCCGTCAGCACCCCGAAGTCGAAGTCCAACAGCAGGGGCTCTCGCTGTGAGTCGACGCCTCCACCCCCACCTCCACCTCCGCTCAGCCCGCCCCCTGCTCCAGCGGAACGGCTCAGCGCGCTCGACGCCGGCCCGGTGAACTTCCAGCTGTACAACGTCTGCAGTGCGACCCTGCGGGTTGGCGACTGGTTGCTGCACGCGACGTCCGGTGGAGTCACCCTGGAGCCTGACGGGGCCACTTCCTCGGCCGCCACCAGCCCGAGTGAAGCGACAACCCCGCGCGCACCGTGCTAAGTCGCGCGTCATGAAACAGTGGTTGTTTGGGTTGTTTTGTGTGTTGAGTCTTGGTTGCGCCACGACGTCCGCGCGCTTCACCTCTCGGGAAGAGCTGGAGAAGGTGCTGGCGGCGCCGAAGCCGGTGAAGGTCTTCAAGGACGCGTCGCTGGACGTCGACGCGTGGGAGTTGGCCGGGCCCTTCCCGCTGGAGGTGGCTGACGCGCCGCACGAGGCCGACGGCGTCTTCTCCCGCTTCTTCCTCGCGCGCGCGCAGGCGAAGGGCGTGCGGCCCACCCAGCCGTTGGCCTGCGTGGCCCGGGAGACGGCGCGCTTCATCCTCGAGAAGGAGCGCTACCCGGGCTCGCTCCTGCGGGACTTCATCGTCGCGCGCTGCGGCAGCGCGGCGTCCAACGTGCGGCTGCAGTCTCTCTCGGGTGAGGCGCCGGAGGACGTGGGCGACGACGCGCTCCTTTCCCGCTGGGAAAGTGACGTGGGGAAGATGGTGGAGGCCCTCCGCGCAGGGCAGTCAGGCGGCCTCTCCCTGGTGCGGGGTGGCGGAAAGGCGGTGGTGGTGCTGGCCAGCGTCACGCCCAGCGGCAGCCTCGAGCCTCTGTCCATCTTCCCGTCTCCCGACGGCGCGGTGGTGCTGCGGGGCACGGCGCCCGCGGGCGCAGCAGAGTTGTACGCGTACGCCAACCAGGGCGCGACGAAGTCGGTGCGCTGCCGGGACACCGGGCGCTTCCAGCTGCCGTCCTTCGAGGTGACGTGCCAGGTGGACCTCGCCGACGCGCACGCGTGGATTGAGGTGGGCAGCGCCGAGAAGGGGCGCCTGCTGGGCCACGGCTTCGCGCAGGTGTTGGTGTGGCCCGGCCAGCAGCCTTCTACCCGGTACGTGCGCCCGCAGTACGGCACGCCGGGCGGGGAGTTGTCCCCCGAAGGCGTCCTCGCGAAGTTGAACGAGGTGCGGACGGCCGGCGGGTTGGCGCCGCTCGAGCTCTCCAGCGCCCAGACGGCCGACAACCGCGAGCTGGCCCCCTTCTTCTTCGACGCCGTCTTCCGCGGCGACGACTCCCAGCAGGACCGCATCGCCCTGGGCGTCATCGCCGGCTGGCGCGTGGAGTCCGACATCTCTGGCGGTACCATCGGCTCGCAGTGGGTGGAGGCGCCGGAGTTGTCTCTCCTGCTGGCCCACCAGCTCGAGTCCGCCGGCACCCGCGCGATGTTGCTCGACCCCGACAACCGCGTGCTGGCGGTGGGCCTCTACCAGGAAGAGGGCTTCGTCGCGGCCCTCGTCTCCGCGTACCCGAAGGTGGGCAGCACCACCTGGCCCGACTCCACCGAGGCCGTGCTGGTGCACCTCGACGAGGCCCGGAAGAAGGAAGGCCGGCCCGAGGCCCAGTGGGTGCGCCTGCCTTCCCAGTTGGAGAAGTACCTCGCCGACGGCGTGGCGAAGAGGTCCTTCGACGACGAGGAGGCCCTCGAGCGCTTCATGACGGAGGCGGCCGAGGTGACGCGCCGCCCGGTGCAAGGCTGGCGGATTCACGCCTCGAAGCTGTCCCAGGTGGACTGGCCCGAGGGCCTGCTGAAGAAGCAGAAGCTGGACCTGCTGGGCGTGGTGACGGTGCAGCGCAAGGCGGACGAGCCCTGGTCCGACTACCTCATCCTCGTCGTCGTGCTGCTGGGCGACGGGGTGGACCAGACCTGACTTGAGGTGAGTCAACACGGAATCCCGTCCGCTTCGGTTACAGTCGGCGGGATGATCCGCGGCGCCGTCCTCCTCACCGCGCTCTGTGTCGCCGGGTGCGCGGGCTCGACGCCACCGGCGGAGGACGCCGGCTCCCACGCCGGGCTGCACCTCAACGCCTGCGCCGCGCTGCGCTCCGCGGGCGACGTGGGCACCATCTTCGCCGCGGTGGAACGCCTCAACTCCCTGCCGCCGCCCGTCACGCCCGCGTGCTTCACCGCCAGCCTCCCGCGGCCGGTGGACGCGGTGGCCACCATGTCCCTGTTGAGCGCCCAGCCCGCCGCGGGGCGGGAGAGTCCGCGCGTCTTCCTCCTCCTCCCGGGCCTGGTGGTGTCGGTGGTGCCCGACGGCGACGGCGCCTCGCTGTTGGAATTCGCCGAGTGGACGTCCACCACCCGCACCCTGAAGGGCGAGCTCAAGTTTCCTCTGCCGCCCGGCGGCGTCCCCCTCGACGCGCCGCTGACGCGGGTGCACTCCAACCTCGGCGTGACGACGTGCGGCCTGTGCCACCGCAACGAGACGCCGCACCCCACCATCGACGGCGGCTTCGTGTCCGACGCCTTCCGGCCGGACCCCGGCACGCTGGTGCCCATCTCCGAGGTGGCCGCCCAGCACACCGCGTGCGGCGAAGACGCGGGCCCGCGCTGCGAGGTGCTGCACGCCCTCTTCGACTTCGGGCCGGTGCGCCAGGGGAAGTTCTCGGACGAGGTGGACCTCTTCGTGAAGTAGCGGGCTGGGGTAGGCTTCTTCGCCTCCGCATGACTCGCCATCTCCTCGCCCTGTTGTCGGCGGCGCTGGCCGTCGAGGCGTGGGCCGTGCCTCCCGTGCCGCGGCTCCTCTCGCCGCGCGCCAACGAGTGGACGGGCCCCAGCAATGACTTCTCGCTGGCGCAGCAGGGCAGCGCGCTCCTCACGGCCGACTTCACCCACTTCGAAATCGAGGTGTCCACCGACGCGGGCGTGCTGGCGACCTACTGGTGCTCCAACAGCGTCGGCTCCTCGAGTCGGTCGTGTGCCGCCCCCACCCTCGACGCGGGCGCCTACTCCTGGCGGGCCCGCACCCTCGACGGCGGAGAGCGCTCGGCGTGGAGCGCCGCCGAGGCCTTCCGCTGGGACGACGAGGTGCCCACCAACCCCACCGGCTTCACCATCAACTGGGTGGACGGCGGGGCCGTCAACCTGGGGTGGGACGCGGGCGCTGACGGCATCTCCGGCGTCCTCGAGTACCACTGGGGCATCAGCTACCTGCCCTTCGACGCGGGCCTCGCCTTCGACATCTCCAACAGCACCACCACCAACACCTCGCGCACCGTCTGGGTGGGCCCCGGCGAGTGGATGTTCGCCGTGCACACACACGACGTGGCGGGCAACTCCAGCTTCCCGGGCGTGGAGGTGGGGCCCCTCGTCGTCCCGGTCAGCCCCTCCATTCCCCCGCCCACGCCGCCCTTCTGGGTGGAAGGCGATGGCGGCGTCTTCATCGAGGAGGACAGCACGCCCACCTTCAGCTGGACGGCAGCGCTGGACGGAGGGCGCTTCGTGGTGGTGCAGCGCGCGGTGGAGCCGGACGGGGGGAGGGGGCCGCTGGGCATCCGACTCTCCACGGGCTTCCGGCAGGCCGGAGTCGACCAGGACACCGAGGGCCTCTTCGAGGTGGCCGTCGCCCACGCCTGGGACTCGGGCGTCAGCGACTGGTCCACCTTCACCGGCTTCATGGTGGACGGGCGCAACCCGGGCTCGCCGCGACCGCTGGTGGCCACCACCGACGGCGGCGAGGTGTCGCTGGTGTGGCCCGAGGTGAGTGACACCGGCCCCTACCGCTCCGGCGTGGCCGCGTACCTCCTCGACCGCTGCTGCACCGCCGACGCCTCGGTGCGCCTCGGCGTCTTCCCGCCGGTGTCGCCGGACGCCTCGGTGCAGACGGTGGACTACCCGGGCCCGGGCACCTGGCGCTACGAGGTGCGCGCGCGCGACCGCGCCGGCAACTTCTCCACCTTCTCCGGCGTCGCGGTGGTGTCGGTGCTGACGCCCCCTTCTCTCGCCGCGCCCCTCGTCACGCCCTCCCCCGTGTCCACCGGGCCGGTGACGGTGACGTGGGAAGACGGAGGCCCCGCGGTGCGCTTCGACGTGCAGCGCGTGGAGGAAGGGCTGCCGTCGGGGACGGTGGTGGCGATGGACACGACGGCCACGACGCACCTCGACGCGCCGCCGGACGGGAGGTGGCAGTACGCGGTGCGCGGGAAGCTGGGGCCGGACGTGGGCGCGTGGAGCCCCTTCAGCGCGCCGGTGCTGGTGGACAGCACGCCGCCCACGGTGACGTTGTCCGCGCGTCGCCAGTCAGCCACCGAGGTGCTGCTGGAGTGGACGGCCCAGGACACCGGCAGCGGGCTGGCCTCGGTGACGCTGGAGCGAGAGACCTCGGGCGTGCCGGTGTCGCTGGGCGCGGTGACGCAATCGCCGCTGCTGGAGACGCCCCCCGACGGGACGCACCGCTACCGGGCGCTGGCGGTGGACGTGGCGGGACACCAGACGGTGACGCCCTGGACGGCCGACGTGGTGACGCCGGGGCCGGTGGTGGCCATCGCCGACGTCGGGCCGCAGACAGTGACGTGCGGCGCGACGCTGGCGCTGACGCTGGCTGCTGCGGGCGACGGCCCGGTGACGTGGAGCCTCGTGCAGCCCCCGGCCGGCGCGACGCTGGACGCGACGACGGGCGCGCTGGCCTGGACGACGAGGAAGGAAGACACCGGCTCCCACGTCCTCCGGGTGCGGGCCGAGGCCCCGGCCAGCCTCGACGAGTCGGACGTGGCGGTGGACGTGACGTGCGACGAGAAGCGGCTGGGGCTGGGCTGCGGGTGCACCACGGGCCTCGACTGGCCGGTGGCGCTGGCAGCGCTGCTGTGGCTGGCGCGAAGGCGCACGGCGCGCTCGACTTGAATACCGCGCCTACAGCCACGTACCTTCCGCTCGGGAGGAACACATGAGACTCGGAACTGTCGTGGCTGTGTTGGTCGTGAGCACCACCGTCCTGGCTGAGGCGCCGCCGGCCCACATCGCGAAGTGGAGTCCGTCAAGCCGGGCGTGACAAACCGCAACGTGTTGACGGTGCGTGGCTTCACCGCGCAGAAGCCGGTGGGTGGCTACGAGTGGACCATCGAGGCGACGGTGCGCGCGCCGGCGGCCGGGGAGACGAAAGGCGCCATCCAGCTCAAGATGGTGGGCACCGCCGACGGCGCAGCCGCATTCATCCGCGGCGTACCGGCTGACTTCGTGGTGTCCGAGAAGGTCGAGCTCGTCGAGTGGAAAGACAAGCACGGCGACTGCGACCTGGTGGTGGTGGACGGCCAGGGCGCAGAGCTCTTTCGCGGCTCGGTGAAGTTGTAAGACAGCCGCCCCCGCGCCACTGAGACGCTGAGCCAGGGTCGCTTCCGAAGCGGCGACGGACGGCCCCGTGACGCCGGAGTGAGGCGCTCCGCCAGCGAGAGGTGCGGGCCGTCCCGGGCGGAGCTTCTCTTCCTTCAGCGGATGAGAGTCGCCGCGCCGTCGAGGGGCGTCTTCACGCGCAGCGCTGAGCCGTCCACACACCACCCCCCGCTGGCTGCGTCGAGGGCCGCGCAGTCGCCCACCTCACCGAGAGGCGAAGCGCCATGGGCGACGCTGGTGGGCCGCGGGGCGCCCACCCACTCCCAGACGACGGCGGAGGTGAAGACGCTGCCGGCCGTCGCGGTGAGGGTGACGCCGTCGGCGGCGGACTGGGAGAGGCGCGTGCCGTCGTACACGTCGAAGCTGCTGGCCTCACCGGAGGGCGCGACCCGCACCCACAAGGCGCCCGCGTTGCCCTCGAAGCTGTCCACGCCCACGTCAGTGGCAGGGGCCAGCGTGTCGATGGTGGGGCGCAGCATCGGCACCAGCGCCCCGGCGCGGAGGAAGAGCGGCAACACCTCCAGCGGCGCGTCCACCGTCACGTCCTCCCCCGGGTTGCCACGAAGGGGAGCGCCGTCCCACCACGAAGTCCACGTGCCCGGCGGGCGCGGGAAGGTGCGCGTGGAGGCGCCGGCAGAGGCGACGGGCGCGACGAGGAGGGAGTCGCCCAGCGTGTACACGTCGTCGGGGTGCGCGTTGGCCGACGGGAAAGCCACGCCGAAGGGGCGCACCACCGGCCGGCCGTCGCGGGACATCTGCTGCACGTGACTCCACACGTACGGGAAGAGGCGCAGGTGCAGCCGTGCGTAGCGCCGGTAGACGTCGAGGGCCTGCGCGTCGCGGCCATTCTCGGGCGTAAACACCCACGGCGGCTGGCTGGACGAGTCTCCCGTCTGCATCACCGGCATCAACGCGGACTGTTCCACCCAGCGGATGAAGGTCTCCTTGTTGGGCGGGCTGTGGCGGTAGCCGCCGGTGTCGGCCGCGAAGAAGGGGAAGCCGGACATCGACAGGGACAGCCCGGCGCGGATGGCGGAAGGCAGGCCGCCCACGCCCACCACCGTCTTGCTGCCGTCCACGAAAGTCTCGCCGTACTTCGTCAGCGTGGCGTCGATGTCTCCGGGCCACACCACCACGCCGAGCTGCTGGCTGCCCCACTTGCCGGCGCGCACCAGGAGGAAGCCGTCGTTGTTGGCGAGGTTGGCGCGGTACACGCCGTGGTAGCGGCGGGTGTAGTCGGCGTGCATGGTGCGCTCGGTGCTGCCGTCGTGGAAGCGCCACCCGGAGCCGCGGCCCGACAGCCCGGCCACCACGTCCTCGGCGAAGTCCAGCTTGAAGCCCTCGACGCCGTGCTGGGTGTAGCGGGCCAGCTGCGTCCTCCAGAAGGTGACGGCTTCCGGTTTCGTGAAGTCGATGGGGGCGCTCCAGCGGTTGATGAGGGGCCCGGTGGCGGGCGGGAAGTAGCCGTTGGCCTCGGCTTCGGCGCGCAGCGGCTGGGCGCCGGGCGCGAGGTACGGCGTGTGCCACAGCGCCAGCTTGAGGCCCGCGGCGTGAATCGCGTCCACCATCGCACCGGCGTCGGGGAACTTCGTGGCGTCGTAGTCGAAGGTGTTCACCTCGGTGGCGTAGGGCCGGTCAATCCACAGGCCGCTGGTGGCGAGGTCGAGGGCGCGCAGTTGCCGCACGTCGTCCTCCACCTCGGCCTGGTCGCGGCTCTCGTTGCGCCAAATCCACGGCCCCAGCGCCCAGTGTGCCGGCGGGCGGGGGAAGCCGGTGAGGCGGAAGTAGTGGGCGAAGACGTCCAGCGGCTCCGCGGCGGCAAAGAGGTGCACGGTGAGGCCGTCGCTGCTGGCCTCGGCGGTGCCCCACAGGGTGTCGATGAGGTCGCCTTCGGACTTCGCCACGTCGAAGACGCCGAAGCGGTTGGACTCGACGAAGAGGCCCCAGCCGCGGGAGCCGACGAGGAAGGGCGTGACGACGTGGTTTTCCGTGGAGGCGGACTCGACGTTCAAGTCGGCCTCCAGCTGCATGGGGCGCAGCTTCCCGCGGTGGTTGATGGAGTCCATCCACTCACCCAGGCCGTAGAAGGCCTCGGCCGCGTCGGCGCGCACGCGCACGCGGAGGAAGGCGATGGCCGTGGTGGTGGACGAGGGCACGAAGCGCAGCGTGGGCTGCCCGTGGGTGAGGGCGGCGGTGACGGTGGCGGTGAGGCCTCCGTCGTAGGTGAGGGAGAGGACGAGGGTGTCGCCGGCCTTCGACAGCGCGGCGGTGGTGGGCGCGCGCCAGCGGAAGCCCTCGGGGAGGACGGGGGTGAAGACGCCGTCGTCCACCACCAGCCAGTACGGGTCGTACGACTGCGTGGTGTCGAGGGCGCGGACGGTGCCGAGCTGGAAGGCGTCGGGCTCCAGCAGCAGCAGGCGCGTCTCTCCGCGGAGAAACTCCAGCGTGCCGTTGCCCGCGTCGCGCAGCGTCACGCCATCTCCGGAGAGCTCGAGCGGCGCAGGCGCCGGGGCAGGGCACGCGAGGAGGAGGAGCGCGGTCGCGGCGAGGAGACGGCGGGACATGGGGTGGCTGTACCCCGGCTCGGTGTGTCGGCTCAATTCCAGCGCTGCCACTCCGCCTCGTAGTAGTGCACCAGCACCTGGTTGTTGAGCCGGTTCACCTCCGCGGGCACCTGCGCCATGTCGAGGGGGAAGTGGAACAGCGTGGGCAGCGTCTCGGAAGAGAGGAACTGCAGCCCTTCAGGAAGGGGGCGCGTCAACTCGAGGGGCTGCAGGCCCGCCAGCACGTAGCCCCACTCTCCGAAGGACGGCACCCACGCGTGGTAGGGCCTGGTGGTGAAGCCCGAGGCCCGCAACGTGGCGTCGATGCACCAGTAGCTCTGCCGGGCAAACAGCGGCGAGGTGGACTGCACCACCGCCACGCCGCCGTCGGCGAGGTGGGCCTTCAGCAGCGCGTAGAAGCGCGTGGTGTACAGCTTGCCCAGTGAGAAGTTGTTGGGGTCGGGGAAGTCCACCACCACCACGTCGAAGCGCGCCTCGTTCTTCGCGAGCCACTGCATCGCGTCGTCATTCACCACCGTGACGCGCGCGTCCTCGAGGGCGTGGTGGTTCAACTCCGACAGCTCGCTGGACTTCACCGCCAGCGTCGTCATCGCCGGGTCGAGGTCCACCAGCGTCACGGACTCCACCTCGGGCCAGCGCAGCACCTCCCGCGCCGCCAGCCCGTCGCCTCCGCCGAGGATGAGTACCTTCCGCGCCTGCTTCGCCGCCAGGAAAGCCGGGTGCACCAGCGCCTCGTGGTAGCGGTACTCGTCGACGCTGGAGAATTGCAGGTTCCCGTTGAGGAACAGCGAGAAGCCGCGCTTGCTTCGCGTCACCACGATGCGCTGGTACGGCGTCTGCTGCGCGTGCACCACCTCGTCCGCGTAGAGCTGCTCCTCGAAGAGGGACGTCATCGACTCGCCCAGCGCGAGGCCCACCACCAGCAGCACCGAGACGGCGACGGCTTTGATGCGCAGCCGCGTCACGTGGCCCAGCACCGGCGCGAGCAGCCAGGTGCTCCACAGCCCCACCAGCGCGTTGAGCAACCCGAAGAACAACGAGGTGCGAATCAGCCCCAGTTGCGGCACCAGCACGATGGGGAAGAGGAGCGACGCGAAGAGGCTACCCAGGTAGTCGAAGGTCAGCACCCGCGAGACGAGGTCCTTGAACTGCAGCTGGTCCTTCATGATGCGGAGCAGCAGCGGAATCTCGAGGCCCACCAGCGTGCCGATGACCAGCACCAGCCCGTAGAGGGTGACGCGGAAGGACGCGCCCGAGGAGAAGGTGGCGAAGAGGAAGGGCGCGGAGATGCCGCCGCACAGGGCCACCGCCAGCTCAATCTCCACGAAGCGCTGCGGCACTCCCTTCTCGATGAAGCGGCTCAGCCAGGCGCCGATGCCCAGCGCGAAGAGGTACACGCCGATGACGGTGGAGAACTGGGTGATGCTGTCGCCCAGGAGGTAGCTGGCCAGCGTGCCCACGATGAGCTCGTAGATGAGCCCGCAGGTGGCGATGACCAGCACCGTGAGGAACAACAGCGAGCGGTTCATTGTCCCTGGAGGTGTAGTCCGCTCCGCGCGGTGAAGCATCTACACTCATGTCCGTGACGCCCCTCCTCGCCGTGCTGCTCTCCTTCACGCCCGACGGGGGCGTCGACTGCGGCGGCACGCCCTGCGCGACGTACCGCACCGCAAAGGAGGCTCTGGCCGTCGTCCTCGCCGAGCAGCCGTCGGTGCTGGCGGTGGGGGAGTACCACCAACTGGAAGGGCAGCCGAAGGTGATGAGCGGCGTGAAGCGCTTCACCCGGGAGTTGCTGCCCTCCCTCGAGGGCCGGGCCGGCAGCCTGGTGGTGGAGACGTGGATGGTGAACGGCCGCTGCGGCGAGGTGGAGAAGAAGTCCGTCGAGGCGGTGAAGAAGACGACGAAGCGCCCCGACGAGACGGAAGACGAGGTCACCGCGCTGCTCGACGCCAGCTACAAGCTGGGCCTCGCCAACCACATCCTGCTGCTGGACTGCGACGACTACCGCCGCATCCTCGACGAGAAGGGCGGCCTCGACGCCGAGAAGACGCTGGTGATGGTGCGCGAGAAGGTGGAGGAGACGGCCCTCCGCGTGCGTGAGAAGGGCGAGGCCGGCACGCCCGACAAGGTGCTGGTGCTCTTCGGCGGCGCGCTGCACAACGACCTCGTCCCCGGGAAGGACGACGAGGCGTATGTCTTCGGACCGGCGCTCTCGAAGGCCACCGACGGCGGCTACGTGGAGCTCGACCTGCTGGTGCCGGAGTTCGTCTCGGACGACCCGCAGCTGGTTTCTCAGGCCTGGTTCCAGCCGGCGCTCGCGTTGAGCGCGCGGGGAAAGGTGGTGCTGCTGTCTCCCTCGAAGGGCACCTGGCTGCTCTTCTTCCCGAAGACGAAGCCGAAGCGGAAGTGACGTCAGCCGAAATCGAAGTACGGGCCCGCGGTGAAGTCGGCCTGCAACAGCGCGCCGCCGCCGGTGAGGTTGACGGCGCACCCGGCCGCGCTGACGCACCAGAAAGAGCCGGTGAAGAAGAAGGGGATGAGGAGCCGCGCCTGCGCGCGCACGCCGAACTTTGCGAGCAGCCGCAGTTTGATGCCCAGCGCCGCCGTGCCGCCGAGGAGCCACGCGTCCCGGTAGCTGGGGTCGTGCGGGTGCATCACGGTGACGCCGAGGCCTGCGGAGAAGAAGCCGCGCACCCGGTCATTCCCCACCTCGTACAGCGCCGCCGCCTGGAGGTAGTGGATGGACAAGCCGAACTGGTACTCCAGCGGGCTGGTGGTGCCCACCGGAGAGACGGACAGGCCCGACGGCTGGAAGAGGTAGAAGAGCTCGGCTCGCAGCGCGTGGCCCTGCTTCCAGCCACCCACGACGCGTCCACCGAAGGAGCCGCCGAAGCTGCCTGAGTCCGTCAGCTTCACCGCGCGCCCGAAGTACATGGTGGGGCTCACCTGCCAGCCCAGTTGGGCCGAGAGGTCGAAGCGCCCGGGTGCGCCGGAGGGTGGCGGGTGAGGCGTGGCCTCGACGGGCACGTCCTGCGCAGCGGCGGAGAAGGCCAGCAGGACGACAACGCCGACTCGCGAGAGAAGAAGCCGCCGCCGCATGACCGACGAGAGGACACTCCGGCAGAGAAGGGGACGCAAGCCCGCGCGATGACGAGTCGAGCGGGAGGCGGACCTGGGGCACAGGCCCTCGAGCCACGCGGAGCCCTCCTGGCCGATGACGAGGGCCCGGGAGAGCCGCCGCACGCCCCAGGCAGACGCGGCGCGATGACGAGTCCGACCGGCGCGGAGCGACCGGGTCAGCTATGTCAGCGCCATGACGCCCACGGCCCTCACCATCGCCGGCTCCGACCCATCCGGCGGCGCGGGCCTGCAAGCCGACCTGAAGACGTTCCACCAGCACCAGGTGTACGGGATGGCGGTGGTGACGCTGGTGACGGTGCAGAACACGCAGGCCGTGTCCCGCGTGGAGGTGCTGGCCGCGGACCTGGTGGCGCAGCAGCTCGACGCGGTGCTGGCCGACATTCCGCCTGGCGTGGTGAAGACGGGCGCGCTGGGAAACGCCGCGGTGGTGGAGGTGGTGGCCGAACGCGCCGCGCGCCTCTCCTGTCCGGTGGTGGTGGACCCGGTGATGGTGAGCAAACACGGGCACGCGCTGCTGGCCGACGACGCGGTGCGCGCCTTCACGAAGCACCTGCTCCCGGTGACGACGCTGCTGACGCCCAACACGCAAGAAGCGGAGGCGCTGTTGGGCCGGCCCGTGCGCACCGTGGAGGAGGCGCGCGAGGCTGCCCGCCGGCTCGGCGGAATGGGCCCGAGGGCGGTGTTGGTGAAAGGTGGGCACCTCGAGGGCGACGCGGTGGACGTCCTCTTCCACCAGGGCGAAGTGCACGACTTCCACGCCCCGCGCATCCACTCGCCGCACACCCATGGCACCGGCTGCACGTACGCCTCCGCCATCGCCGCGTGGTTGGCTCGGGGAGTCCCGTTACTCGAAGCGGTGCCGCGCGCGAAGACGTGGCTCACTGAAGCGATTCGGACGCCCCCGGGCCTGGGGCACGGCGTCGGGCCGGTGAATCACCTCGTATCCGTCCCGAGGTGAACTCAACCACCGGCGTTCCGGCCGCCCGCGCGTCGAGGCCCGGCGACGCCAGAGGTCCTTCCAGAAGGTGGCCACCAGCGCCAGGCGCGTCGGCAGCGCGGCGCGGCGCAGCACGTCGGTGATGTGCGTCTCCACCGTCTTCACGGAGCAACCGAGCTCCTGGCCCAACTCCTTGTTGGACAGGCCCCGGGCGAGGCCGGACACCACCTGCACCTGGCGCGGCGTCAGCCCCCACTTCGCCTCGGCCTCGGACAGCTTGACGTGGAAGGCGTTGTCTCGCGCCCGCCAGAGCTGCTCGGTGGCCTGGCGCAGCCGCGCGTTGTCCTCTTCCAGTTGGCGCAGCGTCTCGGCCCAGTTGGACGTCGCCCGGTGCCGCCGCGCCCGCGCGAGCAGCGTCTGGGACGCCGGCAGGAGGATGTCGTAGTCGCCGCCGCGGGGCGTGGTGCTGGCGTCGACGCGCGTGGGCGGCAGTCCGAGGAAGCAGGGCACGCTGGACAGGGCCGCCTTCTTCAGCCGGAAGACGTTGTGGCCGTCGCGGAAGCCGGGCCGCAGCCGCATGGTGACGTGGCCGATTGCCTCTCCGGCGCTGTTGGTGCGCTCCTCGTAGCCGCAGACGAACATCGGGTACTGGTTGGGCCCCATCAGCTTGCACACGAAGCGCAGCAGGGTGCGGGCGCTGACGAAGTTCGACAGCATGCGCTGGCTGCCGGGCGCGATGTCCGGGACGTGCGCGCAGAGCGCCTCCACGCGGTCGAAGCCCACGCGCTCCACCAGGCGGTCGACGAGCTCGACGAAGAGGTCCCAGTCCAGCCCGCCCACCAGCCGCCGCAGCTGCGCCACGTCGATGGGCAGCCCGCGCGCCAGCTCTTGCAGCGGCACGTCGCAGCGGTCCGCGCCGGTGACAATCAACTCCACGACGCTGTGGGCGACCTTGCGCATGTCCAGGCGGGGGACTGCTGGAAAACCGCAAAGGGCGATTCATCCCACGCGGCCACCTTCCCCGGCAACCGGGCGCGCGAAGTCCGCCTCCCACCGCCCGAGAGGCTCATCGCTGAACCAGGTTCCCCTGACCCCTCGAGGCTCACCTGCACCAGGTGCGCACGGCGTCCAGCAGCGCGTCGAGGCCCTGGCGGAAGCCGTCCACCGGAATCCGCTCGTCGTCGCCGTGGAAGAGGTCGCTGAAGGACACCTTCGGCGCCGCGGGGAAGACGATGGGCGCGAAGCCGTACCAGGTGGTGCCCAGCTTCGAGAAGGCTGCCGCGTCGGTGAAGCCGGGGATGAGGTACGGCACCGGCACGCCCGAAGGGTCCATGCGACGGAGGGCGTCGGCCAGCACCTCAAACATCGGCGTCTCGTGCGACACCGCCACCGGCTCGAGGCTCTGCAGCACCTCCAGCGTCACGTCGGGCCCCAGCACCTCGCGCACCTCGCGCAGCACGTCGTCCACCGTCTGGCCCGGCAGCGAGCGCCCGTCGATTTCGGCCTCGGCAGAGGAAGGGATGACGTTCGTCTTCGTCCCCGCGCGCAGCACCGTGGGCGTGGCGGTGTTGCGCAGCACCGCGTTCATCGCCCGCGCCGTGCCTTTGTCCGGAAGGAGCGAGAGCAACCGGCTCGCCAGCGCCGGCTGCACCAGCAGCGGCACCAGCACCCGCGCCAGCGCCGGCTGCGTGGAGAGGACGCCCTCGAGGAAGGCCCGGAAGGCGGGCGTGGGGTGTACCGGCAGCGCGTCGGGCGCCAGCTTCGAGAGCGCCGCCGCCAGCCCCACCACCGGGTTGTCCTCGCGCGGCATGCTGCCGTGGCCGGGCGTGCCCTCCACCCGCGCCTTCATCCACACCATGCCCTTCTGCGCGACTTGAATCGGGTACAGCCGCGCCCCGCCCAGCTGCAGGGTGAAGCCGCCGATTTCTCCCAGCGCGTACTCGGCCCGCACCAGGTCCGGGTGGTGGTCCACCAGCCACTGGCTGCCCAGCGTGCAGCCGGCCTCCTCGTCGGCCACCGCGGCGAAGATGACGTCGCGCGACAGCTTCGCGCCCTCGCGCTTGAGCGCCTTCAGCACCATCGCGCTCATCGCCGCCATGTTCTTCATGTCCACCGCGCCGCGGCCGTACAGCCAGCCGTCGTCGATGACGGCGCCGAAGGGCGGGTGCTTCCAGCGGGAAGGCTCCGCCGCCACCACGTCGAGGTGCGCGGTGAGGAGCAGCGGCGGCTTCTCTCCCGTGCCCTTCAGCCGGGTGACGAGGCTGGTGCGATTGGGCGCGGAGTCGAACAAGCGGGACTCCAGCCCGTCCTTCGCCAGGCTGTCCGCCAGCAACTCCGCCGCGGCGCGCTCGTTGCCCGGCGGGTTGGTGGTGTCGATGCGGAGGAGGGCGCGGAACAGCTCGAGCGCTTCGTCGTGCATGCGAGGTGCGTCTTCACCACGAGAAGAAGACGTTCACCATCACCACGTGGCGGAAAGGGTCCGCCCCCGGCCGCGACAGCCAGTTGTTGAAGTAGCCGGCCTCTACGCGCGCCACGCTGCCCACCTTCGTCCCCACCCCGAGGAAGAGCCGGTTCTGGTCGAAGCCCGCCGCCTGGAAAGACGTGTCGTTGAAGGCCACGAAGGCCTCGTCCCATGCGGCCAGCAGCACCGGGCCGCCGCCGAGGAACGGCGACTGGACGCGGACGAATTGCCGGAAGCGTAGGCCCACCTCGCCGTTGGCGAAGCGCTGCTCGAGGCGCGAGCGCAACGACAGCCTCACCCCCGACTCGAAGCGCGGGCCGTCCCACGTCCACTGCTGCCAGACGCGGTGCTCGTCCAGGGTGATGGCTCCGCCCTGTGTCTGCGGCGTCCAGGCGTAGCCCAGCCACGCCACCATGTCGGGCCGGAAGCGCCAGCCGACGCCGGGACGCACCAGGTAGTTGACGCCCGAGAAGTCCTGGTTGGCCCGCGCGTGCACGTCGAACCACGCCATCACGTCGCCGTGAAGCGGACCCGCCGCAAAGACGCCGAACCAGGCGCCGGCTTGCGGGTCGAGGCCCTCCGCCCGCGTGGAGGTGGACAGGAGGAGGAGGGCCAACAGCGGGGCGAAGCGTCTCATGCGAGGACACGGCTTTAGGCCCTCGCTCGAGAGGAGTCAGCTGAAGTGATGCGAGCGCATCGTGCGCGTTGGCCAGGGCGACGTCGCAGACGTTGCGCGTCTCGGTGACGCACTTCGCAGTCGAGGCGGATGAGCACACTGGTTGCAGCATGCGCTCGCGGGGGAGGGAGTCGCTCCCTCTGTCGTCGGCTTGCATCTGAGGCTGCCCTCAAAGCGCGACTTCGTGGCGCGCCCGGTGCGCATCGACGGGTGGCGCTGGCGCGTTGAATCTCCCCCGCCTGCGGTGGCCTCCGTCCTTCAACCCTCGCGCTTCGGCCGTCGGCCCCGCGGCGGTTGTGCCTGCCTTCATTCGAGGTTTCAATCGGCTCATGACCAAGCGCATCGCCGTCCTGACCACCCTGCTCCTCGCGCTCTTCGGTTGCCCGGGCGCGCCCGTCCAACCCGATGCTGGTGGAATGGGCGGAGGAGTGACTGGCGGCGGCGGTGGCGCGACCGGCGGCGGCGGGGGTGACGATGGTGGCGCGACCGGCGGCGGCGGGGGTGACGATGGTGGCGCGACCGGCGGCGGCGGGAGTGACGATGGTGGCGCGACGGGTGGCGGCGGCGGTGCGACGGGTGGCGGTGGCGGAGGCGCTCCGGGTGATGGCGGTGCGACCGGGCTGCTCTTCTTTGACGCCTTCAACTACACGCTCGACCGGCAGGACGACGCCGCGACGAAGCTGGCCGTGGTGCGCGACGCTGGCTACACGGGCATCAAGGACGAGCAAACCAACCCGGGCGGCGCTCTCGGCTACCTCTACACGGTCAGCGCCATCGAGGGGGACACCAGCGGCATCCCCGGCGGCGGTCGGGCGATGGTCCTCGAGACTCGGGCGAACACGCTCCAGGGCCAGCCCGACTACTACCTCCAGCTCGGGACCGGCCTGCCGGGGTCGTTCCCCGCCAATCTCTGGATTCAGCTGTGGATGTACGTCCAGGACGATGTGGCCAGCGCCAAGCGCTCGGTCATCGTCGGCCGGAACAAGTTCATCTACCCCCTGCTGGGCTCCCGAGCGGGCTACCCGAGCGCGACCGAGGACACGGCCTGGCTGATGGGCTTCCGGCCGAACGCCGTAGACCTCACGCAGGGGCGGGTGGTGAACCAGCCGAACCCTGCCGCGCTGGTCTTCGAGACGCGTGGGCTTTCGGCCGGGGCGGCGGGGCTCCGTGCGTACCACCCGCACCTGATGGGCACCGGCCTCGAGGACTACCTGTACCCGAACCTCAACGTCCCGTCGGATGACGACCGGTTCATTCACCCGAACCGGTGGTACCTGGTGCGCTTCCACTTCGACATGAGCGGCGCAGTGGACTCGAACACCAGCGTGTACGAGGCGTGGTGGCGGGAGAAGGGCGCGCAAGCGGGGGGCCTCGTGAAGCGGTGCGAGTTCATCGGTGGACAGCCCGCTCCGGCTTCGCCGAACTTCAGCTTCCACAACCGCCTGCTCGACAACCAGGGGGCGAAGATGCTGCGGATTCCCACGACGGTCGGCAGCGGCAGCGCCCCGTGGGGTGACTCGTGGATTTACCTGAAGGACCTCGCCATCGCAGCAGACCCGGGAAGCCTGCCCACCTACGCGGGGTACTGACGACTGGTGCAGCAGCCCAGAAGTGGCCGCCGGCGTCGATGAGCCGCCGCGCCATGGAGTTCGAGACGCTCATGTGGACCCGCGCTGAAATCGAAGCTCCGGGCCTCGCGCTGCGAGCCATCGACCTCTCCGGGCTACCCGAGCCATGGGCGACGAAGTGGCGCTCGCTCGACGATGACGCGGAGACGGCCCGAGTCCTTCGCGAGCTGGAGGTGTCTGTCGCCGACTGGACGCGCGCGATGACGAAGCTGCCCGCGGGCGCACGCCTCGCGGGGGTCTCCTTCCTCTACGCGGGCGCTGAAGTGCCGCCGTACTTCCCGCAGGACGTCTGGGCCGACGGCCTGTCCGACGTGAAGCGCGACGGCGCCGAGGTCCGCCGGGGAGCGCGCGCTTTCCGCGAGCATGCGGCCTTCGCGCTGTGCGTGGTGGGTGAGTTGTTGAACGCCCTGAGTGAGGACGAGGCGCTGTGCCACTCACCGGCGGGCGAGGCGTTGGCGCGAGCGCTGGTGTTGCGCAGCCTCGTGTGGCTCCAGGCGGCGCTGTCGCGGCTGCGGACGACTCCGGACTTCGCGGCGCTCCCCGTCACCGCTGACTTCGTTTTCCTCGCCAGCCCCGGTCATGACGAGCCGTGGGGCATCGTCGGGTAGCCGCCATCCCCTGTCACCGCTGACTTTCGTCTCCCTCGCCCGCCCCGGTCACGACGAGCCCTCGGGGAGCCGTCGTCCCATTCGGCCTCTCGCTCAGCCCGGGGCACGACGAGCCGCGGCGTGCCGTCGGGGAGCCCCAGACGCGGGGGGCGACAGTCAGCGCGCGTCGTCGAGCGGCCGTTTCAGAACTTCCCCTTGATTCCGATGCCGCCAGACGTCGCGCCCGTCGCCGGCGTCGTCTCGACCTGCACCGTCACCGACACCGGCGCGTCCTTCGGCGTCGCGGTGACGGCCACGCCCACCGTCGGTGACTTCGTCAGGTCGCGCACGGAGGCCTCCACCGCCACGCTGCCCTCGTCCCCCTTCGCGGCGATGGACGCCGCGAGGCCATCCACGCCCCGCGGCAGCAACTTCCCGCGCAGGCCCACCGCCACCTCGGGAGAAGGCGCCACCTCCACGTCCACCTCGGCTTGCTCCAGCTCCAGCCCATCGCGCCCGCGCTTCAGCGTCACGTCGGCCCCGCCCGACACCACCTTCGTGTCCACGCGGGCCGAGACGTCCGCCCGCTGCACCTCGCCCTCCTTCACGTCGACGTGCGCGTCCGCCGTGACACTGACGGGCTCGGTGGTGACGTCCAGCGACGCATCCACTCGCAGCGGCGCGTCCGCGGCCCGCGGCGGCTTCACCTTCACCTGCGCCTTCACCTGCGCGTCCGGGTGCGTGAGGCCCACCTCGGCTGACGCGTCCTGCACCTTCCCGTCGAGGCCCACCGTAGCGCGCGCGTCGGCGGACAGCGTCGCCTCGTCGGCCAGCGGGACGTCCCCGCCCACGTGCCACTCCACGCGCGCGTTGGAGGCGCCCACCGTCACCGGCTGGCCCTTCTTCGGCGCCGGCGCGTCCCACGCCCCCTTCACGCCCAGCCGCACGCCGTCCTTCGTCTCCACCTCCACCCCGCGCGGGAGGCCCGCCTGGTCCAGCAGCGCGCTGCCGCCGCCCTTCGCGCCGGTGGCGTTTTGCTCTCTCGACACCACCGAGGCCACGCCCGCCGCCGCGAGGCCCGCGGCGCCCGCGGCCACCTGCCCGGGCCTCGACTTCGTCACCCCTTCCACCACGGCGTCCTTCGCTGCGCTGCCCACGCCCGCGATGGCGCGGTCCGCATTCCTCGCCACGAAGTCCGCCAGCCCGTCCTGCACGAAGCCCAGCCCGGTGCAGACAGTGGCCGTCGGCGCCTCCGGAGGGCGCGGCTGCCCCGGGCCCGCGGCGCGCATCTGGGTGATGAAGGGCGTCAGCGTCTTCAGCACCTCGTCCACCTTCTTCCACCCGCCGTAGGTGGTGGGCGTGGTGGCCTGCCCCTTCTTCTTCGCGCGAGCCGCGGCCACGTAGTCCTGCACCAGCATGGCGCGTTGCTCCTCCCCGTACGCCCAGAAGGACGGCTTGTCGGGCTGGTAGCCGTAGGCCGCGTCACGGCTGCCGGTGGAGGCGATGCCCTCCACCTGCTCCACCACGCTGGTGAAGGCGTAGGCCGTGCCGCGGTGCTGGTAGCTCCACACGTGCGCCGCCTCGTGCCCCAGCACGATGGTGTTGAAGCTGTTCCACGCGTCGTCCTCGCCGTCGAGGGGGCGGGTGGTGCCGCGCTCCAGCTTGAAGCGCGGGTCCGTGAAGTCGACGTGGATGGTGTTGCCCAGCGCCATCGCGCCCGCCCCCATCGTCTGCGCGCCCTTCGTGAAGACGAGGCGGATGGTGTCGGGGTCGAGGGTGTGGCCGAAATTCTCCCGCACCCGCTGCGCCTCTCTCGCGGTGAGGCCGCGCTCCTTCACCGAGTCGGTGGAGGCGAGAATCTCATTCACCTCCACGCCGCGCGCCTTCCCCAGGGAGATGAGCTCGTCGAGGCCCAGGCCCGTCACCACCGCGCCCAGGCTGCCCCGCTTCGCCGACACCTCCAGCGTCTGCCGCAGGGTGACGGCGTTGGTCTCTTCCAGCACCCGGCGCAGGCCGTCCCTGTCCTTCTTCGCAGCCAACTCCCCCAGCAGTTGCTCGCGCTCGCCCGCGTTCAGGCCGCGCAGGTCGTCGATGGAAGGAAGTGCGCCCGTGCCCGGGCCCCGGCGTGAAATGGAGTTCGTCATGAGGTGGAGGTGTGCAGCCAGCGTACCTCGCCGCGATGCCCTGTTGCCGTGGGGTTGTATGAAACCAGCAGCCAGCTTTCGGGACGGAGGGGCTCGGCTAAGGTGGACCTCGCTGGGGGGAGGACGCATGTGCGCAGGGAAGCACGCCTGGTGGCGGACGCCGGCGGTGGCGGTCGCGGACTACGCCACGGCTGTGCTGCTGCACTGGGTGTCGCTGATGGTGGGCGTCCTGACGGTGCTGGTGGCCGCCGGCACCGTCGCCACCCTGGGCTTCGAGCTGCAGCACATCACCGCCAACCTCCTCGTCATCGTGATGTGCGGCGTGACGCAGGTGCTGCTGCGGCGCGGGCAGGCGAGGCGGGTGGCTCAAGTCTTCGTCTTCGTCATCTGGGCCGTCATCTCCGTCTGGCTCTTCCTCCTGGGCGGCACGGCGTCTCCTCTGCTCGTCACGTACTTCCCCGTCATCGCCACCACCAGCGTGCTGCTGAGCCGCCGCATGGGCCTCGTTTACGCGGGCCTGTCCTGCCTGGTGGTGGGCGCCCTCTTCCTCGCCGAGGCCAACGGCTACCACCCGTCCAGCCCCTACACCCCGCCGCTGCGCTTCGTCGTCACCGTGGCCGCGCTGGGGATGACGGGCGGCATCATCTACCTGGCCGCGAAGCTGCGGGAAGACACCTTCGCTCGCGCCCAGGCCAGCGAGCACCAGTTCGAGGAGTTGGTGCGCACCGCGCCCGAGGCCATCCTCACCGTGGACGACCAGGGCGTGGTGCGGGGCAACAACCCGGCCGCGCAGACGCTCTTCCAGCAGGGCTCCAACCTGGTGGGACGGAGGCTGGCCAGCCTGCCCGGCCTGGAGACGCTGCCGGCTGGCCCGGGAGGTCCGCTCTTCTGTGCCATCACGCGCCCCGACGGCACGCGCCGCGAGGTGGAAGTCGACGTGCGGCCACTCCCGGTGCAGGGCAGGCCCGGTACCCGCGTCAGCGTGCGCGACGTCACCGCCCAGCGTCAGGCCGAGCAGGACAGGGCGCGCCTCACCGAGCAGCTGCACCAGGTGCAGAAGCAGGAGTCCATCGGCCTGTTGGCGGGCGGCATCGCCCACGACTTCAACAACCTCATCAGCGTCATCCTGTCGGACCTCGCGCTGCTCAAGCCGGCGCTGCGCGACGACGAGGCGCGGGTGCTGGTGGCCGAGATGGAGGACGCCACCCTGCGGGCCGCCAACCTCACCCGGCAGTTGCTGGCCTTCAGCCGCCGGCAGGTGCTGCACGCGCGCAACCTGTCCGTGAGTGAGGTGGTGGAAGGCCTGCAGCCGATGCTGCGTCGCCTGCTGACGGAGAACATCGAGTTGACGTGCCGGCTCGACGCGAAGGGCATCGTGCGGGCGGACGCGGGCCAGCTGGAGCAGGTCATCGTCAACCTGGTGGTGAACGCGCGTGACGCGATGCCGCGCGGGGGCGCGCTGCGGGTGACGACGGAGGACCTCTCCCACGGCCTCGACGGGGCGCCCGGACGGCACGTGTGCCTGCGCGTGGAGGACACCGGCGAGGGCATGTCGGCGCAGGTGTTGGCGCGGGCCTTCGAGCCCTTCTTCACCACCAAGGAGCCGGGGCGCGGCACGGGCCTGGGGCTGTCGGTGGTGGACGGCATCGTCAAGCAGAGCGGCGGGGTGGTGCGCGTCTCGTCCACCGAGGGGAAGGGCACCACCGTCGCCGTGTGCTTCCCGTGCGTGGAGGCGTCGCACCCCGACGTGGCGGTGGCGCCGCCGGCCGTCGAGGGAAATGCCAGCGGCCGCACGGTGCTGGTGGTGGAAGACGAGCCCGCGCTGCGGAAGGTGGTGGTGCGCGTGCTGGAGGCCGCCGGCTTTGCGGTGCTGGCCGCGCCCGACGGCGAAGAGGCGCTGCGCGTGGTGGCGGGGCGGCTGTCCACCATCGACGTGGTGGTGACGGACGTGGTGATGCCCCACCTCGGCGGACCCGAGGTGGTGAAGCGCCTGCGCGCGGAGCGGCCGACGCTGCGGGCCCTCTTCATGTCGGGCTACTCGGACCGCCCTCTGGAAGAGCTGGGCGCCGCTGCCCCGCACAGCGCCTTCCTCGGCAAGCCCTTCCGGCCGCAGGAGTTGGTGACGGCCACGCTGGCGCTCCTGGCCCGACCGTAGTCAGGACAGGCCCAGCCCTGCATGGGAACACGTCGGTGGTCAGTTGCATTGTCGGCCCTTTCTTGCGTTGTTGCGAATCTGCGGCTGGATTCCGATCCACCGCGGCCTCGGCTCGTGAAGTGATCTACTCGTCTTGAGAATCGAGCAAGCGCTCGAGCAGCACTCTCAGACGACGTTGGTCTCTGGCCGAAAGGCGGCGGCACAACGGGCCGAGTTCATCGGCGAGTCGTGCACGACCTCGCGCAACCAGCTTCGCTCCCTCGGCGGTCAGGAACACTTCTGTCACACGCTCGTCGTCCGCGCTCGTAGCGCGCGCGAGCAGGCCGCGTTGCTCGGCACGATCCACGAGGCCCGTCATCGTCGACTTCTTGAGCCCGAGATGATGGCCGAGTTCGGTCATGCGCGCTCGACGATCCCGCAGGATCCCCAGCACGCGTAGTTGGGTGAGCGACAGGTCGTTCTCGGCGCCGATTGTGTTGAGCGTCGCCATCACGACGAAGGACGCCCGGACGAGCGCGTCGACCAGTTCCTCTCCTGCTTCAGTGGATGGCTCGTTGGATGTCGGGTGTCGCATGTCGATCATCTTGACAGGGTTCGTACTGCGAACCATATTGGTTCGCAGTACGTACCGTTGTTCTCCACATGGCCGCCGACCGGAGACAGTCATGAAAGCCGCAGTCATCACGTCGTTCGACCAACCGCCACGCTACGCAGACTTCGCCGAACCCGTCGTGAAGGGGCCTCACGAGATCCGGGTAGAGGTCCTCGCTGCTGCGCTGCACCACCTGACGATGGCCAGGGCCGTCGGCAAGCATTACTCCGGGAGCGCGACGCTTCCGCTCGTGCCAGGTGTCGACGGAGTGGGCCGCGACACGGATGGAAAGCTCCGCTACTTCGTGCTGGAGGACACGCCCTTCGGTTCGCTCGCGGAACGAACGATCGTCGACCCGCAACGGAGCTTGGTTCTGCCTCGCGACTGCGATCCGGTCACGATCGCCGCTGCCATGAACCCGGCGATGGCTGCATGGCTGGCGCTGCGGTGTCGTGTACCCTTCAAGAAGAAGCAACAGGTGCTCATTCTCGGAGCCACCGGAAATGCGGGGACCCTGGCGGTCCAGATCGCTCGGCACCTCGGCGCGTCGCGAATCATCGCCTGCGGTCGCGACGAAGAGCGCCTTGAAGCACTCAAGGCGTTCGGTGCCTCCGATGTCGTGCCGCTGGATGATGCTCGGATGGGTGATGTCGCTCGTGACGTCGACGTCGTCCTCGACTTCGTCTGGGGCGAGGTAAGTGCCCGGAGCATGGACCGCGTCGTCCGCGCGCGCGCCGACAGGAGCCGGACGTTGACTTGGATAGAGATCGGCTCCATGGCGGGCTCGTCCTCGCCGGTCGCGGCCGAGCTCCTTCGCGCAGCACGAGTGCAGCTCGTCGGCAGCGGCATCGGGTCCGTGCCGGGTCGAGAGATCGTCAAGGAGTTGCCCGCACTCGTGAAGGAGATCACGCGAGGAACGCTTCGAATTGATGTCACGCCGGTTCCACTTCGCGAGGTCGAGCGCGCGTGGCGCGAAGCAGAACGGTCGACCTCGCGAATCGTGCTCACGCCGTAAACGACTCATCGCGCCGCACCAACTCCGCGGCCGTCAGCACCAGGGCGGTGGCGCCGGAGGGGGAGGGCCGGCGCAGGCGGTAGACGGAGCGGCCGTAGTCTCTCCTTGGCGTCGTCCTCCGGAAGTCGATGCGCGAGGACGCGGCCACGCCGCCGGCCAGCACCACCGGCTCCTGCCCTGCGCGCTTCCCTGGCTGGAAGGGGGGACATCACGGCTCTGCTGCCCACCGTGCGACGATGCGCGGTGGATGAGTGCCCCCGCCCGTTGCGCCACCGTCCTCGCCCTCGCCCTCGCGCTGACGGCGCACGCCCAGCCACGCCGCGTCGAGGTGCGCGTCGCTCCCGGCGTCCTCTGGCTGGGCGGCACGCCGTACCTCCATGGCTTTCACACCTCGACGCAGCTGGACGCGGTGGCGCCACGGCTCCTCTTCTCGTTGAGCGCCGACGTGGCCACCTTCGACGGCTGGTGGGGCATCACCTGGCTGGGCCTCACCTGGGCGCTGGCCACGCCGTGGGACGTGACGGTGGTGGACAAGCACGAAGGGGCCCCGCCCCGACGGCTGGACACCGCCACCGTGCACCTCCTCGTCGTGGAGGGCCCGGCGCCGCGCTTCCGGTGGCGCGCGCCGTCCTTCACCCTCTTCGGGCAGACGACCCTCGGCGTGCGCACCGGCGTGGTGCTGCAGCAGGGCTTCGCGACGTCCCCCATCGAGCTGATGTGGTGCCTCACCGCCGGCCTCGACGTGCCCCTCACCCCGCACCGCGCCGTGGGCGTGTCCGTCGAAGTCCTCCACTCGCTGGCCACCGGTTGGGTGACGGGGCTGGCGGCGCTGCACTTCCGCGGCTGGTATTGATCCACCTCGAGCGCAAGGCGCGCGGCGTCAGCCAGGACTCGCGCAGAGAACGCCGGGCCCGCGCCGTGAAGCAGCGGCATTTCAATGACGTAAGAAGTGGCACGACCGATGCCTCTCATGCGGCCAGACGGTTTTCAGTCCGTCTGGAAGGAGAGCGGTCATGAAACGGCTGCTGACGCTCGCGGCGACCGTCGTCTTTCTCGTGAGCTGCGGCGGGCCGGTGGAGACGCCGACGCCGACGGAAGAGGGAACGACGCAGACACAGACGGCCCTCAACCCGATTCCAGGCGGGCTGGAGCCGGTGGACATCATCCCGCCCTGGGACGTCATCGAGATGCCCGAGCTGGTGCTGGAAGCGCCCGTCATTCAGCACGACATCGAAGCGTTGATGGCGCCGCCCGTCGAGGAGCGCTTCTTCTTCGTCATCCCCATCTCGCTGGAGGAGGAGCCGAAGCTGCCGCCCCCGGCGTGTCCGATGTGCGCGCCGTGAGGTGACGCGCGGTTTTCGGGGGTGCTGGAGTCGCGCAGCGCCCCTACGCCCGCCGCTTCGCCGCCAGCCCCAGCGCGTGCCGGACGATGTCGCCGGCGATGTCCTTCTTCGTCGCCGCCTCGAGGCCCTCGAAGCCGGGTGAGGAGTTGAGTTCCATCACCTTCGGCCCGTCCTTGCTCTCCAGCAGGTCCACCCCGCACACCTCGAGGCCGATGACGTGCGCGGCCTTCACCGCGACCAGGCGGGTGTGGGCGTCCAGCTTCGCAGGCCTGCCCTCGCCGCCCCGGTGGAGGTTGGCGCGGAAGTCGCCCTTGCGTGCGGTGCGCCGCATGGCGCCCACCACCTCGTCGCCCACCACCAGCACCCGCAGGTCGCTCCCCTTCGCCTCCTTCACGAATTCCTGCAGACACACCTCCTGGCCCAGGCCCCAGAACGTCTGGAGGATGGTGTCCACCTCCTTCAGCGTGTTGCCCAGCATGACGCCGACGCCTTGCGTGCCGCGCAGCAGCTTGATGATGCACGGCAGCCCGCCCACCAACTGCACCAACTGGCGCACGGACGCGTGGCGGGTGGCCATGACGGTGCGGGGCACGTCGAGGTGCGCGGCGGCCAGCAACTGGAGACTGCGCACCTTGTCGCGGCTGCGCGCGATGGCGGTGGCGCCGTTGACGACGGGCACGCCCATGGTGTCGAGGTGGCTCACCACCGCGAGGCCGTAGGCGGTGATGCTGGCGCCGATGCGGGGGATGGCCGCGGTGAGGCCCCGGACGCGCGCGCCGCGGTAGTACAACTGGCTGCCGTCGGGCTCCACCAGCATGGTGCAGCGCAGGGTGTCCATCACCAGGGGGCGGGCGCCGTTCTCCTTCGCGGCCTCCACCAGGCGCGAGGTGGAGTACAGCGAGCGCTTTCGGGACAGCAGGCAGAGGCGCTCGCGGCTCATCGCGCGCCGTCTTACCCTCGCGCGCGGCAGAAGTCCCCGCAGCTCCAGCGTCAGGGTTGGAGGGCTGGGCCTCGTCGGCTACCGTACGCGGAGAACTGACCGGGTGCGCCTCGTCAGGGACGCGCTCCGGCTTCGCAAGGAGGAGAAGCAATGCGCGCATGGATGGTGGGCCTCGCGATGCTGCTCGCGGCGTGCAGCGGCGGCGGGGGGGCAGTCGACGGGGGCGTCGGAGGTGGCTCGGCGGGCGGTGGCACGGGCGGGGGCGGAACGGGTGGTGGCCTGGGTGGCGGAGCGGGCGGTGGCGCCGGAGGAGGTGGCGTGGGCGGTGGCTCTGGCATGGACGGTGGCTCCGGCACGGACGGTGGCTCCGGCATGGACGGGGGCGCCGTGGGCCTCATCGGCGAGGTGCTGACGTGCGGCAAGCTGGGTATGGCTGGCGGCCTCGCCCCGGGGAACGAACTGCAGCGCCACGACTTCGACACCACGGAATTCCCCGACGCGCTCTGCAACGACGGCACGCCTGCGCTCTTCTACTTCCGGCCCGCCTCGTCGCCCCAGTCCCGCAACCGCTGGCTCATCCAACTGCAGGGCGGCGGTAGCTGCGAGTCGGCCAACTCCTGTGCGCAGCGGTGGTGCTCGGAGGACACGGCCTTCGGCATGCAGGGCATGTCGGCGCGGCCGGCCCCCGCGGCCATCAACGCGCGAGGCATCTTCGAGCGGCGCGCGGACAACCCCTTCGGTACGTGGAACCACGTCTTCCTGAAGTACTGCTCGTCGGACCAGTGGGCAGGCACGCGGCGGGACGTCGTCGTCAACGGGGTAGACCCACTCGACGGCGGGCCGCGGACGTACCGGCTCCACGTGCTGGGCACGGCCATCATCGACGCCGCCACCGAAGTGCTGCGCCGCGACGCGGGCACGGGGCTCGTCTTCACGTTGGGAGACGCGGGTACCCCGCTGGCCGACCTCGACGACGCGGAAATCGTCGTCCTGGCCGGGGCGTCGGGCGGCGGCGCCGGCACCATCAACAACGCCGACAGACTGCGGGCGCTCCTCCGGGCCACCAACACCAACTGCCAGGGCGCGAGCTGCCCACTCGTCTTCCGGGCGCTCATCGACTCCATCATCGGACCGTCGCTCGAGACGCTGGACTTCTCGACCAGCGTGGGCTGCGACGCGGGCATCTGTGACTATGTCACGATGCGCAACGTGGCCGCGTCGACGGGCGGCCCGGCGTTGTGGGGCATGCGCGAGGACGAGAGCTGCGTCTCCTGGCACCAGGCCAACGCGCCGACACTGCGCAACGCCTGCAACGACGTGGGGCACGTCATGAGAAACCACCTGGTGACGCCCTTTTTCGTGCGGCAGGGGCAGACCGACCAGCTCATCTCCTCGACGTTGCTGGCGCAAAACTTCTCGGTGCCCGACGGCGGCGTGCTCGACCTCGTCACCTACGCCCAGTTGGTGCAGCAGAGTCTGCGCGCGCTGGACACCATTTCGGCGACGGCCGAGGAAGGCAGCGCCATCACCGTCACACCGGGGGCCTTCGGGCCGACATGCTCCGAGCACGAGACGCTGTCGGACGCAACGCAGGTATACGGCGTCTACATCGACGGCGGCGCGGCCGGCCCGTTGGCCCTCTTCGACGTGATGCAGAATTGGGTGACGGGCGTCAACCCTTACATCCTCGTGGCCAACGGGCCCGCTGACAACGTCTGTCCGTAACCTGTCGTCGAGGCCGAGCGCGCCGCCCGCCTCTGGCCTCTTCGGGTGGTGGCTCCGTCGTCGCTTGCCGGGCTCTGCGCTCCATCGCACCAACTCGTGGGGACTGCCGGGTCGTCCTCACGGGCCGAAGCTGGCTTCCCCGCCCGGCCTCGTCCGTCGCAGCCGCTGCGGTCCGATGTCCGTGCCTGACAGCTCCCGGTGGCCGACGGACTGGCCCCCGGGTTGATGCACCGGCGGTTGGGCTGGCGGCCGTTGGCGCAGTCCGTGGTGATGATGCCACCTCGAACTCTTTGCGACCCGCCCGCCCGACCCCGGCACGACGCGCTGACACGGCGCCGGCGCGCCGCCTGTCCGTTCGCGCGGTAGCGTCTGCTTCATGTTGGAGCTGGCGCAGGCCTGGGACGCAGCGCTGGACGCGCGGCCCGAGGACCAGGGGCCGTGGCGGGTGCTGGCCGACGTGCTGCTGTCCCTGGGCTTCGAGCAGGGGGAGTTGATGCACCTCGAGCTCGACCTCGAGCTGGGCCCTCTGCGCGGGCTGGCGCGGGGGCGCCATTCGGAGTTGAGGATGGCGCTGCCCCGCCTCGTCGCGCCGCAAGGCCTCACCCTGAAGGTGGCCTTCGTGCACCGGGGCGCGCTGCTGGAGTGCCGGGCCGACGCGGCAGAGCTGACCGGCCCCGCGGACGACCCACGCTGGCACAGCCTGCAGCGCCTGTGGCTTCACTTTCCCACGCAGGCCGCCGTGCCGAGGACGCCGTTGGCCGGCAGCACGTTGCGCCGGGTGGAGTCCCTGGGCCTGCTGACGCCCGCGGCTCTCGACGTCCTCCTCGAGGGGCCGCCGCGCGCCCACCTCGCAGGGCTGGCGATGCTCGCCCGGCACCCCGAGGGCGCGGCGCGCTGGGAGCGCCGATGGAGCGCCCTCTTTGCCACCCACCCGCGGCTGCGGCGGCTTTCCTTCACCGCCGAGTCCTGGGAAGACGAGCGGCAGAGCGCGCCACCGGTGGACGACTGGCTGGACCCGCTGGTGGGCGCAGCCCTCGACGAGGTGACGGTGGCGGTCGCGCCTTCCCACCTCCCCGCGCTGGCGGCGTGGCGGCGGCGCACGGCTCCGGCCTTCGCGCTGGTGGCGACGCTGGGTGGGCCGCTACCTCCCATCGAGGTGCTGCCCGACGCGTTGGTGCTGCGCACGGCCGACACGCCCCGCCCGGAAGACCTCGCCAGCGCCGAGAGACTCCTGCGCAGCGTGTGGCCGACGCAGCCCCCTCCGCTTCGGTGGAGGGTGCTGAAAGCCCCCACCGCCCCCCGCGCTCTTCGCCCGGGCTGACGAGTCCACCGCCTGCTGCGCCTCGCCCGCCAGGACTTCGAGGACGCCGTCGGTCCACGCACTTCTCGAGGAACTGCATCCCACGAGAGGTTGGGTGACGGCAGCTCACCGCGCGGATTCCGTGGATGGCGGCTCGCAGTGCAGGACGGGCGGGAAGGTGAAGTCGGACAGCTCATCTTGAAAACCGGGGCGTCGTCGGCCCGTCTTCTCAGCATGAGCGCAACAAGCGGTTGTCCGCCCGCGGCGCCGGGTGTGAAGTCGCGCGCACGGATGACAGGGGGCGAAGAGCATCTCAGCGAGGAGGCCCTGGCTGCGTGGGCCGAGGGCACGGCTTCGGCCGACCAGGTCGAGCGCATGTCGGCGCACGTCGCGACGTGTGGTGGGTGTCGCGCGGTGCTGTCCGAGTTGACGCGCGCCGGCGAGCCGCCGCCGGACACCACCGTCGGGCGGTACGTCCTGAAGGAGAAGGTGGGAGCCGGCGGCATGGGGGCGGTGTGGGCGGCGTGGGACCCCCGCCTCTCGCGGCGGGTGGCCCTGAAAATCTCCCACACCCCGCGGGCGGCCGGCGCGGAACGCTTCGTCCATGAGCGGCACATCCTCGCCGGGCTGGAACACCCCCACATCGCCCGGCTGCTGGACGCCGGAGAGACGAGCGACCAACGCCCCTGGTTCGCCATGGACTTCGTCGACGGCGAGCCCATCGACAGGTACTGCGAGCGCCACCGGCTGACGGTGCGGCAGCGCGTCGAGTTGATGCTGCCGGTGCTGGACGCCGTGGACTACGCCCACCGTCACCTCGTCGTGCACCGCGACTTGAAGCCGGCCAACGTGCTGGTGGACCGCGCAGGACGGCCGCACCTCGTCGACTTCGGCATCGCCCGCCTGCTGGAGACGGACGTGCGCCTCACCGAGACGGGCCACAACCCGATGACGCCCGCCTGGGCCTCGCCCGAGCAGGCGCGCGGCCAGCCGGTGACGACCAGCTCCGACGTCTACTCGCTGGGCGTCGTCCTCTACGAGCTGCTCGCCGGGACGTCTCCCTACCGGGTGGCGCAGCGGAGCGTCGAGGCGTTGCTGCTGGCGATTCGCGACGAGGAGCCCGTGCCGATGAGCCGCGCGGCCGGCTCGAAGGCGCTGGCCCGCGAGCTGGAAGGCGACCTCGACGCCGTCGTCGGCATGGCCCTGAGGAAAGAGCCGGCCCACCGCTACCCCTCCGTGGCGGCGCTGGCGGCGGACCTGCGCGCGTGGCTCGACGGCGAGGCGACGGCGGCCCGGCGCGGCGACACCCGCTACCGCTTCGCCCGCTTCGTCCGCCGCCACAAGCTCGCCGTCGCGGGCGTGGCGCTGCTCTTCCTCTCGCTGGCCGGAGGCCTGGCCGCGACGCTGTACCAGGCCCGGCTGGCCCGCGCCGAAAGGGACCGCGCCCAGCACCGCTTCGAGCAACTGCGCGCCCTCGCCCACGCGGTGGTGTTCGACTACCACGACGGCATCGCCGACCTCCCCGGCTCGACGGCCATGCGCGAGCGCCTGGTGAAGGACGCGCTGGGCTACCTGGACTCGCTGGCGGCCGAAGCGGGCGGCGACGTCTCTCTGCAGGGAGAGCTGGCGGCGGCCTACCTCAAGGTGGGGGACGTGCAGGGAGACCCCTTCGCCGCCAGCCTGGGCGACACGGAGGGGGCGCGGAAGAGCTACCTGCGGGGGCGGGCGCTGGCCGAGGCGGTGCTGAAGGTGCGGCCGGGCGACCGGCCGGCCCGGCGCGCGGTGGCCCTCAGCGAAGAGAAGGTGGGCGCCATCGAGGAGGTGACGGGCAAGCTGGACGACGCCATCGCGGCCTACGAGAGGGCGCGCCTCATCGGCGTCGAGCTGGCCCGGGAGGACCCGCGCGAGGCGGAGCAACGCTACGAGTTGTCCCGCGCCGAGCTGGCGCTGGGCCAGGTGTACCTGCAGCAGAACCGGCTCGAGCTGGCGGCGAAGGCCATCGAGGCCTCCCTCTCGTCGCGCCGGGCGGCGGTGGCCTTGAGCCGCGAGCCGCGCTACCTGCAGGGCCTGGGCGCCAGCCTCAACTCCCTGGCGGACCTGCAGCTCCAGCTCGGCCGACGCGAGGACGCCACGCGCGGGTGGGAGGAGGCGGTGAGCGTCTTCGAGGAGGTGCTGGTGCTGCAGCCCAACTCGGCGTCGGCGCGGCGGGGGCGGGCCATCGTCGTCGGTGCGCTGGGCTCGGCCTGGCTCTTCGCCGAGGACTTCCCACGCGCCGTCGAGTTCACCAGCCGCGCCCTGGCGCTCGCGCGCGAGGAGGTGAAGGCCGACCCGGAGAACGCGGTGGCGCTGCGGGACCTCGCCGTGGCGCTGGCTCCCCAGTGCCAGGCGCTCGCGGGGCTCGGGCGCTTCGACGAGGCCCTCGCGGCCATCGCCGAGGCGGCCGCCATCCTCGAGGGGCTGGAGAAGCGTGAGTCCACCGCCATCGCGCGCCGCGACCTCCTCGCCACCCTCACCCGGCAGGGCTACACGGCGCTCGACGCGGGGAAGCTGGAGCTCGCGGAGCAGGTCTTCACCCGCCTGAGGGACCGGGCGAAGGCCGAGCTGGCGTCGGACCAGAAAAACGCCACCGTCCGCGAGTGGCTGGGCGACGGCCACTACGGGCTGGGGCAGGTGCTGCTGCGCCAGTCGGCCTTCTCGAAGGCGGCCGGCGAGCTCGAAGCGGCCTTCATCGTCTTCTCCTCGTTGAGCGACGCGGAGCCCGGCAACGCGCGCCTGAAGGGCCGGGCGGCCACCGCGCTGACGCAGCGGGGGCGGGCGTTGCTCGGGCTTTCCCGCCGGGACGAGGCCTGCCGCGCGCTCTCGTCGGCGCGCGAGACGTTCGAGGCGCTGGAGAAGAATGGCGAATTGTTCCCCGCGATGCGCGACGCCGCGACGTTCGCCCGTCAGGGCTGTCCCTGAGCCAGCGCGTCGATGGACAGCCGGCTCTCGATGACCCGCAGCACGCTGTCGACGCCGCGGGCGTCGAGGCGCAGCTTCTCGGCGAGGTGCGCGCGGGTGCCGGCCAGGAGCGCTTCTCGGGCGGCGGCCAGGCGCCGTGAGGCGGTGGGCACCGACCAGCCGTACAGCTTCCCCACCTCCGCCAGCGTGAGTCCGTCGCCGTACACCTGACGGAAGGCGGCGCGCACCTGGGGCTCGAGGGCGTCGAGCGCCGCCGCGAAGGCGGCCTTGAATTCGGCGCGGTAGTGCAGCTTCACCAACTCGAGCTCGGGGTCGTCGCTGCGCGAGGGCAACTCCAGCAACGCGTCCTCGCTGTCTTCGACGCCCAGTTGGCGGCGGCGCTGCTCCTTCAGGGTGAGGGCCGTGCGCACCGCGACGGCCTGGACGAAGCGCGCCAGCGAGCCGCGGCCGCCGTACTCCGAGATTCGGGGAGGTGAGGAGGCGTCCGGCCGGAGCAGCAGCTTCTGGCGGACCAACTGGGCCACGTCCTGCACGAAGTCGTCGTCACCCAGGCGGCGCACGGCGGCTTCGATGGCCTGGGTGAAGCGGGCGTCGAAGTCCGCCAGCGCGGCCGCGTCGCCCCGCGCACAGGCAATCGCCAGGCGAACGTCGTCGGTATCGGCGTTGACGCCCGGGTGCTGCGCGGCCCACGTCGCCAGCTCTCCGCCTGACACTTCCCACGGCATGGGGCGACTGTAGGTGCCCGGAATCGCTGTTGTCTTTCTTTCGTCTGAAAAACCGCGTCGGCCAGTCGAGTCCTTCTTCTGCGAGGGAGGACGACGCGATGCGAATGAGCTGGTTGGGGTGGGCAGCGCTGGCGCTGGCCTCATGGGCCTGTGGCTCGCCGGCGCAGACCTGCCGGGTCGATGGAGATTGTCCCGCGCAGCAGCGCTGTGAGGCCCAGCAGTGCGTGCCTGCGCCGACAGGTGGTGGTGCGGGCGGCGGCAGTGGCGGTGGCGTGGGAGGCGGTGCGGGCGGTGGTGTTGGGGGCGGTGTCGGCG
>JBFMHF010000048.1:0-44755 GCA_040752975.1 Myxococcota bacterium
CCCGGCGATCGGCTGCGACGGCCGCGCTCCTCCAGCGCCCGGCTGCCCGGCGATCGGCTGCGACGGCCGCGCTCCTCCAGCGCCCGGCTGCCCGGCGATCGGCTGCGACGGCCGCGCTCCTCCACCCATGCCGCCCCACCCACCGGGGGGCACGCCACCCGCCGGCGGCCTCGGCGCACCCGACGCGGGGCGATGCCCCGGAGGGTAGCCGGGAACGGGCCGATGCCCGGGCGGCGGGTAGCCGGGCCGGTAGTACGGCGGCGGGATCGGCCGGTAGCCGATGGGTCCCCAGCAGCCCGGGTATCCGCCGAAGTGGATGCCCACCCGGAAGAAGGGCGTGCCGTAGGAAATGCCCACGCCCCAGCCGGTCCACGGGTTGTAGGAGATGTGGACGCCCCACGTCGCCGGCCGCGGCACGTAGACATACGGCGAGACGTAGGGTGGGTAGTACCAGCCGGTGCCGTACACCGGCACGCCGTAGTACGGGTATACGCCGACGTAGCCAGGCAGGTAGCCCACCACCACCACGTCGGGCTCCACGTCGTACACGTAGACGTACTTCACGTTGTAGACGGGCGCGCTCGGCGGCAGCGCGTCGATGCCCGGGGGCCTGGTGTCCGACACCGTCCACGGGCCCTTCGGCGACGGCCCGACGTACCAAACGGCCTGGTGGCACACCCAGTACTTCCCGTCGATCAGCAGCACCGAGAAGCTGGTGTTCACGCCGTACGACAGCTTCGTGCCCTCGATGGCCTTGAACTTCGGCTCGCCGTCCCAGGTGACGATCAGATCCTTCCCGGCGTCGCGCCGCACGGTGGTGGTGGTGGGCACCTGCGTGTCGGCGAGCGCGTCGTTGGCCTGCGGCGTGCCGGCGACGAAGGCCAGCACGTGCCCGGCGTCGGAGTCCGGGGAGATCTTCGCGAAGTCCTTCGGCAGGCCTTTGGGAGGAACCGCGGCCCAGGGGCCTTCCACCTTCTTCGCGGTGAACCAGCGGCCCGCCAGCAGGAGGTACAGCCTCTGTGTCGCCACCTCGAGGAAGAGATCGCGATCGGTGTTGCTCGCCTCCAGCAACCCGGTGTCGCTGATGGGCGCCCACTCGGGCTTCCCGGCGAACTGCAGCAGCTCCGTCGGCTCCGTGACGACGATGATCTCGGGCGGCGTCGCGGGCGGCTCGTCCTCGGGAGGAGGCGGCGGCGGGTTCTTCGAGTACCACTCGAGGACGGCAGCGCTGGGCCCAGCGACGGGCGCCCACGGCCCCTCGAGCTCGGGCGCAGAGAACCACGCGGCGCCGCTGGTCAGGAAGTACTTCTGCTCGGCCGGGTCCTGCACCAGCAGCACCGCGGTGTTGATGACCCGCTTGATCGCCGTTCCCTCGACGTCCACGAGCTTCGGCTCGCCGTCGATGCCGACGAGGACGGTCGGCTCGGTAGCGACCAGCACCTTCGGCGGAGCCGCCTTGAGGCCCGGCGTGTTCTTCTCCTTGTCCGCCAGCTCGAGGCTCGCCAGCATCATGTCGAGCGAGAAGGACAGATCCCACTTCGACATCTCGGCGCCGAGCAGCTCGGAGTACTTCGTCTCCTTCTCGGGCGTGACGCCGGGGAAGCGCAGCTTCGTCACTTTGATGGATCGCACCGAGACGAGGCGTTGATCGCGGTCGACGTCGATGCCTGCGGTGAAGAACGCGGCGCCGAAGACGGCGTCGCCTTCCTTCGGCTCGAAGGACACCGCGGCCCGTGCGGAGAGCTGATCGCCTTTGAGCGCTTCCAACTGCGGGGTGTAGACAGCCACCGTGCCGTTGGGCGTGGCGAAGGTGCGCGGCCAGTCCTGCTCCTCGTCGATGGGCGTGGTGGCGAGCAGCGCGAGCGCGAGGGGCACCACGTGCGTCATGGAGCTTTCTCCTTCTGGAAGTCGGCAAACGAGCCGTGGCGGCCGGCTCCCTGGGCAAAGCGCTGCGCCCCGGGCACGCCTTCCTGCATGAGCGCGTCGAGGCCGCCTTCGAACTCGCGCAGGAGCGCCTCGGCGAGCCCGTGATCGAACTGGGTGAGGGCGCTGGCTCGATCGGCTCTCATGCAGCGCTGCGGGAAGGAGGCGATCTCCTTCGCCAGGGCCTCGGCAGCGGCGCGCGCCTCGCCCTTCTTCACCACCCGGTTGACGAGGCCCATCGCCAGCGCCTCGTCGGCCTTCACTGGCCGGCCGGTGAGGATCAGGTCGAGCGCCCGGGACAGCCCGATGAGGCGCGGCAGGCGCACCGTGCCTCCGTCGATCAGCGGCACGCCCCACCGCCGGCAGAAGACTCCGAAGACCGCGTCTTCCTCCGCGACGCGCAGGTCGCACCAGGCAGCGAGCTCCAACCCACCGGCGACGGCGTGCCCCGCCACCGCGGCGATGACGGGCTTGGACAGCACCATGCGTGAGGGACCCATCGGCCCTCCGCCGCTCGGCTCGACGCGGTTCTGTCGCTCGGTGCCGACGCTCTTGAGATCCGCCCCCGCGCAGAAGACGCCGCCTTCGCCCCACAGCACCGCCACCAGCGCTTCCGGGTCGGCCTCGAAGGCATTGAAGGCGTCGATCAACGCCTGCGCGGTGGGGGCGTCGACGGCGTTGCGCGCCTCGGGACGGTGGAGGATGACGGTGAAGACGGGCCCGCTCCGCTCGACGCGCACGCTCATGGTCTTGACATAGCGCCGCCGCGTCACGCTCGCGATGGCCGCGTTGCGCACTTCCTGCGCTTCACTTCCCGAAGGCCTTGCCGTCGTGCACGCGCTCGGACTCCACCAGCCGGCCGTTGGCCTCGAGGACCCTCTTTCGCGCGGCGTCTGAGCGCAGCGACCACAGCCCCACGCAGATGTTCCAGTCCGGAGGGTCGTCCGCGCGAGCGTTCGCGATCGGCGCTCCACGCCGGGCGCGCTGCGGCTATGACGTGGCCATGGACGCGCCCGTCGATCGCATCCGAGCCGCGCTGGAGGCCCACGGCGCCCAACTGAACGAGGTGAAGCCCCTGCACGGCGGCGCCTGCCAGGAGAACTTCCGCGTCGACGTCACGCTGGACGGCAAGCCCGCGCGCCTCGCCCTGCGCAGCGACGCCCCCACCTCGCTGCCCGGCAGCATCCGCCGCAGGGAGGAGTTCGCCGTCATCGACGCCGCGGTGCGCGCCGGCGTGAAGACCCCGGCCGCGCGCTGGCTCTCCCCAGGGCTCATCCGAGAGGGCGCCGACGCCTACTTCCTCGACTGGGCCGACGGAGAGGCGATCGGCCGCCGCGTGGTGCGCAACCCCGAGCTGGCTGCGACGCGGGAGGCGCTCCCGGCCGTGCTCGCGCAGAACCTCGCGAGGCTGCACGCGGTGACCCCGGCGAAGGAGCCCTCCCTTCCGCTCAGCCTCCCCGCGGCTGGCCCCGCGCGCGCAGCCCTCGACGGGCTCCGTCGGCAGCTCGACGCGCTCCCGGGCGTGTACCCCGCGGTGGAGCTCGCGCTGCGCTGGCTCGATGCGCACGCCCCTTCACGCGAAGAGACGGTGCTGGTTCACGGCGACTTCCGCACCGGGAACTTCCTCGTCACCGTGGAAGGTCTCTCGGCGATCCTCGACTGGGAGTTCGCCCGCTGGGGCTCGCCCTTCGAGGATCTGGCATGGATCTCCGTGCGCGACTGGCGCTTCGGCCGCCTCGACAAGCCCATCGGTGGCTTCGCTCAGCGCGCGCCCTTCTACGCCGCGTATGAAGCCGCCAGCGGCCGCGCCGTCGATCTCGCGCAGATCCTGTGGTGGGAGATCTGCGGGAACCTCCGCTGGGCCGTCGGCAGCGTCTTTCAGGGCGAGCGGTACCTCTCGGGAGAGCAGCGCGATCTCGAACTCATCGCCATCGCCCGCCGCAGCACCGAGATGGAGTTCGAGGCCCTGCGCCTCATTCGCCAGGGGAGGCTGTAGCCCATGCAGAACCGGCCCGATCACCCCACGCTGCTCGACGCCGTCGCCACCTTCCTCCTCACGGAGGTCAGCCCGAAGCTGGAGGCGGACAAGGCGCTCCAGTTCCGCGTCCTGATCGCCGCCAACCTCGCCACCATCGTCGCTGGAGAGCAGCGCACCCACGACGCCCGGCTCGCGGCGGAGCTCGGCCGCCTCCAGGCGCTGCTCGAGCGACCTGACGCGCGCATGGACGAAGCGTCACTCGAGGCGCTCAACCGCGCGCTGGTCGAGCGGATCCGCAGCGGCCCGGCGGAGGGCGACGCCTTCACGCGGATCCTGGAGCACCTCCTCGCGACCGCGAAGGAGACGCTGGCCGTGACGAATCCGCGCTTCGAGCTCGAGGACTGATCGCGACCGCACTCCGACGCGCCGCCTGAACACGCGCGCGACTCGCTCCGGACGCGAAGCTGACCCGGCACGCCCCGATGAGACGCACGGCGCCTGGGCTCCGGCGGCGTTGGGGCCACAGGGGCGAGTGCGTTGCCGGGCGCGCCTCGAGGAGGAACTCCAGCGTCGACCGATCGCGCAGTGACGAAGTGGCAGCGGTGGTCCGTGACGAGCGCACAAGCCGTCACCGCTGTCGAAGCGCAAAACCGCCTTCCCGCGAGCTTGCCCCTGGCACGCACCTTGGACGGCGAGGGCTCATGCGCTTCGTCCACCTCACCGTGCTGCTCGTCGTCTGTGTCCTCGTCGCCCGCACCGCCGCGTCGCTGACAGAGGCCTCGCTGTGGACGCCGCCAGGCACGGGGCAGTCGGCTGCGCCCGCGACGGAAGTGACACCCCGGCCCATCTTGAACGGGGCTCGGCTCGCCTCGCTGCTGCAACTGGAAGAACGTCCCCTGGCGGGGCGACCGCGCCTCTCCACGACCGAGGCGCCGCTCACCTTGCTGGGAACCCTCGCCCCCGCCTTCGCCTGCGTCGTCGACCAGACGACCGGCGCCGTCCGCACCGTCGCGCCGGGAGACACGGTGGCCGGAGCGGAGATCGTCTCGATTGCGCGCGGGATGATCACCCTCCGTCGCGGGGGAGCGCTGGAGGAGCTCCACCTGCGCGCAGGCTCAGGCGCCTCTCCGAAGGCGCCCACACCGTCCACCGCGCTGGCACGCAGCGAGCTGATGAAGGTGGTGGAGAACTTCCCTGAGCTGGCCCAGAAGCTCCGCGTGGTCCCGCGCGTCACCGACGGCCGGTTCGACGGCTTCGCGCTCTTTGGACTGGCGCAGGTGCCTGTGCTCTCCGCTTCCGGCTTGCAGGACGGCGACGTGATCCACCGCGTCAACGGCATCGACACCTCGCGCCCTGATCAGCTCCTTGCCCTCGTCGGACAGCTCCCAGCGCTGAACCGCGTGGAGGTCGAGTTCACCCGCAAGGGCGTGCCGCTTCGCCACGCCATCTCCCTGCAATGACGCATTGGCCCCCCGCCCTTCCGGCCGCTGACAAATTGTCAGCCTGCCGCCCGGAATTTCCCCACAACCATCGGATGTTACTCAGGAAATCGTGGCACTGGGCTTGCTCCCAAACCCCCACCTGTGGAACTGCTGTTCAAGCGTCATTTCTGGGTCGTCCACCTCCTGTTCCTGTTCGGGGTGATGTTCCTCGTCGCGAAGACGGTGAACGCCTTCATCGAGGTGTCGCTGTTGCCGCTGCCGACGGGGCAGGCGCGGCCGGTGGCGGTGGCGCCGAAGGTGGAGCCGGTGGCGCAGCTGAACGTGGACACGGTGGCGAAGCTGACCGGCCTGCCGATCCCCAAGCCCGAGCCCGAGGTGCAGGAGCCGACCACGCCGGCGGTCGATCTCAACTCCGCGCCGGTGCACACCACGCTGCGCCTCAAGCTGCTCGGCACGTTGGTGTCCGACGCGTACCCGGAGTGGTCGGTCGCGTCGATCCAGGACGTCGTCACCTTGAAGACCAACACGTACATGATCGGTGATCGCGTGCAGGGCGCAGAGATCGTCGAGATCGAGCGGCTGCGCGTCATCATCATCAACAACAACCGGCGCGAGTTCATCGACGCCACGCCGGGCGGTGGCGAAGCCGTGGCCGTGGCGCCTCCCCCCAGCCCGGTCATCGCCGCGGCGCCGGTGAAGAACGAGAACCCACCCGACTCGAAAGGCCTGGGGTCGGGCGTCAAGCAGCTGTCGGAGAACGACTACGAGATCCCCCGCGGGGAGATCGACAAGACGCTGTCCAACCTGAACGACGTGGCGATGCAGGCGCGCATCGTGCCCGCCTTCAAGGACGGCGTGGCCCAGGGCTTCAAGCTGTTCTCGATCCGCCCCGACTCCATCTACACGAAGATCGGCATTCAGAACGGCGACGTGATCAAGCGCATCAACGGGTACGACCTGAACAGCCCGGAGAAGGCGCTGGAGATCTACTCCAAGCTGAAAGAGGCCTCGCGCATCGACATCGAGGTCGAGCGCAACGGCGCCACCGTCCGGAAGACCTACAACGTCCGCTAACGAGCTCTTCAACCGCCATGAAACGTCTGTCACTCGTCGCGCTCTGCTGGTCACTGGTCGCGCTGGCCCAGCCTGCTCCTCCGCCGCCGCCCGGTGGAGCTCGCCCCCGGCCTCCCCCGCCCGCCGCTCCCGCCGGCCCCGCCGCTCCGGCTGGCGCCCCTGCCGGTGCACCCGCCGCGGGTGAAGCCACGATCGCCCCCAAGCGCCCGTCCTGCGAGGAGCAGCGCCGCAAGGGTCGCTACAACATCTACTTCGACAAGGTGGAGATCGAGAAGCTGGTGCAGACCGTGTCGGACGTCACCTGCAAGACGTTCATCCTGCCCGAGAACATCCGCGGGAAGATCTCCATCATCGGTCCAGAGAACGGGAAGGTGGAGGTCAACGCCGACCAGTTCTACGCCGCGTTCCTGGCCGCGCTCGATTCCAACAGCCTCGCCGTCTACGAGCACGGGAAGTTCCTGAAGATCGTCGACAAGCAGCGGGCCAAGCAGTTCCCGATCCCCACCATCACCGATCCGGGCGAGGTCTACACGACCAACGAGCAGATGGTGACGCGCATCTTCAAGGTGAAGCACGTGGAGATCGAGCAGCTCCGCGGCGTGCTGCAGCAGCTCGTCACGCCGTCGGGCGACACGATCCCCTTCCAGCCCGACACGATCCTGGTCAACGACCTCGGATCGAACATGCACCGCCTGGAGAAGATCGTGGAGCAGCTCGACTCGAGCTCCGCGTCTGACTCGATCCGCGTCATCCAGATCCAATACGCGACCGCGCAGGAGATCGCCGACAAGGTGCAGAAGCTCTTCGAGTCGAAGGCCAACCGGCCGGGGCAGCGGCCCGGGCAGGCGAAGATCGTGACGCCGCCTCCGGCTCCCGGCGCGCCCCCGCCGCCGACCGCTCCAGGCGGCGAGGCCGAAGGCTCCAGTGGCGCGGCGACGCTGTCGCAGCTGATCCCCGACGAGCGCACCAACAAGCTGATCGTCATCGCCAGCCCGGCGGCGATGGAGCGGATCGACGCGCTGATCCGGGAGATCGACATCCCCATCTCGGGGGAAGGGCGCATCAACGTGCTGTACCTGGAGAACGCCAACGCAGAGGACGTGGCGTCGACGCTCCAGACGCTGGCCCAGGGAACCGCCAACCGGCCCAAGGCCCCGGCCGCGCCCCCGCCACCCGGTGGAGCGCGCGCGCCCGGCACGTCCGCAGAGCTCTTTCAGGGCGAGGTGAAGATCAGCGCGGACAAGGCCACCAACTCCCTGGTGATCATCGCCAGCCAGTCGGATTACCGCAGCCTGCTGCGCGTCATCGAGAAGCTCGACATCATGCGCCGGCAGGTCTTCGTCGAGGCCGTGATCATGGAGGTCAACCTCGACCGGTCGGCGGAGCTCGCGGTCAACCTGCACACCGGCATCCCGGTGCAGACGGATCAGGGCACGGTGCCGGCCTTCATCGGCACCAAGTACAACAAGTCGGGCCTGCCACCGTCGATCAGCGTGGCCAACCTGGTGAGCCTCGGCGGCTTCCTCGCTGGCCTCCAGGGGCCCACCATTCCGGGCCTCAACATCGGCGGCATCGAGATCCCTTCCTTCGGCATCGTGATCAACGCGCTGCAGACGTCCAGTGACGTCAACGTGCTGTCGACGCCCCACATCCTCACCACCGACAACGAAGAGGCGGAGATCACCGTCGGGCAGAACGTGCCGTTCCAGTCGGGCTTCTCCACCGGCGGCTTCACCGGCATCCCCGGGCTCACGGGCACCAGCGGCACGAACCTGGGCGGGCTCAACACCGCGGGCTTCGGCGGCATCCCCTTCGGCTCCATTCAGCGCCAGAACGTCGACCTCAAGCTGTCGGTGAAGCCGCAGATCAACGAGAGCGACTACGTGCGCCTCGTCATCACCGAGCAGATCGAGGAGATCGCGTCGAAGGATCCGATCCTCGGGCCGACCACGTCCAAGCGCACGGCCAAGACGACGGTGGTGGCCAAGGACCAGGAGACCGTCGTGATCGGCGGCATCATGCAGGATCGCCTGGTGGAGAGCGTGTCGAAGGTGCCGCTGCTGGGCGACATCCCCGTGCTGGGCAACCTCTTCCGCAGCCAGACGCGGCAGAAGATCAAGACCAACCTGCTGCTCTTCCTGACGCCCTACATCATCCGCGACTCGTCGGACTTCCGGCGCATCTTCGAGCGGAAGATGAAGGAGCGGCAGCAGTTCGTCGAGCAGTTCTACGGCGCCACCACCAGCTACGACGTGGCCATCGACTTCGCGCGCAAGCCGGGCCCGCTGGCCCGGATGAGCCAGATCCTCAACAAGGAGCTGCAGAAGGTGGAGAACGGAGGGCCAGGCGGTGAGGGCGAGCGCATCATCACTCCGCAGGCGCCGCCGTCGTACGTCCCGTCGGGCACCGCGCCCGCGCCCGCGCCCACGCCGATGGTGGCGCCCGAAGGAACGACGGCCCCGCCGCCGGTGCCAGTGCAGGAGCCCAACCCCGAGACGCTGAAGGTCCAGCCGGAGCTGCAGTGATGAACGAGTCGCCCGACAACGTGCGGGAAGAGACGCGGACCGAGCGCACGCACGTCGTGACGCACGGCCCCGCGTACCTCTTCGGCCGGCCGCTGGGCGAGATCCTCGTGGAGAGCTTCGGCCTGTCCCGCGAGAAGCTGGAAGAAGGCCTCGCCGTGCAGCGAGAGAAGGGCGGGCGGCTGGGCGAGGTGCTGGTCGGGCTCAAGGCCGTCAGCGAGGACGACGTGAGCCGCGCCCTCGGCGCCCAGCTCGATCTCGAGTACCTGTCGATCATCTCGGTGGACGACGTCGATCCCGAGATGGTGAAGCAGGTGCCGATCAACTTCGCCAAGCAGGCCCGCTTCATCCCCCTGAAGCGCACGGGCGACTTCGTGGCGGTGGCGGTGGCCGACCCGCTGGACACGGCGCTCCTCGATCACGCGCGCATGCTGCTGGGCTGCGACGTCGAGCCCCGGGTGGCGCGGGCCAACACCATCATCGACGCGATCAACTCCGTCTACGACCGCGCGCTCAACGAGGCCGAGCAGGTGGTCGGCGAGATGGAGGCGCAGGATCTCGACGCCGCCGAGCAGGTGCTGGAAGAGGCGCAGGACCTCCTGGACTCGGGCGACGAGGCGCCGATCATCCGCCTGGTCAACTCGCTGTTGTTCCGCGCGGCGAAGGAGCGGGCCAGCGACATCCACATCGAGCCGATGGAGCGCGAGCTGGCGGTGCGCTTCCGCATCGACGGCGTGCTGCACAACATCATCAAGCCGCCCAAGCGCTACCAGAACTCGATCATCAGCCGCGTGAAGATCATGGCGCAGCTGAACATCGCCGAGAAGCGGCTGCCCCAGGACGGCCGCATCAAGATCAAGCTGGCCGGCCGCGACATCGACATCCGCGTGTCCACCATCCCCACGGTGCACGGCGAGTCGATCGTCATGCGGCTCCTCGACAAGAGCGCCACCCTGCTCGATCTCGCAGAGATCGGGATGAACCCGGCGATCCTGAAGGAGATGGACGAGCTGATCCACCGCAGCCACGGGATCATCCTCGTCACCGGCCCCACCGGCTCGGGCAAGACGACCACCCTCTACGGCGCGCTGTCCCGGATCAACACGCCCGAGGTGAAGATCCTCACCGTCGAGGATCCGGTCGAGTACCAGATGAAGGGCATCAACCAGATGCCCATCAACCCGAAGATTGGGCTCAGCTTCGCGTCCGGCCTGCGCAGCTTCCTGCGGCAGGATCCCGACATCATCATGGTGGGCGAGATCCGCGACAAGGAGACCGCCAACATCGCCATCGAGGCGTCGCTCACCGGCCACCTGGTCTTCTCCACCGTGCACACCAACGACTCCGCGGGCGCCGTGACGCGCCTGGTGGAGATGGGGGTCGAGCCCTTCCTCGTGTCGTCGTCGCTGATGGCGGTGATGGCGCAGCGCCTGGTGCGCCGGGTGTGCATGGAGTGCCGCGAGCCGCACGAGCCTTCCGACGAGGAAATCGCCAAGCTGGGCATGAGCCGCGATCGCTTCCGCGCGCTGGGCGGCGGCGTGACCTACCGTGCAAAGGGCTGCCCCGCCTGCAGCCGCGCCGGCTACCGCGGCCGCACCGGCATCTACGAGCTGCTCGTGCTGGACGACGACATCCGCCAGCTCGTCCTGAAGAACGTCGACTCCGGCACCATCAAGAAGAAGGCGATGGAGAAGGGAATGCTGACGCTGCTCGACGACGGCGCGCTCAAGGTCGCCCAGGGGCAGACCACCATCGCCGAGGTGTTGTCGGTGACGCAGGAGGATCTCTAAGCCGCCATGGCCGTCTTCGAGTACAAGGGCCTCAACGCCGCGGGGAAGACCGTCACCGGCCTCAAAGAGGCCGACTCGGCGAAGACCCTGCGCGCCCTTCTGCGAAAAGACGGCGTCTTCGTCACCGACGTGGTGGCCGAGGCCGAAGGGTCGCTCAAGCCGGGCAAGGCGGCGAAGGGCGCCGCGAAGGCGGCCAGCTCGGTGCTGGCTCAGGACATCAACCTGCGGAAGCTGGCGCGGGGCGGGGTCAACACCGACGACATCGCGGTGATGACGCGGCAGCTGGCCACGCTGCTCAAGGCCGGCGTGACGCTGGTGGAAGCGCTCACCGCCATGGTGGATCAGGTGGAGAAGGAGCAGCTCAAGCGCATCCTCTCCGACGTGAAGCAGCGGGTGAACGAGGGCTCGAGCCTCGCCGACGCGCTGCAGCACCACGTGAAGATCTTCGGCGTGCTGTTCATCAACATGATCCGCGCGGGCGAGAGCTCGGGCGCCCTGGACTCGGTGCTGCTGCGGCTCGCCGAGTTCACCGAGGGCCAGGCCCGGCTGCGGCAGAAGATCGTCGGCACGATGATCTACCCGGCGATCATGATGGTGATCGGTGGCGGCGTGTTGATCATGCTGATGACCGTGGTGGTGCCGAAGGTGACCAAGATCTTCGACGACATGAAGGTCACCCTGCCCTGGACCACGAAGCTGCTCATCTTCAGCTCGAAGTTCCTGCAGGACTGGTGGTTCCTCGTGGTGCCGATGCTGATCGGCGGGGCCTTCGCCTTCCTGCGCTGGACGCGCTCGGAGAGCGGCAAGCCGCAGTGGGATCGCATCGTCCTCAAGATCCCCGTCTTCGGCCCGCTGATCCGCCAGCTCTCGGTGGCGCGCTTCGCCCGCACGCTGGCCACGCTGCTCAAGTCCGGAGTGCCGCTGCTCACCGCCCTGGACATCGTGAAGAACGTGATCACCAACACGGTGATGTCGGCCGTCATCGACACCGCGCGCGACGCCATTCGTGAAGGTGAGTCGATCGCCAACCCGTTGAAGAAGTCCGGGGAGTTCCCCCCGCTGGTGTTCCACATGGTGGCGATCGGCGAGCGCTCGGGCCAGCTCGAGGACATGCTGCTCAATGTCGCCGAGAGCTACGAGTCGGCCGTCAACGTGCGCATCGGCGCGCTCACCGCCCTGCTCGAGCCGATGATGATCGTGCTGATGGGCGCGGTCATCGCCTTCGTCGCCTTCTCCATCCTCATGCCCATCCTCCAGATGAACTCCATGGTGCACTGATGCCGCCCACCGTCCTGTCCCGACGCGATCAGCTCATCCAGCGCGTCGTCACCGCCACGCTGCTCGCCCTGGCCGCCTCGCTCGTCTGCGTGGGCGTGCTGCTCTACGTCTGAAGAAACGAAAGGAAGCCTCGCCATGAAGTCCTTCGCCCGACAGCTCACCCGCCGCCGCCGCTCTCCGCGCGGCATGACGCTGATCGAGATCATCGTCGTGATCACCATCCTCTCGCTGCTGATGGCCGCGGTCGGCGTCGCCGTCATCCCCCGCCTGGAAGAGGCCAAGGTCGATCGCGCGAAGATGGACATCGCCAACATCGGGAACGCGCTCAAGACGTACTACGCCAAGAAGGGCAACTACCCGGACACGGGCGCGGGCCTCAAGGCGCTCGTCGACGCGCAGATCCTCGAGAAGATGCCCGTCGACCCGTGGGATCACGAGTACGTCTACCTGAACGAGGGCGGCAAGCCGGTGGTCATGTCCTATGGCAAGGACGGCGCGCCCGGCGGCAGCGACTTCGACGCCGATCTCTCCAGCAAGGACTCCGCCGCGCCCAAGAAATGACGCCATGAAGAAAGACGACGACAAGAGCCAGGGCCTCTCGCCCGTCACCATCGGGATCGCGCTGGGCGCGAGCGCCGGGGTGTGGCTCGTCGTCGAGCTCTTGCGCAGGGTGCTGTCATGAAGGCTCGCGCGCCCCGGGGGCTGACCCTGATCGAGATCACCGTGGCGCTGGGCATCATCGTGGTGCTCTTCGCCGCGGTGGTGTTCGGCGTGGGCGCGCTGACCGGCGCGAAGGCCAGGGAGTCGGCGGCCGAGCTGGCCGGCACGATCCGCGCGCTGTACGACTCGGCGGCCCTGTCCGGGCGCACGTGCCGGCTCGTCTTCGAGCTGCCCGGCGAGCGGGACGAAGACGGCGCCGTCACCTGGCGGGCCGAGTGCGCGAAGGGCAGCGTCACCGCGGGGGCGAAGCGTGACGACGAATTGCGCGCCGCCAACGAGAAGGACAAGCGCGATCGGCGCGACGAAGACGACGAGCGCTTCCGGCCGCTCGCCTCGGACAGCGCGCCCACGGTGCAGGAGCTGCAGGCGCGAGAGCAGAGCCGCGTGGAGGAGCAGGCGAAGTTCTCGTCCTTCTCCAGCGACGACGTGGTGGAGAAGACGCTGCCGTCCAACGTCCGCGTCGAGGTGTGGACCCAGAAGCAGCGGCAGCCGGTGAAGCACGGCACCGCGTACCTCTACTTCTTCCCGCAGGGCTACACCGAGAAGGCCCAGGTGTGGGTGCGCCAGGGCGACAACGCGTGGACGCTCACCATCTCGTCCCTCACCGGGAAGACGGTCATCCACAACGAGGATCTGGAGGTGCCGCGCACATGAGCCGCCGCGCCTTCACCCTCCTCGAGGTCGTCGTCGCCCTGGCGATCCTCGCCGTGTCGCTGATGGCGGTGTTGGACATCAACACCAACGCCGTCTACTCGCACGTCTACGCCAAGAAGCTGACCGTCGCGACGCTGCTGGCCCGGGGCAAGATGATCGACCTCGAGCAGAAGCTGTACGACGAGGGCCTCAACGCCGAGGACGACGAGGACGCCGGCGACTTCAGCGACGAGGGGTGGCCGTCCTTCAAGTGGCGCGCGAAGGTGATCGTCCCCAAGACGAACGGCCTGTCGCCCGAGCAGCTCTTCGGCGCTCTGTTCAACCTCCCCCTGGGCGGCGGCGGCAAGGACGGTGCAGGCGGCGCTGCGGGGCTCCTGGGCGCGCTTTTCGGGGCGGGCGGCGCCGGCGACGCCAGCAAGGCTGGGCTCCCTCCGGGGACGCAGCCCGGCGGGCAGGGCGGGGCCGCGGGCCTGTTGGGCGCGCTGGGGCCGATGGCCGGGGTGGCGCAGGCGCAATTCACGCAGATGGTCGACCAGCTCCAGAAGTCGGTGCGCGAGGTGCACCTCACCGTCACCTGGAAGGAAGGGAAGCTGACCGAGAGCATCGACCTCGTCACCCACGTCGTCTCCTTGGGCCCGGGCAGCGATCGCAACGGTGGCGCGGCCGGCGTGGCGGGCGTGTCGAGCGCGCCTTCCTCGGAGCAATGGCGGCGGCCCGACGGCACACCCGCGCGCAGCCCCCGCCCCTCTCCCACCGGCGTAGGCATGGTGGACGACGACGGCACGCAGCTCGTCTCCGCCGGGCAGCAGGCGCTCACCAACCCGGCTGTCCTGCTGCCGGGCATGGGCGCCGGGCTGCAGAACATGCTGGGGCCCGCGGGGCGCATGCTGACGCCCGGGGCCGCCGGGATCCTCAAGCCCCAGCCCGGAGGCTTCAAGTGAGCCGCCGCGGCTTCACCCTGATGGAGGTGGTGATCGCCGTCGCCATCACGGCCTTCATCGGCGTGGTGCTGGGCGTCACCTTCAACACCACCATCAACAACAAGGAGATCATCGAGTCGCAGGCCGAACACTACCGCATGCTGCGCACCGCCATGAATCGCATGGTGCGGGAGATCGGCGCGGCCTACGTGAGCGATCGGTATGACTCGAAGCGCTACCGCGACGCCTTCGATCGTCCCACCAACTTCGTCGGCACCCGCGACAAGCTGCTCTTCACCTCGCTGGCCCACCAGCGCCTCTATGCCGACGCCAAGGAGTCGGATCAGATGGTGGTGGAGTACCAGGTGAAGTCCTCGCCCGACCCGAAGGCGAAGGGGCGCAGCGATCTCGTGCGCCGCGAGCGCGCGCAGATCGAGGAGCGCATGGATCGCGGCGGCACCGAAGACATCCTCTTCGAGGGCGCGAAGAAGATCGAGTTCCAGTACTGGAACAGCGACAAGAAGCAGTGGGAAGACGAGTGGGACACGCGGCGCACCGAGCGCAAGACGATCCTCCCGACGCGGGTGAAGATCACCCTCTTCGCGGTCGACGAGACGGGCAAAGAGGTCCGCTACTCGACGCAGACGCGGATCATGCTCAACACGGAGTTCCCGAGGTTCTGATGAGCCGCGCGCGCTTCCCACGCCGCGTCCGCGGCCCGGTGCAGGTGACGCCCCGCGAGGAAGGGCGCCGCCCGGCCGCGCTCGAGCCCCGCCGCGGCGTCGCCATGCTGCTGGTGCTGGTGGGCCTCGCGGTGCTGGGGCTGGTGGCGAACGAAGTGCAGTACAACTCCGTCGTCGAGCTTCGGCTGGCCACCAACCAGCGCGACGAGGTGCGGGCCCACTTCCTCGCCAAGTCGGGCGTCGGCCTCTCCCGCCTGTTGCTGCGCTTCCAGAAGCAGATGGACAGCATTCAGATCCCCAACCTCGGCGGCATGCTGCAACAGTTCCTGGGCGGCGCCGGAGGCGGTGGCCTGCCGCCCGGCGTCAACCCCGGCATGCTCGGCGCCCTGGGCCTCAACCCTGCGATGCTCCAGGGGCTTGCGGGCGGCGCAGGCGCGGCGGGCGCGCCGGGCGGGGGGGCGCCTTCGTCGATGAGCATTCAGCTCTGGCGCATGGCGAAGATCGACTGCCACATGCTGGAGATGATGGTCCCGGAGATCGACGAGAAGGGCCAGGCGATCCAGCCCACCTCGAAGGACAAGAAGTTCGACTTCGATGACGAGAACCCCGAGCTGGCCGCCGAACAGAAGAGCAAGCGCTTTGGTTCCTTCACCGGCTGCTTCGACACCGTGATCACCGACGAGGAAGAGCGGATCAACCTGAACCAGCTCGACGCGCCCAAGTTCCAGGCCGAGGCCTTCCTGCAGCAGATCCTCCCGCTGGTGGGCGACAAGCGGTACGAGTTCCTCTTCGAGAAGGAAGACTCCAACCGCGTGAAGGTGACGCCCGCCGAGGTGATCATCGCCATGCGCGACTGGGTCGACGAAGACGAGACCTCGTCGACGCTCAACTTCTCGGGCCAGGGCGAGCCGTTCCTCAAGGGCTTCTCGGACGAGAACGGCAACTACGTGAAGTACGACCCGGCCTACCGCGCGAAGAACGGGCGCTTCGACAGCCTCGACGAGCTCTACCTCGTCCACGGCGTCAACGACCGCTTCATGGCTGCCTTCAAGGAGAAGCTGACCATCTACCCGGATCCCAACTCCAAGCTGAACATCAACACCGACGATCCGATCATGCTCTCGGTGGCGATCCGGATCGTCGCGGATCCCGCCCGGCCGGATCCCCGCCTGAACGATCCCGTCTTCATCGACACGCTGATCCAGAAGATCCGGGCCGCCCGCATGTTCGCCCTGTTCGGCATGAGCGCGCTCGACTTCGTCAACCTGGTCGCGGCCAGCGGCGTGGCCGTCAACCCCACCATCATCAACAACGTGCAGAACCAGCGCTTCATCGGCGACAAGAGCTCGACGTACCGGCTCAGCGTGAAGGGCGAGGCCGGCGACGTGACGCGCACCATCACGGCGGTGGTCCGCCTCGACGACGGCCTGGGACGCCTCGTCTACTGGAAGGAGGAGTAGCCATGGCCCGCGTGCTCGGCCTGGACCTCGGCAGCTACTCGGTGAAGGCGGTGATCGCCGAGACCACCATGCGCGGCGTGGCGGTGAAGCAGTACGTGTCCGTGCCCGTCCCGGCGGAGGGCGAGAGGCTCGAGCGCCTCAAGGCCGGGCTCGCCGCCCTGGCCGAGAAGGGGCCGCTGCTCGCCGATCAGGTCGTGGTGGCCATGCCCGGCACCTCGCTGGCCACCCACCCCATCGCCCTGCCCTTCGACGATCCGAAGAAGATCGAGCTGGCGCTGGCGGGTGAGGTGGAAGCCCAGCTCCCGTACGATCTCGACGACGCCGTCTACGATCACCAGCTCACGCCGTCGGACACGGGCGGCGCCAGCCTCCTCGTCGGCGTAGTCAAGAAAGGCGAGCTCAAGTCGGTGCTCGAGCTGCTGAAGGAGGCGAAGTTCGATCCACGGATCGTCACCCACTCCGGGCTCGTCTACCAGAACGCGATCGCCAACCTCCCCCCGTCCTACCTCGATCCGGGCTCGGCGGTGGCGGTGGTCGACCTCGGGCACGAGCGGGTGTCCGTCGCCATCGGGCGGCCGGGCGGCGCCGTGGAGCACGCGCGCACCTTCGCGGGCGGCGGGCTGGCGCTGACGAAGGCGCTGGCGAAGGAGTTCCAGATCGGCCTCGAGGAAGCCGCGTCCTGGAAGGAGACGCACGGCGCGGTGGGCGACGAGGTGGTGGGCCCCGACGCAGAGCGGGCGGCGGGCGCCTTCGTCCGCGCCCTGGTGCCGGTGCTGCGCGAGCTCCGCCCCACCTTCAAGGCGTACACCGCCCACACCAGGCGCCCCATCGGCCAGGTGCTGCTGTGCGGAGGGACGGCGAAGCTCAAGGGGCTGGCCGGCCAGCTCCAGAAGGACCTCGGGCTGCCGGTGAAGCTGGTGGAGCTGCCGGCGGAGGCGCGCGGTCCCCTCGCGGACGATCAGGTCGAGGCGCTCCAGGCCTGCGCCCTGGCCCTGCGCGGCGCGGCCACCGGCGCGAAGGCCCCGCGCTTCAACCTCCGCCGCGGCGAGTTCGCCTTCAAGAGCGACTTCGACGTCATGCGCGACAAGGCGGGCCAGCTCATCGCCTTCGCCGCGGTGTTGCTGGTGCTCCTCATCGCCAGCGGCATCGTCCGCAACACCGTGCTGGAGCGCCGCGAGAAGCAGGTCGACGCGGTGCTGTGCGACGTCACCCAGCGCATCCTCGGCAAGTGCGAGAAGGACTACGCGCGCGCGCTCAACCTGCTGCAGGGCCAGGAGAGCCCCGCCGCCGGCATCCCGAAGCGCTCGGCCACCACCCTCCTCGCGGAGCTGACCCAGCGCGTGCCTGCGGAGCTCCCGGTGACGCTCGAGCAGATCGTCATCGATCTCGATCGCATCTCGGTGCGCTGCGAGGCCGCCAACTCCAAGAACATGGAGGATCTGATCGCCGCGCTGAAGCAGTACAAGTGCTTCAAGGAGATCAAGGAAGGCCGCGTCGAGAAGAGCAAGGACGGCGCGAAGGTGAACTTCCGCCTCGACATCCAGGTCGAGTGCCCCGACGACGCCGCGAAGGGGGAGGGCTGAGCCATGGCCGGACTCGCTGATCTCCAGGCCACACTGCAGACGTCACTGTCCACCCTGTCGGCGCGAGAGCGGCGCATGGTGACCTTCGCCGCCGTGGCGCTGGGCGTCTTCCTGCTCTTCCTGATCACCTTCACCTTCGGCAGCAAGGCCGAGTCGATCCGCAAGCGGACCTCGCAGAAGATCACCCAGCTCGAAGAGGTGCAGACGGTCGCGGGCGGGTACGGCCAGGCGAAGGCCGCGCAGGAGGCGATGGAGCGCCAGCTCGCCGCGTCCAACGTGCGCCTCATCAGCTACCTCGAGGAGAAGGCGCAGAAGACGGGGCTCGAGCTGCCGACCATCAACCCGCGCGCCGACGTCAGCCTGGAGGGCACGAAGATCGTCGAGAGCTCCGTCGAGGTGACGCTGACCGACGTGAAGCTGAACCGCCTGGTGGAGTTCCTCACCCTCGTCGAGGCGGGCCCGGGCATCGTGAAGGTCCGGTACATGCGCCTCGAGCCGCGCGTGGCCAACGAGTCGATCACCGCGTGGCTGACCATCTCCACCTACCACCTGAAGAACTAGCGCCATGGCCGAGAAGAAGCCCAGCCTGTGGAAGCGGATCACCGGGTACACCGCCTTCGCGCTCTTCGCGCTGGTGGTGGCCTTCTTCCTGTCCTTCCCCTACGACGCGCTCAGAGATCGCGTGCGGCTCGAGGCCGACGCCGCCGGGTACTTCGTGCGCATCGGCTCGATGGGGCCAGGGCTGCTCGCCATTCGGGCGAAGGACGTGCAGATCTCGAAGAAGTCCGACGCCGATCCACCCCCCGAGCCGCTCAAGCTGGACTCGATCAGCGTCGGGCCGTCGCTGTTTCCCCCGGGCCTCAAGGTGAAGGTGAAGGGCTTCGACGGCACCATCACCACCGTGGTGTCCGGCTTCTCCTCGATGCGCCTCAAGGTGGACGCCGAGGACATCGACGTGTCCAAGGGCAACTTGAAGGCCTTCTCGGGCATCGACTTCTCGGGCGTGGTGGACGCGCACCTCGACTTGACGCTGCCCAAAGGCCAGGCGGCGGGCCCTGCCCCTGCCGAGCCGGATCTCTCGCTGGCGTCCGGCTCCTTCACTCTCACCACGAAGGGCCTCTCCATCAATGGGGGCTCGATGAACATCCCCATTCCGCAGTTCGGGCCGGAGCCCACGCCCGTCGATCTCCCGAAGATCGTCCTGGGCGACCTCGGCGGGAAGGTGAAGATCGAGAAGGGCGCCGCCACGGTGGAGGAGCTCAAGAACGTCAGCCCGGATCTCGAGGTGAACGTCTCCGGCACGCTCAAGCTGGCCAAGCGCCTCCCCTACTCCGAGGCCAACATGGAGGTCCGCCTCAAGCCCGATCCCGAGTTTCAGAAGCGCCTCGGGATGTTGGGGAGCGCGATCTCTTTCCTCGGGCCGGATCCGAAGGATCCCCAGTGGAGGCTGGCGCGGCTGACGGGCTACATCGGACGGCCGCAGTTCCGCTGACGGCCTATTTCCCTTCGCCCTTCTCCGGCAAACCCAGCACCAGCTCGTCGGCCTGCTCCAGCACCACCACGCCCAGCACGCCCTTGGCCTTGTCGGGCCTCGCCAGGACCCGCACCGCGCGGCCCTCTTTCACGAAGACGCCGCGCTCGCGCTCCTTCCACCCGCCCGCGGGGAGGATGCTCCGGTAGAAGTCGATCACCTCTTCCTCGGTGGCCTTCGCGGTGAACGACACCGCCTCGGCGTACTCGAGCTGAAAGGACGTGACGCCGATGGCGCCGGGGAAGGGCGGATACTTCCCCGTCTGGCGCTGGCTGCGCGCGCCGAGATCCGCAGCCCCGAGGATGAGCGTCGTCGTCCCGTCGGGCTCCGGCCAGCCGTACACCAGGTAGGACACCTTCGCCTCCGGATCGAACGCCACCACCTTCGGCAGCCGCCCGCCCGGCCTGGGCCCGATGAACTTGAAGGGCAGGAACAGCCCGTCATCGAGGAAGCGCTGCGCGTAGTGGATGATCAGGTTGTCCAGCGACTCCTTCGAGCGCGCCGCGAAGATCTGCATCGGCAGGCCGTTGGCCTCGAGGCGCTGACCCACCGGGACGATGGTGAGCAGCCTGGGGACGTTCCACTCGAAGGGCTTGCGGACCCCTGCGTCTGGCGCTCCGGCGAGGGCCGCGCACAGCGCCACGGACATCACGGACACGGACGACCCAGCCAGCACTTCCCGTCTGTCTTCGACTGGTAGACCATGCCGCCGGGCACTGCCGGGCCGCCGGTGAGGTAGGTGCCCACGCCCTCGCCGCCGGTGTACTCGGCGTAGCCGGACTCGAAGCCCGAGTAGGAGAAGTGGAAGTCGGCGCCGCTTGCCGGGGCCGCGCCGGCAAATTCCATGGCGAAGGCGACACTTCGAGCGCCGAGATCCCCCTGCCACATGCTCTGCACCATGCCGCGGTACTTCTGGTTGGCGCAGCCGCGCAGCTTGCACTCACCCGTCTCGTCGCCCGCCAGCCCCCAGTCGTTGGTGAGGATCGCCAGCGCCCCGCGGCAATTTCCGTTGGTGGGCAGGCCCATGCCGCACACGGGGATCGCCATCCGCTGGAGCTGGTCGCCCTGGTACCACCCGCCCTCGGCCTTCTGCATGAAGAACCTCGGGATGCGAATCGCCTCGAGCCTCGCCTCAGCCGAGCACTCGAGCGCGCCCTCGTCGCGGTAGATGAGGCGCGCGGTGGTCGAAGGCTGAAAGTGCAGCCGCCCGTTGCGGTTGCAGTCCACGTCGAGGCCGCGCCCCCGGGTCAGCGCCATCTGGATGTTGGGCCCGCCGTTGACCGAGTCCAGCCCGTTGAAGTCGCGGTAGCGCTGCCGGGCCTTCGCCTCTTCGCCGCTGGTGTCGTTCAACGTGGAGTTGAACGGCGCGAGGCTGGTGGCCCCCGACGGCTCGCGCGTCTGCACCCGGCGCTGCGTCGTCTGCCACACCGCGTACGTCTCGGCTTCCTGGACCTTCAGGGAGAGGATGGAGATCTCAGCCAGGTGGATGCCGACCAGCAGCACGGTGACAAAAACCACCGCGCCCAGCGCCAGCTCGACGACGGCCTGGCCCCGCGTGCGGCGGATTCTCGAGCGCGCGCGCCTCATCAGTGCAGCCCCTTGTAGCCGACGCGGACCAGTTCATCGAAGGCGTCCTTCTGCCAGCGGTGATCGCCCTGGTTCAGCACGCGCTTCACGTCGTCGCGCGCCTGGGCGTCGACGTCGGACGGCGCCAACGTGGCCCGCCAGAAGGGGTTGAGCAGGTTGGGGAACTCCTCCCAGTAGTCCATGCGGTGGTAGTAGATGATGCCCGTCGACCACGCCGTCTGCTTGCGGATGTTGAGGCCCGCGAACGCGGTGCCCGCCAGCTTGTCGCCCCGGCCGTCCCACGAGCGCGTCGGCCCCGTGGCTGAGAACGGGAAGGAGAAGTGCAATTCCCACGGGAAGACGTGCTTGGTCAGATCCCGTTCCAGCGCCACCACCACCTTCGGCTGGCCATAGGCGTCGTCCGGGCCGTCGGCGGGAGAGAAGCCGAAGCTGCGCACCCACACCGAGGGGCAGGCGGGCGTGCAGGAGCCCATGGTGTGGTAGAGCGCGGCATCTTGGGGCTCGTCTTCAGCGTTCGTCCACTCATGGGCGTCGTTGCTGTCCTCCTCCCACGTCGATTTGAGCTCGTCGAAGATGGCTTCGGTCACCGAGCACCCGCTGCTGCTCACCGTCACGGTGCCGTGATCGTCTGCCTTGGACATCAAGGTCGTGATCACCTCGGCGTGCCAGTTGGCTCCAGGCGCCCAGAAGGCGCTGCCTGAGACCCCGCTGAACGAGATCGACACCTCGTCGTAGTTCGAGTCGAACCGCTGAATGTCAGCCAGGGCCTTGGGCGGCACCGGGCCACGCCCCGTCACGAAGGAATCCCCCCGCGTGCCCATCGCCGCCTGAAGCTGGTTCTCGTTCCAGGTGGCGCGGCTGCACAACCCCGGGTTGGCCTTTTGGAATGACTGCTCGAGCGGCTCGTTTCCTGTCCCGCCAAAGTCACAATCGACCTCTCGGCGATTGACGCTGACCACGCTCGCTGGATCCGTCGGGCCGGACGAAGCAAGCACGTCAATGTCGGTCAGCCGACTCGACAGGATGATCTGCTGGGTGAGTGACTGATCCTCGAGAGCCCTGAACAAGCGCTGCTGCACCGAGTCAGGGTTCATCGCGGTCCAACCACGGGCGAGCTCGGTGTGCAGGCTGACAATGCGCGACTGAACGTCTTGAGCCTCTAGTCCAGCGGGCTGATCGAGCGAGTCCCACCTCGACGGGTAGGTGGCCGACGCGTAGTTCTTGAGATCTGCTTCCAGATCGCTCGCCTGCTGGCGTCCCCGCGCCAGGAACCTCGGCGTACGGCACGTGCTGATGAGCTTCCTGAGCGCGTTGCGGCTGCCGGCCTGCATCCCCCGCGCATAGCCCGTCCACGAGATGAGGCTCTGATCGGCCGCCTGCGCTACCCAGTAGCTGATCTGCAGCCGGTTGATCACCGCCGCGTTGTTGAAGGCCCGCGCCTCCATCACCGCGTTCGAATAGGCGGCCGCGTCGGCGAGGTTCTGCAGCTCGTGCTTCTGGCGGATCCGCATGCCCAGCCCGAGCGTCATCGTCACCATCAGGGCGAGGAACAGCATGGTGAGCGCCAACAGCACCAGGTTCTGGCCGCGAGGTGAGCGGGTCATGGCGCGGGCTCGCAGTTCTGGCGTTGGAAGAAGCGCTGCCGCGGGGGCGTCATCATGCGCATCGCGTACGACGCGGTGACGGGGAAGACGTACTGCTGATCGTTGTAGCGCCGGAGGAACTCGTTGGCGGCGGCGTTGCGCAGGCGCGAGGACGTCTGCGTCCACTTCGCCTCGGGCTTCACCGGCATGATCGGGCTCACCTTGTTGTAGTCGCCCAGGCCGAAGTAGGCGCGGAACATGGTGGCCATCACCCAGTTCGCGAAGGGGATGCGCAGCGGGTACCAGTACACCAGCCGCACCCGCAGCGTGTAGCCCTGTCCGTCGGGATCGTCGAAGTCGTGCTCCGACTGGCGGGTGACGTCACTGCGCACCGGGGTCTCCCGGAACAGCCACGCCACCGCCCCGTCGTGCCCGTCGTCGGCGTCCGGGTCGAACTGATTGGAAAAGGGCTTGTTCTGCGTGCGCAGCGAGAAGGCCGTTGCCAGCTTCTCCTGGGGCGTCGCGCCTGGAGTGCCCTCGCCGAGGTAGCTGACGAAGCTGGGCAACAGCGCCGCGATCGCCGCGTGCGTCATCGCCTCACAGTCCCCGTGCCGCACCGAACCGGTCCGCACCGCCGCGTAGGCCGCGTGCTCCGCGAAGAGCCGGCCCTGCAGCATCATGAAGAGCTGCAGTGTGCCCAGCAGCATGAAGAGCGCCAGCGGCATCGTCAGCGCTGTCTCCACGGCGGCCTGGCCGCTCTCTGGGTGGTCGTCCCGCATCCACTCCCGATTGTCGACTGGCCCCACCCTCCCCTCCATCGGTCGTGTTGTCGCCGGGGTGGGCCTTGGTGCGTGACAGTAGGCCGTGGTAGGTGCGCGGCCATGGCTGAGCTCGTGTTCTTCCGGCGGGGGGAAGAGGTGCTGCGGTTCGCCCTGGGCGAGGACCGCGTGGTGCTGGGGCGCGGTGACCGATGCGACGTCGCCATCCCCGATCCGGAGGTTTCGCGTCAGCACGTGGCGCTCCTCCTCGAGGGAAAGACGTGCAGGGTGCAGGATCTGTCGGGCAAAGGCACCACCATCGCGGGCAGCAAGGTGACGCAGGGAGAGCTCGCGGACGGCGCCGACATCGCGCTGGGGCAGTGGCGGGCGGTGTTCCGCGCGACCTCCAGCCGGGACGCCACCGACGCCACCGAGGTCGGCAACCGCACCGAGGTCGTTGCGCGCGCAGAGGAGGCCGACGCGCCCCGGCTGCCCGCCCAGGTCAAGATCCGCCAGGGCGCACAAGAGTCCGCGGTCCGCGTGCAGGGCGACGTCTTCACCATCGGGAAGGATGCCGCAAACGACGTGGTGTTGAACCACCGCTTCGTCTCCGGCCGTCACGTCAAGGTGACACGCCAGCACAACCGCTTTCAGGTGGTGGATCAGCACTCCACCAATGGCACGTGGCTCAACAACGTGCGCGTCTTCGAGGCGGAGGTCCCCTTCTTCACCGCGCTGAGGGTCGGCGAGGCCGAGATCACCTTCGAGCCCCTGTCCGCCGGCAGCAAGGCCATCGGCAACTACAAAGGGATCATCGGGAACGATCCCTCCATGAAGCAGCTGGCCGAGCTGATCGAGCGCGTCGCGCCCTCCTCCGCGGCCGTGGCTGTCTTCGGGGAGTCCGGCACCGGGAAGGAGCTGGTGGCCCGCGCCGTCCACGACGGCAGCACCCGCGCGCAGGGCGCCTTCATCCCCGTCAACTGCGCCGCCATCAGCAAGGAGCTGATCGAGAGCGAGCTGTTCGGCCACGAGAAGGGCGCGTTCACCGGCGCCGCCAACTCGCGCAAGGGCGCGTTCGAGGAAGCCGACGGCGGCACCATCTTCCTCGACGAGATCGGCGAGCTGCCCCTCGACCTCCAGGCGAAGCTCTTGCGTGCCCTGGAGTCGGGGGAGATCAAGCGCGTGGGCGCGTCCCGCCCGCTGACGGTGGACGTGCGCATCGTCGCCGCCACCAACCGCGATCTCCTGGCGGCGGCGCGCGAAGGGAAGTTCCGGGAGGATCTGTACTACCGGCTCTGCGTCATCCCGCTGCACCTCCCGCCCCTGCGCAACCGGCGCGCGGACATCCTCCCCATCGCCGAGCACTTCATTCGCGTCTTCTCGCCCCGGGGCCAGACGGTCCGCCTCACCGGCGCCGCGATCGACGCCCTCACCAACCACGACTGGCCGGGCAACGTGCGCGAGCTGCGCAACGTGATTCACCGCGCGCTGCTCTTGCGAAAAGGGGCCAATCTGGACGTGGGCGACCTGAGCTTCGACTCGCGCGTCGATCGCGCGACCGGGCTCGACATGGCCGAGTTCACCCCGGGCCTGACGCTCGAGCAGATGCTCCAGCGCGCGGAGCGCCAGTTCGTCGAGGCCGCCCTGCGCCGCTTCAACAACAACCGCGAGCGGGTCGCCAAGGAGCTGGGCGTCGCCCGATCCACTCTCTTCAAGCGCCTCAAGGACTGGGGCCTGACCCACGGCAACGACGAGCCAACGACTTGATTTCAGGTCGTTTTCCGGGTGGGTAGATCGAAGGCGCGAGGGGGGCGTTGAAGGCAGGCATGTCGGCCCTGCCACCTCTCCCCGAGCTGTACCGCCAGCACCGGCGCCGCGCGCTGTCGATCGCCCGGCGGATCCTGCGGGACGCCGACGAGGCGGAGGACGTGGTGCAGGAGGTCTTCGCCCGCCTCCACTCGCAGAATGTCCGCTTCGACGGGAAGGCCGCGTACACCACCTGGCTCCACCGGATCCTCGTCAATTCGTCGATCAACTCGCTGCGCGCGCGGCGACGGCGCGGGAAGCTGGAGACGACGCTGCCCACGCCGGATGATCCCGAGACGAGCGCAGTCGGCAACGAGCGGCACGCGCTGTTCCTCGAGGCGCTGGAGCAGCTGTCGGAGCAGCACCGCCTGGTGGTGACGCTGAGGGACTTGCGCGGCTACTCGTACCCGGAGATCGCCCGCATGCTGGGGCTGCCCGAAGGCACGGTGAAGAGCGCGCTCAACCGCGGCCGCACCCGGCTCATGGCGGCGATGGCGAAGGACGCCGGCGAGCCGGATCAGCCATGACGGCGGCGCGCGGGGCCGAGGCCAGCTCGCTGGGGACGCTGGGCTGAATGAGCGCCGGTGGGCCCGTCAGTCGTCGCCCTTCTGCCCCACGAATTGATCGCCCTTGTCCTTGAACAGCACGTTGAAGGTGGTGAGCGACCCGTAGCTGCGGGTGATGTACTGCTGCAGCTCGACCTTCTCCGCGTCCGTCAGCTTGGGGTGCGCGTTCAGCTTCTGCTCCAGGGTGCGCAGGTTGTTGCGGATCATCACCACCTTGTGGAACAGCCCGTCGATGGGGATGTCCTTGGCCTGCAGCGAGGGGTTGCCGGGGATCAGCTTCACCGTGCCGCCTTCCCACTTGGGGGCCAGGGGCACTTCGGCGAGGCCCGAGGCCTCGAGGAACAGCTCCATCAGTTCGGCGCGCGTCATGGTGGCTCCTTCGAGATCAATCTCCGTGTTCGGGTCGACGGCCGGGACCAGCGCCGGCCCCGACACCTGGCGCGCCGTGCCCGCCGAACGCACCACGGGCCCGATGGGCTTGAGCGCCCGTGCTCGGAACCGAGGCGTCTCCTCCTTGACCGTGACCGCCTCGCCGCGAGGCACGAAGGCGTCGCACCACGGTGCGGATGGCGGGAAGAGGCCCCGGTTCGCCTGCACCCGGCAGGTGCCGACCCAGCCGCGCTGCGCCTCCACCGAGTGGGCCCGCCACAGCTTGCAGTTGCCGCAGACCTTCTCCGCCGGCGCGAAGGTGGGCAGGGGCGGGGCCTCGTCTGCGCGCGCCTCCGCCCCCGGTGAAACGGGCTGGGCCGTCTCGGGTGGCGCCACGGCAGTGGGCGCGGCCCCGGGCGAAGCGGGGGCGCCCTCGGCGGGAGCCCTGGACGCAGCGGGCGGGGGTGGCGCGCCGGACGGCGCCTGGGCCCCTTCCCCACCCTGCTTCTCGTCGCTCATCCGGAGGGCAGGCTTAGGAGGCCCGTGGAGGCCCGGCAAGGCTTGTCTTTCGGCCACGCATCCAGTAGTCGCGCGCCCGCTATGGCGAACATCCCTCTGGAACGCATCCGCAACATCGGCATCTCGGCCCACATCGACTCGGGCAAGACGACGCTCACCGAGCGCATCCTGTTCTACACGGGCCGCATCCACGCGATCCACGAGGTCCGCGGCAAGGACGGCGTCGGCGCGAAGATGGACTCGATGGACCTCGAGCGCGAGAAGGGCATCACCATCCAGTCTGCGGCGACCTACTGCGTGTGGAACGGCTCCAAGCAGCAGCTGGCCGAGCACAACATCAACATCATCGACACGCCGGGCCACGTGGACTTCACCATCGAGGTGGAGCGCGCGCTGCGCGTGCTCGACGGCGCGATCCTCGTGCTCGACTCGGGCAAGGGCGTGCAGAGCCAGTCGATCACCGTCGACAAGCAGATGAAGCGCTACCGGGTGCCGCGCATCGCCTTCGTCAACAAGATGGACAACCCCGGCGCCAACTACGAGCGCGTGGCGGAGATGCTCAAGGAGAAGCTGGGCCACCACCCGGTGCGCCTGCAGGTGCCGATCGGCGCCGAGGACAAGTTCCAGGGGATCATCGACGCCATCAACCAGAAGGCCTACTTCTTCGACGGGGAGAACGGCGAGAGCATCCGCGAGGAGGCCATCCCCTCCGACTACGTGGAGGCGGCGAAGGCCACCCGCGAGCACATCATCCAGGCGGTGGCCGACGTGGACGATCAGCTGGCCGAGAAGTTCCTCGCCGAGGAGCCGGTGAGCGACGAGGAGCTGCGCGCCGCCATCCGCCGCGCGACCCTGGCGCTCAAGATGACGCCGGTGATGTGCGGCTCGGCCTTCCGCAACAAGGGCGTGCAGCTGTTGCTCGACGCGGTCTGCATGTACCTGCCCAACCCGAAGGAAGTCACCAACGAGGCCCACGACCAGGCCAACAACGAGCAGAAGATCGTGCTCGAGTCGGATCCCAACAAGCCCTTCGTCGGCCTGGCCTTCAAGCTCCAGCAGGACAAGTACGGCCAGCTGACCTACTTCCGCATCTACCAGGGCAAGGTGGCCACCGGCGACACCATCATCAACACGTCCAACCAGCTGAGGAAGGTGCGCGTGCCGCGCATGTTCCGCATGCACTCCGACGACCGCGAGGAAGTTCAGTCCGCGCAGGCAGGCGACATCGTGGCCTTCTACGGCATCGAGGCCTCTTCAGGAGAGACCTTCACCGACGGCAAGATGAACGTGACGCTCACCTCGATGCACGTGCCGGCGGCGGTGATCAGCCTGGCCGTGGCCCCCAAGGATCGCTCGGGGGAGCAGAACTTCTCCAAGGCGCTCAACCGCTTCACCAAGGAAGATCCCACCTTCCGCGTGCACCAGGACGAGGAGTCGGCCCAGACGATCATCTCGGGTATGGGCGAGCTCCACCTCGAGATCTACATGGAGCGCATGCGTCGCGAGTACAACTGCGAAGTGGTGGCGGGCAAGCCGCAGGTGGCCTACCGCGAGACGATCAGCCAGAGGGGAGAGTTCGCCTACACCCACAAGAAGCAGACGGGTGGCTCCGGCCAGTTCGCGCGCGTCTGCGGCTACCTCGAGCCGCTGCCGTCCGACGCGGTGATGCAGTACGAGTTCGTCAACGAGATCGTCGGAGGCGCGATCCCCCGCGAGTTCATCCCCGCGTGCGACAAGGGCTTCCAGGAGGCGATCAAGAAGGGCAGCCTGATCGGCTTCCCCGTCGTCGGCGTGCGCTGCGTGATCAACGACGGCGCCTTCCACGCGGTCGACTCCAGCGAGCAGGCGTTCAAGACGGCGGCGATCATGGGCTTCCGCGAGGGCTACGCGGCCGCCAAGCCGGTGGTGCTCGAGCCGATCATGAAGGTGGAAGTCGAGGCGCCCACCGAGTTCCAGGGCTCGGTCGTCGGCCAGGTGAACCAGCGCCGTGGGGTGATCCTCGAGACGTCGAACGCGGACAACCAGGTGACCGTGGTGGCCGAAGTCCCGCTCAACACCATGTTCGGCTACTCGACGGACTTGCGTAGCGCGACGCAGGGCAAGGGGAACTTCACCATGGAGTTCGCCAAGTACTCGCCGGTGCCCCGCAACGAGCAGGAAGAGATGATCAAGAAGTACAAGGAGAAGCTGGCCGCCGAGCAGGCTGCCCGCAAGTAAGTCCCGCGAAGCGCCTGAGAGGCCGGCGACTCCTGTCCGGGAGCGCCGGCCTCGTCATGTCTGCACCCACATTGCCGTTGCAGGGAAGTGTCCCGCCGGTACATTCCGCGCGGGCACCACCCTCTCTGTCCAAGGAGCGTCCACATGGCCTTCCAGACTGTCCCCGAGCTTCTGCTGCACCGCATCAAGGCCAGCCCCGACGCGAACGCCTACTCCTACCCGTCCGGCTCGGGGTGGAAGCAGGTGTCGTGGAGGCAGTTCGGCGAGCAGGTGAAGCAGATCGCCATGGGGCTGCGGGCGCTGGGCCTCGTCAACGAGCAGCGCGCGGCGATCCTCTGCAACACCCGCTATGAGTGGATCGCCATCGACATGGGCATCCTCTGCTCGGGCGGCGCCACCACCACCATCTACCCGTCCAACCTCGCCGAGGAGTGCGCGTACATCATCAACGACTCCGACACGAAGTTCGTCTTCGCGGAGAACGACGAGCAGGTGGCCAAGCTGACCCGCGTGCGGGGCGAGCTCAAGGGCGTCAAGCACGTCATCACCATCGACGGGAAGGGCACGCCCGACGGCTGGGTGTTGACGCTCAACGAGCTGATGGAGAAGGGCAAGGCGGCGTCGCAGGCCGACTGGGAAGCGGTGTGCAGCTCGGTGAAGAACGGCGATCTCGCGACCTTGATCTACACGTCCGGCACCACCGGCAAGCCCAAGGGCGTGGAGCTGACGCACGACTGCTGGGTGTACGAGGCCGACGCGATCGACGAGCTCAAGCTGCTCGTGCCGGACGACGTGCAGTTCCTCTGGCTGCCGCTGGCCCACAGCTTCGGCAAGGTGCTGGAGGTGGCGCAGCTGAAGATCGGCTTCCAGACGGCGGTGGACGGCCGGGTGGACAAGATCGTCGAGAACCTCTCGCAGGTGCGGCCCACCTTCGTGGCCGCCGTGCCCCGCATCTTCGAGAAGGTCTACAACAAGGTGGTGGAGAACGCGAAGAAGGGCGGCGGGCTCAAGTACTCCATCTTCAAGTGGGCCTTCGCGGTGGGGAAGGAAGTGTCGACCCTGCGCCAGCAGCGGCAGGAGCCCAGCGGCGTGTTGGCGGTGAAGAACTCGATCGCCACCAAGCTGGTCTTCTCCAAGCTGCAGGAGCGCTTCGGCGGCCGGCTGCGCTACTTCGTCTCGGGATCCGCGCCGCTCTCGAGGGAGATGGCCGAGTTCTTCCACTCGGCAGGCGTGCTGATCCTCGAGGGCTATGGGTTGACGGAGACGAGCGCCGCGTCCTTCGTCAACCGGCCCGACTCCTTCAAGTTCGGCACCGTCGGCCAGCCGCTGCCCGGGACCCAGGTGAAGATCGCGGAAGACGGGGAGATCCTCATCAAGAGCCGCGGGCTGATGCGCGGCTACCACAACCTCCCGGACGCCACCGCCGAGACGATCAAGGACGGGTGGCTCTACACCGGCGACATCGGCGAGCTGGACTCGAGCGGCATCCTCAAGATCACGGATCGCAAGAAGGACCTGATCAAGACGTCGGGCGGCAAGTACGTGGCGCCGCAGAACATCGAGGGCAAGTTCAAGATGATCTGCCCCTACGTCAGCCAGTCGTTGGTCCACGGGAACAACCGGAACTTCTGCACGATGTTGATCGCGCTCGATCCCGAGGCCATCGGCGCCTGGGCCAGGGAGAACGGCGTCGCCGGCGGCTACGCGGAGATCGTCAAGGATCCGCGCACCCACGCGCTCATCAAGCCGTACATCGCCGAGCTGAACAAGGGCCTCGCCAGCTACGAGTCGATCAAGAACTTCGCGATCCTCCCGAAAGATCTCACCCTCGAAGACGGCGACCTCACCCCCAGCCAGAAGCTCAAGCGCAAGGCGGTGGAGGCCAAGTACAAGGACATCCTCGAGGGCTTCTACGCGGGGAGCATGGCGGCGGCCTGAAGCCGCGACGTCACCCGAACGTCTTCAGGAAGAAGGCGACGGTGATCGCCCAGCCCAGGACGATCACCAGCCGCTTCACCTTCGGGGCGTCGAAGCGCCGGGCGAGGGCTGCCCCCGCGTAGCCTCCCGCGACGGCCGCCGCCGTCATCAGGCCCGCGCGAAGAAAGTCCACCTTGCCGGCCACCACGAAGGCCACCAGGGCGGTGAGGTTGATGGCCACGCCCAACACCGACTTCAGGCCGTTCATCGCGTGCAGGTGCGAAGGCCCCAGCAGCGCGAACAGCGCCAGCATCATGAGCCCCATCCCCCCGCCGAAGTAGCCGCCGTACACCGCGATGAGCAACTGCAGGGCCACCAGCACCCAGACCCGAGGCGTCCCGCGCTGCGCGAGCGCCCCCCTCAAGCGATCGCCGAAGGTGAAAGTCAACGTCGCCACCAGCAAGAGGAAGGGCACCTGCTGGGCGAAGATCTGCTCGGGCGTGGCGATGACCCACCAGGCCCCGAGCAGCCCCCCGAGGAGGCTCACCGGCGCCAGCAGCCACACCAGGCGCTTCTCGCCCGCCACCTCCCGTCGATAGCCGAACGCACTGGCGATGGAACCCGGCCAGAGCGCCACCGTGCTCGTCGCATTCGCCACCAGGGGAGCGCTGCCCGCGAAGACGAGCGCCGGAAAGGTGAGGAAGCTGCCGCCGCCCGCCACGGCGTTGAGCGCCCCACCGAGGAACGCCGCCACCGCCAGCAACACGCCCTGGGCGATCGTCATCGTTTTGGCCGTATAACCTCGATCGCCCGATGCCCGGCCCCTTTCGTCACCACGTCGCCATGGGCGACCCACAGGCCCCGCTCGCCACCGTGCGCGCGGTGCTGGCCGCCCACCAGCTGCTCGACGGAGAGCGCCTGCGCGCCGATGTCCAGCTCATCTCCATCGGCGATCACTTCGACTGGGGACCGCCCGAGGCGCGCCGTGAGGCGACGGACGACGCCTTCGCCCTGCTCTCGTGGCTCGCGGCCCACCCTCCAGACCAGGTGATCCTCCTGGCTGGCAACCATGATCTCGCCCGCGTGTGCGAGCTGAGCCACTTCCCCGACGACGCCGCCTTCGACGCCGCACGCCAGGAGGCCGACGAGGCCTACCGCCGCGGCAACCTCGATCGCGAACGCCAGGCCGCGCTCCTCGCGCGCTACCCCTTCATCCCCACCGCCGAGCTGTTGTCGCGCGACTTCTCGTGCTTCTCGGTGGCGCAGCGGGAGCTGGTGACCGAGCTGCTTCACTCCCGAAGGCTCCGGCTGGCGCATGAGCACCGGGGGCTTCTGGTGGTGCACGCGGGCGTGACGGTGGACGACCTCGCCCTGCTGCGTGGCGATCTCTCCACCGCGGCCGGGGTGGCGCACGCACTCAACGCCTTCCTCGATGATCGGGTGGAGAGGTGGAAGGGAGGGCCGCTGGACCTCGAGCCGCTCCACCAGCCGGGCGACGCCAGGCGCGGAGAAGGCCGGGGCGTGCTCTTCCACCGGCCGGTCGATCCTGCGTTGGCGAAGCCGGGGCAGTTGGATGGCCCTCCCCGCCGCCGCTTCGATCCCCGGCGGTTGCCCTCTGCCTTCCCGCAAGCGGTGGGCCACGTGCGCGACAAGAAGTGCCGCGAGGAGCTCATGCACTGGTGCGAGCCTGGCAGCGTCGACGGCCCCTTGCGCTCCCTCGTCGTCGAAGGCGAGGTGGTGCGCTACCAGCTCGGCTGCCACGCCGACGCGCGGATGTACTTCATCGACGGCGGCATGCTTCACGCGAAGACGGAGGACTACGAGCTGCTCGATCTCGACCGCCGTCAGCCGATGTCGAAGCTGGCGATCAACGGCACGTGATCGGACAGCCCGTGGAAGCGGCCCCTCGCATCGCCGAAGGGGTGGGTGTCCTTGAGGTCGCCGAACTCGATCCGGTTGCCGCCGAAGATGTGGTCGAGGTGCATGCGCAGGTTGAGGAAGCCCGCGGTGGGGAACGTGTCGGGGCGCTTCGCATCGATCTGCCCCAGCACCTCCTGCGCGCCGAACATCCGGCACTCCTCGCTCAGGTAGCGGTACACCGGCGTCGCGGGCGCAGAATTGAAGTCACCCACCAGCAGGAAGGGCTCTGACTTCGCCGTGCCCTCGATGAAGTGACGCAGGGCACGGGCCTCTTCCAGCTGGTTCTTCCCGTGTCCCATCTTGCGCTTCTCGCTCCAGAACTCCTTCGCCCAGGGCGTGGGCAGCGAGAGGTGCGTGTTGAAGACGTGGAAGCGGCGGCCCTTCGTGTCCTCGAGCTGCAGGTGCGCGGCGATCCGCGTCTGCTTCACCTTCTTCAGGCGCTCGGACGAGTGGTGGGTGATGTGGTGCGGCTTGTGGCCGTTGTCCGCCACCACCTCCAGCGTCTGGGCGTTGACCAGCATCGCCAGGCCCGTGGTGTACAGCTTCACCACCCCCATCTGGTAGGTGTGGGCGGGGAAGTACCAGGCGCGGTAGGGCATCACCCGACCGGCCTTCTTGAACTCGCCGGCGAGGTGCCGGAGGAAGGCCTCGAGCTGCGTCTCCGACGGGTGCCCGCTCCGGTGCGCTACGGCCGCGCGGATGGAGCGGGTCTCCACTTCCTGCAGCGCCACGATGTCGGGCAGGGGCTCGAGCGCCAGCAACGCCTCGGCGATGCGTGACTTCGACGCCGAGGTGCTCGCCAGCCCCTTGAGCCCGTGTCCGAAGTACCGGACGTTGTAGCTCGCCAGCCGCATCCCGAGAGACACTCTAACGCGCACGCCGCGCGGTGGTACTCGAGTGCATGAGGCGGGCCTCCAGCGCGAGTCCTTCCAGCCGCGACGGCCCGTCGGGGAGGAAGCGCTCCGGCGCCGACAGGATCACCTCGTCGAGGGCCAGTGCTTCCGCGAGGGTGGCGCGCTCGTCGTCGGCCAAACCGCGCCCGTCCAGGCGTCTGGACCACCGCGCCAGCGCCTCCGCTGGAGCCGAGAGCCCTGCGATGCGCGCAAAACCTGCGAGGAGCAGCCGTCGGGCGCCCTGATCTTCCAACGCCGCGCGATCCGCTCGCATCCGCCAGGAGTCGAGGAGGTCCCCCTGGCACTGGGAGAGCCGCTGTCGACGGACGAAGCTGGACGCATGAAAGGGGCGCGCTGGCCTCCGCTGGCCCGCGCGGCGCGCCGCACGCAAACAGGCCCGCGCGTCCTGCGCCTTGAGGTTGACCTCCCGAACCCGGACGAAGTCCGCCATGCGCTGCCGGAGAGCAGCTGCCCACCGCGTGGCCTCCAGCACACGTCGCCAGGTCCGCGACTGGTAGAAGATCGAAGAAGCGGCCTTCAGCAGCCGCCGCTCCTGGGCGGGGCTGAGGAGGCGAGCACGACGAGCGGCCCTCGCCGTGGCCCAGACGTTGACCCAGGGGATCGTCATCGGGCGAAAGCCGTGCTCGCCGTCCGCGTGGAGGAGCGCCACCAGCGCGTCGTCCTTCCACTCCCCCGAGGCGTAGCGCCTGGCGATCTCCCCCACCCCTTTCACCACGCCGGGCAGCTCGGCAGCCCTCAGCGCCCCCATGCTGGAAGCGCCAAAGACGTGCACTCCCGCGGCGTGGGCGGCGAGCAGCTCGTGGTGCCACACCGACGGCACAGACTCGAAGACGCCATCGATGAGCGCGATCACCCGAGGTCGGTCGACGAGGGCGCGAAAGACGTCTCCCTGGCGCGCGGGCGGCCGATAGTCCGCAGGGAGGAGCCGCCGGGCCTCGTCGAGCGGCAGGGAGGGACCGAGAAAAACGATGACATCAGCGGACATGCGCAGAGTGTCGGCCCAGGCGTGCCGTCGCGCAGCTCAATTTCGTGCGGCCCCTGTCGGTTGCTCCGAACGAGGCAGGGAAGGAGTCGCGGCCACCACCGCGCAGACCACGGTGGGGAACAGCGTGATCGCCAGAACGGGCACGATGATCGGCGCCCACATCACCACCTCCGAGGGTCGCTTCGCCGTCAGCCAGGCCGCCGCGAAGGCCGCGGTGACGCACACCACCTCGCTGAGCCCCGTGGCAACGACCACCTGTCGGAGCAGCGTGCGGCGCGCACGGAAGGACCGCGACAGCCCCGCGGAGATCAGCGCGACGGCCACCACCATTCCGACGAGCTTCGACAGCTCCGCTGGCGTGACGCGGAAGCCCTCGCCGGCGACGGGGAGGAAGACGGACACGGCCATCGCGACGGCCAGACCAGCCAGGGCGAACGGGCGCCGGAGGGACATGCCGACATCATCGGCCGAGCCGGGCCGGCGGCGTCGAGACATCGCGTCAGGCGATCGATGACTCGCGGTTGAAGGGGCGTAATGCGCGGCCACGCACCTCCCACCTTGCCGCCAACCACTCCACAGGGCCTCAGGTGTCGCTTCCCTCCGCCGAGCTCAGGGTCGCACTGGATTGGACGAGACCTGGCTCCTCTGCCGAGCCCGGCGGTGGCTCCAGAAATCCCGCACGGCCGTCTGCGTGGGGCCGCGCGTCACAACAGCTCGGACACCAGCAACTGCTCGCTCACCGCCTTCACCACCCAGGGCCGTTCGCGCAGGGTGACGATCGCCACCGGGGCGCGCACGGCGCGCTGGAGCGGCCCCAGGTACCGGCGACGCGGCGGCCGGCCTGGCCTCCCCACACGGAGGACGGCCCTCAGCATCCGCCCCGCCTCGCGCTGCCCGATCGCGACGTCCTCCCGGGCGCCGTGGATCTCCGTGAGCCGCGACTGCGCCGCTTCCAGCACCGCCGCGTCCACCGCTTCGTCGAAGGAGCGCCGGCAGGCGTACCCCGCCGTCAGCGGCACCGGCCCTTCGTCGCCGTCGAACAACAGCGCGCCCGCCAGCGGAAGACGATCGCCCTTCGGCGTGAGATCGAAGACGAACAGCTCGAACCCCGCTCGCGCCAGTCGCGCGCCCACCGCCTGCGGCGCCCTCACCAGCCGCAGCTTCACCGCCGGCGTCCAGCCTGCCGGCAACGCGCGTGCGAGCGCATCCCGCTCCGCCACCTCCAGCACCGCGTGCTCCACCGCCCACGCCCGCCGGGTCGGGTGAGCGCCCAGGCCATTCGAGCGCCAGGCGCTGGACGACGGCCCCAACCACGCCACGCCGCCCGGCGGGCAATAGACGGCGTCCGCGGGGACGAAGACGCGCTCTCTCGAGCCGAGCAGCTCGCCCTCGACCCAGGCGATGGACTCGTCACCGGGGGCCCAGAGCGCCCGCCGCGGCGGTGGGCCGAAGGTGAGCCTCGCGGGATCCGGCGCCTCGGCCGCGGCCAGCTCGATGGCCTCGCCCAGCGCGCTCCACTCGGCCGCCTCGAGGGTCCACCCCTTGCCCTGCGACACCTGCAGCACGTGCCCCCGCGGCCGCACGGCGCCCACGACTTCGATGCCGCAACGATCGAGCTCCGTCAGCCGCGCCAGCCTGGTCACGCCGAAGCGCCGGGCCAGCCGCGCCCGCGCCCTCGCAGTCATCGCGCCGCGAAGGACGAGTGGGCGCTTCCTTCGAACGCGTTGGGAGGAGGAGGCGGCGGCAGCTCCTTCTTCTTCGGAAACTCGTAGCCGATCTCCAGATCCACCACGAAGCCGAACTGGTTGTCGTACCGCCTCAAGTCCGGGTTCATGCGGAACGTCTTGTACAGGCGCCCGTTGAGGAAGAGGAACGGGAGGATCTTGAGGCGCGCCCCCGCGAAGGCCACCGCCTTGTTGCCGAACAAGCCGAGCACGCCCTGGTCCGCCTGGTAGCCGAGCTCGCTCCACGACTCCACGCCGCGCAGGTAGTAGCTGCCGAAGACCTGGAAGAAGCTCAGCACCGGCACCTCGAGGTGGGCCACGAAGTCCGTCGCGCGGGAGTTGGAGACGCCCTGCAGGGCCAGCGTCAGCCCCACCGCGCCGGGGATGCCCCAGCTGCCCTCGAGGTAGTAACCGAAGCGCGTGCCCAGCCCGTTCTCCAGCAGGTACCGGCCCTTGGGCACGAAGTTCGCCACCGCGGCATCGACGCGCGGCAGCTCTTCGTAGATGAAGCGATCGACCTCGTAGAAGGTGTCGAAGTAGCTGGGCGCGTAGCGGCTACCCAGGTAGCGCGCCTCCACCACCACGCGGAAGGCGTTGACGATCTTCTCGCCGACGTTGAAGCGCCCGAGGAGCCCGCCGGTGACGCCAAAGTCGCCCCCCACCAGCATCGAGAAGTCGACGTACGGCTTGAGGTCGACGTGCTGCGTCTTCAGCACCTTGATCTCGGCGTCCACGCCCACGATGCCGACGGGCTTGTTCTCGGTGATCAGCCGATTCTGATCGTCCAGCTGGCGCAGCCCGTCCTGCACCACCAGGTTGTAGGGCGCCATCCAGTCGAGGCCGCCCGAGACGCCGACCGAGAAGCTCTTGAGGGCCTCGCTCTGCGGGTTGAAGAAGGAGAAGGGCTTCAAGAAGGCGATGCCCGACACCTGGTTCCAGGCCAGCACGTCGTTGACCATCAGCTCGAAGCCGCCGAAGCGGTTGTACGCGTCGACCTCCGCGGACACGCGCGGGTAGTCGATGTCGATGTTCGGCGAGTAGCGCCGGGTGATCGCCCCGTGGCCGATGGACGTGGCGTAGCGCTGGCCCACCGACACGTAGAGCGGATCTTCCTTCTTGCCGTAGGTGACGTACTTGAGCAGGCGGCCGAAGTCGTGGAAGGAGTCCCAGTCCTCCGTGCGGAAGCGGCCGAGGTTCTGCGTCAGCTTCGGATCACCGGTCGTCGGATCCGTCTCGAGGCTGACCATCTCGATCCGCAGCGGCACGCCGAAGCCCAGCCCCAGTGCGCCGTCGAGAAAGCGCAGGTCCACCAGCGGCTCCACCAGGAGGTAGTAGACGTCGCCGAAGCGATCGAGGCCGGCGGACACGCCGATGCGGGTGTTCTGCACCACCAGACGATCCGAGCCCAGGTAGGTGGACAGCTCGCCCTTGATGAACTTGGGCACGACGTCGCGCTTCTCGGTTGCCAGCGTCGGGGCAGCGGCGTCCGGGGCCCCTCCGTCCGGCGCATCGGCGACCTGCGCGGCGCTCTCCGGCGCTCCGGCGTCGACGGCGAGTGACTCCTCAGTGGGCGGCGACTGGAGGAGCTCCGCCCCTCCATCGAGCGTTGCGAGCGACACCAGCAGCAGAGAGGCGAACATCGCGAGTCACTTCCCGCAGGGGTCGATGGGCTTGAGGAACTTCGCCAGCTCGGCTTCGTCGGCGACGGTGCCGGCGAGATCGAGCTCTTCGGGCTTCGCCTGGGGGTTGGGATCCGGCTGGCTCCACACCCCCATCGAGAGGCCGTCGCCCGGGCAGTCGAAGAGGATCGCGTTGTTGAGCCCCTGGGTGCGCGTGTCGCCGGTGTCCATCACGCCGCGAGTGGACACGTAGTAGATCTTCCGCCCGTCCACCGTGACGCTCCCCTTCTTGAGGACGTCCTCGGCGCGCAGGTTGACGTTGGAGTTGCGCAGCGCGGCCACGTCGCCGTCGCCGGTGAAGAAGGCCTTGGTCTTCTTGTTCTGCTCGTTGGCGATCACGTGGAAGTAGTTGAACAGCCGGGCGCCCTCCACGAGGCCCCCGTCTCCGTCCACCTTGTCGGCCAGCAGCGTGCGGTCCATCAGCCCGAAGATGCTCAGGCTGGCGATGACGGAGTACCCTTCGGGCACGCCGCCGAGCTGCTTCTTCGCGTTCTCCGCCTTCACCGTTGGATCGGTGACCCCCGCGACCATGTCGCTGCCCTTCTTGGCGATGAAGAGGAAGAAGACGGTGAAGCCCAGGCAGATCAACGCGGCCAGGCCGCCGCAGCCGAGCAACACGTACAGCCAGGGAGAACGCTGCTTCTGGGGGGCGGCCGGATCCATGGAGGCGCCTTCTAGCGCGCCCCTGGCAGGCCGTCATGGAAGTCCGAGCGTCAGATCGCCGCGGTGTGCAGCACGAAGTAGATGCTCTCGAAGTACTTCGAGAGGCCCTCGTACAGCTTGGTGATGACGGGGAGGAGCAGCACCGTCCCGCCGATCAGCAGGAAGTGGGTGATGACGGAGTACTCGACCATCGCCTGGCCGCGGCGGGAGAGGCGGCGCACGCGCGCGACCAGCCCGCGCTCAGTTGTGCTTGCCGTCTTTGCAGGTCTTGTAGCACTCATTGGTGAACTCCTTGCACTTGCCCTGACAGAAGGCGACTTTGTCGGGCTGCGTCTTCTCCAGCTGCTTCTTGCACATGTCCTTGCACTGCCGGACCGTCTCATCACACTGCTTCCTGCACCGCTCTTCTCCGGGCGCTCCGAGGGAGAGCGCGACGGCGAACGCGAGGAGTGCCTTGGGAATCATCGAATGGCCTCTGGGGTGGGTTGCCGACTGAAGGTGAGGATCAAGCTGGAATCTACTCCGTCCGCCTGCGCGTTGACGACGACCGTGGTGCCTCCCCGCTTCCCCACCAGTGACCTCCGGTTGGAGCCCGTCGCCTCGTCCACCACGTCCCAGCCCGCCTGCTTGAGCTGAGCGTCAAAGAAGGCAACGGCGTCGGCCGGGGGCGTATTCAAGGTGCGGGCGTAGACCACCTCGCGCGTGCCGGGGCCCTCCCCCATCTGGATCACCTGAGGACTCCGGGTGGCGGGGGGCAGCGCGATGCCCTCCGGCAGCGTCGGCCGGGCCTCCATCAGCAGATCGGGCCGGGAAGCGGACAGGAGCACCACCGTCTTCGAGCCCTCTTTCGACGCCGTCACCATGTGCATGATGCCGTGCGCCACGCCGGCGTCTTTTCCCCCCAGACGCTCGAGGAAGGCGACGTAGCCCAGCCGCTCGTTGTAGCGGTGCGACACGTACTGGGTGTTGGAAGAGGCGAAGGCGCGCTCGTAGAAGGACAAGACGGCGTCGGGCGAGTCGTCCGTCTGGAACCACGACACCGACATGGGCACGCTCTGCACCCTGGGGCGTGAGATGAGCTTGCGCGGCGCCGCGTGCGGGTAGGGAGGGATGCCGCGGAGCGACTGCGGATCCGGCGCCATCGGATCCTCGGTGGACACGGGATCTCCCAAAGGGAAGGCCTTCTCGGCAGCAGCCTGCGCCACCTCGAATTCGTCGAGCGGCTCTTCGCCGCGCCCCCAGTAGAGCAAAAGGCCCCCCAGTGCACCCGCCAGCGCTGCCCCCAACAGGAGGCGGGCGAGCGAGACACCGGGGCGGGCGCGCGCCGGCTTCACGGCCCCCAGGCGCGCGGGAACTCGTTGGCCCGGTTGGCCTGGCTCATGCGCTGATCTTCCCAGCCCGAGGCGTAGCCGTCGTTGAACTCACGCGTCCGGTCCGGCTTCCACGCGAGCGGCAGTGAAGAGGGATCGTCACCGGCGAGATCGACTTCGGCCCACTGGCCCACCAGCTCGTCGATGCCTTCCCGGTAGTCCTTCGCCGTCGAGTTGCCCTGGTTCATGAAGCCCGGCCCGGCGCCCGCCTGGTTGCCGAAGTAGATGCTGGCGCGCTCCCAGAAGGGGTGGCCCCACTGGAACCCGTCGGGGGAGGTCTCGGGGAGATCAGCCTCGCCGTCGTCGTCGGTGTTCAAGGCCCATGGATCGGTCAGCACCGCGAAGACCTCTTCCTTGAGGATCCACGAGCCAGCGGAACCGCCCTCGCCGGCGCGCGGCTCGATCGAGGTGCCGTCGTCGGCGTCGGCCTCGGCGTTGCCGCCTGCCTCGTTGTGGACCGTCTCTGCACCCGAGCCTGACTTGGCGGAATCGCCCCCCAGCTTCTTCTTCTCGGTGATGTTGTTGCGGGGCCCTCCAATCCAGTTGAAGAGCTTGTTGGGGAGGAAGTAGTTCATCACCGCGAGGGTGGCGGTGCAGCGGGCCTCGCCGCCCTTGTTGAAGGCGCCGTACCAGCTGCTGAACTCGGTGTTCATCGGCATGATCTCCATGCCCACCTGGGAGCTGATGCCGCACGCGAGCTGCTTGGCGCCCGGCACGAGCCAGCACTGGTGCGCCGTCCCGGCCTCGTGGTGCACCGTGTCGTTGCAGTCGTAGTTCTTCTGGTAGGAGTCGAAGGCCGAGGAGTGATCGCAGTACTTCAGCTGGTTCATGTTGGGCACACGCCCGATTTCCTTGTTCGTCTGGAAGTTGACGAAGGCGTAGTCCCAGCCTGCGGCCAGCGTCGGCTCCTGCTCCTCCAGCTTGTACGCGAGGAGATCCTCGAGGAAGAGCGTGTACATGATCAGCGGGACGAGGAGGATCATCGTCACCGCCAGCTCGACCGCCGCGGCCCCGCGCCTGTGCTTGCGAATGGTGCGCTTCACTTGATCACTCCTTCCACCGCGGAGTTGCTGTCCCCGATGATGGATTGCCCGTCGGAGTCCCCGATGTTGCCCAGCAGCTCGCTCAGCTCGTCACGCACGAAGGGATGGAGCTTGGCGCGCCAGAAGGGGTCGAACATGTTGGGCGGGACGTTCCAGGCGCCGAGCTGGTGGAAGTAGGTCTTCCCCTTGGCGACCGCGAAGCCATCGTCCTTGGACACGAGCTGGATCTCGGCGGGCTTGTCGCTGGTGAGGGGGACGGACACGCGGCCCTCGGTGTTGACCTCCCACGGCCGCGCTGAAACCCAGCCTGGCCCCTTCCTCTCGTCGCGGGTCTTGCGCAGGTCCTGCTTGACCGCCCCGTAGGTGGCCGGCTGGCCGTAGTCCGTCTCGCCGCCGGACGGGTTCATCCGGAAGTTGATGAAGCAGTCTTCCCCGGTGCAGGGAACGCCGCGGTACGGATCGCCGCTCTCGGCGCTGCCGGTGTCGATCATGCCGCCGAAGCCGTCCTTCCACTGGACGAAGATGATCGCCATCTGGACGTCGGCGCTGACCTTGTCCTTCTCCACCTTGCCTTCGGTCATCCCGATGGTCGTCTCGATGAACCGGCCTTCGTCCTGGATGTCCATCGCGGCCTGCGGGTTCATCACGACGGGGCCCACCGGGATGCTGCCGGTGTAGTCGTCACCGGAGACGTTGCGGCCGAAGCGACCACCTGCCTCGAAGGGCGCTCGCGCGGCCATGGCGGCGCTCTCCATCACGTCGCGCCGGCGGTCCGCCGAGAGCACGGAACCGGTCGACTTCCAGGAGCGCGACTTGCAGTCGCCGTCCAGTTCCGAGCCCTCCAGCGCACAGGCAAAGTCGCTGGTGTTGAAGTCCCCGACCGAGACGGCCGTGGCCTTGGGTGCGGTTTGCCTGAGGAGCCGGTTCAGCACCGCGCTGTTGCTGTCCATCTGGTCCTTCACCTTCTCCAGCATGTCCTCCTGCGCCGCGTGCGTGTCCTTGATCGCATCGTTGAGTTGCTCGACGGCGTCCTTGAACGTGTCGTTGTTGCTGTCGATGGTGTCGCCGATGTCGTTGGACTTCTGCATGAAGCGGAAGGCGATCTGGAGGGCCTGGATGCCGTGCCAGCAGTGCTGGAGGTTGAACTTCGGGCACTGGGCGAACTCGAGCGCCGCGACCTGCAGGAAGGCGATGAAGCCGCCGAACATCATGCTCTTGTCGCGCTCGGCGATGGCCTTCCACGCGTGCAGCGCCATCTCGGACACCAGCGCTCCCGCGATGGCGCGGTTGGTGTAGGCCATGGTGTTGAAGGCGCGCGCCTCCATGGTGGCGATGGAGAAGGCCTGGGCGTCAGCGGCGGCCTGAATGCGGATCCGTTCATGGACGGCGTTGGCGATGGCGAAGCTGGCCATCATCATGAGTGCCATGGTGAGGAAGGTGACGCAGGCGAGCACCAGCACCTGGCCGCGGGCCCTGGACTTGATGGAGTGGGTCGTGCGCATCGTTCAGTTCCCCCGCTTTTCCCACGGGATCCGGCATTCGTTCCTCGTCGGCAGCCCGCCGCCGGGCGCGAAGTTCGACATCATGCGCATCGAGTAGCTGGCGCGAATGGGCATGATGTACTTGCCTTGATCGGCGTCGCCCTTGAGGGTCTCCAGCGTCCAGCCACCGCCGTCCTTCGGGTTGCGCGCGGCGCTCGCTTCCTTCTTCGTCTTGGTGCGCAGCGCGTACTTCATCGCGTCGATCTGCGCGGCCGACTCCTGCCCGTACGCCGCGTACCAGAGGAACGCGTTCGCGAAGGGGATGAACATGCGGTAGTAGAACGTGACCTGGATCGAGAGCTTCGTCTTCTCGAACGGACGCCAGCTCGCGCCCCGCGGGGTGATCGGGTTGACCCGCGGATCGTCGAAGTCCTTCTTGTCGTCCACGTCGCCGCGCTTGGGGTGGCAGATGGTGACGTCGACGATGGGCTTGCCGCTGCCCTGCTTGTTCTGCCCCGACTTCACCACCTCGTTGAAGGCGTTCGTGAACTTCGACGACGAGCTGGTGTTGCGCACCCCGCCCACCGTGTCGTCGCGGCTGATCATGGGCAGCAACACCGAGATCGCCGCGTTCGTCATCGCCGTCTTGTCGCCGCGGTTGATCGATCCCGCCCGCACGGCCTTGAAGGCGGCGTACTTGGCCATCAGCTTGGCCTGGTGCATCAGCCCCAGCTGCAGCAGGCCGAGGATGATGAACACGAAGAGCGGCATGACGATCGCCGTCTCCACCGCTGCCTGGCCGCGCCGCCCTCGCCTGTGTGGGTGCCGTGTCATTCTCACGCACCGATTGTCGCCCCGAGGTGACACCCGCTCCATCCGCCGTGTGGACGCACCCGGGAGGCCCCGGGAGGCGATGTAGGCCTCAGTGGGCGGGCATCTCACCCAGCTCGTCGAGGTCCGCCAGCAGGGAGCGGGAGATGTTGTAGCAGGCGTGTTCGCGCGTCGGGAAGTGGGCGGGGATGCCCTCGAGCACCAGTCGGGCCTTCTGCAGGTCCTGATTCTTCTGCGAAATCGCCTGCTTGTAGCCCACCAGCATCGCGGCGCATTTCGCGTCGAGCTCCGGGCGGATCTCACGCATGCGGGTGCGCGCGATCTGCCACAGCTCCTCCGGCCGATCGGGCGTGGACTCGAGGAGGAGCCATGCTTCGCGGTACGTCTTCCACGCGCGGAAGAGGTTCTCGGCGCCGACGTTGCGCTGCTCGTAGAACTTGGCGGCCTTGTCGACTTCCTCTTTCGCCTGCCGGGTGGCCTCGTCGGTGCTCATCTCCGGGACGGGGATGATCTCGACCCAGAGGTTCCACACTTTCCACGGCTCGTCCCCGGGCGGGTTCAGCACGTTGTCGAAGACGAGGGTGTTCGGCTCGCCCGGCTTGACGGCGCTGGCGGGAAGCACGAGGTCGAGCTCGCGTTGATCGGCGTCGAGGCTGTCGGGGGGCACGGTGCCCAGCTGGGCGCCGTTGAGCTCCACGGTCACCTCGTCCTTGGAGATGTCCCTCGCCTGGTAGTGCAGCACGCCGACGATGCGGGTGGGCGACGCGGCGGAGAAGGTGAACGTCTTCATGTCGGGCCGCGGGAAGTCCACGGTCTCGCCCTCGCCGAAGCTGTCGGCGATCGGGTCGGCGTTGGGGATGAGCTCCATCGGCTCTTCGCGCTTCACGCTGCGCTTGGGCAGCACGGCGCTCACGACCAGCGCCATGAAGCCGAGCGTCATCAGCCCCCCGATGAGCGCGACCGCGATCTTCCCCACCTTCGGGAGGTCCTGCCACAGGAGCACGGCTTTGCCGGATGCCGACTTCTGAAGCTCACGGCGCTGGCGGGCGCGTTCAGCCGCGGACAGCGCCGGCGCTTCGTCGCGCGGAGGGCGCGACACCTTCGCCGGGGCTGAGGAACGCCGAGACGCCAGCGCTTTCGGCGGAGGGACCTCGAAGTTCCGCGTGGCGTTGCCGCTCGCGGCGGCCTCGTCTGCCTGGTCGCCTTCGTCGCTCTCGTCGCCGCCCGTGTCGCCGGTGTCGGCGGGCTCAGCTTCGTCCTGGGCC
>JBFMHF010000049.1:0-44541 GCA_040752975.1 Myxococcota bacterium
CCGCGGAGAGAAAGGGGAGGCGACCGCCCAGCACCGCCGCGAGGCCCGCGCCGAGGACGCCGAGGGCTGCGCTCAACGCCAACGTCCGCCCCATCGTCTCCGGCGAGCGCACCGCCAAGCACGCCTTCACCCGCTCGAGCGCGCGCATTTCAGTAGCCCTCGTTCTCTTTGCCGAAGTTGCTCATGAACTTCTTCTCGAGGCCGCGCGACAGCTTTTTGCGCTCCAGCGCGTTGGCCTTCGCGTAGTCCGCCTGCATCCGGTCGGCCTCCTCCGTGCCCGCCAGCGCGTTGGCGGACAGGCCGAACAACGCGCGCGCGTTGCCCAGGAGCGAGAGGGCCGTCGCGTCGTCGCCGCGCTCGTACGCCGCCGTGGCCGCCGCCAGCTTCACGGTGCCCAGCGCCGTCACCGCCTGCGCGAAGACGGCTTCATCGCGCGAGGCCTCGACCGCCGCCGCGTCCGACACCACCAGGAAAGGCGCGGAGACGGTCGCGTGCAGCACCTCGTCGTCCTCCACCTGGCGCCAGCGCACCGTGGCGGACAGCGTGGGCTGCGCGCCCGGCAACGCCGGCGTGGAGCGCAGGTGCACCCAGGCGCGCGTCGTCATCCCCGGCTGGAGGTCGGCGAGCTGCAGCACGGCGCCCAGGCCCCGGCGCTCCAGCGAGCGGCCGGGCACGTCGACGATGAAGAGGCCGTCGGTCGCGGAGAGCTCCAGCTCCACGTTGCGCACCGTCGAGCGCCGCGCCGCCGAGAGCTCCCGGCCCAGCACGTCTTCCAGCATCGCGGCCGACGCCAGGTAGCCGTACATGCCCCCCCCGCGCTCGGCCAGGCGCTGCATCAACGGCCCGTCGTAGTCGTGGCCCACGCCCAGCGCCGTCAGCGTCACGCCGGCGGTGTGCAGCTCGTCCGTCAGGCGCGCCAGCCCGTCCGCCGTCGTATCCCCCGCGGTGGGCTGGCCGTCGGACACCAACACCACCCGCTGCGACCCGCCGGCGCCGCGCAGCACCTCGTAGGCCCGCGTCAGCGCCGCGGAGAGGTTGGTGCTGCCGTCGCAGACCACGGCCTCGATTTCGGACGCGAGCTGCGCCTTGTTCTCTGCCGTCATCTTCCGCCGCGGCGTCGACACCACGTCGGTGCCGAAGTGCACGAAGCCCAGCTCGTCGTCGGAGCCCAGCAGCGAGACGAGGCGCTGCGCCGCCCGCTTCGCCTCCCTGAGCTTCACCCCGTCCATCGAGCCCGAGCGGTCCAGCACCAGCACCAGGCTGACTGCCCGCGAGGACTGCAGCGTCCTGTCCTCCGGCAGCCGCACCGACACCTCGGCGTAGACGTCGGAGCCTGTGGTGTGCACCAGGCCGTGGCTCTTCCGGGCCTCCAGCGTCATGCCGCCGCTCGAGGCAGACGGCGTGCCCTTCGGCGCTTCGGGAGGCGGCGGCGTGAGGACGACGGCGACGCCCGCCAGCGCGGACAGGAGCGCGGCGAGGGAGAGGAAGCTCTTCGTCAGGTTCATGGCGGCTCCGGTTGGCTGCGAGACGTGAAGACGGTCTCACGCGCGAAGGGAGCGCCTCATCGGACGAACGTCGGTGGTCGGGTGAATGACCGTCGGTCGAGTGACCGATGCGGGCCTACTTCTCGCCGAGCTCTTTCTTCAGGAAGGCGGTCAGCTTCCGCGCCACCGCCTCGGGCATCTTCGCTTCGAGCGCCTTGCGGCACAGCTCCGGCGTCGCCCGGTACGTCTTCAGGAAGTCCTCGCACGGCTGACAGTCTCCGAAGTGCCGCTCGAGCCTGGCTCGCACGTCCTCGGGGAGGTGGCCCTCGGCGTAGTCGAGGAGGAGCTGCAGGCTGTCACGGCAGGAGATCATGGTGAGGTACGCGCGACGGACGATTCTGTGCGCCCCAGCCCTTGCCGATGCAACGGAACTTTGTGGGGCGCGCGCCGACCTGCATGCATGTTCAGGTCTTCTCCTCGTAGAAGTGGTCGATGGCGGCGCGCATGGCGAGGCGGGCGCGGTGCAGGCGGCTCTTGATGGCGGACACGCTGTCGCCGGTGAGCTCGGCGATTTCCTCGTAGGACAGGCCTTCGAGGTCGCGCAGCACGAAGACCTGGCGGTACTCGTCGGCCAGCCCAGCCGCGGCGCGCTCGATGGCGGTGCGCAGCTCGGCGTCGAGCACGTCACCTTCCGCGTCGCGCCACTCCGACGGCGCTTCCAGCAGGCTGCCGCGCTCGTTGAAGGACGGCTCGACGAGGCTGGACTCCAGCGTCTCCGCGGAGGCCTTGCGGCGGCGCAGGCGCATCAACGCGAAGTTGGCGGCGATGCGGCGCACCCACGAGCCGAACTGGGAGTCGCCGCGGAACTCCTTCAGGTTGCGGAAGGCGGCGAGGAAGGCTTCCTGCGTCACCTCGGCGGCGTCGGCCTCGCTGTTCAACATGCGCAGGGCCAGCGCGTAGACGCGGTGCTTGTGCTTCTCCACCAGGGCCTCGAAGCCGCTGACGTCGCCGGCCTGGGCGCGCGCGAGCAGCGCGCCGTCGTCGGAGGGCTCCATCGCAGGCCCACCGTCGACTTTCCGCCATGGTCCGTCAAGCCGCATCTTCGTGCCTCTCCCCTGCAACCCCGTGACGTCCTTCAACACCCGGCCTCGAGCGGTGTTCCTGCCCGGGAGGCAAGCCACCTATGTCTGGCGGCGGCCGGGAGTTTCGCTCATCGCCCCCGCAGCCAGGCCCAGAGGTGTCGGAGGGTGAATGACACGGCCAGCCTGGCCCGCAGCACCCGCTTCTTCGCGGGGCTGGTTGGGAGGTGGGCGAGCAGGGCGTCCAGCTTCGCCACCGCGCCGGCCACGTCCTTGCGGCGCTTGAGCAGCTGCGCGAGCGCGAGCGTGGCGTCGACGTTCCACGCGTCCAGCGAAAGCGCCGCGTTGAGAAAGCGTTCGGCGACGACGCGGTCCTCGGGCGTCTTCCAGAAGTGCCGCTGGCCATCGACGAGAGCCTTCACCGCGTCGGGGGCGTGGCCCTTGCGCTGGTAGAGGGCGGCGATCTTCTCCCAGCCCTCGGGGATGAACGGGAGCGCGCCCATCGCCTGCCGGTACACGCCCAGGGCGCGGTCGACGAAGCCCTTGTCGAGGTGGCCCTGCGCCGCCTTCTCGAAGCTGTTCCACGCCTCGAAGGGGTCCTCGTCCACCAGCAGCGGGGCCAGCTTGCCGTGCACCTGCCAGTCGTCGGGCTCGTGCTCGAGGATTCTGCGGTACGCGGCCACCGCCTTCTTGCGGTTGCCCTTGCCCCGCGCCTTCTCGGCCTCGGCCCACACCGCGGCGCGCTCGTAGGGCTTGGGGCCGAACACGCCGGCACCGTAGCGCAGGTGGACCGGCCGGACAGCGGGCCAATCCAGGTGGAGGCGCCGCGCGCACGCGGGCGACAGAAGGCCGCCTCGATTGACGGCGCGCAACGCTTCGCGCGCGACGCACAATGGATGCTGGAGGCGGAGCGTGCGTCGGCGGTGGGACGGGCGGTGGCGGCGCCGGTCGAACACCTGCGGCGCGCCTCTCTTCGGCTGTCTGCCGTAGGGCTGGCTCCTCGAGGCCGGGGGCCTTTGCGTTCGCGCGGTTGCGGTGGAGCGATGAGTTTCGCGCGCCTGGCCGGTCCATGTCCCCAGCAGGGCCAACCCTCACCTGGAGGCAACGGACATGGGACAGATGACTGGACGAGTCGTACTGATGACGGGCGCGGCGGGGGCCATCGGCAAGCCGATGTGCGTGGAGCTCGCCCGGCGGGGCGCCACGGTGGTGATGGCGGGGCGCGGCGTGAAGCTGCAACAGGCGGCCCTCGAGGTGCGCGCGGAGACGGGCAGCCGGGAGGTGCACACGCTCGAGCTGGACTTGAGCAGCCTGGCGTCGGTGCGCGCGGCGGCGGACGACTTCAAGCGTCGCTTCCCGAAGCTGCACGTCCTCATCAACAACGCGGCGGCCTTCACCCGGGAGCGGCAGACGACGAAGGACGGCTTCGAGCTCATCTTCGGCACCTGCCACCTCGGTCACTTCCTCCTCACCAACCTGCTGCTCGACCGGTTGAAGGCCTCGAGCCCGGCGCGCGTGGTGCTGATGACGATGGACTCGACGGTGCCCATCGCCTTCGACGACCTCCAGGCCGAGAAGGAGTACCGCGCGCTGGAGCGGCTGCAGATGTCGAAGGGTGCCGTCACCTGTTTCGGGGTGGAGCTCTCGAAGCGGCTCGAGGGCTCGGGCGTGGTGGTGCACTGCGTGAATCCGGAGCTGACGAAGTCCACGCTGCCGAGAGAAGCGCCGCTGCCCCTGCGCCTCGTCTTCGCCCTCTTCGGCGCCAACCCGGAGAAGAGCAAGGACTACGCCGTCCGCGTCGCGTGCGACGACGAATACGGAAAGGCCACCGGCCGCTACGTGCGCAAGGACAAGGAGAAGCCCATTCCCGACGTGTACCTCGACGCCGCCACCCGCGCGCGGCTGTGGGCGGAGAGTGCGAAGCTGGTGGGCCTCGCCTGACGAGGACGCCCTCTCCGCGCGCAGCGAGCTCGGCCCGAGTTCGCCGAGTCTCCCGGCGCCTGGCTCAGTCGCGGCCCGCGCGCTTCAGCAGCTCCTTCGCCCACGCCCGGGCGTCGCCGTCGAGCAGCCGGTCGAGCTCCTCCGTCACCGGCACCTTCCCGTCGCGAATGCCGTCGGCCCAGGCCAGGACGTCGACGCCACGCGCGAAGTCCACGTCGAAGACGCGCGCGTCGAGGGCCGCGGTGGTGGCCGCGGAGTCCACCACCACGTTCACCTCCTTCGCCACGCGCAGGGAGATGACGTCCATGTTGGCCGAGCCGACGAGGGCAAGCTGCCCGTCCACGGTGAGGTACTTGGTGTGGGACGCCCCGGGCTCCTGCACCCAGCTGGGGCGCTTCCCGTCGGGCGAGTTCCAGCGGATTTGGAGCCGCTCTCTCGCTCCAGGCGAGAGGCGGGCGTAGAGGTCCTGCAGCGTGTCCTCGTTGGAGCCGCCCGCCGAGATGCCGTCGAGCAACGCCTTCACCGGCCCCGGCAGCTGGGCCCCGCGCGCGCCGAGCTGGTCCAGCACCGTGGCGCGCTCCGCGAAGGAGTTGAAGCCCAGGGACAACACCACCTGCACCGTCACGCCGCGCTCGGCGGCGTCCAGGAGCGCCTGCTTCACCGCCGGGTCGTTCAGGTTGGGCGACTCCAGCTTGATGACACGCCTGGCCCGGGCGAGCGCCGTGAGGACGGCCTGGTTCTGCGGCGAGTCGTTGCGCGCCGGGCTCACGTGCCGCACGTCGAAGCTGCGGCGCGTGGCGAGGAACATCGGCAGCTCCGCGCCGCGCAGCAGCGGGTCCGCGTCGAGGTCGGGCTGCAGCACCTCGGGCGGCGCGTCGATGGGCGGTGCGGGCTTCGTCGTCACCACCGCGTGGCCTTCCAGCTACGAGAGGTCGATGGAGGTGATTTCCTGTGACTCGCTCCAGGTGACGTCGAAGCTGCGCCGCAGCCCCACGCCCGCCTCCCCGCGGAAGGAGAAGGCCGTGTCGTGCCAACTGCTGGACAGCGTGTTGAACCGCTGCGGGTTGGCGCCCGTCGTCATCGCGCGGTAGCCGTCCACCACCAGCAGCTTGGAGTGCGACGCGCCCCACACCTTGCGCTCGTGCACCGCGACGTGCACCTCCACCAGCGACGGGTCGAGCTTCAGGCCGTCCAGCTGCCGGCAGAGGTTGCGCACCTTGTCCACCGCCCAGTTGCCGTCGGCCGCGCCCCGCGCCGGGCCGTCGATGGTGAAGTACACCTTCACCGGTACCGACGGCGTCTCTCCCCGCGCGCGCTCTTCCCGGAGCCGGGACTCGAGGCGCGTCAGCCCGTCGAGGATTTGCATCGTCGGGTCGTTCTTCCAGTGGCCCGTCTTGGAGAAGCTGGCTGGATCCCACTCGAAGGACTCGAAGACGACTTCCCGCTTCGCGCTGGCGATGAGGGCGCCCATCGCGGGGAAAATCTCCTTCGCGTCGACGTGAATGCCGTCCACCGCGTTGCGCGTGGAGGCGAGGTGCGCGGCCGGCACGGTGCCCAGGCCGACGTTGGCGTCGAAAGCCGCGCGGAAGACGGCGGCGCCCATGTGTGCCCCGGGGAGCGCCGCTTTCTGACTGTGTCGTCACTTCACGGGAGCTGGCCGCCGGTAATCCACGACTGCAGGGTGGCCTGCTGGGCCGCATTGAGGCAGGCCGGGTTGCCGCTGTCCTGGGCGGGGTTGCCGCTGCAGCCGGCTCCCGCGGGCATGGTGCCGTTCTGGATGCGCACCAGCGCACAGGCGCCTTTGGTGAGGCCCGCGCAGTAGTAGGAAGGAAGCTGCGTGCTGGAGTACGTGGTGCCGATGTTGTGGCCGCCGCTGCCGAAGGTGGTGTGACACGGCCCGCACTTCGCCTGGAAGATGGGCTGCGCGTGGCCCGCGTACGTCGTCGTCATGGTGCAGCCCTCGTCCGCCTGGCCGTTGCAGTTGTCGTCGATGGCGTTGCCGCACGTCTCCGAGGCGGCGGGGAGGACTTCACCCATGCACGGGCCGTAGCCGGTGCCCTGCGCGTTGCAGGTACGCGTGCCGGACTGGCAGCGGCCGACGCCCGCGGTGCCGGCAGGCCCGGAGTAGCAGCTCTGCGTCATGGAGGGCATGCAGACGCAGCCCTCGTCCGTCTGGCCGTTGCAGTTGTCGTCCATGGCGTTGCCGCACGTCTCCGAGGCGGCGGGGAGGACTTCACCCATGCATGCGTCGTAGCCGGTGCCCTGCGCGTTGCACGTCTGCGTGCCGGACTGGCAGCGGCCGACGCCCTGGGTGTTGGCGGGTCCGGAGTAGCAGCTCTGCGTCATGGAGGGGGTGCAGACGCAGCCCTCGTTCGACTGGCCGTTGCAGTTGTCGTCGACGGCGGTGCCGCAGTTCTCGGCGGAGGGCAGCACCTCGCCCGTGCAGAGGCCGTAGCCGGTGCCCTGGGCATTGCACGTCTGCGTGCCGGGCATGCAGGCGCCGACGCCCTGGGTGTTGGGAGGCCCGGAGTAGCAGGCCTGGGTGCTGTTGGGCGTACACAGCATGCGGCCGCCACCGCCGCCCGTGCCGCCGCCCGTTCCGCCGTCTGTGCCGCCACCGGTGCCGCCGCCGAGTCCGCCACCGACTCCACCGCCGGTGCCGCCGCCCGTTCCGCCGCCGAGTCCGCCACCGACTCCACCGCCCGTGCCGCCACCGACTCCACCGCCGACTCCACCGCCGATGCCGCCGCCCGTACCACCACCGGTGCTGCCACCGGTGCCGCCGCCGGTGCCGCCGCCGACTCCGCCACCGACTCCACCGCTGGTGCCGCCACCGGTGCCGCCGCCGACTCCACCGCCGGTGCCTCCGTCGGTGTCGCTGGGCGTCCCGCCACAGCCAAGCGGGAGGAGCGACAGCGCTGCGAGTGCACACACGACGAGCGGAAAGGACGGGCGGGGGGCGCGCATGGTGGGCGGACTTTCACACTGAAGCGGCGCCGCCACAACGGGCGATGCGGGCCCAAGCACGGAGGACCGGCGCGGGGGCGCTCAAATCAGAGGGACACGTGCGGGCTGTCGGCCACCCAGAAGCGCAGCGGCTTCTTCGCCCACCTCCCTGCGTAGTCCACGCCGATGCGCGGCCCACGGGCGATGTCCTTCACGGAAACGGCCTCTCCACGGGCGAGGAAGAGCGGCGCCTCGTCCAGCGGGTGCCCGTCACGCGCTCGCGTGATGCCCAGTGCCTTCGTCAACCGGCCGGGCCCGTCGGTGCGGACGTCGGTGAGGCCCTCCACGGGCTCGAGCGCGCGCAGCAAGACCGCGGCGCCGCCGCCCGTCACCACGTTGACGCAGTGGTGCATGCCGTAGACGAGGAAGACGTAGGCGTGGCCGGGCGGGCCGAACATCACCTCGGTGCGCGCGGTCCGGCCCTTCGAGGAGTGGCAGGCGAGGTCATGGGGCCCCAGGTACGCCTCCGTCTCGACGATGCGCCCCACCCGTGGCCGGCCGCGCACGACGTGCACGAGGAGTTGTCCCAGCAGCGCGCGCGCGACGTCGTCTGCGCGGGCGTCGGAGAAGGCGCGGGGCAGCGGCTCCCACCTCACCTTCGGCGGCTCCGCGCGCGGATGCGGGACAGCGCCACCGGGGTGATGCCGATGTACGAGGCCACCTGGTGCTGGGGGATGTGCTGCACCAACTCCGGCATGCGCGCGCAGAACTGCCGGTAGCGCTCCTCGGCGGACAGCATGAGGAACTCGTACTCCCGTTGCTCCTTCTGCACGAAGTGCACCTCGCTGAACCGGCGGGCGAGGCGCTGGAGCTCGAGCGAGCGCTCCGCGGCCGCCTCGAAGTCCTCGAAGCGGAAGACGAGCAACTCCGTCTCGGTGAGCGCCTCGATGTACGTGCGCGACGGGCGGCGCTGAATCAGCTCGGCGTACGGCGCGGACACCTCCATCGGCACGCGGAAGGCCTTCACCGACTCCTTGCCCGCCGCGTCCACGTAGTAGTGGCGCAAAAGGCCGGTGAGGACCACGCCGAAGTGCGTGGCGCTGTCTCCGGGCTGGCTGAAGAGCCCTCCTCTGGGCAAGCGGCGCCGCTGACCGAGCTGCAGCAGCGCCTTCCAGGTCCTGGGCGACAGCGGCGAAAGAGAGGACAAACGCATCCGCAGCGCTTCGCTCTCGTCCGGCGTCAACACGGGCCCCGATGCCACGGCCGCGTCATAGCCCGGCGGAGGCTGAGGAGAGAATTCGTTGAGAGTCGTCGGAGGGGCGCACTTCTTAACCCGGGTTAACGCGGCGGCTCCGCCCTCGGGGCTACTCACGCCACATGCCGATCAACATCTACGCCGTGGTGACGCCCTTCGTCCTCGTCCTCATCGGCCTCGAGGTGGCCTTCTGCCTCAAGAAGAAGAACGGGTACTACGAGTTCCAGGACTCGGTGGCCTCGCTGGGCACGGCCATCATCAACCAGTGCGTCAACGTCGCCGTCGCGCTCATCTGGTACCCGGTGCTGGGCTGGCTGGCCTCGCACGGCCTCTTCCACATCGAGGCCAACGTGTGGACGGGCCTGGCGCTCTTCCTCGGCGTCGACTTCCTCTTCTACTGGTTCCACCGCTTCGGGCACCGCACCAACATCGGCTGGGCGGCGCACATGCCGCACCACTCCACCGAAGAGCTCAACTACGCCGTGGCGCTGCGCGCGTCCGTCACCCAGCGCTTCTTCAGCTTCTTCTTCTACTGGCCGCTCGCCCTCCTCGGCTTCGACGCCGAGTGGGTCATCGCCATGGTGGCCTTCCACCTCGTGCTGCAGCTGATTCCGCACACCCGCGTGGTGCCGAAGCTGCCCGCCTTCATCGAGTCGTGGATGAACACGCCCAGCCACCACCGCGTGCACCACGCGCGCAACGAGCGCTACCTCGACAAGAACTACGGCGGCTTCCTCATCATCTGGGACAAGCTGTTCGGCACCTTCGAGCCCGAGACGGAGGCGTGCAGCTACGGCGTCACCAGCCCGCCCAACACCTGGGACCCCACGTTCATCAACTTCCAGGTGTGGCGCGAGGTGGTGCGGGACGCCCTCGACGCGCCGCGCTGGTTCGACAAGCTGCGCATCTGGTTCATGCCCACCGGCTGGCGGCCCGAGGGCGTGCCCGAGCGCAAGAAGGGGAAGTGGCGCACGCAGGACGGCCGCGAAATCAAGTTCCAGTCCACCCCGCTGCCCGGCAGCAAGCCGTACCTCGTGGCGCAGGTGCTGCTCGCCTTCCCCTTCATGCTGCTGGTGACGCACACGAAGACGCCGCTGGCCGGGTGGCAGCAGGTGGCGCTCTCGGTGGTGCTGTGGGCCGCCGCGACCGCGTGGGCCGGCATCCTGGAATCCAAGCGCTGGGCCCTGGCGCTGGAGCTCTCGCGCCTCCTCGCCAGCATCGCGCTCGTCACCTTCCTCGGCATCAGCGGCGTCATCCCGGCGGCGTGGGCCGTGGGCTTGAACGGCCTGTCCGGTGGCGCGCTGGGCTGGGTCCTCATGCTGCGCCGCCCTTCGGCGGTGAATGACTCGGCCAGCCACGTGGCGCTTTGATGCTGATCAGCCTCGCCCTCGCGGCCTTGCTGCGCTTCGTGTGGTTGCGCGTCGCGCGCCGCGCAAAGCCTTCGCCCGAGGCCCTGTCAACCCGGCGGTTTCCCACGCAAGACGTGGGCCCCGCCGATGCACCCACCTCCTAGCGGAGGTGTTGCTTCATGAAGGCCACCCAATTCATGACCCGAGAGGTCCGCTGCATCCTCCCCGAGACGTCGGCGGCCGAGGCGTGGCGGTTGATGCACGAGCTGGGCGCGAAGCACCTGCCGGTGGTGCGCGAAGGGAAGCTGGTGGGCGTCCTGTCCGACCGCGACTTCCTCGGCTTCTGCACGCGCTCGCGTGACGGCAGCCTCGTCTTCTCCGACGTCGCAGCGGGACAGGTGATGTCGGTGGACCCCGTGGTGGGGCTCGAGGGCGCGTCGGTGGCCGAGCTGGCCCGCACCATGTTGACGCACCACATCGACTCGCTGCCCATCGTCGGTGAGGGCCGGACGCTGGTGGGCCTGGTGACGTCCACGGACCTCCTGACGCTGCTGCTCGAGTCGCGCGAGGAGCTGCCGATGACGTTCCGCATCCGGCCGCAGGTGTCGGCGTAACGGCCGACGAGGAGGCACATCACCCAGGCGACGCGGCGAGGCGAAGGAGTCCTGGCGCGGGAATCCAGCACAGTCGTCGCCGGCGAGCAGCCGGTTCATCCCGACGGCGCTGGCGGCCATCCCGCAAGACGACAGCACGAAGCGCGAACCGCTCCGCACATTCGTGCGCGCGGCGCTTGGCTGTTTGCTGGCGAGGCGCGACAGTACTCGCGCCGCGCCGTCCCGGGAGTCCACCATGCTCGCTCGCCGCCTCGCGCTGTCCCTCTCCGCGCTCTCCCTCGCCTTCGCCGGCTGCAACTGTGGAGGCTCCAGCCAGATGGACGCTGGCGCCCAGTGCACCAGCGCGGCCGACTGCCCCGCGCCAGAGAACGAGTGTCGCCAGGCGTCCTGCGTCAACGGGGCCTGTGGCTTCAGCCCCGTCGCGGCCGGCACCGCCGTCTCCAGCCAGACAGCCGGCGACTGCAAGGCCAACCAGTGTGACGGCGTGGGCAATGTCATCTCCGTGGTGGACGCCACCGACGTCGAGGACGACGGCAACGACTGCACCGTCGACGTGTGCGTGCAGGGGGCTCCGGCGCACGGCAACGCGGACGCGGGCGTGGGCTGTGGCTCCGACGGAGGACTCTTGTGCGACGGCGCCGGCCAGTGCGTGGGCTGCGTCACCGGCGCCGACTGCGCCGGGCAGGACACCGAGTGTCGTACGCGGGTGTGCAACGCGGGGACGTGCGACGTCGCGCTCCAGCCGCAGGGCACACCCACCCCGACGCAGACGCCCGGCGACTGCCGGGAGAACCAGTGCACCGCGCAGGGCGACGTGGTGGCCGTGGTGCTGTCCACCGACGTGCCCGACGACGGCAACGCCTGCACCGACGACTTGTGCAGCGGCATGACGCCCTCCCATGTGCCCACCGCGGCCGGCACCGCCTGCGCCGACGGAGGCATCGTCTGTGACGGCGCCGGCGCCTGCGTGGCGTGCAACCAGCCCACCGACTGCCCGGGCCAGGACACCTTCTGCCGCGCGCGGGTGTGCGTGGCCCACGCTTGCGGCTTCCTCGACGCCGACGCGGGCGTGCCGCTGCCCACGCAGACGCCCGGCGATTGCCAACAGAGTGTGTGTGATGGCGTCGGAGGCACCTCCAACACCGTCGACGACACCGACGTCCCCACCGACACCAACCCGTGCACCGCCGGCGCCTGCACCGCGGGGACGCCCTCGCAAACCAACGTGGCGGCCGGGACGCCGTGCGGCGCCAACCTCGTCTGTGACGGCGCGGGCCAGTGTGTGGGCTGCGTCACGGCCACGGACTGCGCCGGCATGTCGTCGGAGTGCCTCACCATCACCTGCACCAACAACGTGTGCGGCGCCCTCTTCGCCCCGGCGGGCACCCCGCTGGCCCTGCAGACGGCTGGAGACTGCCGCACGGCGGTGTGCGACGGCGCCGGGCAGGTGACGAGCGCCAACGCCGACACCGACGTCCCGGTGGACAGCCTCGACTGCACGCAGGACGTCTGCACCAACGGCGTCCCCAGCAACCCGCCTCAGCCCATCGACACGCCCTGCACCCAGAGCGGCGGCACGAGGTGCAACGCCAGCGGCGCCTGCGTGCAGTGCAACGTCGCCGCCCACTGCCCGGCGGCCACCGACTGCGTCAGCTATGCCTGCAACACCGGGCTCTGCGGCGCCACCTACACGCCCGTCAACACCCCCACCAGCGGGCAGACAGCGGGGGACTGCCACGCGCTCCTCTGCGACGGCATGGGCGGCGTCGTCAACGCGGTGGCCAACGCCGACGTCCCGGTGGACGGCCAGGAGTGCACCGACGACGTGTGCAGCGCGGGCGTGCCCAGCAACCCGCCGCGCGTGGCGGGAGTCAGCTGCACCCAGGGCGGAGGGACGCTGTGCGACGGCTTCGGCGCCTGCGTGCAGTGCCTCGGGCCGACAGACTGTCCTGGCCCCGTCGGGGAGTGTGAGGCGCCCAGTTGCCTCGGCAACACCTGCGGCCGGTGGACGGCGGATGCCGGCGTGCCGCTGGCGACGCAGACGGCGGGCGACTGCCAGACGGCGGTGTGCGATGGCGACGGCGGCACGACGTCCCTCGCCACCGACGGGGACATCCCGGTCGACGGCCAGCAGTGCACCGGCGACGTGTGCGCCGCGGGCGTGCCGTCAAACCCGCCTCTGTCCAGCGGCGCCATCTGCAACCAGTCGGGCGGTGTCGTGTGCGATGGCGCGGGGGCGTGCGTGGAGTGCGTCGCCGGCGCGCAGTGTGTCAGCGGCGTATGCAGCGGCAATGTCTGCCAGCCGGCGAGCTGCACGGACCTGGTGAGGAATGGCCTCGAGACGGACGTGGACTGCGGCGGCGGCACGTGTCCCGCGTGCGCGCCAGGGCGGACCTGCGCGGTGGGCGCCGACTGCCAGACGGGCGTGTGCGTCGTGAATGTGTGCAGGAATCCCGCGGTGCTGTTCACCTCCCCTGCGGATGGCGCGCCTGGGGTGCCGCTGCAATCCCCCATCGCCGTCACCTTCAACACCGCGATGGCGGTCGCCTCGCTGACGGTGCAGGCCGCGAACGGGCCCTGCACGGGCTCGCTGCAGGTGTCGTCCGACGACTTCGTCACCTGCCTGGGCTTGACGGGCCCGGTGATGTCGGGCGGCAACACCGTCGCCACCGTGCGCCCCGCGGCGACGCTGACGCCGGCCACGCGGTACAAGGTGCGCGTCACCACCGCGGCGCAGGACACCTTCGCCAATCCGCTGGGGGCGCAGTACACGCACAACAGCGGCTTCCTCACCACCACGCCCGGGTGCGGCGTCGTCATCAGCCAGGTGTATGGAGGCGGCGGCAACTCCGGCGCGCCGTACCTCAACGACTTCATCGAGCTCACGAATGAGGGCACCTCGCCCGTCAACCTCAACGGCTGGTCCGTGCAGTACGCGAGCGCCACCGGAAGCACCTGGGCCGTGACGCCGCTGGGCGCCGTCACCCTCCAGCCGGGCGGCCACCTGCTGATTCAAGAAGCCTCGGGAGGCGCCGTCGGCGCGCCGCTCCCCACGCCGGAGGTGACGGGCACCATCTCCCTGGCCGCTGCTGCGGGCAAGGTGGCGCTGGTGGCCTCCACCACGGCCCTGACGGGCACCTGCCCCACCGGCGGCGCCCTCGTCGACTTCGTCGGCTTCGGCGCTACCACCTGCTTCGAGGGCACGGGGCCGACGCCGGCGCCCTCCAACACCACCGCCGCGCTGCGCGGCGGCTTCGGCTGCACCGAGTCCAACAACAACGCGGCGGACTTCAGCGCGGGCGCGCCCACGCCGCGCAACAGCGCCAGCAACGCCTTCAGCTGCACCGTCTGCGGCATGTCGAATGAGTCGGACACGCCGCAGGAAGCCGACTACTGCAACCTCCAGTTCCCCACGTCCTTCACCGTGCCCGCCTCGACGGCGGCGCCCACCATCTATGGCCGTCTCTATGAGAATGGCGTCACGGAGCCGGCCGGGCCGCCGGCCAACGTGGTGGGGCAGGTGGGCTACGCGCCCCAGGGCGTCGACCCGCGCACGCAGAGCGGCTGGCAGTTCTTCCCCGCCACCTTCAACACGCAGGTTGGCAACGACGACGAGTTCCAGGGCGGCTTCACCGCGCCCGCCACCTCGGGCAGCTACTGGTACACCTTCCGCTTCAGCGTCGACAACGGCCTCACCTGGACCCTCTGCGACTCGAACGGGGCGGGCGCCAACTTCGGCCTCAGCTTCGAGACGGCCCAGCTGGGTGTGATGACGGTCCCGTAAGCCGCGGGGGGCGCGGGCCCTCGCCGGGACTACATGCCGCCGACGTTCTTCGAGCCGCCCGAGCGCACCGTGGGGGCCGGCGACGACGTGGTGTTGGTTTTCTGTCGCGTCGAAGTCGACGAGGACGACTTGGAGCCGCCGCCGCGGGACGAGGCCTTGCTGCCGCCGCTGCGGTTGGTGCTGGGCCTGGGCTTCCACCCGGTGTTGGACGTCTTGCCGCTGGACGACGACGACTTCGAGCCGCCCTTGCGGGTGGTGCTGGTGGCGCCGCCGCTGGACTTGCTACCTCCGGTGCGGACGGTGGGCTTGCGGTTGGTGACGCGCGTCATGGTGGCTCCGTTTCGCTGGGTGCTGGGGCCCACTCCCGTTCGGGCCGTTGGGCCACCATAGCGGAGGAGGGAGCCGGAGACACAACGCGAGGCGGAAAAAGACGTGGACAAGGTTGTCCCACGGGAGGTCGTTCCCCGGGGACCACAGAAAGTCGTTCACCTTGTGCTGCACGGCGGCGCGGCGGCCGTCCACGAAGGAGGCTGCAGCAGGCGCGCGTCGCGGTGCCTATGTCGAGCAGCGAAGCCATCGGTGCCGGCCTGCTCGAACCGGACATCGACGTTTGGCTTTCGGTGCCACCTCCGGAAAGGCCGCGCTCACCAGCGCGCGAGAGGGGCGTGTGTCACGTCATGCGAGTTCCTCCGGCCAGGACATCGAAGGGAAGGGAGCGTCCGTGTCGGGACTCCTTTCGCGGTGACGGCAAGAATCGTCTCGCGAGCGGCCGTCGCTCGTCAATCGGGGTTCGCTGACTACACGAGGCTGGCGGGCACGCGTGGCCGCAGCACGATGGCGTCGGGGCGGTTCAGGTAGTGCTGCGCGGAGATGTTGGTGGTGACCTGGTGCTGAAACGCCGTGTGAGAGGTCTGCGCACCCACGCAGCGGCCACCGCCGATGTACATGACGACGTGGCCATTCATGAGGATGAGGTCGCCCGGCTTCATCTGTGAGGTGTGCTTCGGCACCTGGTCGGCCCACTGCGGCCAGGTGCTGCGCATTGCCCCCGTCCAGTTGCCGCCCAGCGTCACGCCCGCCTGCTTGTACGCGGTGAAGACGAGCCCGGAGCAGTCGAAGTACCGGTGGCCCGCCGAGTCGGTGACGTTGCCGAAGCGGCCCTTCGTCTGGCTGTAGCCGATGTTGGGGTTGTCGGCCTGCGCGATGGCCCACTGCGCCACCCGGGCGCGGAAGGCGTCGGCGCCGCTGCTCGAGGCGGGCACGGTGAAGGTCGGCGTGACGGACGGACGGCCACCCGTCTGCGAGGTGGGGGCCGGGGTGAAGCTGGACGACGCGCCAGGCAGCCGCAGCGTCCGGCCGGCGATGATGAGGTTGGGGTTCTTGATGCCGTTGTCCCGGGCGATGCGGGCGATGAGCTCCCGGGTGCTGCCCTGGGCGCCCTGCCGCTTCAGCCGCGACGCGATGGCCCACAGGGTGTCACCGCGCCGAATCCGGTAGCTCGAGGTCTGCATGGCAGGAGAGTTGTCGCCAGCGGACACACCCCCGGCGCGCCCGCCCGCCGTCAACCGCCGTGACGTTTCGGGGTATTTCCGGGGGAATTTCGGGCCGCTCCTTGCCCGTCCCCACCGGGCCCGGCTACGACGGAGGGATGACGCGCGTCCGCTCGAGCCCCTCGCCCCTCGTCGCCACGCCCGCCCGCACCTCCGCCGCTCCGAAGCAGCCCCAGGCCCCGACGGCCACTGCCGCCGGCTGGAAGGCCTCCGGTGGGGCGAAGAAGCCGGGGTTGCTCGACGGCCTCAAGGGCACGCTGGTGACGCCTGCGCGGCAAGACGGCGGGCCGGCGAAGTTCCCCAGGACGGTGGCGGGGGTGCCGGTGGCCAGCGCGACGGTGGTGCACTTCGACGGCCTCACCGGGAAGAAGGCCCTCATGCAGCAGGGCGTGGAGGTGAAGTTCGGCAAGCTGTCGCAGGCGCAGTTCGATGCGCTCAAGGCCGAGTTCGGCGGCGCCTCGAAGGTGCCGTATGACGCGAAGCGCGAGTACACCGCGGTGGACTTCCTGCCGCCCGCCCTGCAGGCGCTCGTCTTCAAGGACCTCGACACCGGCAAGACGGTGGAGCTCAAGGGCACGGCGAAGCTGCGCGAGCCGGGCGAAGGCGACTACACCATCAGCCTCGACCCCAACTGCCACGGCACCGCGTGGGAGGCGATGCGCGCCTTCCAGGGCCAGGCGACGGGGGCCGTCAGCCTCCACTTCGGCGACGCCACCACCGCCGACGGTCACTACGTCGACGAGAAGCGCTTCACTCCCCTCGGCAGCGCGAAGCCTGGAGAAGCGCCGGCCTTCCTCTCGCAGCTCAAGCCCGGCGACGTGGTGCGCTTCGACCGCTACCAGGAGGGCTTCGGCAACATGGAGCTGCTCCACTCGGCGGTGTACGTCGGCGGTGGCCTCTTCTTCGAGAAGCCGGACACCGAGATGGACGAGTACTCCGAGACGCCCTACCGGCTGGTGACGTACGAGCAGGTGAAGGCGCCCATCGTCGAGGCGATGGGGGAAGACGTGGCGCCCACCGCGCTGCGCCCCAAAGTGGCGCTGGAGGCGGGGACGACGGCCTTCGCCTTCAGCGACGACGGCAAGCTGGAAGGCTGGGCGGCGAAGAAGGGTGTGACGTTGGGCCGGCCGCTGGTGGTGGAGCTGGAGATGGGCATGGGCGGCGGCGTGCGCGGCTTCCACGCCTCGGCGGTGGACACCAGGCAGCTGCGCATCGGCTCCGACGGGCGCGGCGTGCTGGAGTAGCGCTTCTTCGCCGCGCGTGGTGGGAGCCCGTTTCCCCGCGCACGCCTCCCCGACAGTCCGCGCTCCATTCGCGGCGTCGGCGGCAGCAAGGTGTTAGAGGGCGGAGCCACGCGGGGGGACGATGCGCACCGACGGTTGCCTTTCTGATGAGGAGCTGGCGGGCTTCCCCGAAGCGTCGCAGGACGACGCCGCGGCGATGAATGCCCACCTCGCCCGCTGCGACACCTGCCGCTTCCTGCTGGCAGAAGTCTCCCGCACCACCGGCGAGCGCCCCGCGCCGAGGACGCTGGGCCGCTACGTCCTGCGCGAGAAGCTGGGCGCGGGCGGCATGGGCACGGTGTGGGCGGCGCACGACCCCAGCCTCGACCGCCTCGTCGCGGTGAAGGTGCTGCACGAGACGCAGGGCGACGGCGCGCACCGCGCCCAGCGTTTCCTCCACGAGAGGCAGGTGCTGGCCGGCCTCGAACACCCGCACGTCGCCCGCCTGCTGGACGCCGGCGAGACGGAGGACGGCCGCCCGTGGTTCGCCATGGACCTCGTCGACGGCCAGCCCATCGACGCGTACTGCGACGCGCACCGCCTCGGCGTCCGCCAGCGCCTCGAGCTGATGCTGCCGGTGCTGGCCGCCGTCTCGCACGCGCACCAGCACCTCGTCGTCCACCGCGACTTGAAGCCTTCCAACATCCTCGTCGACGCGAAGGGGGCGCCGCGGCTGGTGGACTTCGGCATCGCCCGGCTGCTGGAAGGGCCCGGCGCCGGTCTCACCCAGACGGGCATGACGCCGATGACGCCCGCCTACGCCTCGCCCGAGCAGGTGCGCCGGGAGAGCGCCGCCACGACGTCAGACGTCTATTCGCTGGGGGTGGTGCTGTACGAACTCCTCACCGGCGTCAGCCCCTACGGAGTGCCCGAGAAGGACCTCGACGCGCTCTTGCGCGCCATCCGTGACGTCGAGCCCGCGCCGCCCAGCGCCGCCGTCGACCGCGCGACGGACGACGCCGTGGCCCGCCGCGGCACCACCCGCGCGCGCCTCAAGCGGGAGTTGGCCGACGACGTCGACGCCATCGTGTCCATGGCCCTGCGCAAGGAGCCGAAAGACCGCTACCCGTCGGTGCAGGCCCTGGCCGACGACGTGCGCGCGGCCCTCGCCGGCCAGCCCACCCAGGCACGCCGGGGCAGCACCGCGTACCGTGCGTCGCGCTTCGTGCGGCGGCACAAGGTGCTCGTCTCGGCCGTCGCCGTGGGCTTCCTCGCGCTGGCCGTGGGCCTCGCCGCCACCCTGTGGCAGGCCCGCCGGGCCGAGAGGGAAAGAGACCTCGCCCAGCGCCGCTTCGAGCAGGTGCGCCGCCTCGCCCGCTCCGTCCTCTTCGACTACTCGGACGCCGTGGCTGCGCTGCCTGGCTCCACAGCCCTGCGTGCCCGCATGGTGGAGGACGCGCGCGCCTACCTCGACACCCTCTCCAACGAGGCGCAGGGCGACCTCGCCCTCAAGAAGGAGCTGGCCCGGGCGTGGGTCCGCCTGGGCGACGTGCAGGGCGAGCCCGCGGCCGGCAGTCTGGGAAAGCTGCCCGACGCGCAGGCCAGCTACCAGCGCGCGAAGGCGCTGCTCGACGCCGTGCTGGTGGCGGCCCCCAGTGAGGTGGAGGCGCGGCAGTTGCTCGTCACCTGTCACGAGAAGCTGGGGGAGAACCTCTCGCAGCAGGCGGCGCTGCAGGAGGCGCTGGCGGAATACGACACGGCGCGCGCCCTCGCCCAGGCCCTCGCGAAGGAGCGCCCCGATGACCCAGAAGGCCGCCTGGGGCTGGCGCGGGTGGACATCCGCGCGGCAGACGCCTTGCGCCAACTGGGCAAGCTGGACGAGGCGGCCGCGGCGTATGAGCGCGCCATCTCTGTCCTGACCGAAGCCGTGAAGTTGAAGCCCGATGGGCCGCTCCGCCGCAACCTCGGCATCTCGCACCGCATGCTGGCGGTGGTGCAGCAGGAACAGAACAAACTCAACGACGCGCTCGCGCACGCGAAAGAAGCCGAGCGCGTCTTCGAGGGCCTCGTGAAGGACAGGCCGGAGGACCCGGAGGCCAAGCGCGTCCTCTCGGCGGCGTGGGGCACGCTGCAGAGCCTCTACAACCTGCTGGGCGACCAGCCCAACTCGGTGCTGTACGCCCGCAAGGACCTCGAGGTGTCGCGCGAGTTGGTCAAGGCGGACCCCGCCAACGCAACCGCCCGGCGAGACTTGATGGGCGCCCTCACCAACCTCGTCATCGCGCTGGGGCTGGGCGAGAAGAAGGAAGCGCCGGCGCTGGAACAGGAGGCGCTCGCGGTGCAGCGGGCGCTCGTCGCCGAGGCGCCGGGCAACCTCCGCTGGCGTGCCGACCTCGTGCACATCCTCCACATCGTCGGCTACTCCGAGGTGGAGCGCGGCCGCTTCACCGAAGCCGAGCCCTACTTCGTCGAGGTGCTGAAGGTGGCCGCGACGCTGCCGCCCGCCGGGCCCGACGCGGTGACGACGCGCGAAATCGTCAACACCGCCCACCTCGGCCTCGTCAGTATTCGCGCCGCGCAGGGCCGCTTCGAGGAGGCCATCGCGGAGAACCGGAACGCCCAGGCAGGTCTCGAGGCGCTGCTGGCGGAACACCCGGAACTCGCCCGCATCCGCAACCTCTGGGCGATGGCGGTCAGCAACGAGGGGCAGGTCTTCATGGAGTGGGCCGAGGTGACTCCCCTCGCCGGGCGCGCGGCCCGCTGGCAGGCGGCCATCGAGTCGCTGGAGCGCGCGCTCACCGCCATCGCCGCCGTCGAAGAGAGGGGCGCCGCCGTGGTGGCGCTCGACGGCACGCGGGAAGAAGTGAAGACGGCACTCGCGCAGAGCCGGAAGGCGCTCGAAACGCTCACGAAGAAGCGCTGAGGGCGAAGCATCCCGACACGCATCGCAGGAGCGGTCGGGGCCGAACTCTGCGTCGTCGGACGGGTAGCTCTCGTCAGCCTGGATGTGGCTGTCCGCGTTCGCGACCGCCGGCAGAAGCGACGCCGTGCGCCTGCGGCGCGACCGGGCCGCGGCTCTGGCGACTCCCCAGTCCCGTCGACGTAACGTGCGGACGCTCCGGTGGGGTCGCCACCTGCGCTCTGACGGTCTCCGTCGACACCGAGCGCTTGTCGGCGGCGCGTGGGGCTGCTGGCGAACGGGCAGCCTGCTGTGCCCTGTGCGGGCGCACCGCTCAGCCGCCCCTCGCTGGAGGCAGAAGGCCCGGCGGGGTGGGGCTGGCGTGAGGGCCGCGCTGGTCGCCCCGCCGCCCTCTGGGGGCGTCCGACGACGAGCGGTCCCTCGGCCGCGGGCGCACAAGGCAGGTCGTGTCACCTCGTCACGGCCGTCAGTCGCTCGTCAGCCCCGTCACCGACAGCCGGCTCTCGATGAGGCGCAGCACGCTGTCCAACTCCGTGGGGGACAACTTGAGCTTCTCCCCCATGCTCGCGCGCGTGGCGTCCAACAACTTCTGCCGCGCTGCGGCGAGACGCCGTGACGCCGTGGGCACCGACCAGCCATACAGCCGCCCGAGGTCCGCCAGCGTCAGCCCGTCGAGGTAGTGCAGCCGCAGCGCGTTCCGCGCCTCGTCGTCGAGCGACGCCATCGCCTGGGCGAAGGCCGCTTTGAACTCGTCGCGGTAGCGCTGCTTGATGGCGGCCAGCTCCGGGTCGTCTCCGCCACCGGGCAGCTCCAGCAGCGCTTCGTCGCCCAGCGCCTTCGCCTGGCGCGCGCCTGCCTTCTGCGCGTTGAGCGCGAGGCGCACCGTCACCGCCTGGACGAAGCCCGCCAGCGGTCCCCGGCCCTGGTACTCGGAGATGCGGGGGGCCGCGCCGTCCTCCGCCACCAACAACCGCCTTCGCACCACCTGGGCCACGTCCGCCGCGAAGTCGTCGCCGCCGAAGCGCCGGGCCGTGCGCGTGATGAGGCTGGAGAAGGCTTCGTCGAAGCGCCCCACCGCCTCGGCCTCTCCCTGCGCGCAGGCCCGCGCCAGCCGGAGGTCGGCTTCTCGCGCTTCCGTGGGTGTGCGATCCGCGTCCGTCACGTCGGGCCCTCAGCTGCGAACCAGTAACAGCACGGTTCTACAGGACAATGGCGGATTCGTGAAAAGCCCGGCGCCTCCCTTTGTCGGGCTGGACATGAACCCTCCCTCCCGCCTCACCGCGCTCGCCGCGGCTCTCGTGCTCGCTTCATGTTCGTCGTCCCCTCCGTCCACGACGTGTCAGGACCACCTCGACTGTCCCACCGGGCAGACGTGCGAGGCTGGCGCGTGCGTCGACCCCACCAATCCTCCGCCGGACTGCACCGATGGACAGACCCGCCCCTGTGGGCCTGAGCCCGTCGGCGCGTGCCGCAAGGGCACCCAGCGCTGCGTCAGCGGAAAGTTCGAAGCGACGTGCACCGGCGCGGTGCAGCCGGCCAGCGAGACGTGCAACTCCGTCGATGACGACTGCGACGGCGAGGTGGATGAAGGCGTGGGCAGCACCTTCACCGTCGACGCGGACGGCGACGGCTTCGGCAGCAACGCGCCGGGCGCCCAGACGCGGGTGGCCTGCAGCGCGCCCGCGGGCTTCGTCGACAACCGCACCGACTGCGACGACGCCAGGGCGGCGGTGAATCCCCAGGCGGCCGAGGTGTGTGACGCGCCCGGCGCCGACGAGGACTGCGACGGCACGGCCAACGAGGGCTGCAGCTGCACGCCCGGCGCCTCTCAGCCCTGCTGTGCGGGCCGCGGCACCCAGACGTGTGATGCGGTGGACGGGGGCACGGCGCTGTCGGCCTGCAGCGTCTCGCCGTCAGCGGAGACGTGCAACGGCGTGGACGATGACTGCAACGGCACGGTGGATGACGGCGCCACCACCGGCTCTCCGGACGGGGGCCTCACCCTGGACGGAGGCGTCGCCAACCCCGACGGAACCTGCACGGTGGGCGTTGGCGTGTGCTCGATGCTGGGCACCACGCGCTGCGCCAGCGGCGTGCTGTCCTGCTCCGCGACGCCGGGGACGAGCAGCGGCGAGACGTGCAACCTGCTGGACGACGACTGTGATGGGCAGGTGGACGAGGCGGACCCGGGCCTGTGCCCTGCCACCGGCCAGGCGTGCATGTCCGGCACCTGCGTGTGCTCCCCCGGGCAGTCGGTGTGCAACGGCGCCTGCGTGACGCTGTCGGCGGAGGTGTGCGACGGCCAGGACAACGACTGCGACGGCCAGGTGGACGAGACGCTCACCATCGCCTGCAACACGGACGCGGACGGTGACGGCTACGCCGACGGCACGTCCACCACCCAGCAGTGCCCCAACACCACGCGCCCGCAGGCCGGCAACTGCCCCGTGGGCTTCGTGGCGCCGGCGTCCTCGCAGGGCGCGGACTGCGACGCGATGAACGGCAGCCGCTACCGCCTCGTGTCCTCGCGCACCGACGGGGACGGCGACGGGTACTGCACCGGCGCCGCCTCCAACGACTGCGCTGGCGCCACCGCACTCCCCGGCCGTCGCTTCGCTGCCTCCTGCGCGGCGACGGATGACTGCAATGACGCGGCTGCCGCCCGGTGGCAACTGGCCTCCTCCCGCAGCGACGCCGACGCCGACGGGTATTGCACCGGCTCCGCGACAGATGACTGCGTCGGCACCACCGCGCTGCCCGGCCGCCGCTTCAGCTTCGAGTGCGCAGCGCTGGCCGACTGCAACGACTCGAGCGCCTCCGCCTGGCAGTTGGTGCTTTCCCGCACCGACGCCGATGGCGACAACGTCTGCGTGGGCGGGGCCACGCTCGATTGCGTGGGCACGACGCCGCTGCCGGGACGCCGCTTCTCCACGTCCTGCAACGCGATTGGCGACGACTGCAACGACTCCAACATCGGCCTGTACCGCGTGATGCAGACGCGTGCAGACGCGGACAACGACACCTACTGCGCCGGCGCCACCGCCAACGAGTGCGTGGGCGCCACGGCCCCCACCGGCCGGCGCTTCGCCGCCAACTGCAACACGCCCGACGACTGCAACGACGCCAACGGCGGCGTCTTCCGGCTCGCCTCGGTGCGCATCGACGCGGACCTGGACATGTGGTGCACGGGCACGGCGACGACGCAGTGCATCGGCAGCTCGCCGCCGACGGGCCAGCGCATCGCCGGGAGCTGCCAGGGGGATGACTGCCGCGACAGCAACGCGTACGCCACCAGCACCTGCGTGTTGTCGGGTGCGTACACCACCGTTTCGCGCGTCCAGACCTGCCCCAACGGGCCGCAGAACAACCTCGTCATCACCAGCACCTTCTGCCCTCAGGGCTTCTCCTTGAGCAGCTACTCGGCGCAGATTCTCAGCGGCGGCGGCAACTGCACCGCCACGGGGCCCAACAACATCACGCAGAGCTGCAACTTCCTCGAGGGGACCAACTGCCGCATCGTCGGTGACTGCACCGCCAACTGAGGTGAGGGTGGGCGCCTCCCCGTGGCGTGCTTTCACAGGCGCCACGGGGAGGCGTCGTCGTTTCCGGACGACACGTGGGGCCGCGCGGGCGACCGGGGGAGGCCTCCTGGGCCAAGGACGGCCCTCTGCGTCGCGACCCACGCCTTCGACCGAGGCGGACACGGGGCCAGCGGGCGACGTTCTCGCCCTTCGGGGGAGACCGAGTACGGTCGGGTCGACGCCATGCCCGAGCGCACCCTCATCGTGGCCGCGACCAACACCCTCGTGCGCGGCTACGCCGTCGTGCCAACCGACCGGCTCTCGGACGCGGGCGCGCCCGTGAATGCGCTCTTCGCAGTCACGCGGGCGCTGGTGAACGGCCTCGCCTTCAAGCAGCCCGCGCGCGCTGTCGCCCTCGTCGCCTCGGGGCCCACGCCGGCAGACTGGCCCCCGGCGCTGGCGCAGCAGGCCACGCACCTGCCGGCTCTCCTCCGCGCCTTCGGCTTCCCGGTCGTGGAGACGAGTGACGAGCTGCACCTGTGCGCGGCCTACGCCCGCGCTGCGCTGGAGGCCGGCGACGACGTCATCATCGTCGGTGCGGACAAGCGCCTGGCGCAGCTCGTGGGCGAGGGGGTGTGGTGGTACGACCCCAACAAGGACGCCCGCTACACCGTGGACATGGTGAAGAAGCGCTTCGGCGTCGCCCCGGGACAGGTGGCCGAGTGGCTCGCGCTGGTGGGCAACGAGGACGACGGACTGCCCGGCGTCGCGGGCATCGGCGCGAAGGGCGCGACGGCGCTGCTCGAGGCACACGGGACGGTGGCGAAGGCGCTCGAGGCGCTCGACTCCATCGGTGGACGCGCCGGCAACGCGCTGCGCGCCGCCCGTGACTTGATTCCAGCGGAGGTCGCCCGCTGCCGCCTGGACGCGCAGCGGCCCCTGCCCGTGCCGCTCGAGCAGCTGACCTGGCGTGCGCCGGCCGGGGCCAGCCTCAACGCGACCCTCAAGCCGCTGGGCTTCGTCGAGTTTCTCGCTTCCGACGGCGCAGACCGGGTGGACGTGACGGTCTGTGCTTCGCCGCAAGACGTGCGGGCCGCGCTGGCGACGTGGGGGGCGACTCCGGTGGGCGTCCACCCGGTGACGGAAGACCCGTCTCCCGTCCGCGGGGCGCTGGTGGGCCTCGCGCTCTCGGCCGGTGAGGGGCGCGCCTGCTTCGTCCCGCTGAAGGACGGGCCGGTGGACCCGGCGCTGGCAGCGTGGCTCGAGGACGCGGCGGCGCCCAAGCTGGCGCACGACAGCAAGGACCTCGACGTGGCGCTGCGGAGGAGAGGCGTGCGACTTGCGGGGGTGGCGGGGGACACCGCGGTGGCCTCGCACCTCACGCAGCCCAGCAACTGGGCGCCCCACGACCTGTCCGTCGTCGCAAGGCACGTGCTGGGCCGGGCGCTGCCGTCCGACGACGAGGCGCGCGGCGTCGGCGCGCGACGAAAGCCCTGGGCGGCGGTGCCCGTGGACAAGGTGGCCCAGCACGCGGGCTTGTTGGCGGACGTCACCGCGCGGGTGTGGCGCGAGCTCGGGCCGAAGGTGAATGCCGAGCAGCATGCCGAGTACCTCGCGCTCGATGACACCCTGGCGCGCATGGAGCTCGCCGGCATCGCGGTGGACGCGTCCGAGTTGGACCGCGCCGAAGCAGACTTCATCCCCCTCGGCGAAGCGCTGGAGAAGGACATCTTCGCGCTGGCGGGGAAGTCCTTCGAACTGGGCAGCACCAGGCAACTGGGCGAGGTGCTCTTCGGGCAGTTGAAGCTCCCGGTGGTGAGCCACACCAAGACGGGCTGGAGCACCGCCACCGAGGCCCTGGAGCGCATCGAGCACGCCCACCCCATCGTCCCCCTCGTCATCCGCTGGCGCATGCTGCGGCGCCTCATGGACAGCTGGGTGAAGGCGCTGCGCGGCGACATCGGGCCCGACGGGAGGGTGCACTCCAGCTTCCACGCCGCGCGCTCCTTCTCGGGGCGCATCGTCAACTCCAGCCCCGACCTCGGGCGCGTGCCCGGCCGCACGCCGGAGATGGCCCGCATCCGCCGCGCCTTCGTGGCGAAGCCGGGCCACGTGTTGATGTCCGTCGACTACAACCAGCTCGGCCTGCACGTGCTGGCGCACCTCACGAAGGACCCCGCGCTGGTGGGGCCCTTGCGGGAGCACGCCGACGTACATCGGCTGACGGCGGCGGCGGTGCTGGAGAAGCGGCCGGAGGACGTGACGGCCGACGAGCGGCAGCTCGGGAAGGTGGTGAACTTCGCCACCTTCGCGGGGCAGGGCGCGAGCGCGCTGGCGCAGCAGTTGGGTGTCGACGCGGCCGAGGCGAAGCAGCTCATCGCGCGCTTCGACCGGAAGTACTCGCAGGTGCGCGCCTTCCAGGACGAGCAGGAGCGGCTGGCGCGCGAGCGCGGCTACCTCGTCACCCTCGCGGGCCGTCGCTGGCCCATCGGGGGGCTGGAGTCGCTCGACCCGATGCTGCGCGGCTACGCGGAGCGACTGGCGCGGCGGGGCACGCACGAGGGCTCGGTGTGCGACGTGTCGCGGCGCGGGTTGCTCGACGCCGACCGCGCGCTGCGGAAGGCCGGGCTGGCCGCGGCGCCGCTGGTGCAGGTGCTGGACGAGGTGCTCTTCGAGGTGCCGGAGGTAGAGCTGCGCGAGGCGGCGCGCGTGGCGTCGGAGGCGATGAAGAACGCCTTTCAGCTCGAGGCGCCGCTGCGGGTGGGGGTGGAAGTGGGCCCCAACTGGGCGGACCTGAGTCCTCTCTCCCCATGACGTCGTGCAGGCGACCCGGGGACTCCATGGTGTCGCCAGGCGACGTTTTGTTACCCCCAGTCCCCCGCGCTGAGCCATGAAGCGCCCGTGACTGCCGCGCCGCTGACACCCCGCTTCGCCGCCGGCAGCGCGCTCACGCTTTTCGCCGTCCACCTGGCGCTCTGGCTCGACGCCGTCTCCAAGCGCCACGAGTCCTTCGCCGCGCTCCTCCTCCATTGGGACGGCGGTCACTACGCCGCCATCGCGCGCGACGGTTACTCCGGCGACCTCTGGGTCTTCTACCCGGCCTGGCCGATGCTGATGCGCGGCGTCTCCTTCGTGCTGCGCGTCACCGAGGTGCAGTGGACGGGCTTCTTCCTCTCGTGCGCCCTCTTCCTCGCCTTCTGCGTCGTCTGCGCGCGCGCCGCCTCGAAGGCCACGCTGCCCGAGGGCCTCGTCCCGCGCACGCGCCTCGGCTGGCTCTTCTTCCTCCTCGCGCCCGCCAGCTACGTCTTCCACTCCGTCCACACCGAGGCGCTCTTCCTCTTCCTGTCCTTCGGCGCCTTCTTCTTCGCGGGGACGAAGCGACCGCTGCTCGCGGGCCTGTGCGCCGCGGCCTGCTGCCTCACCCGCAACCAGGGCGTCTTCGTCGGCCTCTGCGCGGCGCTGCTCGCGGCGTCCGTGGAGCCGCAGCGTCGCGCGCGGAGTCTGGCCCTCACCGGGGGGCTGGCGCTCGTGGGGGTCGGCGGCTTCCTCGCCTTCCAGCACGTCGCGTCGGGCAGCGCCTTCACCTTCCTCGGGGCGCAGCGCGCCTGGGCGCACGTGGATTCACCTCTGGGCGCGGTGAAGACGCTCCTCTTCGCCAACCCCTGGCAGGCCACCGACGGGCCCAACGTGCAGCGCTACGTCGCGTGGTGGCTCTTCGTCGCCGGCAGCGTGTGGCTCTTCCGGCGCAGCCGTCCGCTCGGTCTCTACGCGCTGCTGTGCTTCCTGGTGCAGCTGCCGCAGGGGGAGCTGGTCAACACCTTCCGCTTCGCCGCGCCCGTCTTCCCGCTCTTCTTCTTCGCCGGCGACGAAGCCTCCCGGCGGCCGAAGTGGCTGCAGGTGGTGGCGCTCGCGGCGCTCGTGGCCGTCAACCTCGAGACGGCCCGGCGCTATGGGCTGGCGCTGTGGGCCTATTGACTCAGAGGAAGAGTCCCAGCCCGGGGATGGCGAACTTCGCCGTCTTCTTCACCGCGGCCGCCGCGTCCTTCCAATCCAGCGTGCCGTCCTTGTTCAGGTCGGCGGCATTCTTCGCCATGTCGCCGATCTGCTTCACGTCCACCTCGACGGTGACGCCCGCGCCCGCGCCGATGCCGAGGGCCGCGCCCGCGCTGCCGCCAATCTTCAGCTTGCCGTCCTGGTAGCCGAGGATGCCGGTGGCCCGCGCCTCCGCGCCCGCGCTGGCGTACGCGCTGCCGACGATGGTGAGGGGGCCGGCCGACGCGCGAATCTCGCCTTCCACCTTGGCGACGGCGGAGGCGCCCGCGGTGCCGGTGACGACGGCGGTGGGCGGACGGCGGGTGATGGAGACGGTGCCGGTGGCCTCCGCGGTGGCCTCGGCCGACGCGCGCGCCTTGCCTTCGACGGCGGCGTAGAGCTCGGTGCCGCCGAAGTACAGGCCCGGCGTGCGCGCCATGCCCTGCACCTCTGCGTCGATGACGGCGCCCGCGCGCAGGTTGACGGTGGCGTCGAGGCCGTTGGAGTCCAGCCGGCCCCGCGCGTCCACGCTGGCGGAGGCCTCGGCCCGCGCCCTGGCCTCGTACGACGCCTCACCGAAGCGGCCTTCGGTGCGCCCCTGCGAGTTGGCGTACAGGCCCGCGACGGCCTCGCGGCGGTACTGCCCGTCGAGCCCCTTGCCATCGAAAGACAGGCTCTGGTGGCCGTTCACCCCGTAGCGCGCGCCGACGTACGAGGTGTCGCTCTGGTGCCAGGCGACCTCCTTCATCTTGTCGGCGGGCACCTCGCTCTTCCACTCCTTCGGCTCGAGCCCCAGCCACCCCAGCACCTTGTCGACGGCGTTGCCGACCTTGTCCGCCTTCGCCACCCACTTCGAGGCGTCGTACTCCGTCTCCTTCAGGTAGCTCCTGTCGACGCTGTTCGTCTTCTTCCAGTCCGCCGAGTTGGAGAGGGTGAAGACCTTGTCTTCCCAGGTGGTGCTGGACGAGGTGTCGAGCTCCGAGCCCTTCGCGCGCTTGGCGTTGGTGGTGACGACGGAGCTGCCCTGCTGCTCCACCCGCGTCACGTCGGACGAGGTGATGCGGTTGCCGCGCGTGTCGTAGGCCGTGCGCCGGTTGGACGTCTCGGAGCCATTCTCGAAGGCCTTCTCGGCGTCCACCTCGCTGGTGTGCTTGGTGATGCCCCAGACGTCGGTGGCCCGGGTGCTGGCGCGCGTCTCGCGGCCGTCGTCCCGCTCGCGCGAGGTGGTGGTGCGCTGCTCGGAGGACCGCCGGCCCAGCATGTCGGTGCTGGACTCGAAGCGCGTCTCGCGCTCGAGGCCCGGGCGGCTGGTGGTGCGGCTGTACTCGAAGGTGGACTCGAGCAGCTTGCCGGTGCGCTCCTCGGAGCGCGAGGTGGTGGTGGTGTCCTTGCGGGTGGTGGTGCGCTCGCGCGTCACGCTGCCGTCTTCACCCCGCGTCACCTGCGCCTTCTTCGCCTTCGCCAGGCGCGCGATGTCCTGCGCGACGCGTTTGGTCGGCTGGTGCGGCGCGGGCGTTTCGGCCTTCGGGTCCGGCTTCTTCGCCAGCGACTTCGACGGGGTGCGGTGGATGCGAGACACGGTGTTCTCCAATGAAGGTGCGACGTTGATCAGATTGTCGCGTGCCGGGGTGCGCCGTTGTGTGATGGCCGTGGAAAACTCGCTGACATCACTCCGGCCAGCAAGAAACTGTTTGATGTCAGTGAGTTGCGGGCTGATCGGCCGGCGGATTGTCCATGACGGCGACGGCGCACCGCGCCACACTCGGTCCCCATGGCGCACGCAGAGAAGGCGAAGAAGGGTTTCGAGAAGCTGAAGGCGGGGAAGTACCAGGAAGCCCAGCGCCTCTTCGCCGAGGCGGAGGCGGAGAACGGCACCGCAGAGGAGACGCGGGCCCTCCTGGCGCGAGGCGAGGCGGCGCTGGCGAAGGGCGAGGTGAAGGAGGCGGCGCAGGCCTTCGAGGCGGTGCTGGACGTCAACCCCTCGCTGCCGGAGACGTACTTCGGGCTGGCGCGGCTGGCGCTGTTCGTCGAGGACTTCGAGTCGGCGAAGGTGCACGCCACCGCGGCGACGAAGCTGGCGCCCGAGGCGGGGCTGTCGTGGACGCTGCTGGGGCTGGTGCACGAGGCGCTGGGGCAGGACAAGCCAGCCCTCACCCACCTCGCGAAGGGCGCGAAGCTGTCGCCCGACGTCTTCCTCTGCGTCTTCAACCTGGGTCGCGTGCTGGCGGCGATGGGCAAGCTGGAGGAAGGCATCGAGCTGTTGGAGAGCGCCGTGGGCCTCGAGAAGGACAACCCCGACGGCTTCATCGCGCTGGGGGTCGCGTACCAGCGGGCGGGGAAGCCGAAGGACGCGGTGAAGGCGCTGGAGCGCGCGGTGAAGCTGGCGCCGAAGAAGCTGGACGGCTGGGCGACGCTGGCCGACGTGCTGTTCGCGCAGAAGGCGATGGGGACGGCGCGGGCGGCGCTCGACGACGGCCTGGCCGCGTGCGGCGACCACCCGGTGCTGCTGGAGAAGGCGCTGGCGGCGGCGATGATGCAGGGCGAGACGGGCGCGGCGCTGGACTACGTGAAGCGCGAGCTGGCGGTGTTTCCGGATCACCCGCAGGGCTGGCTCAACCTCGCCGGGCTGTTGCTCCTCGAGAAGGACGTGGACGGCAGCGAGCGCGCCGCGAAGGAGGCCCTGAAGCGCAACCCGAAGAGCTGGGAAGCGCACTTTCACCTGGGCAACCTCTACGAGGCCGTGCCGAAGGACGCGGAGGCCGAGGCGGCGTACCGGCAGGCGATGGTGCTGGCGCCGAAGGAATGGAAGCCGCTGGCCAACCTGGGCGCGCTGCTGGTGCAGTCGACGGTGAAGGAGAAGCACCAGGAAGCGGTGAAGCTGCTGGAGAAGGCCTCGACGCTGGCCCCGAAGGACGAGCTGCGCCCGCGCTACAACCTGGCGCTGGCGTACACGCGACTGGGCAAGCACGACAAGGCGCTGGAGTTGGCGCGCGAGGTGAAGAAGGCGGCGCGGCCCGGCGACGCGATGGGCGCCGAGGCGAAGAAGCTGGAGTCCAACCTGCTCGAGCAGCGGTAGCGAAAAGCGCGTCAGCGGAACCCGGCGCTCACCGCGCGCAGCAGGCAGCAGGCCCTCCGTCGGCTTCGCTTCCGCTTGGGCGCGCCCGGCCTCTTCCCGCGCCTCGGTTGGGCGGTGTTGCGGTGCCGTAGGCGCAAGCCCGGTGGTGCTCGTCTCCGGCCGACGCCGCGTCAGAAGGAAGGCAGCCAGTGCGGAGACGGCGGTTGAGGTGGCAGGGGCGTCGGCGGCTCCGGGGGGGGGAGAGCCAGGTGGCTGCGGAGGTCGCGCGGGTAGAAGAGGAAGGCGCTCTGCACGTCCTTCGTCGCATTCTGGGCGAAGACGATGGCCAGGAGCCCGACGAACAGCGAGCTCACCAATCGCGGCCCCGGCCACTCACCTCGCGGAGCGTGTGCGCTTCGTCGGAGAAGCCGCCACCCGCAACCTGTCAGAGGCGCTCGAAGCGGGCCTGGAAGAAGCGCAGGTACTTCGGCTCGTACGTCATCCTGAGGCCCTTCACCTTCGCGCGCCGCTGGAAGACCTCGTACACCGACTCCACCGTCACGTCGCAGTGGGCCTGGGTGTACACGCGGCGCGGGAAGGTGAGGCGCACCAGCTCCAGCTTCGGCAGGTGGTGCTCGCCCGTCTTCGCGTCGCGCCCGGCGGAGACGACGCCGCGCTCCATCGAGCGAATGCCGCCTTCCAGGTAGAGCTCTGCCGCCAGCGTCTGGGCGGGGAACTGCAGCTGGTCCAGGTGCGGCAGGAAGCGCTTCGCGTCGAGGAAGACGGCGTGCCCGCCCACCGGCCGCACGATGGGCACGCCCAGCGCGTGCAGCTTCTCGCCCACGTACTCCACCTGCCCGATGCGCGCGTGGATGTGCGCTTCCTGCACCGCCTCCTCCATGCCGCGCGCCATCGCCTCCATGTCGCGGCCGGCCAGCCCGCCGTAGGTGTGCAGCCCCTCGAAGAGCACCACCAGGTTGCGCGCCTCCTCGAAGACGTCCCACTCGTTGAGCGCCAGGAAGCCGCCGATGTTGACCAGCAGGTCCTTCTTGCCGCTCATCGTGCAGCCGTCGGTGTAGCTGCAGAGCTGCTTCAAAATGTCCGCCACCGACTTGTCTGCGTAGCCGGCCTCGCGCTGCTTGATGAACCAGGCGTTCTCCACCGCGCGCGTCGCGTCGAGGATGACGCGGATGCCGTGCTTGTGGGTCAGCGCGCGCAGCTCCTTCAGGTTCTGCATGGAGATGGGCTGCCCGCCCGCCATGTTCACCGTGGCGGCCACCGAGACGTACGGAATCCGCTTCGGCCCCACCTTCGCGATGAGGGACTCCAGCTTGCCGAGGTCGACGTTGCCCTTGAAGGGCCGCTCGTCGGTCGGGTCGTGCGCCTCGTCGACGATGATGTCCACGAAGTGGCCGCCGGCGCGCTCCTGGTGCGCCCGCGTCGTCGTGAAGTACATGTTCCCCGGCACCGTGTCGCCCGGCTTGATGAGGATGGTGGACAAGAGGTGCTCTGCGCCGCGCCCCTGGTGCGTGGGCACGAGGTACTTGTAGCCGTAGAACTTCTGCATCGCGGCTTCGAGGTTGTAGAAGTTGCGGCTGCCCGCGTACGCCTCGTCGCCCAGCATCATCCCGGCCCACTGCACGTCGCTCATCGCGCTGGTGCCCGAGTCGGTGAGGAGGTCGATGTACACGTCGTCGGACTTGAGGAGGAAGGTGTTGAAGCCGGCCTCTTCCAGCGCGCGTGCGCGTTGCTGCGGCGTCGTCATCCGCAGGGGTTCGACCATCTTGATCTTGAAGGGCTCGGCCCAGGCGCGTCGGTGCAGGGGCATGGTGGGGTGCCTCGCGGGGAAGAGGTGGTGCGCCCTTCAAGCAGCCTCGCGGGCGTCTTCGCCACGCGTTCGCTGCGGCTGACTCCACCGACGCTTCAGCCTGTCAGAAGTTGGCGCCTTGACGGCGGTCAGGAGTCGAGGAGCGTCTTGTGTCCGTCGGCCGTGTCTTCGTCGTCCTCGGGGGGCTGCAGCACGGTGGGGCGCTCGTCTCCCAGGGGCGCGCGCGGGACGGGGCCGGCCTGCTTCGACGGGACGACGGGCCGCACGGGGTCGGTCGCGGCCACGCCCTTCGCGCCGGACGGCGGCTCGAAGGCGGGCACCAGCTCCGTCTTCTTGTGCGCGCGGATGGCGCTCATCAACGCGGGGTCCTTCGACAGGGACGGCTCCGTCTTCGTCTCGCCCAGCTCGTGCTGCACGGCGCGCAGGGCGTTGAGGGCGGCGTCGGCGGAGCGTGGGCGGGCGTCGACGTCTTTCTGGAGCAGCATGTCCACCCACGCCTCGAGCAGCGGCGAGACGTCGGGGCGCACGGTGCGCAGCTTCGGGGCGGGCTCCACCAGGTGACGGCGCGCGGCCTCGGGGATGTTCTTCAGCGGAAACACCGGGCGGCCGGCGAGGAGCTGGAAGGCGAGGCACCCCACCGCGTAGAGGTCGGACGAAGGCACGGCCTGGCCCTGGAGCTGCTCGGGCGCCATGAAGCCGACGCTGCCGACGGCCATCGACGGCGCGGTGAGGGGCTCCTCGCGGCCCTCGCGGCGGGCTACGCCGAAGTCGAGCAGCTTCACCGCCGCGCTGCCGTCCTTCCCCTTCAAGAGGAAGACGTTGCTGGGCTTCAAGTCGCGGTGGATGACGCCGGCCTTGTGCGCGGCGGCCAGCACGCCCAGCACGCCTTCGAGGATGCCCAGCGACTCGCGCGGCGGCGGCGGCCCTTCGGCCTTGAGGCGCTCGCCCAGGGTGCGGCCCTCGAGCAGCTCCATCACCAGGTACGGGCGGCGGTCGCCGTACACGCCCACGTCGAAGACGTCGACGATGCCGGGGTGACGAATGGCGTTGACGGCCCGGGCCTCTTCCAGCAGCCGGCGCGACGCGTTGAGCGCCTCGTCGACGCCCACGCGCAGCACCTTGATGGCCACTCGTCGGCCGATGACGGTGTGTACCGCTTCGTAAACCTCGCCCATTGCGCCGGTGCCCAGACGCCGCGCGAGGCGGTAGTCCTTGAGCAGCGTGCCCTCGGCCAGCGGCGGCGGTAGGGGGCGGGCCATGGTGGGGACTCTACGCCCTTGCCCGGGGCGGTGGATCTCGCTTCGTGGCGGGGGGCATCGGCGCGGCGTCAAGGCGCCATACTGACGCGATGAGCGCTGGGCCCCTCTTCGCTCTCGAGGTCATGCTGACAGGGTGTCGCCGCCCGCCGCAGGCGCTCCCCAACCCTGTCTGCGAGGAGGCGGCGCCGACGTACGCGGCCCCGACGTTGCTGTTCCGCCCGGGCTTCGAGGACGGGGTCAGCGTCGAGTTCGTGAGGGTCGACAGCGAGTGGGAACACCGCCTCCACGGCGGCGGCCAGGGCCACTCGTGGGACACGGCGCTGCCTTGTCGGAAGGACAACCTCAATCGCTTCACCTACCTCGTCGAGGCCCCGGCGAACGAGCAGGAGCTGGCGGATGTACAACGCGGCTCGAGGCCGTGGCAGGACACGCCGCCGATAGCCGGACGCTGTTCATGAAGCTGGTGAAGGAAGACCGGCGTGACGTTCGTCGACGACCGGGGACGCACGCAGAGGGACGGCGGGCTGGTGGTGTACGCGGGACGGCGCTCGAGCAGGAGCCGCCGCTGTACGAGTGCGAGCTGTGGTCGGACATTCCCGCTGACGCGTCGGCGCCGCGGACGGACAGGATCAGCCAGACGTACTGAGCGGCCTGAAGCGCCGGCGCCCAAGGCGGAGCAGCGCCAACACGGCCAGCACGGGCGCGCCGCTGAGTTGCGTGCAACCGCAGCCGCCAGAGGCCCCCGGGTCGACGCCCGCATCCGCGCCCATCGTGCCGGCGTCCACCGGGCCGGCATCCGGCAGGCCCGCATCCGTCGCTGCGCCACCATCCAGCGGACATCGGCCGAATTCGAAGACGCCGGTGTCCGTGGAGTGCAACCAGGACTGTGCGCCCAGCGGCCCCAGCGGTGTGCCGGTACCCGTCGCGCAGGCCTGGTCGCTCGCCGTGCCGCACACGTACGCGCGCAGGAGGACAACGTGATTGGAGTTGAGGTCGAAGAACTCGGTGCACTCGACTGCGCCGCCGCCGCCCGCGCCGCCTGCGCCGCCGCCGGGACCGCCACCGACGGAGCCGCCCGCGCCGCCGCCGACACCACCGCCTGCGCCGCCGCCTGGTCCGCCACCGACGGAGCCGCCTGTGCCGCCGCCGACTCCACCGCCCGCGCCGCCGCCGGGTCCGCCTCCCAGCGAGCCGCCCGTGCCGCCGCCGACGCCCCCGCCCGCGCCACCGTCGGGGCTCGTCGCGCACCGGCCCGCCTCGAAGAAGCCAGGCGCGGTCTCGCGCACCCACGTCTGGTCGAGCGAGTCACCCAGCAGGTCGCCAGAGCCCACTGCGCAGTATCGCCCGGAACACAGCACGGCCCGCCCTGCCGAGAAGTGGGACACATTCGTTCCGTAGAACTCATTGCAGAAGCCGCTGCCGCCACCGGTGCCGCCGCCGCTTCCCCCTCCGGGGCCACCTCCGAGGGAGCCGCCTGCGCCGCCGCCCACTCCACCGCCGCCGCCACTTCCCCCTCCGGGGCCGCCTCCGAGGGAGCCGCCTGCGCCGCCGCCCACTCCACCGCCGCCGCCACTGCCACCGCCCGTGCCGGACACGAGGCCGAAAAACTCCGCCGCGTACCGGCTCGAGCACACGCCCACGTCGAGGATGAAGGCCCCCGCCGTCCCGCAGCCGCGCATTGGATCCACCGGCGTCCCGTGCCCCATGTTGGCGATGGTCCAGGACTCGACCAGCGTCACGCCCGCGGCGTTCCGGTACTCGCGTCGCGTGGCGCTGCCCACCGTCGACGTCGCGTCAGCCGTCGTGTCGATGCCATTCACCTCGGTCCACTGGTCGACGGCCTCGGTGAGGTTGCCCGGGCGCACCGTGTAGTCCGCGCTCCCGTGCCAGATGGAGACGCGTGGCGCGGGGTTCGAGCCGGCCACCGCCCGCACCAGCGCACCCCACTGCGCCGGCGTGCGATCCGGCGGAGCGTTCATGCACGTGAAGGCCTCGCTCTGCGTCGTCGCGCACGCGAACGGCAGGCCCGCCATCACCGCGCCCCGGCGGAAGACGTCGGGGGCCGTGGCGAGGAGCACCTCCGTCATCGCCCCACCCGCAGACAGCCCCGTCACGTACACCCGCGACGGGTCGATGCCCCGCGTCTGCGCGAGGTGCGACACCATCTGCAGCACCGACGTCACCTGCGGCCCGCTCCGCGTCTGCTGATTTGCGGAGTACCAGTCGAAGCACGAGTTGTTCGCCGTCGTCTGCGGGTACGCCACGAGGAAGCGGTACTGATCGGCCAACGCGTTCCACCCGGCCGCCTCGTACGCCGCCGCGCTCTGCGTACAGCCGTGAAGCGCCACCACCAGCGGCGCGCCCGCGGGCAGGTTGGCGGGCACATGAATGAAGAGCGACAACCCGCCCGGGTTGGTCCCGAAGCCCGTCACCTGCGTCAGGGCGGAGCTCCCAAAGCCGAAGGGCTCTCCGTCGGAGGAAGGCGCGCAACCGAAGGAAGCAGCAGCGACGAGGACGACGAGCGCGGTTCTCACACGCCGACTCGTACGTCAGAGGTCGTCACGGAGTCGAGTCACGCGGTGGTGATGAAGCGACCGCCCAGTCATCACGCCAGCGCGTCGACGAGATCCAGCAGCCGGCCGTAGTTCGACAGCGCGTGGGTCGGCTTCGCCTGCGGGCCGGTCTCGAACACCGACGCGGCGTGCCTGCGCGTGATGGCCGAGGACGAGATGATGTCGAGCCGCTCGCGGTACTCCAGCGACACGTACGTGCCGTACTCGGCCCAGCAGTCGTGGCAGCCCAACTCCCGGGCGATGGCCACGTCCTTCTTGAGCGAGTCGCCCACCACCAGCACCTCCTTCGGGGAGAGGCCGTACGTCGTGATGATTTTCTGCAGCCCGGACGGGTTGGGCTTCTCCCACTCGCGGGGCAGCTCGAAGACGGGGCAGGCCGCGCGGTAGTCGCCCTTCTCTTCCTTGTGGAGGATGTCCGGCGCCACCAGCGTTTCGCCTTCGGGCGTGCGGGGGAACTGGAAGCCCGGCATCGTGTAGATGGCCGCGAGGTGTTGATCGAGCCCCATGCGGCGGGCGCGTTGCTCGGCGGGGTTTCTCGGCGCGTCCGTGAGGGCCACCACGAAGATGTGCCGCTCCTTGAGGGCGGCGAGCGTCTCCACCACGCCCTTGTAGGGCCTGAGGTACTTGCGGCGCGCCTCGGAGAAGGCCATGCGCGCCGGCTCGATGACCAGCTTGTCGAAGCTGCCGAACTCGGGGAACTCCTGGAAGAGCGTCGATTCCTGCAGCGCGAACGGGTACTCGTTCGACTCGTACTTCGTGTACACGGCCTTCAAGGACTGCACGACCTTGATGCGCGGAAAGCCGGTCGCCTTCACCACCGCGTCCACCATCGCCTCGACGGCGGGGACGATGTAGTCGATCCACGAGTACAGCGTGTTGTCCATGTCGGTGACGACGAGGCGAATGGCCATGCCCCGTGCTTACCACCGCGTGCTGCACCCGCGAGCGCCGAAGCGTCACTCCAACTCGAGCAGGGTGAACTGCGTCGGGTAGGCGTCCTCGGGGAGGTCGTCCAGCGTCACCGGCGTGGTGCTGATGGAGGAGAAGCGCTCGTCGTCGCCCCACATCGACACGTTCTGCGCCCATTCCCCGTGGGTGAGGTCGTACGGCTGCGTGGCGCGCGTGCGGGCGTCGGCGTCGGAGAGCAAGGCGCTGGCCGGCGTGAAGCCCAGCGCGTCCAGCGTGGCCTCGGCGTCGGAGAAGGCCGAGGGCTCCGGCTCGGGCTGGGGCCTCGCGAGCTGCTGCGCCAGGTCCGCGGGCAGCGCGGGCTCGAGGTCCAGGTTCAGGTCCCCGAAGAGCGCCTCGAGTGAGAGAGCCGACTTGCTCATGCCACCTCCCAAAACCGCGGAGATCGATAGCACAGCCGGCCCAGGCAGACGCAAGCCCGTCCCCGCCGCGGCGCCCTTGCCGGTGACACCTCTTGTCGTCGCGGGGAGAAGAGACGAGAAGCGGCTCATGTCGCGGCTGTGGCCCGCACTCCTGCTGCTGTCCGCCTGTGGCCCCGGGGTCGAGCCGCTGTCCGACGTGACGCCGCTGCTCGACTTCGACGGCCGCTTCTTCGACGCCCCATTCCCTTCGGCCGGCCGGCTGCGCGCCGACGGCACGGTGGAGGTGAAGGACTTTCCCACGAAGGACAGCGCGGTGGCGCGCCGCTACGTCGACGCGCTGGACACACTGGGCGAGGGCTTCGGGCGCTCGAGCGCGGTGTGGTTTCCCCTCTCCGGGCCCATCGACGCCTCCTCCTTGCCGCAGACGCCCGCGGCCAGCCAGTCGTGGGACAGCGCGGTGCTGCTGGTGAACGTCGACGAGGCGTCGCCTGCGTACGGCGCCTTCATCCCCCTGGAGGTCCGCTTCAAGGCCGCCGCGGAGACGTTTTCCCCGGCGCACCTCCTCGTCGCCCTGCCGCGTCAGGGCCACGTCCTGGAGCCGGGCACCTGGTACGCCGCCGTGCTGACGCGGGCGCTGAAGGACACCGCCGGGCTTTCGCTGCGGCGCGCCGCCTTCCTCGACGACACCACCTCCACCGGGCCGCGCGGCGACGCGCTGCGGGCCGAGCTTCCCCGTCTGGATGCCCTCCTGGCCGCCCGGGGACGCAGTCGCGACGAGGTGGTGGCCGCCACCATCTTCCGCACCGGCTCGCACCTCGCGCGGCTGAAGGCCATCGCCCAGGCGGCGCGCACCCGCCCGGCCCCGCTGGTGGGCGCCCTCACCGTGCTGGACACCTTCCCCACCTTCACCGTGCTGGCCGGCCAGGTGGAGGTGCCCCTCTACCAGCGTGGGCCCAAGCCCTACCTCGCGGGCGAGGGCGGAGAGATGGTGTTCGACGCCGAAGGCGCGCCGCAGGTGCAGGACACCGAAGTCATCCGCTTCGCCCTCACCGTCCCGCGCGCTGTCATGCCGGCCGGCGGCTTTCCGCTCCTCTTCCACGTGCCCGGCTCGGGAGGTGACTGGCTGGAGATGGTGGGCGGCAACGGCGACGGCCTCGCTCGCGTGCTGGCGGGGCGCGGCATCGCCACGCTGTGCGTGGAGGCCAACTTGAGCGGCCCGCGCCACCCGTCGGGCGACCCGTCGGGCTTTCACTTCTACAACATCTTCAACCCCGTGGCGGTGCGCGACAACCACCGGCAGCAGGCCGCGGAGTACGAGGTGCTGGTGACGCTGGCAAAGGGCCTCGACGTCCCCGGCGCGCTGGTGCCCGAGGCGCAGGCCGTGGCGGTGTCCTTCGACCCTGCGCGCTTCTTCGTGCACGGCCACTCCACCGGCAGCGTGGTGGCCGCGACGATTCTGGCCTCCAACGACGGTTTCACCGCGGGCGCGCTGTCGGGCGCCGGAGGAAGCTGGCTGTACAACCTGGTGCTGAAGCAGACGCCGTCCAGCGCGGAGTTGGTGAAGAGCGTGCTGGGCTACGCCGCCAGCGACGAGGTGGACGTCTTCGACCCGGTGCTGTCGCTCGCCGCGACGCTGTGGGACCCCATCGAGCCGATGAACCAGGCGCCGCTGTGGGCGAGGGAGTCCACGACGCGCGCCTCGCCGGCCTCCGTGCTGCTCATCGAGGGCGTGGTGGACACGTATTACCTCCCGCGCATGGTGTCGGCGCTCGCGGTGGCGGCGCGAATGGACGTGGCGGCGCCGACGGTGGAGCCCGACCTGCCCCAGAGTCTCGCGGTGGTGGGGGGCGAGGTGAAGCCGCCGCCCCTGTCCAACAACCGCGCCGGCGTGACGCTGGCGGTGGTGCAACACGAGGCCCCGCCCGGCACAGACGGCCACTTCGTCGTCTTCCGGCAGGCGGCGGCGCAGTACCAGTACGGGTGCTTCTTCGCTTCGGCGGTGACGGGCGTGCCGGTGGTGCCGCCGAAGGTGGCCGACGCGCTCGCCCCGTGCCCCTGAAGAAGACACGTCGGCGGGAGGCGCCCTCGCGAAGCGCCCCCCGCCGAGTCCCCCCTCGTGTCTCGTCTTCAGTGAGACAGCGCGTACTTCGCGGTGACGCCGTTCCACTCGGCCGTGAAGACCGCCTCACCGGACCCCATGAGGAAGCCGCAGTGTCCGGGCGTCTGGTCGATGCCCAGGCCGGCGCCGTCGATGCTCCACGTCACCAGCTCGCTGACGTCCAGCACCACGCCGTCCTTCCACTCCGCGGTGGCGATGAGGCGCGCCCCGTCGGCCGACTCGGAGAGGGTCAACGACACCAGTTCCTCGGACGTCACCTCGACGGACACCAGCTCCTCGAAGCCGCCCGACTGGAGCAGCAGCGACGCCTGGCCTTCCTTCGCCGCGCTCACCTCGATGACGGCGCCGACGTACTTCGCGGTGACGCCGCCGCTCGCGCTGAAGGTCGTCTTCGAGGTGAGGTCGATGGACGTGCCGTCGGACAGGTGGCCCACCAGCGCCAGCGCGGCGTGCTGCGAGGGCGCGAGGCGCACATGGCCCACCGACGCGGAGACGCCCGTCACCACCGCCTGCGTCACCTCGGCCTCCAGCGTCGCCACCAACTGGCCGGAGGCGACCAGCACCTGGGTGTGGCCCTCGCGCAGGCCCCGGACGCGGCCAGCGGCGTCGACGGCGAGAATCGACGGGTCGACCGCGGTGAAGCGGAGGTCCTGCTCGAGGCGCACGCGCTCACCGTTGGCGAAGCGGGCGAAGGCGGTGATGGTGCGCTCGAGGCCCACCGGCACCGAAAGGAACTCCTCGTCGAACTCGATGCCCGCCAGCGGCGGCGCCACGACGGACAGCGGCGCGGCCTGACGGACGCCCGCGAAGAGGGCCGTCACCGCCACCGTGCCCGGCTGCAGCGCCCGCACGAAGGCCCGGCCGCCCGACAGCACGATGCGGGCCACGTTCTCGTCCGAGGAGGAGAAGGACGTCGCCGCCGTCTGGTCGACCTCGGTGCCGTCCGCGAGGCGCTCCCCCAGGCGCACTTCGGCGGTGGCGCCGGGCGTGAGCGACGACTCCGACAGCGTCACCGACAACCCCGAGCGCAGCGCCGGCCTGATGGAGAGGCGCTGGTGAACGGCCTTGCCGCCCCAGGCCGCAGAGAGGGCGCCGAAGCCAGCCTCGAGCGCGCGCGCCTCGCCGGGCGTGCTGCCCGCGGCCAACCCGCCGGAGAACTCCCACTGCGCCTCGCGCGTCACGTCGCGCTCGCTGCCGTCGTCGAGGTGCGCGAGGAGGATGAACTGCTGCGAGGCGCCGTCGTGCAGGCCCTCGATGCCGGGCAAGAGTTCGAGCGTGCGCGCCGACGCAGGCTTGACCGTCACCGTCGTGGACACCGTCTGGTCCAGGTAGGTGGCGGTGATGCTGACGGTGCCCGGCGAGATGAAGCGCAGCCGGTTGGCCGAGACGAAGGCCGCGATGGTGGGGTCCTCGCTGGCCCACGTCACCGACTCCGTCACGTCGAAGGACAAGTCCTCCATGCTGTCGGCACGGGCTCGCAGGTCCAGCAGCGTGCCCACCGCGCCTTCGCGCAACGGCACCTCGATGCGCAGCGTCCCCTCCCTCATCGAGGGGAGGTCCCCTTGCGGCCCGCAGGCCAGCAACAGCCCGGCCACCACCACCATCACTGCCGTCGTCAGCGTCGTCTTCATGTGTGCCCCCAGTCGCGAGTGGCGAGGTGAAATGCGAGGGCTCCCTGTGCAGCGAGCGCGCCACGTCCCCTCGGGGGCTAACTGCCCGTCACATCGACAGACGAGGGTGCGCACGCGGGAGTGCTCACTTCCGCGACTGGGAAGGGCACTTCCCAACGTGAGAAGTCGGGAGAGAAGGCGGTGCGGTGTAGGCCTCGGCCGTCCTCGTGGCTTACAGCAGCGCCTCCGCCTGTTGGCGCCCCTCGTCCCAGCCCAACGCGAGCGCCAGCGCACGCGCGCTCGCCGCCGTCTGCTTCGCTTCCGGCAACTGGGCCCGCACCTGCACCTTCGCCAGGGAGATGAGCTGCCGCGCCTGGAAAGGCAGGTCGCCCGCAGCCTCCGCGGTGGCCGCCGCTTGCGAGAAGAGCTGCGCCGCGTCCGGCAACTGTCCCTGGCCGACGGCCAGCGCGCCGAGGTTGGCCAGCACCCGGGCCTCGTACAGCGGCGCCCCGGCCGCCCGCCACCTCGCGAGGCTGCTGGACAACGACGCCTTCGCCCGCCCGTCCTTGAGCGCCAGCCACACTCCGCCCAGCCGCGTCTCCACCCGGGCGCGGAAGTCCACTTCTCCGTGCCACGCCGCCAGCGGCGCCGCCGCGTCGGCCAACGCCAGCGCCTGCTCGTAGGCCTGCACCGCGGCCGGCAGCTCGCCCAGGGACTCTTTCACGTCCCCCACCTCCGCCAGACACAGCGCCGCCGCCGGGCCCCGCGCGGCCAGCATCACCGCGTGCTGCAGCGTCGAGAAGGCGAGGTCCGGGCGTCCCTGCGCCCGCTGCAGCCGCGAGGTCAGCAGGAGGTGCTCGGGCACGCCCAGGTCCTCCCGCTGCGCCAGCAGTTCTGCCTTCTCCACCAGCCGCCGGGCGCGCGACTCGTCCCGCACGAGGAGGGCGTTGGCCGCCGCGCGCGCGAGGAGCTCCACCCGGCGCCGCGTCCCCTCGGGGGTGTCCGCCTCGGGTAACTGGGCCAGCACGTCTGCCCACGCCTCGAGCGCCTCGGCCAGGGCCGCCGGATTGCGGACCGCCAGCACCTGCTCGGCCGCCGTCCGCCACGCGCGCTCCGCCCGCACCGGCTCTCCCACCGTCGCCACCATCCGCGCCGCGCGCAGCCACTCCAGGGGGGCGCGCTTCACCGTCTCGCCCATCGCCGCCGAGAGGCGCTGCCACAGCGTTGGCCGCCTCGCCGTCGGCGCCTGGAGCGCGAGGGCCTCGAGGGCCGGCGATGCCAGCGTCACCCGCGTGCCTCCTGCGCTCCGGAGGAAGCGGGTGCCCTGCAGCCGCACCCACGTCGACTGGTCGGCGGGGAGCAGTCGAGCGAGGACTGTCGTGTCTGCTGCGTCGCCCAGGGCGGCTGCGGCCTCCACCAGCCGCGCCACGCGCGCGCCCACCGCCTTGAGCCGCTCCGCGGGGAGGGCCTGCGCATCCACCGCCGGCAGCACGCCTTCCAGGGCGAGGCCGTCGCCCCGCGGACGAAGCAGCCCGCGCTCGGCGGCCAGGAGGGTCCACTCTACGAGCAGCCCGGGCAGGCCGCGCGCGCGCGCTTCCAACGACACCAGCAACTCGCGCGAGGGAGGGTGGCCGAGGAAGGCCGTCAGCCACTGCGCGACTTCCCCGGTGGAGAGGAGGGGAAGCCCTGCCTGGGGGAGGTCGGCGAAGAAGCGCTCCGCGTGCTCCGGCGTGGTGAAGCCCAGCACGACTTCTCCGCGGGCGGGGGTGAGGCAGAGCTCGCGGAAGGCCTCAGCGCTGGCGTCGTCCACCGCGTCGAGGCCATCGAAGACCAGCACGCGCGGCCGGCCGCTGGCGTTCGCCTCCAGCACCCTCCGCAGCACGTACACGGCCTGACGTGCCGTGAAGGGCACCAGCGGCAGCCTCACCTGCGTGAGGAGCAGCGCGGCTTCCCGCTCCCCGGGCGTCAACGGCGCCTTCGCCAGCGCCGGCTCCAACGCGGTGTGGCGCTGGCTGGGCGTCACCCCGCACACGTGGCAGATGACGGCGGTGAGGGCGCCAAAGGGGATGCCGGCCAGGCCCGCGACGCCGGGCGCGTGGCCCACCACCCAACCGGCGGCGAGCGCGCGAGAGACGGCCTCGTGCGCCAGCGTCGTCCGGCCCGACTGCCGCGGACCCACCACCACCAGCGGAGGCGTCGGCGAGGCGCCGGGCGCGGAGAGGCGTTGCACCAGCAGGGCCAGCGTCGGGTCGCGGCCCACCACGGGGACGGGCCGAAATGGGAAGGGCCTGCGGGCGACGAGGGCGACGGCGTCACCGACTGGCTGCGTTTCCACCAGGTCGCTGACGGCGTTGGCGAAGGAGGAGGGCAGCAGCACCTGGGTGGCGGCCGCTTTCGCCGCGAGGTCGACGGCGCTCGACACCACGTCGCACTCCAGCGGCCCGTCCTGGGGCGGCGTGAACTTCCCCACGCCCAGGGCAAGGCGAAGGGAGGGCGCTCCGGGAGGCGCGCCGTCCAGCAGCACCTCGAGGCGCTCGCGCACTTCCTGGGCGGCAAGCACCGCGCGCGCCTGGCTGCCGGAACCCACGAAGAGGAAGACGAAGTGGCGCTCATCGATGCGGTCGAGCGCGCCGCCCCAGTCGAGGGCCACGTCGACCGCCAGCGTCAGCAGCGTGGAGAAGGCCGGGTGGGTGTGGGCGACCCCCAGCGGCTCGGCCACCAGCACCCACCCGACGGTGGACGCCTCGGTGAGGGCAGCGCGGGCCGCCTCCATTGCGGCGACGCGCTCCGGCGACAGCGCGAAGTGGAGGTGGGCCAGCGTCTCGCCGAGCCGCCCGAGCCGGCCGTCCTGGAGGTTCGTGCGCGGCTGTGCGGCGAACGCAGGCGGCGTCCATCCTCCCGGCGGGAGAGGGCGGGGGTGAGGCGTCGCGCCGCTCGATTTGGCGGGCGGGACGGCGGGCTGAGGAGAGAGTGACGGCGTGGGCGCGGAGAGGCGGGGGTGAGGCGTCGCGCCACTGGACGCGGCGGGCGGCGCAGCGGGCTGAGGAGACAGCGTCGGCGTGGGCGCGGAG
>JBFMHF010000050.1:0-44455 GCA_040752975.1 Myxococcota bacterium
GCCACAGCGGCTGCCGCCGGAGTCTCCACCACGCCACGAGGCCACCGGCCACCAGCGCCAGCCCGGCCCACAGGCGAACGTCCAAAAACCCGGTGGCCGGCGTGAAGCAGTAGATGAGGCGCGACGAGACGGGCGCCAGCATCTGCCCCAGGTAGAGGACCTGCGCCCACACCGCGAGCGTCGCGTGCGAGAGCCAGGACCCGCCGTGGGGCGGCATCACCACCCCGGCGGCGCGCGCGATGAGCAGAAACTGGATGAAGAAGAGGCCGGCCACCGCAGCGGGCGCGGCGACGGCCCTCAAGGACTCCTTCCACGGGCGCGGGGGGCCATGCAGGCGGTCGAGCGCGAGCAGCAGCACCGGCGTCACCACCGCCATGCTCTTGGCCAGGAGCGCCAGCACCAGGAAGACGAGTGACGCACCGTAGCGCCAGGGCCTCGACTCTTCCCGCCAGCCAAGGAAGGTGAGACACGCAGCGAGCATCAACGAGACGTGCAGCGGATCCTTCAGCCCCGCTACCCACGTCACCGACTCGACGTGAATCGGGTGCACCGCGAAGAGCGCCGCGGCCAGGAAGGCGACGGCTTCGTCCACCACCAGCCTGCGCGCAAGGCGCCACACCAGCACCGTCGCGCACACGTGAAACGCCAGGGACGTCAGGTGGAAGGGGAAGCTCACCGGCCCGAAGGCGTGGAAGAGCACCCAGTACAGGGAGTCCCGCAGCGGGAAGAACTCGATGAAGGCGCCGCGGTAGGCGTCGGCGCTGCTCCACAGGTTGGCGAAGCCCGCCCAGCCGGTGGCGTGGAGCCGCTCATTCTTCAGGACGTAGAGCGGGTCGTCCAGGAGGATGAAGGGGCTCGTCAGCCCCGGGACGAAGGCCACCACCGCGAGGGCCCCCAGGCCGATCGCGCGCAGGGCCAGACCGTGACGCCGCCACCACCCCGCAGCCGTCACCAAGCCCGCACCATCGCCAGCGCATCGTACCCGGCGCCCCAGCCCTGAGAAGCGCAACCATTCGGCGCGCCGCGCAAGCCTCGCGCCTCCTTCCGCCCAGGGCCACCGGCATGACGCAGTGCGACGCGACCTCGGAGAACCGCTTTCCGCGGCGTTGGCTCAAAACCCGGCCGGGAGTGATGTGCCCGGGCACGTTCGTCGCAGCGACGCACCTCCGCGCCTCTCCACCGTCTCGCCTCTCCCACTCGGGGGCCACCAATGCGGCTGGGATTTCTGGTCGACCTCAACCTGTGCATGGGCTGCAAGGGCTGCGAGGTGGCCTGCAAGTCCGAGAACGACGTGCCGGTGAACAGCTGGCGCCTGCGCGTGAAGTACGTCGACTCGGGCCTCTACCCGGAAGTGAAGCGTAGCTTCACGCCGCTGCGCTGCAACCACTGCGACAACGCGCCCTGCGAGCGCATCTGCCCGGTGTCCGCGCTGCACTACCTGCCCAACGGCATCGTGGACATCGACAAGGACCGCTGCATCGGCTGTGCGGCCTGCATGATGGCTTGCCCGTACGGCGCCATCTACATGGACCCCGAGTCCAACACCGCCGACAAGTGCACCTACTGCGCGCACCGCGTCGAAGGCGGGCTCGAGCCGGCGTGCGTCGTGGCCTGCCCCACCGGGGCCAACCTCTTCGGCGACCTCGACGATCCGAAGAGCCGCATCAGCCAGTACATCATGAGCCACAAGGACACGCGGGTCCGCAAGCCGGAGAAGGGAACGCTGCCCAAACACTTCTACACGGGCGGCGGCGGACAACACCTCGAGCCGCTCGCCAGCCGGCGCGAGGAAGGCCCGCAGCTGTTCAACCGCATCGGCAAGCTCGACCACGTGGGAGGCGAGTGATGGATCCCCTCGTCGCGGACGCTCCGTCGCTGCAGTCGGCGCACGTCACCCTCGACGCGCTGCACACCGGCGTCATGTGGGGCTGGTACGTCACGATGAACATGTGGGCCAAGTCGGTCAGCACCGGCGCGGTGCTGGTGGGCGCGTACATGATGCACCGCCACGCGCACAGCCAGGCCTTCTACCGGCGGTGGGTGCCCATCATCGGCTTCGTCTTCGTCAACCTGACGCTGCTCTTCACCGTGCTGGACCTGCACCAGATGTTCCGCTTCTGGCACCAGTTCGCGCACCCGCACCTCACCAGCGCCATCAACATCGGCGCCTGGCTCCTCACCGCGTACACCGGCGTGCTGGCGCTGCTGCTCTTCGCGCTGTGGAAGAAGCAGGACGCGCTGTGGGACCGGCTCTTCTGGCCGACGCTGGTGCTGGCCTTCTTCTCGACCATCTACACCGCGGCGCTGATGGGCCAGGCGAGCGCGCGGGAGATCTGGCAGACGCCGGCCGAGGTGGCGCAGATGCTCGTGGCGGCCACCCTGGCGGGCAGCGCCACCTTCCTCCTCTTCGGGCGGCGCACCGACGACGAGAGCCTGTCGCTGGCGTGGATTCTGGGGCTGTCGGCGCTGGTGGCGCTCACCATCTTCTCGGCGGAGGTCGTCTTCGCCCCGCAGAAGTCGGAAGAAGCCGAGTACGTCATCCACACGCTGATGAGCGGCAACCTCCGCACCCTGTTCCTCGCCGGCCTCACCTTCGGCTTCGTGGTGCCGGGCGTCCTGGTGGGCTTGAGCGTTCGCGCGAAGCAGCCGGTGGCCTTGAAGCTGGCGGCCGTGTCGGGCCTCGCCGGGCTGTGGATGGTGAAGCACGCCTGGCTCATCGCGCCGCAGCTGCTCCCTCTGTCCTGAAGGCCACGCCATGCTCAAGCGACGAGACTTCCTGAAAGCAGCGGCGGTGACGACGGGAGCGGCGGCGGTCACCGTGGGCGCGGTGCGCTCCTTCATCCCCGAAGCGAAGGCCGGCGAGGTGCTGCCGCAGCGCTGGGACACGGTGCCGGTGGTGGACGGCAACTTCGCGGCGTACCCGCCCTTCGAGAAGTGGAACGGCTGGCGCGAGCTGGACGGCGCCGATTGGAAGCGCGGCGGCGTGCTGCGCCACGAGGTGAAGGTGCGCGACTACGCGCTGGTCCCCACCATCTGCAACAACTGCGAAGCCGTCTGCGGCCTCACCGCCTGGGTGGACAAAGAGACGCTGGTGGTGCGGAAGTTCATGGGGAACCCGCTGCACACGGGCAGCCTGGGCCGCAACTGCGCCAAGGGCTACGCGGTGCAGTCGCAGATGTACGACCCCGATCGCATCCCCTTCCCACTGAAGCGGGCGCCGGGCAGCAAGCGCGGCGAGGGCAAGTGGGTGCGCACCACGTGGGACGAGGCGCTGGCCACCATCGGCGCGAAGATGCGCGCCACGCTGCAGTCGGGCGACGCCTTCTCGAAGAAGAGCATCATGCACCACGTCGGCCGGCCCAACGAGTCGGGCTTCACGCCGCGGGTGTGGGCGTCGCTGGGGCAGGACTGCCAGTCGAGCCACACCAACATCTGCAGCGCGAGCGCGCGCATGTCGTCGCTGCTCTGGGTGAATGACGATCGCAGTTCACCCGACTGGGCGAACGCGCGGCTCATCTTCCTGCAGTCCTCGCACGCGGCGGACGCGGGCCACTACTTCCAGCAGTCCGCGGGGCAGATCGCGAAGGCGCGGCAGAAGGGCGCGAAGCTGGTGGTGATGGATCCCCGGCTGTCGAACTCCGCGGGCATCGCGGACCTGTGGATCCCCGCGTGGCCGGGCACCGAGGCGGCCATCTACCTCGCGCTGGGCGCGCGGCTCCTCAAGGAGAAGAAGTACGACCGCGAGTTCATCCGCGAGTGGTGGAACTGGCAGGAGCTGCTGGACGACAAGGCCGAGCTGGAGCTGCTCAAGTCCCGCGGCCTCCTCTCCGAACTGCCGAAGGGCGACACCTTCGAGGACTTCGAGAAGCTGCTCCTCGATCTCTACGGGGGCTACACGCTGGAGTGGGCGGCGGCCGAGGCGCGCGTGCCGCTCGCGAAGCTCGAGACGCTGTACGAGTACGTCGTCTACGCCGGCAACCGCATCAGCAGCTTCTTCTGGCGCGCCGGCGGCTCGGGCAACCGCGGCGGGTGGATGGGCACGGGGCGCGCGGGCATCTTCCTCTTGTCGCTCACCGGCAACTTCGGCGGCGTGGGCGCGCTGGGCGTCGAAGAGGGGCGCGTCATCGCGGTGGCCGGGAAAGGTGGCGCGGCGACCCAGGCGGCGACGCCCCCCAAGGTGAACGAGTGGAATGACCTGTCGTACCCGCCCGAGTGGCCGCTCGCCTCCTACGAGCTGTCGTACCTGTTGCCGCACCTGCTCTCGGACACCGAGTGGCAAGAGAAGTGGCGCGCGAAGGGCCTCACCGTGCCGTCGAAGCTGTCGGTGTGGATCCCCCGCCAGTACAACCCGGTGTGGATCAACCCGGACGGCTTCCGGTGGATTGAGGTGCTGAAGGACGAGACGAAGGTGGAGCTGACCTTCAACCCGTCGCCCACCTGGTCCGAGACGAACTGGTTCATGGACTACATCCTCCCGGTGGGGCTGTCGGGCGAGCGGCACGACCAGCACTCCGAGCCGACCAACACCGAGGCCTGGGCCGCGTTCCGCCAGCCGGTGCTGCGCGTCGCGCTGGAGAAGTCGGGCTGGGAGCCGAAGGACCCGGCGCGCGCGACGCTGGAAGCGCACATGAAGGCCGGCCTCGGCGAGGTGTGGGAAGAGAACGAGCTGTGGGTGAACCTGTTGTTCCACCACGTCGACCCCGACGGGAAGCTGGGCATTCGCCAGTACTGGGAGAGCAAGGCCAACCCCGGCAAGCCCGTCACCATCGCCGAGTACTACGACGCCGCGTTCGGCACGTTGCCCGGCCTCAGGGCCGCCGCAGCCGAGTACGCGAAAAAGAAGAGCGCCGAGGCGAAGACGGACGCCGAGAAGAAGCTGGCCGCGGTGGGCGAGCGCTTCCCCCACTACGCGTACATGCGCGACCACGGCGCGTGGACCGAGACGCGCGACGTGTACGAATTGCACCGGGAAGAGCTGCACGTCGACGAGGCGAAGGGCGTGGTGAAGGCGAAGGCCCCGCAGTGGTTCGGCGGCGCCGTGGAGTACCCGCTCAAGGACGTGAAGACGGATGCGCGCACCAACCAGCTCTACGTCGACACGCAGGAGGGCCGGCACGTCATCGGCGTGAAGACGCGCGAAGGCGAGCGCGTGACGGGCTTCGCCACCCCGAGCCGGAAGATGGAGTTCTACGCGCGCTGGTTCAAGGACTGGGGCTGGGCCGAGTACGCGGTGCCGGTGTACCCCCGCACGCCGGAGCAGCGCGAGCAGATGGTGCACCTCGTCTCGCAGGTGCATCACTCGTACATGACGGAGCCGAACGCCTTCGCGCTGAACCCCATCTTCCGTCTGAGCTACAACATCCACACGCGCTCGGTGAACTCCAAGTGGCTCATGGAGATCAGCCAGAACCACAACCCGCTGTGGATGAACGAGGCGGACGCGACGCGGCTGGGCTTCAAGCGCGGCGACGCGGTGAAGGTGCGCGTGGTGGACACGCTGTCGAAGCTCGAGTCCGGCTACTTCATCGCCATGTGCGTGCCCACGCAGGGCGTCGCGCCGGGGACGCTGGCGTGCTCGCACCACGCCGGGCGCTGGCGCGTGGTGAACGCGGTGAACGTGCCGGGCTTCGAGAAGCCGCTGGGCGTGATGGGGCTGGGCGCGCCCACCGCGGCGCTCAAGGAGTCGGGCACGGTGCGGCAGCTGGGCTACGTGCAGGGCATCCAGAAGATGCACGTCACGCCGACGAAGGAGTTCGGCGAGAAGGGCTGGCCCTTCGCCGCCTTCAACCAGGACCTCGACAACATCAGCTGGGACGGGCTGTCGGGCGTCTGGCAGAACGCGGTGCACCACCCGCACCCGGATCCCGTGTCGGGCATGCACTGCTGGCACCAGAAGGTGCTGCTGGAGAAGGCGGGCCCGGGCGAGAAGGTGGGCGACCTCCAGGTGGACATCGCGGCGACGTTCAAGACGTACCAGGTGTGGCGCGATGAGCTCACGCGGCCGGCGCCGGGTCCGGGCGGCCTCCGTCGCCCCGAGCACCTCAAACGTCCGTGGGTGCCAATCACCCGCGAGGCGTACAAGATGAAGCTCGCTTGACGAATTCTCCCTCGCCCCCATCGGGGAGAGGGTCGAGGTGAGGGGAAGACCGCCCTGGACGCCGCCGCCCGCCACCGCCTCTACGCCGTCTTCTCGCGCCTCTTCGTGCGGGAGGTCGACGACGCCTTCGCGGAGGTCCTGCAGAGCGACTTCGCGAAGACGCTGCTGCCGGCGTTCGCGGAGGCGGGCCCTGTGCCCCGCGTGGACCTCGACGCGGACTTCGCCCACCTGACGGTGGTGAGCCTGGTGCCGTACGAGTCCTTCTTCCGGCGGGACGACGCGATGGTGGAGTCGGGGCGGGCGAACCCGCTGACGGACTTCCTCACGCGGTACGGCTTCGAGGCCGACCTCGCGGCGGCGCGCTCGCTGTCGGCGGACCACGTGGGCATCGAGCTCGAGCTGATGGCGGTGTTGACGCAGAAAGAGGCGGAGGCGGCGGCGACGGGTGACGCGCAGTACCCGCGACAGATCCGGGGCATCGAGCGGGCCTTCCTCGAAGAGCACCTCCTGCGCTGGGCGCCGGTGTACTTCCTCGCGGTGGGGCGCAACGCGAAGACAGCGCTCTACCGCGACGGGGCGGACGCGGCGCTGCAGTTCCTGTTGTCGGACCACGAGGGGCTGGTGAAGGAAGGGCCATGACGCTCTCGCTCACCTGGGAGACGTGCGTGAAGCTGCGCAGCCGCGCGGCGACGTGCCGGGCGTGCGTGGACGTCTGCCCGACGAAGGCCATCGCCTTCGATGGGCCGCGCGAGTCGGTGGCGGTGGACCTGTCGAAGTGCGTGGAGTGTGGGCTCTGCGTGGGCGCGTGCCCCACCGAGTCGTTTCAATGGACGAACAGCCCTCCCTCTCACCCATCGGGGGAGAGGGCCGGGGAGCAGGGAAGTCCCCTCGGGGCGCAGTCGGTGGAGGACCTGATGACGCGCGCACTCGAGCAAGGCTCCTTCCGTCTGGACCTGCGCGACACGCACCTTCCCAGGGTGCAGCAGGTCCTCTCCACGCGCGCGGAGCAGGCGCGCGAGTTTCTCCAGGCCCTCGGCGCGAAGGCGACCATCACCGTGGCGCTCGGAAAGGGCGCTTCCCCTCTCCCTGACCCTCTCCCCAGTGGGGAGAGGGGAAATTCGCGGCGAGATTTCCTCCGCCGCTTCGTCCCCACGGCCATCACCGAAAAGCCGCCCGCGCGCCTCGAGCTCGACACCGCGAAGCTGAACCCCGCCCTCCTCAAGAGCCAGGAGCCGCCACCGCGCCGCAAGCGCCTCCTCGCCGCGCTCGACGCCGCGAGGCTGCCGGCCCCGAAAGTGAAGCTGCCCGAGGAACTCGTCCCCTTCACGTCCGGCAAGGCCCTCGACGTCACCACCTGCACCGCGTGCGCGCTGTGCGTCACCACGTGTCCCACCGGCGCCCTCACCATGACGGCCGTCCGCGACGAGCTCCGCTTCGACGCCAGCGCGTGCGTGAAGTGCGGCACCTGCCACGACGTGTGCGAGCCACGCGCCCTCACGCGCGCAAAGACGGTGGACCTCTCCCACTTCGCCTCCCGCGAGGGCCGCCCCCTGGGCCGCCTCACCGTGAAGTCCTGCGCTGAGTGTGGCGCGCCCTTCAAACACACCGGCGGCGAGGACTTCCTGTGCGAGCGCTGCCGGAGCCTCGACGACGACGCGCGCGAGCTGCTCGGCCTCAAGTGACGCGGCCGCACTGGCCACCCCACAGCCGGGCTCGTCTGGGAGGGATGTGGGTGCCTGGCGGGGTGGCCGGCGCCCGAATTGACGGGTCTAATACCGTGCGAGGCAGACATGAGGCGACGGAATGGCCCGCATTTCCTGCTGTTTCTCGCGCTGGCCCTGTGGGCCAGTGCCTGCTCTTGCGGCAATCCGGCCGGAGTGGAGGACGCGGGCGTAGCGGACTCGGGCGTGGCCGACGCCGGTGCGGAAGACGGAGGAGCCGAGGACGCAGGCCAGGAGGATGCTGGCCCCATCGACGGCGGGGAGGACGCGGGCCAGGTGGATGCCGGCGCCCTGGACGGCGGAGCCGACGCGGGTGAAGCGGACGCGGGTGAAGCGGACGCAGGAGGAGCCGACGCTGGAGAGGGGGACGGCGGCGCCGCGGCGCTTACCTGCTGGAGCTGTCACGGCAGCACGGACAACCCAGCTCCGCCGCGCGACACGAGGGGCGTGACGGATCGCACCGCGCGCACTGTCGGCGCGCACCAGGCGCACCAGGGCACCGAGGCCTGGCGCCGCACGCTCCTCTGCACGGACTGCCACCGCGTGCCGGGCACCATTGAGGAGCCTGGCCACATCGACCCCTCCCCCGCCGAACTCACCTTCGGCGCAGTCGCGAACGCCGACAACGTCACGTCCACCTTCAACGGGCAGACCTGCACGACCTACTGCCACGGCGTCACGCTTTCGGGCGGCAACACCACCCAGCCCGACTGGATGCAGGGGCCCGCCACCGACTGCTTCCAGTGCCACGGCTACCCGCCGCCGCCCCCACACGTGGCCAGCTACCGCTGCCCCGACTGCCACCTCGACGTCTTCACCGAGTCCGAGAAACACGTCGACGGGACGCTCGACCTCAAGCTGGGCTGCAGCAGCTGCCACGGCGACTCCGTCTCTCCCGCGCCGCCCGGCGATACGCAGGGGCGGACGTCGACGTCCCTCACCACCGTCGGCGCGCACCGCTCGCACCTCGGCCCGTCCACCTGGCACGCGGAGGTCGGCTGCGCCGACTGCCACACCGTGCCCACTCGCTTCGACGACCCCGGGCACCTCGACCCCTCCCCCGCCGAGCTGCACTTCGGCCCCATCGCCTCCGCGCGCGGCGGCGCGCCGTCGTGGAACGGCGCCAGCTGCGCCAACTACTGCCACGGGCAGACCATCGCCGGCGGCAGCAACAAGGCCCCCGCGTGGACCACCGTGAACGGGTCCCAGGCCGCGTGCGGCACCTGTCACTCGCTCCCTCCCGCGGCGCCGCACCCGCAGAACCCCAACTGCGCCACCTGCCACGGCGCCGTCATCAACGCCGCCGGCACCTTCGTCGCCCCGGCCCTGCACCTCAACGGGTTGGTGGAGGCCCAGGTGGCGTGCGGTTCGTGCCACGGGCTCCCTCCAGCCACCGGCACGCACCTGCTCCACGTGGGCGCGCAGGGAGGGACCAGCTACGGCAGCCTGTCCACCGCGGCCTCGGTGACGTCACCGACGGGCTACGCCTTCGGCTGCGGCCACTGCCACCCGCTCGATCCAGCCCGGCACATGAACGGCGGCCGGGCGGAGGTGGAACTCTACAACCCGGCGGCGCCTCCGGGCTCGCTCAAGGCGCGCGCGCCGCTGGCGACGTACACGCCGGGCAGCACCGTCTTCACCGACGACGCGGGGATTCCCTTCACCCAGGGCACCTGCGGCAGCGTCTACTGTCACTCCGGGCCGTCGTACGCCACGAGCGCGCCGGTGCCGCGCCCCGGCGTGGACTTCAGCTTCGCGGGCTACCCGGTGACGTACCCAGCGTATGCCGTGACGGTGGCGCGCGGCTTCCAGACGGTCACCTGGGGCGGCGCGACTTCCGGCTGCGGCGGGTGTCACGGCTTCCCGCTGCGCACCAGCGAGCCGGGCGTCTCGGCGGGCGTGGGGCAGAGCCACTCGATGGTGGGCGCCACGGGCCTCGAGAGCGGCCACGCCTTCAACCACAACGGCACGCCGCTCAACTGCCGCACCTGCCACCACGACACCGTCACCGCGGCCAACAGCACCGGGCGCGTGGGCGGCCTGTCCACCTACGGGCCGGTGCCCATCGTCGGCTGGGCCCAGCACGTCAACGGCCTGCCCGACGTGGCCTTCGACACCACCGCGACCGTCGCGGTGGGCAACGTGCAGCACTCGCTGTCCGGCGCGACGTACAGCCAGCCCACGGCCACCTGCGCCAACGTCTCCTGTCACAAGTCGCAGTCGGCCGTGAAGAACGGCCACCCCTTCCGCCCTGACCAGGTGAACATCGAATGCAACGCGTGCCATCAATACTGAGGCTGCCCGCGGCGTGCGTGGCGGTGTGGTGCCTGGCCGCGCCGGCGCGGGCGGGAGACCAGGTGTTCCACCTGACGAAGCACGGCAGCGTGACGAGTGGAGTCAACCGCTTGCCCGGGACTCCGGTGGGCCACTGCATGCAGTGCCACCCCGTGCGCCAGACGCCGGTGCCCATGTCCCCGGTGCTGTTCGCGCCCAACGACAACACGCTGTGCTTCGGCTGCCACGCCGCGGCCGGCCCGGCCTCGGTGTACGCGGGGCAGACGGCGTACGCGGCGGGCATTCACGCCTCTTCTGCCGCGATGCGCTGGCCCGGTCCGACGCCTCCGGCGCGCCCGGCGGGAGACGCGGGCAAGTGCCTCAACTGCCACACGCCGCACGGAGCGCGCGACGGTGCGGGGCTCGTGCCCAACCTCGAGTACGTGCGCGAGGAAGCGCTGTGCCTCGCCTGCCACGACGGCTCGGGACCGGCCGCGGCCAACATCTTTGCCGAGCTCACGAAGACGGCCGGACACCCAACGGCCACGGTGAGCGGCCGCCACGCCACGGCCGAAGGGAGCTCCAGCGCGGCCTTCGGCGCCGCCAACCGCCACGCGGAGTGCACCGACTGCCACAACCCCCACGCCACCACCTCGACGAGCGCGCTGATGGGCGCGAGCCGCGTGGCGGTGACCAACGGCGCGGCAGGCACCGCCCCCACGTACAGCTACGTGCCGCCCACCAACGCCGCGCCGGTGACGGAGTACGAACTCTGCTTCAAGTGCCACTCGTCGTGGACGACTCGGCCGGCGGGCGCGAAGGACGTGGCGCTGGTGGTGAACCCAGCCAACGAGTCCTTCCACCCGGTGGAGGCGCCGGGCAAAACGACGTCGTCGCAGTTGGCCGCCAGCCTCGCAGCAGGCGGAGGCACCCCGCACCTCACCACCTCCTCCGTCATCGCCTGCACCGACTGCCACAACAACGACGCGCTCCCCCGCACCGTCACGCTGCTCTCCGGCTACACGGGCGCGGTGCCGAAGGGGCCGCACGGCTCGAGCGCCTCGGGAGGCAACGCGGCCTTCTCCAACGCCATCCTGCGGGCGCCGTACCGCGCCGACTTGAAGCCGCGCGCGACGAGCAACGACTACACGGCCAACGACTTCGCGCTCTGCTTCATCTGCCACTCGCCGGCTCCCTTCGGCACCACCAACGAGGGCGCACGGGCGGACACGTCCTTCCGGCTGCACGGCATGCACCTCAACAAGTTGTTCGACAAGGGGAGCATCAACGGCAGCATCACCACGCCGGGGGCCGGGCGGGGCAACGCCATCTGCCGCGAGTGCCACTACGACACCCACGGCACCCGCGGGGCGCCCTTCGCGTCCAACCGCACCTACACGCGCGGGGTGAACTTCGCGCCCAACGTGCAGGGGCCGGGCGGGAGCGGCGAGCCGTCGTGGACTGCAGGCTCCTGCCGGCTGCGCTGCCACGGGACGAATCACAACCCGGAGACGTACTGACTGACGGCCGGGCGCGACTCGACGGCGCGCCGCGAGGCTCGTAGGGTGCCAGCGATGATCCGCCCGAGCACACGTGTCCTGGGGCTCATCACCGCCGACGCGGGCGACGAGTGGCTAGTGCGCCTCTTCAACGCGCTCTACGGCTTCAACGGGCTGGACGCGGCGTACATGCCCTTCATCGTGCGCGCGGACGTGCTGGGGAAGCTGCTCGACGGCTTCGTGGAGACGAGGAAGGCCGAAGCGCTGCACGTGGGGCCCTCTCTGTGGGCGGACGCGGCGGCGTGGGCGAAGTCGCCGCTGGGGCTGGTGGATGCCATCACCCCCCTGGGCACGGGCGCCGTGTCGTGCAGGTTCCTCCACCCGCAGACGCTGGCGCCGCTGCTCGAACAGCACCTCTCTCCCGGGGCGACGGTGGCGTGGGTGGGCGACGCGCGGGTGGCGGAGGCCTGCCTCGCCCCGCTGCAGGCGCTCGAGGCGCACATCCTCCCGCTGGAAGGCAGCCCCTCGGTCTCCACGCTGGACGGCGTGGACTGCCTGCTCGACGCCGCGCTGCCCGGCCAGTCCGGACCGCTCCCCATCCCCGGCAACCCCCGCGCGCTGTTGTCGGCCTGCGACTGGAGCCTCACACCACCTCGCACGCGTGCGCTCGCCGAAAGCGTGAAGCGCTGGTCCATCCTCCCCGCGTGGATTGAGCGGGCGGTGGACGAGACGCGCGAGCACTTCGGCGTGGACGTGCGGGTGCCAAAGGACCTCGACGTGGCCGTGACGGAGAAGCGGCTGCGCCCCTGCCAGCTCACCGACGACGGTTTCCGGAGCCACTATGAGCACCTCGGCGTTTGACGAACTGGCCGCGCGCCTGGCGGCTCCGGCGAAGAGCGGCGCGTACCTCACCCGCAACGAGCTCGTCGCGTTGGCCCGCGTCACCGAAGGCAGCCTCCGCTACAACGAGCGCAAGCGCATGCTGGCCGACGTCTTCAAGTCCGCGCCCGACGCGGACGGCCTCGTCGCGCTGCTGGACCGGCTCCAGGAGTTCTGGCGCGACCAGCTCTCTCGCTACGACGAGCTCGCCGCCGAGTTCCCCACCAGCGCGCCCTTCTTCGCTGATTGGCAGACGAAGGCCCGCGCCACCCTCGCCTCGCTCGCGAAGATCCGCGACGAAGTGCGCCTCTAGCGAGCGGCCACGCCTTCGAACATCAGCGCCGTCACCGCCCTGAGCCAGCGGTCCAGCACCTTCTGGTTCTCGGACAGCGCGATGTGCCGTACGCCTTCGAAGATGACGGCGTTGATGGCCAGCGCGGTCACCTCGCAGTCGAGGTCCTTCCGCAGGAAGCCGCGCCGCACCCCATTCTCCAGGTACGCCTGCGTCGAGGCGCCGAAGAACTCCACCGCCGCCTGCAAGGCCTCGTTCAGCTCCTCGCTGATGCCCGGCGCCTCCACGAAGAGCAGCCGCGCCAGCGCCCGGTTTTCCTGAAACGCCTTGAACAGGCTCTTGCCTATCCGCCTCACCTGCGCGCGGTACTCGAAGAGCGTGGTGCTGCTGTCCGGCTGCTCGTGCGCGAGCACCGCCGTCACCTCGGCCATCACCTCTTCGATGACCGCGTGGAACACCGCCAGCTTGTTCTCGAAGTACCGGTAGAAGGTGCCCAGCCCCATCCCCACCTCGTCGGCGATGTCGCTCACCGCGGTGGCGTGGAAGCCCTTCCTCGCGAAGACCGCCGCCGCGGCGTCCAGAATCTCCCGGCGCTTCTTCTCGGTCTTCACCCGCGGCATTTCGGGCGCTGATTCAACCGGTTACGGCAAAAACAGCAAGCCCCATTGCCGTTTTCATAACGATAATGATACGTCACTTTCACTCTCAACACGGAGGCTCACATGGTCCAGGTGGACGTCTTCTGGTCGTACGGCATCGGGGCGGGGTTGGGGCTGGCGAGCGCGGCAGCGGGCGTGAAGGGGCGGACGCTGAAGGAGGTGACGCACACGCGCGCGGCCTTCCACACGCTGCTCTTCCTCGCGGTGGTGTTCGCGCCGTCGGGCTTCGTGCTGCTGTGGAGCTTCCCGTCGTGGGAGACGATGCACGTCGGCACGCGCGACTTGCCGCCGTGGCTGGTGGCGCTGTTCGGCATCACCAACATCACGCAGGGGCTGCTGGGCTTCACCGTGGCGCGGTGGCTGTGCGCGCGGGGCAAGGCCTTGTCGGCGTACCTGCACTGGGTGGGCGGCTACTTCGGCATGTTCTTCATCCTGGTGCACGGCTGGGACGGCACCGGCTACCAGCGCTTCCTCTCGCCGACGCGCGAGGCGCTGCACGGGTGGACGTGGGCCACCGGCGCGGCGTGGCTGACGAGCGACGTGGCCATCACGCTGATGGTGATGGGCGTGGTGCTGGTGCCGTGGCTCGTCGGCCTGACGGTGCATTGGCTGGGCGAAGGGACGACGCGGCACCCGGTGGCGCTCGGCGCGTCGGTGCTGGGGTTGCTCGTCGTCGCGCTGCCGGCGCTGGCCATCGCCTCGAGCCTGTTGGTGCGTACCGCCGGCCCGGTGTTGGGCGCGGTCCTCACGGCGGCGCTCTTCGCGGCGTTGTGCGCGCCGCGCTTCGGCCTGCTGCGCCTGCACTTCCAGTCGCTGGACTTCTCGTCTTCGGGGCAACCCAACCTCGTCGCGGAGGTGGCGTGATGTCCGTCGACGCCGGCAGCTTCTGGTGGGGCGGGCTGGGCGGCTTCGCGGTGGGGGCGAGCTCCGTGGCGCCTCCGCCTCCCGCGAGGTCTGAGACGCCCGCGCGCGCCATGTCGGCGAAGGCGGCCGTCCCGTCCGTCCTCATCACCGGGGCGGGCGGCGGCATCGGCCGGGCGCTGGTGGCGCGCTTCACGAGAGCCGGCTGGCGCGTCTTCGCCAGCGAGCGCACCAGCGACACACTTCCTCTCGACGTCACCGACGAGGCCTCGGTGCGGGCCGCGCGCGCGGAGGTGGGCGTGCCCGATGTAGTCATCAACAACGCGGGCATCGGCCTTTTGATGCCGATGGCCGAGACGCCCGACGAGGTGCTGGCGAAGCAGCTGGACGTCAACGTGCGCGGGGTGGTGCGGGTGGCGCGCGCCTTCGCCCAAGACATGGCGCGCCGCGGCCACGGGCGCCTCATCATGGTGGGCAGCCTCGCCGGCACCTTCACCCTCCCCTGGTTCGGCAGCTACTCGGCCAGCAAGTACGCGGTGGAGGCGGTGAGCGACGCCCTGCGCGTGGAACTCGCGCCCTTCGGCGTGCACGTCAGCCTGGTGGAGCCGTCGGTGGTGGGCACCGGCTTCGTGGACACGGCGGTGGCGGCGCTCGAGCGGGCGGCCCCGGGCTCGCTCTGGCAGCAGTCGCTGGAGCACACCCTCGCGCGCCGTCACCTCTTCGACGCCGTGCAGCTCACCCCCGAAGAGGTAGCCGAGGTCGTCTTCCAGGCGGCGACGTCGTCCCGGCCGAAGGCGCGGTACCGCGTGGGGGCGCTGGCCTCCTTCCTCCTCCGCGTCACGGAGTTGTTGCCGGCGCGTGTCACCGACGCGCTGTTGCGCTCACTGGTGGGCCTGCGGGCGCCGCGGAAGCGCCTGCCCGCCCCCGCCAACCCGGAGGCGCCGCTCTGACGACGAGCGCTTCCCTGCAGCCGTCGAGCCGACGCTGACGACGCGCATGGACGCGCGGCGTTCAGTCAGCGGGCGTGGCGTGCCTGACGCTGGGGGTCCGGGCGCGTCGTGGTGGTCGGAGTGGAACTTCCGGCCGCCGGGCCGGCGACCGACGCGCGCGAGCAGGGGCCGCGCATCGAGTGCTACAAGGTCGACGGAAATTGTGGAAATTGTAGCACTCGATCGCCGGGAGCCTGCTGGGTGGCCGCCAAGGCACCGGCGGACACGGAGGCGCCTCGCGGTCCCGCGCCACGCACTGGGCGGACCGGTCGAAGCACACCTGTCCGCCGCCACCGACGTGGATTCTGGCGTCGCGCGACGTCGCTCGTCTGGACGCGGGTGCTCTCGAGGCGTACCTCCGGGCGGCACGCCAGCCGGCCGTGGTGGCCCTCCGAAGGTGGCGGACGCTCTCCTCGCAGACGGCACCCCGCCCGGGGAATGCCGACAAAGCCCACCCAAGGTCCCGCGGCTCGGTGCAGGCGCAGCCTCCGCCCCCTCGGGCCGGCAAGCCTCCTTCAGGGCGGCCACCGCGGCGTGGCAGAATGCCAGCATGTTCCGCCTCGAGTCCGACACCGCGCTCCTGGAGTCCTTCCGCCCGAAAGACCGGCAGGCTGTGGAGCTTCCTCCCGGCCTCACCTTCCCCACCTTCGTGCGCCACTACCTCGCCTGGCCCCACCCGGCGGGAGGGCGCGTCTTCCTCGTCTTCTCGACTCAGGGCGGCGTGCCCACCGGCATCACCTTCGAGACCAACGGCAGCGCGGGCGCGCCAGTGGCGATGTGCGATTGGTGCCACCAGAGCGCCGCGGGGACGGGCGTGGGCCTGCTGACGGCGCGGGTGACGGGGACGAAGACCGCCGGCGTCCACGTGTGCACCGACTTGAGCTGCAAGCAGAAGGTCGAAGACGAGTGCGATCGCGCGGGCCGCAGCGCCGTGCCCGAGCTCAACGCGCTGGTGGAGCGCATCGGCCGCTTCGCCAGCGAGGTGCTGGGCATCGACCTCTCCGGCGCCAACCGGTGACGAAAGCGGACGTTGAGCGCCGTCGTGGCGCCGCCGTCAGAAGTCGCGCTTGCAGGCCGCGTCCCGCTCCGGGTCGATGACGGCCTCCGGCAGCTTCGGAACGCTCACGTCCGGGTGCTCGAAGTCGAACAAGTCCAGCAGCGGCCAGGCGTTGGCGTCGCGGCGGGTGAGCGCGGGCAGCTCGAAGCGGGCCTCCACCAGACGCAGCACCGCGGTGTGGTCCACCGGGACGTGGGAGACGTAGCCGCGGCGGGCGAAGGGCGACACGACGATGAGGGGCGTGCGGAAGCCGAGGTGGTCGAAGCGGCGCTCCTCGTCGCCGATGGGGCGCAGCTCGTCGGGTTCGCAGGCCTTCGGCGGGGGCACGCTGTCGAAAAAGCCGCCGTGCTCGTCGTAGAGGAAGATGAGCGCGGTGCGCGGCCACTGGGGGGACGTCAGCACCGCGTTCACGACCTTCGCCGTGAAGGCCTGGCCGTGCTGGATGTTGGAGGCCGGGTGCTCGTCGGTCTGGTCGGCCTGCACGCCGCCGGTGAAGGTGGCCTCCACCACGCTCACCGGGGGCAGCTTCCCCGCGGCGGCGTCGGCGAAGAACTCGTCGATGGGCCGGAAGTGCTCGTTGTTGGCGCTCAGCAGGTTGACGAAGACGGCGGGGGAAGCGACGTCCGAGACGTAGGAGTTCCACCGCACGTTCGCGTCGTTGAGCCGGGTGAAGAGGCTGGGCGCGCCCTGCGGCGGCAGCCCGTTGCGAATCGCGCCGAAGCTGGTGCCCGCCCAGTAGTACAGCCGGTTGGGCTGGGTGGGGCCCATCACCGAGGAGAAGTGCATGTCGCTGATGGCGAAGGTGCGGGACAGCGCGTAGTAGAAGGGCAGGTCCGTCTCGTCGAAGTAGCCCATGGCGCGCGCGCCCTCGGGCTCGTTGGTGACGACGAAGCCGTCCATCTTCCCGTCGTTGTACTGGCGGTGCGAGCCGCTCCAGCTGTGGTTGACGTCTCGGATGCAGTAGCGCGTCTCGTGGTAGCGCTTCACCGGGTTGCCCAGCGCGTCGGGGTTGGTGATTTCGCTGCCCGCCACGTGCACGCCGCCGTGGGTGAGGCGGGAGTAGTAGTGGTCGAAGCTGCGGTTCTCCTGCATCACCAGCACGAAGTGGTCGATGGGCATGGCGCTGCCCACCCTCGCGGCGCCGGGCAGCGTGTCCTTCGCCAGCGCGCCGGGTCCGAAGGTGCAGGCGGCGAGCTTCTCCTTCGCCTCGGCCTCGGTGGGGCCCTTGCTGGTGGAGCGGGTGCAGGCGGAGAGCAACAGGAGCAGCACGAAGGCGCGACACATGGCAGGCGCCATACCAAACGAACGCCAGCGAGGAGAGTGCTGACCGGCTAGAGTCGAGCCGTGGCCCGCCACGTCGCGCTCCTCTTCGGGGCGCTGATCGCATCCCAGGCGCACTCCGGCTTCGGCGCACTCGGTGTGTTCATTTCCAAGCCCCCCGACGCAGGCTTCGTCGTGGAGTGCACTGGCGATAGCGGCCGGGTCTGGTCCTCTACAACAACGGACTTCCGTCAACTGGCGGACGGCGGCAGCGCTGCCTACGTGTTGGACCCCTTCCCGGAAGCGGGGCTCTACACCCTGTCATTCCGCGACGTCACGCGGGCCTGCAGCCTCGTTTGGCCCGTCACTGTGCCGCCCTGGATTCATCCGGCCCAATGAAGCCAGGAGCGACCCACTTCCGGCGGAACGCCATTCGCCTTCACCGGCTTCTTGCTGCCGGTGCGCTACTCGCCTCGGCTGCGCTCGGCGCTGAGCTTGTTGTTCTCACTGTCGACGTGTCTGCTCCACGAGGCGCGAAGTTCTCAGTCATGGTCACGGGTCCCGACGGCGGTGTCACCTGGAGGCAGCCCGAAGCGGAACTCTCTCTCCACTCCGACGGTCACCTCAGGACCATGACGGGCTCGTGGTACCAGGGCCTGGGCACCTACCGCATCCGGCTCACTCCGTCTGGGCGCAGGGGCGCGCCTTGCGAGCGGAGCTTCCAGCCGGAAGCGGACACCGCTGTGATGGGTGTCATCGTCGTCGTCCACGACGGCGGCTGCGTGATCACCGAAGTCTGGTCAGAGAAGCGCCCGCCCACCGACACGAGGCCGATGGGCGACTTCCCTCAGGAATGACGCCCGCGTCACGGGAGGGTTCGAACAGCGCCGCGCGAGCGAGCCGCAGCTCCGCTGGTGAGGGCCAGCTCGCCCAGAGAGAGAGAGAGAGAGAGTGAGAGCTCACCCGCCCAGCAACCGCTGTTGCCGCATCCACTCCGTCACCGCCTCGAGGCTCTTCGGCCGGTAGTCCAGCTCGATACCTCCGGCCTGCACGTGTTGGTAGCCGCTCTTGCGGTGTAGCTCGTCCATCGGCGTGCGCCTGGGGTACAGCCCGTCTTTGCCGGGCTCGATGTCCTTGAGAATGACGACCAGGGCCCGCACCTTGTCGGCCAGCTCGGGCTTGTTGAGGCGCTTGAGCAACTCTCCTTGCTTGAGCCCGAGGTGGGCCTCGAGCTGGGTGAGGAAGGGGCCGACGTTGCGGCGGTTCTTCTGCAGCAGGTCCGCCAGCGGGCTGGCAATCTCCTCGTGGAGGCCGGCAGCCTGGAGGAAGGCCTTCGCGTCGGCTTCGTCCGCGGCCTCGGCGGCGTTGGCCTTCCGCGACGCAAAGATCCAGCCGCTGATGATGCTGCCGACGGTGAGCAGCGCGCCGGGGATTTGCCCGCCCGGAGTCAGCATCAAGAGCGCGCCAGCCGACGACGCGAAGGACGTGCCCGCCTCTGCGAACTCCCCCTTCGCCAGCGAGCGGATGCCCGTCGCGAGGTCGAAGGCGCCACTCAACACGCCGAGCCTCTTCGACGCGCCTTCTGCGAGGCCCTTGAGCGCCTCCCCCCGTCCGACGATGGACAGGCCCAGCGCAACGGCGTCTGCGCCCACGTTGAGTCCAGTAGTGATGTTCTTCACCTTCTCGAGCGCGTCGTCGCCCAGGCCGCTCTTCCCGAGGCTGTACACCGAGAGCGCCAGGCCCACGCCCTTGAGCGCCTTGGAGAGGTGCCCGTCGGGAGGGACGAGGGGCGTGCCCTCGATGTCGAGCACCGCCTTCTCGAGCGCCTTGCCCGCGCTGTCGCCGCCCTTGAGCATGCCCGCCATCGCATTTCCGAGCGCCTCGGCCTTCGCAGGGTCGATGCCCATCGCCTTCGCGTAGCGCGCCAATCCCGCCATCTTCTCCATCGCCAGAGGGAGATTGCTCTCGGCCAGCTTCGCCGCATCGAGCGCCAGGGTGCGGAAGATGGCGGTGCCCAGCGTGCTGGCAATCTTCTCGCCATCCTTCGCGCGCTGCGCAACCGCCATCGCCTGGGAGAGCCACGTCGTCTGGCCCAGGGCCTCTCTGTCCATGGCGGCCTTGAGCTCAGCCTCACCGGCCCGGGTGTCTGCGAGGGCTCCTGCCTTCTTGATGACCCCCTGAGCCTGCTTCTGGAGCGCCTTCTCCCCTTCCGTCTTCGCACCGCCCTGGGCCACTTCCCCGACCACGGCGAGGCTCTGGGCCAGCTTCTTCCCCGCGGCTTCGTATGCGCGGTAGTCGTCGACGTGGCGCGCCTTGAAGACCTGGATGGCGCTCTGCTTCTGCGCGTCGGTCATCATCGGCCCGAAGCCCGCCACCAGCAGGCCCAGGCGTGCGTTGAGCCCGTCAATCTTCTTCTGCTGCGCCTCGAAGTCGGCGCGGAGCGCGCCCAGCGTACTCGCCACTGCCGACGCGACGCCCGACGCCGCCTGCGGCTTGCCCGCCGCGTGGAGCGCTTCCACGAAGCGCTGCGCGAGATCGAGCCGGCCCGTCTCGGAAATGGCTTGCCTGAGGTGTGCGACGGGTCCGCTGAGGAAAGCGTCGGCGGCGGCGTAGGCGGGCGCGTACGTGCTGACGAGCGCCTCGGGCGCGTTCCGGGCCAGCGCCGCGGCGATGTCACGCTCGACGTCCACGCCGCCGTGCTCGGCGATGGCGACGAGCGCCCGCATGGTGGGCAGGTCCTGGGCCTTCACCAACTCCGGCAACCGGCCCTTCGCTTCCTGCCACAGTGCAGCCTGAAACTGCGCGTCGGGGTGAAGCTGGAACTCGCGTTGCAGCACCACCGCCGCTTCAGAGGCCGTCTTCGCGGCCTTGAAGCGCTCGACGGCCTGCGCGACCTGGGGAGGCTGTGGCCGAGGCCCCACGGGCGTGAGGAAGCCCGATGTGGAGGTGTCCAGTACGGGCTGAGCAGGTGAGGGCTTCGTCTGGAGCTGGTGCAGCTTCGCCTCGACGAGCTCGAGCTTCTTCACCGCCGCAAAGGCGCTGGCTGGGTCGAACGGATTGAGCAGCTGCTTCTGCAGAGCCGCGCGTTCACGCTCGAGGGCCGCGATCTCCCCCAGGGTGCCAGCGGGGCGCGGCGAGGGACGAGGGGGAGGGGACGGAGGGGAAAAAGGACCGATGCGAGGTGCCATGCACGACTCCTCGAAATGTCAGCCACAGAGCGGACATGGCTGGAGAAGCCCGGAAAATCGCACCCCTGCGGGCAGGGGCGGCCGCCCCCTCCGAGCCGCCGCCCGCCCGCAGGACGGTCAATTCTGCGCCGTATCGGTGGTGCCGACGAAGCCGTAGCGCCCGGTAATCCAGATGCGGTTGGCGTCGAGGGCGAAGCCGTTGACGAGGTCGGAATCAGCCAGCGAAGCCACCTGCCCGCTGATGTCCGTCCAGGTCCTCCCCGCGTCGACGGTGCGAAGCAGCATCGGCCGGCGGCTGTTGTTGCCCACGGCCCAGCCGTGCGTCTTGTCAGGGGCGAAGAAGAGGGCGGAGATGGTGATGTCCGTCGAGGTCGCGAAGTTGGCCGGGAGCGTGGCCTTCGTCCACGTCGACGTCTTCCCCTGCGAGGCATCGGTGGAGAAGTAGATGTAGCTGTTGGCCTGGAACTGGGTGCCGTTGAAGGCGAAGCAGGTGTCCTTGTCGAGGCAGGTCACGCCGAAGGGGCCGGGGCTGCTGACGTTCAGGTTCTCCGGCAGTTCCTTGAAGTAGAAGTGCCGGCCCTTGTCGGTGGAGATGCACACGCCGGGCTTGAGGGCCCCATACATCGCCTCACCGTTGTTCAACTCACGCCAGGAGTTCTGGTTGAGGCCATACGCGGGGTGGATGAGGACCGAGAGGTCCTGCGCGGCCCAGAAGGACTGGGACGGGTATGGCTGCGCGGTGGTGGAGATGTCCCAGTCACAGAGCGTCTTGTCCGCCGTGTACTGGGCGACGAAGTCCGCCGGCACCGGCGGGATGGAGGTAGGCGCCCACAACTGCGTCCAGGTGGTGGACTCCGACGGCGCCTGCGTGGCGCTGTAGACGAAGCCGTTGTTGTTGGCGAAGACCCAGTCGGTGTCCGACGCCGACTGCAGCGTCAGCGTGGCGTTGCCGCCGAAGGAGCCGCCCGCGACGGTCCCCGTCTTCACCGCCGACCAGCTCGCCTTCGAGGTGATGTCACCGATGGCCGAGACGATGATCCTCGATGACGTCACGCGCGCGACCAGGACCGTGCGTGAGGGGACGAAGCCGAGAAAGCCGAAGTCGCCGACCTGCCCCGTGAGCGCCCCCAGCGGGCCGTCCTCGTAGTCTCCGTCGACGAGCCGTTCACCCCACGCCGTCGCTCCCAGTGCGTGCACGGCGCCCCCCCGGCTTCCTCCGGTACCCACCGCCACCACGCACTTGTCCGCCGCGGTGCAGTAGATGCCGTACACGTAGACGCTGCTGCTCGAGTACTCGGGCGGAGGCTGAAACTTCCTCCAGCCCGACGTCCCCGCGCCGCCGCCCGCGCCACCCCCACCCCCACCACCACCGCCGCTGCCTCCGGCGCCGCCGCCGCTCCCTCCGGTGCCACCGCCGCTGCCTCCGGTGCCACCGCCCGTGCCGGTACCACCCAGCACGTCACACCCCGCGAACAACGCCAGCAATGCCAGCAAGATGAGCCGCTTCACGCATGCATCTCCTTCTGAAGTGAGGTAGTTCCTTCGCGTCGTCGTTTCGTGTCGTCGTTTCCGCATCTCGGAAAATGCGCCTGAAACCGGACATGGCGTCTGAGCCCGACGAAGCGCTTCTCACCCAACTGCTCCGCGAGGCGCGCCGGGGCGACACTTCTGCGGCCGACCGGGCCTACGCGCTCATCTACCGGCGCCTGCACGACGCCGCGCGGGCCCAGCTTCGGAAAGGGTGCGTGGGGCACGCCACGCTGACGCCCACCGCGCTCGTCCACGAGGCCTGGCTCAAGCTGTCGTCGGCGGACTTCGAGATCAACGACCGGGAGCACTACCTCGCGATGGCGAGCGGAGCGATGCGGCAGATCGTCGTCGATGCGGCGCGCGCACGCCTGAGCAGGAAGCGCGGCGGACAGGCGCTCCACATCACCTGGTCCGAGGACGTGGCGGGCGGCGAGGCGCCCGACGTCGACGTGCTGTTGCTCGAAGAGGCGCTGGAGAAGCTCGAGCAGGTCGACGCGCGCCTGGCTCAGGTGGTGCAGTTTCGATACTTCGCCGGACTCACCGAGGAGGAAATCGCACGGTTGCTCGGCGTCACCGATCGCACGGTACGGCGGGACTGGCGCAAGGCGCGTGCCTTCCTCCACCATGAGATTCGAGGTGTCTCGTGATTTCGGACCACGCACGCACCCGACGGGCCCTCGAGCTCTTCGACGCCATCGTCGACCTCGACGAGGCAGGCCGCGCGCGCGAGCTCGAGAAGGTGGCGGCTGAAGACACGGCGCTCCACGCCGAGCTCATCGCGCTGCTGGCCGCCGACTCGGGCGACGGGCCGCTCGAGCGCCCCGCGCTGTCGCTCCTGCGGGACGACGGGCCCGAAGAACTGCCGGAGCGCATCGGGCCCTGGCGCATCACCGGCGTAGCAGGGCGCGGCGGAATGGGCGCGGTGTATCTCGGCGAACGCGCCGACGGGCAGTTCCAGCAGCGCGCGGCCATCAAGCTGATCCGCTTCGGCATGGACACGCCGCGGCTCCGCGCGCGCTTCCTGCGGGAACGGCAAATCCTGGCCGCGCTCAGGCACCCCCACATCGCCACGCTCCTCGATGGCGGCGTCACCGACACCGGCGCGCCGTACTTCGCCATGGAGCGGGTGGAAGGCGAGCCCATCGACGCCTGGTGCGATGCGCGCGCGCTCCCCCCGCGGCAGCGCGTGGAGTTGTTCCTCCAGGTCTGTGGGGCAGTGCAGCACGCGCACCAGAACCTCATCGTCCACCGCGACCTGAAGCCGTCGAACGTCTTCGTGGACCGGGACGGGCAGGTGAAGCTGCTCGACTTCGGCATCGCGCGGCTGCTCGACGAAGAGCGTGGGGGCGTCACCACGCACGAGCGGCCGCACACTCCCGACTACGCCGCCCCGGAGCAGCTCTCGGGGGGCGCCATCACCACCGCCACCGACGTCTTCGGGCTGGGCCTGGTGCTGCATGGACTGCTCAGCGGGGCGGGACCGGGTCAGGCGGGGCAGCCGCTGCCGCGCGCCGTGCCCGACGACGAGGCGGCGCGCCGCCGCGGACTGCCGACGAAGGCTGCCCTCGAGCGCGCGCTGGCGGGGGACCTCACCGCCATCGTCCGCCGCTGCCTCGAGCCCGAGTCCGCGCGCCGCTACGGCTCGGCAGGCGCACTATCGAGGGATCTCACCGCCTGGCTCGAAGGCAGACCCGTCTCGGCCCGCAACCCGACGCGCAGGTACCTGTTGCGCAAGTTCCTCGCGCGGAACCGCGTCGCCGTCGCGGTGGCCGGCGTCCTCGCCCTGACGCTCGCGGGCGGCGTGGGGGGCGTGTGGTGGCAGGCGAACAGGGCGCGGGAGGCGGCTGCCGAGGCGCAGGCGCAGCTCGCCTACCTCGGGTCGCTGCTCCAGGTGCTCGCGCCCAGCACCGCTGAGGCGCGCGACCTCGACCGCTCGAAGGTCATCGCTGAAGCGGCCAGGAGGGCCGCCACCGAGCTGGCGGACAAGCCGGCGAGCCTCGCGGGCGTGGACCTGGCGCTGGCCCAGGTGGCGCATAGCGTCGGCGACGCGCCGCAGGCCATGCAGCTCGCGGACCGCGCGCTGGAGCTGCGCACGCGACGCTTCGGCGAGGACTCCGTCGCGGCACTCGAAGCGTTGATCTTCTCCGGCAGCGTCCGCCTGCAGCTGAGTCCGCCGCGCTACGACGAAGCGGGACGGATGCTCGACCAGGCCGTGAGCCTCGCGCGCCGCGTCGCGCCCCGCAGCGCCCTGCTGGTCAAGGCGCTCCAGCGCCGGGCGGCCGTCTACGGCGAGCAGGACAAGATGGCCGAGCACGGCCGCACCCTCCTGGAGGCGGCCGCGCTCTGCGACGGAGCGCTCGGCGGCGAGGAGGTCTGCGAGGAGGTGTGGATCGAGCAGGGCGCGATGGAGAGCCGCAACCGGCTCCCGCAGCGGGCGCTGGCGCCGCTCACCCGCGCCTACCTCGCGCGGAGCCGACGTCTCGGGGAAGAGCACGCCAAGACACTCTTTGTCGCCGGCATGCTCGCCTGGGTGCAGGCGGAGGCCGGCGACCTGGCGGGCGGCCTGGAGCGCGCCGAGGCCGTCTACCGCGCCAACCAGCGCATCTACACCCGGCCCACCGATGCGAGTCTGGGCGCGGCCCTGAAGCTCTCCCGACTCCTCAAGCGCAGCGGCCAGTACGAGCGCGCGCTGGCGCTGGTCGACGAGTACCTGCGAGACGCCCGCCGCGTGCTGGGGGAACACCACGCCAGCACGGTGCTGGGCTACTCGGACCGGGCGAGCCTCCTCTTCGGCATGGGACGCTTCGATGAGGCGGCAGCCCAGTTCGAGGTGGTGGCGAAGGAGTACGAAGCGCAGGGCAGCGCCGTCAACGCGGCGCTCACCCACGGGTACGCCGCCGACTCGCTGCGGGAGGCGGGCCGGGCCGCCGAGGCGCTGGCGGGGCAGACCGCGGCCGTGGAGACGCTGCGCCGCCTGTACCCGAAGGGTGAGCACGTGATGCTGGCGCGGGCGCTCACCAACCTCGGCCTCACCGAAGACGCCGTGGGCCAGCACGAGCGCGCCCTGGGCCACCACACGGAGGCCGTGGCCATGCACCGCAAGCTGCAGGCCGCGGGCTCCCCCAACGCGGCGAACGCAGAAGCCTTCCGCGGGAAGACGCTCTTCGATCTCGGCCGGACGGCAGAAGGGGAGGAGGCGCTGCGCGCGGCCCTGACCGAGCTGTCCCCGGCGAAGAAGAACGCCCCCAATCAATATTGGGAGCCCTTCGCGCTGCTCACCCGCGTGGCGTGCGCGAATGGCGCCAGGGACTGCGAGGAGCTCCGCCAGCAGGCGCGCGAAGCGCAGGGGCTCGACCTGGCGGCGGGGACGAAGCGACGACTCGCCGAGGCGCTCGGAACGCCTTGAGGGGCGGCGCGCCGGGCGGACTCCGCGCAGCGAGGGTCCTCACGGCGAGGGATCGAACAGCGCCGTCGCCAGCGGAGTGCCGAGGTCGTCCACCTGCGCCACCCGCACCCCGCCGGACGACACCGCGTACACGTAGTCGTCCGCCATCACGCTGCGGCGGATCTGCGGGCTCCAGTACCAGTTCCAGCAGCCGGTGCTGCAGCTCGTGTCCCGGTACAGCACGTCGGCCATGTCCAGGCTGCCTTTCACCTCGAAGCCCGCCTGCGCGTCGACGTGAAAGACGCGCAGGTCCGACACGAAGTGCCATTGGGAGTTCTGGTCGTAGAACCAGTCCGCGAAGGGGATCGCCAGCAGCCCGCGCGCCGGGAAGTAGTTGAACGCCTTGTGGTCCCACTGGGCCTCGCTCCAGCCCCACGCCCGCCCGACGAACTGCGTGTGCGTCTGCCGCGGGTGCGCGAGATCCGACACGTCGAAGATCTGCAGCTGCAGGTGCCGCTCGCGCCAGTCGGTCTGCACCTCGGGGATGTACGTCCCGATGGTGAGCAGGTGCGTCGCGTCGAGCGGGTGGATGTAGCTGGAGAAGCCGGGGATCTTCAGCTCGCCCACCTTCCGCGGGTGCGCCGGATCCGACAGGTCGATGGTGTACAGCGGGTCCACCTGGCGGAACGTCACCACGTACGCCGTGTCGCCGATGAAGCGCGCGCTCATGATCCGCTCGCCCGGTGCGAGGTCCTCGGTGCGGCCCACCTCCACCAACGTCCCGCCCTGCTCGTCCAGCACCACCACGCGGTTGACGCTCTGCTGCGCGCCCGTGCCCGAAGAGGACACAGGCTGCCACGCCGTCGTCGCCACGCGCAGGTAGCCGCGGTGCTCGTCGAAGGCGAACTGGTTGAGCGGCGTCCCCTCAATCCGCGCCGACGCGGCGTAGCGCGCGCGATCGGGCTGCCTGGTGTCGAACTTGTACACGTACGTCACGTCGTCCTGGCCTTCGAACCACCACCACCACCAGTGCCGCTGCGACAGGTAGAGGGCGTCGTGCGATTGATAGAGCTCGTCCACCTGCGCCAGCATCGCCTGCCGCTTCAGCTGCGTCGGGTCGGCCAGGTCCAGCGTCACCACGTTCGTCACGCCCAGCCGCGCCGAGGCGGTGGTGGACACCACGTCCGCGCAGTTGAACGGCAACACGCTGCTGCCGGCCGTGGTGAGGAGCAGCGCATCGGGCAGCCACTGGGACAGCGTGCGCTGACGGATCGAGACCTCGTTGGAGTTGGCCAGCGCGTCGAAGGCGTCGGACAGCGCCTGCTTGCTGACCGCCGACTGCTGGACGTTCCAGTCCAGCCAGGTGTCGAGCTCGTCCAACCACGGGAAGCCGTGCTGGGTGACGACCCGCATCGAGTTCCCCACTCTTCGCGCGTCGAAGTACCTGCCGGCGAGCTGCTGCCGCGCCACCACCCGCGGCGCAGAGAGATCGCTCACGTCCACGTACGAGACGATGGTGGCGTTGGAGTACCAGTCGCCGCAGCCTCCGCGCTGGCACCACGACGGCATGTCGAAGCCCGCCACGAAGCCGTGGGAGAAGACCACCACGCGGTCCCCCTCGAGGAACATCGCCGCCGGTCGCCCCTCCAGCGCCACCTGCCCGCGCCGTGCCAACGCCGACGCCGGCCAGGTCGCCGCGGTGAACAGCGAGCGACCCGACAGCACGAACAGCCGGGTGCCGTCGTTCTTCACGAAGTCGGCCTCGTCCACGCCAGCCACCTGCGTGTTGGTGGTGGTGTAGTCGGTGGGGCCGCTGCCGGCTCCTCCACCACCTCCACCGGAACCTCCGCTCGCGCCTCCGCCCGTGCCACCCGCCGCGCTGCCTGCGTCGGAGAAGCCCGCGCCGCCTCCGGTGCCACCACCCATGCCGCTGTTGTGCGTGGCGTCCCACCATTGCAGCGCGTACTTCTTGCTAACGGCCACGCGCAGCCGCATGTCGAGGACGGCGCGATCTTCGAGGTGCTTCTCGACGTCCATGCAAGCCGCGCTGCCCGCGAAGGTGACGAGCGCCGCCGACTTCGCCGCCGTGGGCTGCTGCGACGCGGAGAAGCCCGGGTCCATCGGGTTGGGCAGTGGCTCCAGCGTCGACGCCTCTCGCGTCTGGGGCCCGCAGGCGAACAGCGACAGCGTGAGCAGCGACGTCAGAAAGCGCTTCATGGCAGTGGTCTCCCCGGGAAGGTCCCGTCTCGCCACCTTCGACACGTCACCCGCCGCGAGTGGGACATCGACCCGACGAGAGATTCCACGGCCCCGGGAGGACGCTGGGTTACGCTGCGCGTCCATGCCGGTCGAGCGCACCACCGACGAGCAAGGCCGAGTCCGCCTCCGGCTCCGCCACAAGCAGTCGCTGGCGCTGCGGTTTTTCGCCAGCGTCGGAGTCTTCGTCGTCCTCTTCCTCTTCGGGCCCGGCCTGTTGAGCCTGGGCTCGATGCGCGCCGAGGTCCGCTGTGAGCGCACAGGGGGCGTGGTGCGGTGTGACGTGCGCGAAGGAGTGCTCTTCGGTCTGCTCCACCTCGAGCGTCGCGCGGAGGACGTGCGCGAGGTGGCGCTCATCGCCAGAAACGCCGGCAGCGACTCGACGCGGGTGGCGCTCGTCACGCAGGGCGGCGCCGAGGTGCCCGTGTTGAGCCTCTCGTCCGACCGCAACCGCAAGGAGAAGGACGCGCTGGTGAGCGAACTGCGCCGCTTCCTCGCCGACGCCAACACCCCGAGGCTCGAGCTCACGCGCAGCTTCACCAACGCCTTCACCTGGGTGGGCGCGCCGTGCTCGCTGATCTGGCTGCTGGTGGTGCTCAGCATGCTGACGCTCCCCCGGTACGCGCTGCGGCCGCAGGTGCTGATCATCGACCCCGCCGCGCGCAAGCTCACGCTCCGCGAGCGGCCCGGGAGCGCGAAGGTCGTGTCCGCGGCTCTCGAGGACGTGGAGTCGGTGTCCGTGTCGGTGAACGAGGGCGGCTGGGTGGGCCGCCTCACCGAGGCGACCAACACGGACGAGGCGGGGCGCCCGAAGGCCGCCGACGGAGCCAGCGCGCCCCCGCTGCACCTCGCCCTCGCGCTCAAGTCCGGAACCCGGCTGGTGGTGATGAACACCGCCCGCCTGTCAGACGAGGAGATGCGCGCCTTCGCGGACGAGGTGGCGAAGCTGCTGGGGGCGCGGCGTGCCTGAGCCGTAGCCGGCGCCGACCGAAGAAGCAGTTGCGCGCAGGCGTACTCGACGACACCTGAGGCAACCATGCTCAAGCTGACCATCAACGGCGTCGAGCGCGAGGTGGACGCGCCGGCTGACATGCCGCTTCTCTGGGTGCTGCGCGACGTGCTGGGCCTCACGGGCACGAAGTTCGGCTGTGGGATGGCGTTGTGCGGCGCCTGCACCGTGCACCTGAACGGCCAGGCCACCCGCTCCTGCATCCTCCCGGTGGGCGCCGTCGCCGGCCAGCGCGTCACCACCATCGAAGGCCTGGCGGCCAACGCGGACCACCCCTGTCAGCGCGCCTGGCTGGAGCTCAACGTGCCGCAGTGCGGGTACTGCCAGTCGGGCCAGCTGATGCAGGCGTCTTCGCTCCTGGCGAACAACCCCGCGCCCACCGACGCAGACATCGACTCGGCCATGTCCGGCAACCTCTGCCGCTGCGGCACCTACCCCCGCATCCGCGCCGCCATCCACCGCGCCGCCGAGTTGTCACGGGACGCGACCGCGCCGAAGAAGGAGCAGCCGTGAAGGTGTCGCGCCGCGACGTGCTGAAGGCCGCCGCGCTCACCGGCGCCGGGCTGGTGCTGGAGATTCACCCGGCGCTGGCCGACTCGAAGGCCGCGCTGTCCCCGATGGGGCTGCTCCGCATCACCCCCGACGACGTCATCACCCTCGTCGTCACCCGCGTGGAGATGGGCCAGGGCACCGCCACCATGCAGGCCCAGTTGCTCGCCGAGGAGCTGGCCGTCTCTCCTTCGCGCCTGGTGCTGGAGCTCGCCACCGCGGACCGCCGCTACGACAACCCGCGCCTGCGCGCGCAGCTCACCGGAGGCAGCACCTCCACCGCCGTCAGCTTCGAGCCCTTCCGCCAGGCCGGCGCCACCGCTCGCGAGATGCTGGTGCGAGCCGCCGCCGCGTCATGGCGAGTCCCCACCGCCGAGTGCGTCGCGCAGGACGGCGTGGTCACGCACACCAGGTCGATGAAGAGCGCCCGGTACGGAGACCTGGCCGAGGCCGCGGCGAAGCAGTCGCTGCCCAGCGTCACCCTGAAGACGAAGGGCTTCACCGTCATCGGCCAGCCCGTGCCGCGGGTGGACGCGCCGCTCAAGGTGGACGGGCGCGCCGTCTTCGGCCTCGACGTGAAGGTGCCCGGCGCCCTCACCGCCGTCATCCTCCGCTGCCCGGTGCGGCGCGGCACGGTGGCCTCCTTCGACGCCAGGGAAGCGCAGGCGATGCCCGGCGTGACGCACGTGGTGCAGGTGCCGTCGGGCGTGGCGGTGGTGGGCAAGACGTACTGGCACGCGAAGACGGCCGCCGCGAAGGTGCAGGTGACGTGGGACGAAGGCGCGATGGCGGCGTTCGACTCCAGCGCGCTGCGGGAGACGCACCTGAAGCTCCTGCGCGGCGCCGACGGTCGGCGCGTGACCTCCAGGGGCGACGTCGACGCCGTCTTCCAGCGCGCCGCGAAGGTGGTGGAAGCCGAGTACGAGCTGCCCTTCCTCGCCCACGCGCCGATGGAGCCGCAGAACGCCACCGCGCACGTCACCGAGAAGCAGGTGGAGATCTGGGCGCCGTCTCAGGGCCCCGGGCTTGCCGTGGAGCAGGTGCGACGCATCGTCGACAAGCCCGTCGTCTTCCACCAGACGTGGCTCGGCGGAGGCTTCGGCCGGCGCATCGCCCAGGACTACGTGCTGGAGGCGGTGCAGGTGTCGAAGGCCATCGGCCAGCCGGTGAAGGTGGTGTGGAGCCGTGAAGACGACATGCGCCACTCGCCGTACCGCCCGGCGGCGACGCACCGGGTGCGCGGCGCCCTCGATGACAAGGGGAGGCTGCTGGGCTGGCACCACCGCGTGGCGACGCAGTCGATCCTCTCCGCGCTGGTGGGAGAGATGGCTGGCGCCGCGCTGGCGGGTGCGCCGGAGTTCCTCCGCGACCTCGCGGGCGCCGCGGGCAAGAGCGCGGTGGCCTCGCGCGACATGACGGCCTTCGAAGGCGCCAACACCCTGCCCTACGCCCTGGACGCGCTGGCGGTGGACTTCGTACGCCACGAGCCCGGCGTACCTCCCGCCTTCTGGCGCAGCGTCGGCCACTCGCACACCGCCTTCGCCACCGAGTGCTTCGTCGACGAGCTGGCGCACGCCGCCGGGAAGGACCCGGTCGAGTTCCGCAAGGCGCTCCTCAAGTTGCAGCACCGCCACCGCTGGGTGCTGGAGCTCGCGGCGGAGAAGGCGGGCTGGGCGACGAAGGCTCCGGACGGCGTCGGCCGCGGGTGCGCGGTGCACAAGTCCTTCGAGAGCTACTGCGCGGCGGTGGCGGAGGTGCGCGTGCTGGACTCGTCCATTCGCGTCGAGCGGCTGGTGCTGGCGATCGACTGTGGGCGCGTCGTGAATCCCGAGCTCGTCAAGGCACAGCTGGAGTCGGCGGCGGTCTTCGGCCTGTCGGCCACGCTGCACCAGGAAGTGCGCTTCGAGAAGGGCCGCGTGGTGCAATCCAACTTCCACGACTACGCGCCGCTACGCCTCTCGGAGTGCCCTCGCCTCGAGTGCTTCATCCGCGAGAACGAAGCCGCGCCCACCGGCGTGGGGGAGCCGGGCGTGCCGGTCATCGCCCCCGCTGTCGCCAACGCCGTGTTCGCCCTCACCGGCAAGCGCCTGCGGTCGCTCCCCTTGAAGCTGGGCGAGTGAGCGTCACGCTGTCGCCTGAGAAGCAACACCCGCGCCCGGCGGCGCGCTGCGGTGCCGAGGCAACCGCGCGACTCCTCGCGTCAAATGTCAGCGGACGTTGTGGCGCGGGGCTTGCTCGAGGTGGGGCCATGTGTTCCCTCCGAAACGTCGGTCTGCTGGCAGTGGTGTCCGCGCTCGGGCTGTCCTGCGTCGGTGAAATCGGTGAAGACTGCCCGCGCCACCTGACGGCCCTGGGCCCCACGACGTTGAGCGCGCAAGCGCAGAGCGCGGTCGATCTCGCCGTCGAGGTGCGCGACTGCATGGGCCTCGTCCCTGACAGCCCGGTGCGCTTCTCCCTCGACAACGCGGCGACGGGCGGCACGGGCGAGCTGGTGGGCACCGCGGTGAAGACGGACGCCACCGGGCGCGCGGTGACGACGCTCCTCGTGGGCGCCAACCCCGGCACCCTCATCGTCACCGCGGAAGACCTCGCGGGCACCACGTCGTTGACGTTGCAGGTGAATGTCCTGCTGCCCAACGGAACGGGCGGAGGCGCTGGGGGCGGCGGTGGCGCAACAGGCGGCGGTGCGGGCGGTGGCGCAACGGGCGGTGGAACGGGCGGCGGCGCGACGGGTGGAGGTGCGGGCGGCGGCGCGACGGGTGGAGGTGCGGGCGGTGGCGCAACAGGCGGCGGTGCGGGTGGTGGCGCAACGGGCGGCGGTGCGGGCGGCGGCGCGACGGGTGGAGGTGCGGGCGGCGGCGCGACGGGCGGTGGCAGCGGCGGCGGGACCACCGTGGGCAACGGCGCGACCCCGGGCGCGCACTCGTTGCCAGCGACGGCGACGTGCCGGAGTACGCTGACGGCGAGCGTGACGATGGTCAACACCGGCTCGACGACGTGGACGAGCGCGGGCGGGTATGGCCTCAAGTACGTGGGAGGCCCCGGGCACCCCTTCCTCCCCGTGGCCGGCGAGGACGTCCTCGAGCTCCCCGGAGGCATGAGCGTTCCTCCTGGCGGAAGCGCGACGTTCCAGGTGCCCTTGCGCGCGCCGCTCATCTCGGGCTCGTTCGACGCGCGCTTCCAGATGGTGGCGGGGACGACGACGGTGACGGCCTTCGGCGGGGTCCTCTCACGCTCCATCCCGGTGAGCTGCGCGGTGCAGCCGGGCTGCAGCTTCCCGCAGGGCGTGCCGGATCCCGACTACGCCAACCACCCCGACACCAGCGCGCTGGTGGCGAACCTGGTCAACACCACCATGGAGCAGCTGTCCGGCTGTCCGAAGGGGAGCGACTGCTACATCGGCGATCGCTACACGGACCAGACGTGGTTCGCCGCCGTCACCGCGTCGCTGCGCGCGCAGGGCCTGTGCGCGGGCCAGCACGAGGTGGGCCACACCGACGAGATCGCCGTCAGCTACACGAGCTGCGGCGGCCTCTGGTACGGCTACCACGTCTTCAACTACGGCGGCTCCAAGGTGGTGTGGAACAACGGGGCGCAGCGCGGGAGCTGGAGCATCCAGCCGCAGCACTGTCCGCCCTGACGCGCGCGCACCTCCGTCGTCGGACGAGGAGCACCAACAGGACAGCGCCGAGCAGCGCCGGGCCGCCTGAGGCGCCACATCCGCAAGCCACCACGTAGTCCCGCGGCACGCCGGGCCCGGCGTCCACAGCCCCGCCGTCCCCAGTCCCTCCGTCCGCGACGGCTCCAGCGTCGGCCCCCGCGTCGAAGCTCCCACCGTCGCCCGCTCCTGCGTCCTCGGCGCCCGCGTCGGCCTCGCCGGCGTCGCCTCCGCCGTCCGCGAGGCCCGCGTCTGCTGCTCCCCCGTCCGCGCCGCCGTCACCCGGACAGGCGCCAGAGAGAGCTGTGCCGTACAGCTGCACCGCTTCCAGCTCGACGTCATTCTGCAGCCACAGCCGGAACTGCACGTAGCGCGAGTCGGGCAACGTCACGACGCCGCTCTCGGTGAAGTATGTGTCGGCCGCTCCGAGCGGTCCGACGAACGGGCCGCCGCCGCCGCAGGTCGGATCAAAGCAGCTGCGCACCTGCAACAGCACTCGCTCAGTGCCACGGCGGTGCAGCGCGGCCACCTCCGTCGCGGACAGCGGCCGACTCCACAGCGCCACCTCATCCATCAAGCCGTTCAGGCCCTGCAGGATTCCTCCCGACGGGTTGGGCAGGCACCCGATGGCCAGCGGCGCGGGGTTGGGTGGTAGCGCGGCGCTGGTCTCCTGGGCTACCGAGTCCAGCACGCCGTCGACGTAGACACTCGCACGCGAGGGTGCGGGCAGCATGCCGTCGTAGACGACCGCGACGTGGTGCCACACCCCGGGCGTGATGACGGAGGGCGAGAAGAAGCGATCGTTCTCGGTGTCGAGGTCCACCCAGAGCTGATCGCCAGTCCAGAGGAACACGTTGTGGGTGCTGGGCAGCAGGTAGTCGACGCGCTTGGCGATGAGGCCCTGCGGATTGCCGTCGAGGACGCGGGGAAGAAACCACGCCGCCATGGTGAGGCCGTTGGACACGTGCAGCGTCGGCGTGTCGGGCACCAGCACGCACCCGCCGTCGAAGGAGCCGGCGCGACCGAAGAGGCCCTCCGCGAGGGTGGTGGCGCCCCCTCCGTCCACGTGGCCGTGGTGCATTCTTCCGGAGGTGTCCTTCACCTCGTTGGGCGCGCCGGTCCACGCGGCCTCGTCGAAGTGGAACAGCACGAAGTTGCCCGTCATGTTCATCGAGTCGGAGCGGTAGGCCTCGACGCCACCGTTGTCGGGCAGTCGGACCCCCGAAGGGCGCGCCGTCCTCCAGTTGACGCTTGTCCAGCGCACCGTCTGCCGCGCGTCGAGCACCACCGAGTCCAGCGTGCCGAAGCGAGAGCCCGGCGCCCACAAGAACCCTGCGTCGGGCCCCGTCGACAGACCCGTGGCCGTCACGCGCAGGCCGCCATCGAAGCGCTCCACGCCCTGTTCCTGCGTCGAGGTGAACGTCGAGTCCGTCACCACAGGGCTGCACGGCGCGGCGAGGACGAGGAGAGGAAGGAGCATCGGGACGGCTTCAAGCCTAGCGCAGCAGGTGCGACGTCCCCGTATAACGGGCCCATGACCAGCCCGCGTCTCAGCCTCGCCGTCGCGAGCCTCCTGGTGGCCGGGTGCGCGACGACGCCGGAGCAGCGCATGGAGAAAGACAACCCCATCGTCCAGACGGGCGCCGAGGTGCTGCGCCTCGAGGCCGCGCCCGTCCGCCCAGAAGACATCGGCACGCCCGACTTCCAGGCGCTCATCGCCCGCATGGTGGCGGCGATGCGGGAAGCGCCGGGCGTGGGCCTCGCCGCGCCTCAACTGGGCGTCTCGTTGCAGGTGCTGGTGCTGGAGGACCGCGCCGAGCTGCAGGCCACGCTGACGCAGGAAGAGCTGGCCGAGCGCGAGCGGGTGCCGGTGCCGCTGCGCGTCTTCGTGAACCCCACGCTGACACCCATCGGTGAGGAGAAGGTGACGTTCTTCGAGGGCTGCCTCTCGGTGGCCGGCTACGCGGCGCTGGTGCCGCGCTTCCGCGAGGTGGAGGTGTCGGGCCTCGACGAGAGGGGCCAGCCGGTGACGTGGAGGGTGAAGGGCTGGCCAGCGCGCATCCTCCAGCACGAAGTCGACCACCTGAAGGGCACGCTCTACATCGACCGGATGGTGTCGCGGAGCTTCGGCACGCTGCCGCAGGTGAAGGCGCGCTTCGGAGGGAAGAGCGCCGCCGAGGTGCGACGCGCCTTCGGCGTGGACTGAGCCGTCAGGGCTCCGGCGCTTCCCACGAGAGGCGGATGAGCCCCGGCGCGTCCGCGGCCGGCTCGTCCTTCTTCTCTTCGGCCTGGTCGTCCTTCCCCTTGCCCTTCGGCTTCGGCCTCGGCTTCGGCTTGTCCTTCTTCGCCTTGGGATCCGGCTCCACCGCCACCTGGCAGGTCCCCGATGCGCACGGCAGCGGGCTGGGCAGCGAGACGATCTCCGCCTCGTCGAGGGCCTTCGCGAGGCGCTTCGGATCGGCGATCGCGTCTTCCTTCATGGGCAGCGCCGGCAGCACCCGGCGGCTCACCGCCAGCACCTCGGCGCCGACCGTCTTCGTCGTCACCGTCGGGCCCTTGATGAAGAAGGAGTACTTGAAGCGCTCGCAGCCGCCCATCTCCAGCGTCACCGTCTCGCCGGTGGGCAGCTTGAGCTCCTGCCGGTACAGCTTCGCCTTGGTGTCAGACTTCGTGGACAGCAGCTTGAAGCCCTTCGGCAGCTTCGCGGCGAACTGTGGCTTGAAGTCCTTCGTCGAGACGGAACACTCCGCCGCTGCAGAAAAGGCCCACAGCACCAGCACGAAACCCACCGTCAGGCCGGGAGTCTTCATGGCCCCGGAGTGTGCCCGCCTCAGGCCGCGCGCACCACTCGCTTTCTGCCAGCCCAGGGCCCCGCGTCATCGCGGCGGCAGGGGCACGGCGTAAATCACCACCGGCCCATCTCCGAGGCGAACGCGCGTCGGGGCGGCCTCCGTCCAGGGCCGCAGGACGTGCAGGTCGTAGACGGGGTCGGCGCCGCGGACGCTCCGGGGCACGAACTCGAAGGCGCCGGAGGGATCGGTGAGGACTGTCAGGACCTGGGGCGTGGCGCCATTGGCCAGGAGCGGCGAGAGCGCGAGGCTGACCTGCACCGCGGCCAGCGGACGCTTGGAGGGATCCAGCACGACGCCGGTGATGGGCGGCGCTTCCTCGAACTCCAGCACCAGCGCGTCGAAGCTGCCGCCGCGCGGAGCGACGTGATGTCGCGCGAGGAAGAGCCGGCCGTTCACCACTCGCAGCGCGCGGACCTCGAGCTCCTGCACGGGGACGCGCACCTCCGCCCTGCCCTGGAGCGATGCCTCGATTGGATCTCCGCGCGTGGGGTAGACGACCACGCTCGCGGCGACCTGCCCCGGCGTGATGAGAGGGAGCGGCGCCGTGGGCTCGAGCCGGAGCGTGACGCCCGTCGCAGGCGGTCGCACCCGGACTGAGGCGCGCGACGAGCCCGACTCCGCCGAGAGCACCAGGGTTTCCTCGCGGGTGGAGAAGCTGAAGCGCCCCTCGCCGTCGGTCCTCGCGCGCCGGGAAGCGCCGAAGGGAGGGGCGCGCTCCTCCAACACATCCACGCTCGGGACGGGAGCCCCTGAAGCGTCGACCACCAGCCCGGTCACCGGGAGCTCGGGCGGAAGCACCAGCGTGACGCTGACGGGCGCCTCTCCGACGTCGATCGCCCGCCCCGACACCTCCTCGGGCGCCATCACCAGCCAGCTGCCGTGCGCCAGGACGAAGCGAGCCTGGCCCATGACGTCCGTGGGCCGGCTCACCTCTTCTCCCGTGGCGCTGCGCAGGGCGATGCGTGGACCGGGGATCGGCTGGCCCTCGGAGAGCAGCGTGATGGTGAGCTCACCCGCGGCGACCGCTCCGTCCACGGGTGCGGCCAGTGAAGCGGCTGGGCCAAGCTCTCCGGCGTTGTCGACACGCACCGGCTCGGGCGCTTCGGCACCGGCCCCCGGCATGGGAGCGGTCGACGAGGGCGCGGTCGACGAGGGCGCGCCGGCGTCGCCCTCCGCTGGCCAGCTCAACCAGGCGGCGAGCGTAAACGCGAGGCCCACGATGAACCACCACCAGCGGATGCGTCCACCGGGCCCTCGGGGGTGCACGAGCCGACTTTACCGCACCGCCTCCCTCGCGGCGGTGGCGCCTCACCGCGCGCACCGGAGGGCCGGTGGAGAGCAGCACGCTCCTGGCTGTGCTGGCGCTGAACGCACGGTGGCGCGTCGCGGAGAATTGTCTCACGCGCGCGACGGGGCCCTGACACTTCTGGTTGTGTCGGCTCGATGGTTGTCTCGACACTCGGGGGAATGACCCGTCCGCTCATCGGCCTGCTGGTGCTGACCTCGCTGGGGGCTTGCCGGCCCAGGGCCAGCGCTCCTCCCACCTCGCCGCCTCCGAGCAGCTCGGCCGCGGCGCTGGGCGCGAGCATGGCGAAAGCCCAGGAGTGCCGCCGTCTGGCTGCGCGACCGGTGACGCCAGAGGAGGAGCAGCGCTTCGGCGCGGAGCTCGCCAGGCTGCTCAGGCTCAGGGCCAGCGACAGAACAAACGCCGACGGCGGCGTCTCTCCGGAGCCCCCGTGGGCAACCCTGACGGATCGGGAGCGCGCGGAAGTGGAGCAGGATCTCACCTCGCTCGGCCAACGCCTCGCGTCCTCTTCCGCCCGCCCCTCCCTGCCCTGGTCCTTCACCGTGGTGGAGACCGAGCGATCGCTCTTCTTCTCTGCGCCGGGCGGCTTCGTTTCGATCAGCACCGGCCTCCTCGCTCGGGTGGAGAACGAAGCCCAGCTCGCGCTCGTGCTCAGCCTGGCCATCACCGGCGCCGCGAGCGGTCGAGATCTCAAAGAGCTCCGCCGGATGCGCGAAACGGCGTGCCTGGCCGAGCAACTGCAGGCGGACCTGCCGGCCGAGATGAAGAGCTTCTCGGAACCACGACTCACCCCAGAACAGACCCAGGCCACCTCCCTGCACATGCTGAGCGGCCTGGTGGCCGCCAGCGCGATGGACTTCACCGAGGACGAGGTGACGACGGCCGTGCACGCGGTCGCCGGGGCTGGCCTCCAGCCGGTCGATGGCGCCCGACTGCTGGACGGGCTCCCCCGGGAGGGTGACGGGTGGCGCATCGACGGTCCCGGTCTGGCGGCGCTGGTGCGCAAGCACGCCGAGCCGCCGCGGGGAAAGAAGCTGAGCGCGCCGCGCTCGAAGGCCGCAGACCTGATCTCCCGCAAGAAGGCGCCCTGACCCGGACAGCTGGAGATCTCGTGGAGCGGACGAGGCCACTTGCGCTGGCTCCGCAAGAAGGCGCGCTGACCCGGACACAGCTGGAGGGACGCGGACCTCGGCCGCGACGCAGTGCCGTCAGCCCGGGGGTGGTGCGAGGTCCGACCCGACAGCGCCGCCCGCCCATCCACTGGCAGCGCGACAACTTGTCAGTCCGGGGGCCGGCCCATCGGGTAAGACTGCCGCCCGCATGAGCACCTTGAGTTCCCAGCTCAACCCCCGCAGCGCCGACTTCCTCGCCAACGCCACCGCGATGCGCGGCCTGGTGGAGGACTTGAAGGCGCAGGTGGCGAAGGTGTCCTTGGGCGGCGGCGAGGATGCGCGCAAGAAGCACCTCGCGCGAGGGAAGCTGCTGCCCCGGGAGCGCGTCAATGGCTTGCTGGATCCCGGCACGCCCTTCCTCGAGCTCTCCCAGCTGGCGGGGCACGGCATGTACGACGGCGGCGCCCCCGGCGGAGGCATCATCACCGGCATCGGGCGGGTGTCCGGCCGCGAGTGCGTCATCGTCTGCAACGACGCGACGGTGAAGGGGGGCACGTACTTCCCGGTGACGGTGAAGAAGCACCTCCGCGCGCAGGAGATCGCCGGGGAGAATCGCCTGCCGTGCATCTACCTGGTGGACTCCGGCGGGGCCAACCTGCCGAACCAGGACGAGGTGTTCCCCGATCGCGAGCACTTCGGCCGCATCTTCTTCAACCAGGCGCAGCTGTCGTCGAAGGGCATCCCGCAGATCGCCGTGGTGATGGGCAGCTGCACCGCAGGCGGCGCGTACGTGCCGGCGATGAGTGACGAGTCCGTCATCGTGAAGAACCAGGGCACCATCTTCCTTGGCGGGCCTCCGCTGGTGAAGGCGGCCACGGGCGAGGTGGTGACGGCCGAGGACCTCGGGGGCGGCGACGTGCACACGCGGTTGTCGGGCGTGGCCGATCACCTCGCGCAGAACGACACCCACGCGCTGGCCATCGCGCGGCGCATCGTCTCGCACCTCAACGTCGAGAAGCGCCCCAACATCCCGCTGCGGACGCCGGTGGCGCCGAAGTACCCGGCCGACGAGCTGTACGGCGTCATCCCCACCGACACCAAGAAGCCCTTCGACGTGAGGGAGATCATCACCCGCGTCGTGGACGGCTCGGAGTTCGACGAGTGGAAGGCGCGCTACGGCACCACGCTCGTCACGGGCTTCGCGCACCTCTACGGCATGCCGGTGGGCATCCTCGCGAACAACGGCATCCTCTTCTCCGAGTCGGCGCTCAAGGGTGCGCACTTCATCGAGCTGTGCTGCCAGCGGAAGATCCCCCTGCTCTTCCTGCAGAACATCACCGGCTTCATGGTGGGCCGGAAGTACGAGAACGAGGGCATCGCGAAGAACGGCGCGAAGATGGTGACGGCCGTGTCCACCGCGGCGGTGCCCAAGCTGACGCTCATCATCGGCGGCAGCTTCGGCGCGGGGAACTACGGCATGTGCGGGCGCGCCTACGGCCCGCGCTTCCTCTTCATGTGGCCCAACGCGCGCATCTCGGTGATGGGCGGCGAGCAGGCCGCGAGCGTCCTGGCGACGGTGAAGCGCGACGGCATCGAGGCGAAGGGTGGGAAGTGGTCGAAGGAGGAAGAGGAGGCCTTCAAGGCGCCCATTCGCGCGCAGTACGAAGAGCAGGGCCACCCGTACTACGCGTCGGCGCGGCTGTGGGACGACGGCGTCATCGACCCGGCCGACACGCGCATGACGCTGGCGCTCGCGCTGTCCGCCACCCTCAACACGCCCGTGCCCGAGACGACCTTCGGCGTCTTCCGGATGTGACCATGTTCGACAAGATCCTCATCGCCAACCGTGGAGAGATCGCCTGCCGCGTGGCCGCCACCGCCCGCAGGCTGGGCGTGAAGACCGTCGCCGTCTACTCCGACGCCGACGCCGCCTCGAAGCACGTGGCCGCCTGCGACGAGGCGGTGCACATCGGCCCCGCCTCCGCGAAGGAGAGCTACCTGGTGATGGACCGCATCCTCGCCGCGGCGAGGTCGTCCGGCGCGCAGGCCATTCACCCGGGCTACGGCTTCCTCTCGGAGAACGAGGACTTCGCGGAGGCGTGCGTCAAGGCGGGGCTGGTCTTCATCGGGCCGCCGGCGAGCGCCATCTCGGCCATGGGGCTCAAGTCCGCGGCGAAGGCGCTGATGCAGAAGGCGAAGGTGCCGCTGGTGCCCGGCTACCATGGGGACGACCAGGATCCGGCGCTGCTCGCGAAGGAAGCGGCGCGCATCGGCTTCCCGGTGCTGATCAAGGCCAGCGCGGGCGGCGGCGGCAAGGGCATGCGCGTGGTGGAGAGGGCCCAGGACTTCCAGGCGGCGCTCGAGTCCTGCAAGCGCGAGGCGGCGAACGCCTTCGGCGACGACGCGGTGCTGGTGGAGAAGTACCTGACGAAGCCGCGGCACATCGAGGTGCAGGTCTTCGCCGACACGAAGGGGAACTGCTTGTACCTCTTCGAGCGTGACTGCAGCGTGCAGCGGCGGCACCAGAAGGTGCTGGAGGAGGCGCCGGCTCCGGGGATGACGGCGGCGCGACGCAAGGCGATGGGCGAGGCGGCGGTCGCGGCGGCGAAGGCGGTCGGTTACGTCGGCGCGGGCACGGTGGAGTTCATCGCCGAGGGCGAAGACTTCTACTTCATGGAGATGAACACCCGGCTCCAGGTCGAGCACCCGGTGACGGAGCTGGTGACGGGCTTCGACCTCGTCGAGTGGCAGCTGCGCGTCGCGTCGGGCGAGCCGCTCCCGGTGAAGCAGGAGGACCTGCGGCTCGACGGCCACGCGGTGGAGGCGCGCCTCTACGCCGAGAGCCCCGAGAAGGGCTTCCTCCCCAGCATCGGCACGCTCGCGCACCTCCGGTTCCCCACGCACGCGGAGTTCAGCGGCGGCCAGCGCGTCACGGTGCGCGTCGACTCCGGCGTGCGGCAGGGCGACGCCATCACGCCCTTCTACGATCCGATGATCGCCAAGCTGATCTGCTGGGGACCGGACCGCGAGCAGGCGCTCAAGCAGCTCGCGCAGGCGCTGGAAGAGACGCAGGTGGTGGGGCTCCAGACCAACGTGGCGTTTCTCCGGCGGGTCATCGCGTCGAGGCCGTTCGCCTCGGGCGACGTGGACACGGGCCTCATCGCGCGCAACCACGACGCGCTCTTCCCGAAGGACGCGCCTCCGTCCGACGGCGTGCTGGCGCTGGCGACGGCCGCCGTTCTGCACCGCGAGGAGGAGACGGCGCGCGCCTCGATCGATCCCTGGGCCGCGCGCACGGGCTGGCGCCTCAACCAGTCGTACACGCGCACCTTGAAGCTCTCGTCCGCGCACGGCCCGCACGAGGTGGCGGTGACGTACGGACACACCGCGTACCGCTTCTCCACCGGGAAGAACGAGGCGCGGCTGACCTTCACCGCCTCGGGCGACGACGTGCAGGCGATGCTGGGCGATCAACCGGTGCGCGGCACGGTCGTCTTCGCCGGCGACGAGGTGCACGTCTTCCACGCCGGGGCCCAGACGGTCTTGAAGCGCTTCGACCCGCTGGCGCACGCGGCCGAGGAAGCGGAAGGCGGCGGACTGGCCGCGCCGATGCCGGGCAAGGTGGTGGCGCTGCTCGCGAAGCCGGGCGTCCCGGTGACGAAGGGCACGCCGCTGCTGGTGATGGAGGCGATGAAGATGGAGCACACCATCACCGCGCCCGCCGACGGCAAGGTGGACACGTTCCACTACGCGGCCGGCGACCAGGTGGCAGAAGGCGCGGCGCTGCTGGCCTTCACCGCGGGCTGAGCTGCTTCACCGACAGGCCCGCCTCGGTGCGTCCAGGTCGAGGTGCTTGATGAGCGTGTCGAAGTTCAGCGCGTTCGCCTGCGGACAGATGCTCGCTGCCTTCGTCTCGAGGTTGCCGCTGGTGTACTCGACCTGCAGCACCGCCTTCCCCGCCTGAATGAAGGGCGAGAGGTCGGCACACTCGTTGTACTCGAAGCACTCCTCGTTGATGGCGAAGTCGAAGTCGCCGACGAGTTGGGGGATCTGCGCGAGGTCGTTCTTCAGCGCGACCCCGAGCCCGCGTGAGGTGGCAGCGTCTCGGGCCAGGGCGACGACGCAGCGCCGCCGGCGACCGCGGCGAGGACGACGACGGCGAGGACGACGGCGCGAGCCATGAGGGAGGAGTTGTAGCGAAGGGGGCGAGCCGGCGAACAGCCCCCCTGCCCTTCGCAGCGGGAGTAGGGTGCGCACATGGCCCTGCCCGTGGTGAAGGAGACGCTGTCTCTGGCCAACGCCCGCGCGATGGCGTCCAGCGCGCCCGACTTCCTCCTCGCGACGGCGCGGCGGGCGGGGCCGAACTTCAAGGTGGGTGTCGGCCCCATCACGCTGACGGTGGTGGCCGCGCCCGAGACGTTGCAGCAGGTGTTGCAGAAGGACTACCAGTCGTGGGGCCGCGGCACGGCGGTGGACGCGATTCGTCCGCTGCTGGGCAACGGCCTGCCCCTGTCCGACCCTCCGCTGTGGCTCACCCAGCGCCGCACCATGCAGCCCTCGTTTCACAAGGCGCGCGGGCCCAACTGGGTGCAGGCGATGCGGGAGGTGGCCGCGCCTTCACTCGACGCGCTGCAAAGCGGGGAGACGGTGTCGACCCGCCACCTGATGATGAACATCGCCCGCGACGTCATCGTGCGCGCGATGTTCTCCCAGTCGCTGGGGGCCAACCCGCGCCTCGTCGACGACTCCTTCGCCGAGGTGGAGGACTACACCAGCCGCGTGATGGTGCCCGGCAAGCTGCCGCTGTGGGTGCCCACGCCGAGGCACCTGCGCTTCAAGAAGGCCATCGCCTTCCTCCACGCGCACATCCAGCAGGTCATCGACGAGCGCCGGAAGCTCAAGAGCCCTCCCGCCGACCTCCTCACGCTGCTCGTCCACGCGAAGGACCCGGAGACGGGCCAGGGGATGAGCGACCTTCAGCTGCGCGACGAGGTGATGAACATCTACTTCGCCGGCCACGAGACGACGGCCAACCTGATGACGTGGACCGTCTTCCTCCTCTCACAGCACCCGGCTGCGCTCGAGCGCGTGGAGGCCGAGGTGCAGGCAGTGCTGGGCGGGCGGCCGCCGGAGCCCGACGACGTGCCGAAGCTCGAGTACCTCTCCGCCGTCATCCGCGAGGCGCTGCGGCTGTACCCGCCGGCGTGGCTCTTCGCGCGCCAGGCCTTCGAGGACCAGTCGGTCGACGGAGAGCCCGTGCCGAAGGGCGGCGTGGTGCTGGTGCTGCCCTACATCACCCACCGGTTGCCCACGCTCTGGAAGGACCCCGACGCCTTCGACCCTTCGCGCTTCGAGAAGGAGCGCAGCACCGACGCCGCGGTGTGGAAGTACAGCTACCTCCCCTTCGGCGCCGGTCCGCACGTGTGCATCGGCAACCACTTCGCGCTCCTGGAGGCGGCGGTGGTGCTCTCGATGCTCACCCAGCGCGGCCGCCTCGAGGTGCAGCGTCCTGAGGACGTGCGGCCGAAGATGGGCGCCACCCTCTTCGTCGGCAATGGCCTCCCCGCGCGCTTCGTCGCGCGTCGTGCGGCCGCGGCGTGACTTCAGGTGCAGCGGCCGAGGCTGCAGCTCCGGCCCTGCTGCGCGCAGTCGTGCGTCTCCCTCCACGTACAGCCCGTGCCCGGCGCGGTGCCCCCGCTGCACTGGTGATCCGCGCAACCCGCGCCCTGCTGCCGGCAGTCGTGCTCCTCGCGCCACGTGCAGCCCGAGCCGGGCGCGGTGCCGCCGTTGCACTGATGATCGACGCAGTTGGCTCCGAACTGCGCGCAGTCGTGCGTCTCCCTCCACGTGCAGCCCGTGCCCGGCGCCGTCCCGCCGTTGCACTGGTGGTCCACGCAGTTGCTCCCGTACTGCGCGCAGTCGTGCGTCTCCCTCCACGTGCAGCCCGTGCCCGGCGCCGTCCCGCCGTTGCACTGGTGGTCCACGCAGTTGCTCCCGTACTGCGCGCAGTCGAGCGTCTCCC
>JBFMHF010000051.1:0-43499 GCA_040752975.1 Myxococcota bacterium
CGGTTACGGGCCCACCAGCCCGCTCCCTCCTCGCTTCTCGATCTCCGGCCAACGTCCTGCGCGATCCATGCTCCACCCAGGTGAACTCTGGGGTTAGGGTGCGCCCCCCATGAGCGACGCCCTCGTCTTCCTCGTCACCGGCTGCGCGAGCGGCATCGGCAAGCACCTCGCCGGCGCCATCACCCGCCGTGGCCATCAGCTGGTGGCGACCGACGTCAACAGCGCGGGCCTGGAGGCGGCGGCGAAGGAGGGAGGCTGGGGCGAGCGGGCGGTGCTGCACCCCCTGGACGTGCGCGACGAGCAGGCCTGGGAAGCGGCGCTGAGGAAGGCCCTCGAGCGCTTCGGGAAGGTGGACGTGCTGCTCAACGTGGCCGGGTACCTGAAGCCGGGCTATTCCCACCAGCTCGACGCGGCAGAGGTCGATCGCCACTTCGACATCAACGCCAAGGGCGTGGTGCACGGCGTGCGGGTGCTGGGCCGGCACTTCGTGGCGCAGAAGAAGGGGCAGATCATCAACATCGGCTCGCTCGCGTCGCTGACGCCGGTGCCCGGGCTGTGCCTCTATTCGGCGTCGAAGTACGCGGTGCGCGGCTTCACGCTGGCCGCGGCGCAGGAGCTCAAGCCGCACGGCGTGAAGGTGACGCTGGTGATGCCCGACGCGGTGCAGACGCCGATGCTCGATCTCCAGGTGAACTACGACGAGGCGGCGATGACGTTCTCCGGCCCGCGGCCCCTGACGGTGGAGGAGCTCGAGCACGCCATCCTCGACGTGGCGCTGCCGAAGGCGCCGCTCGAGCTGGCCCTCCCCTTCGGGCGCGGAGCGCTGGCGCGGCTGTCGACGTTTCTCCCGGCCGCCGTGGTGGGCCTCGCGCCCCTCTTCACCAGGCGAGGGCTGAAGAAGCAGGCGGCGCTGAAAGGGAAGGGCAGCTGATCACCCGCCGGGGACGGGCTGGGCGGGATCGCTGGCGGGCGGCTGGGGTGCGGGGCCCGTGGGCGCGGCGACGATGGAAGAGGGCGCGCGTGCTTCGGCGATCTTCTGGGAGAGGGTGGCCTCGAGCTCCCGCGAGAAGGTCACCATCGTGGGATCCGCCGAGCCCTGGGCTTCCCGCAGCGTGGGCCACAGCGGCGCGTCAGGCTGCGCGGCCTTCACCAGCCCCCGCACCAGCGCGTCGATGGCGGCGGCGCGATCGGCCTCGGCGCTGGACTTGAGCGCGAGGAGCAATTCCTGGGGTGCGTCCGTCGCCACCACCGCCAGTTGCTCGGACAGCCAGTCGGACGCCTTCGGGTCGCTCTCGGAGGCGCGGACGAACTCGAAGAGGCGGGCGGCGGCGTCCACGTTGCCGGCGCTGGCCAGCTCGACGAGGGACGGCAGCACCGGCACATCCAGCCCGTCGGCCTCCGCGGCCTTCCTCAGCCTGCCGTACACGTCGTCCGACGCGACCGCGCTCTCCAGCAGCCGGTACGCCGACGAGGCCTCGCGCGGCTCGAGCTGGTACAGCGTGTCGGCGATCACCGCGCGCACGGCGGGATCCGTCTCGCTGCGCCAGGCCGTGCGGAGGAAGGGCACTGCCTTGCGCTCGCCCTTCTGCGCCAGGGTGACGTACGTCTTCATGCGGGAGCGCAGCTCGGCGAAGGGGCCCACCACGTTCTTCGACTGCGTCATCGACACCACCGCCGCGCCCGGGCCAGAGGCGCTGCCGAAGGCGGCCACTGCCGCGCCCAGCGCGTCGATGTGGCGCACCACCGTCGAGGCCCGGCCGGGGAAGTCGTTCACCATCACCGAGAAGACGAAGCGCTCTCCGCCCACCGCCTGCACGTACCCCGAGAGCGCCGACACGTTCTCCAGCGTGCCCGTCTTGGCGCGCAGCCGCCCCACCGCGTCGGAGCCGTCGAAGCGGTACTTGAGCGTGCCGTCCTTGCCGGCGATGCCCAGGGCCGACAGGTACTCGGGCATGAGCGGGAAGCTGTTGGCCATGTACACGAGCAGCTTGTTGGTCTGCGCGGCCGAGAAGCGGTTGGCGTCGTTGAGGCCCGAGCCGTTCTTCATCACGAAGCTGCCGCGGGCGAGCCCGACCTCCGACGCGAGAAAGGACTCCACCACGTCGATGCCCTTGGCGGTGGTACCCGGCGCCCCGCGCTTCTCCGCGCCCAGCGTCTTCAAGAGCTGCTCGGCCACGAAGTTCGACGAGTGCTTGTTCAGCTTCTTGAGCACGATGTCCAGCGTGTCCGAGGCGGCGACGTGCAGCATCTTCTGCCCCGGCGGCACCACGCCCGCGCGAACGCGGCCCTTCACCTTCACGCCGCGCTGCTTGAGCAGCTGCTTCACCGTGAAGCCAAAGTACAGCGCCGGCTGGTCGATCTTCTTCCACGCCGACCAGGCGCCCTTGTCCACCGGCACCACGCCCTCCACGGAGATCTTCTGCTTCAGCTTGTCGACGCTGCTGGCGACGTTGAAGCGCCGTTGGGTCCTGGTGCCCGTCGTCACCTTGCCCTCGACGACGAAGTAGTCGCTGTCCGGCTCGAGCTCGACGGCCGCGTCGCTGCCCACCGTCTCTCCGGGGCGCAGGTAGACGCCCACCGTGTTCCAGTTGAGCGACAGGGCGCCGGTGGGGGCCAGGTACGCCTTGTCGCCCGTCTCCTGATCGTACCCGGGGGGCTCGCGCACGGCGTCGAACCACGAGTCGTCCACCACGATGTCCTGCACCTCGACGAGGCCCGCGTGCACCAGCTCCGCGACGATGCCGTAGAGCCGCTCGGTGGTGATGGTCGGGTCGCCCTTGCCGCGGATGTAGAGGATCTTCGCCTTGCCCTCCTTGAAGTCCGTGGGGGTGAGGAACTCGGTCTCGAAGCGGTACTCGGTGCCCAGCTGCGTCAGCGCCGCCGCGGCGGTGAAGAGCTTCACGTTCGACGCGGGGTTGAGCAGCTCGTTCTCGTCGCGGGCGAAGACCACCGTACCGTCGTCGAGGCTCTTCACCTGCACCGTCACCCGCGCCGTCCCCAGCGGAGACTGCTCGATCACCGACTGCATGGCTGCCCTGAGCGCCTTGCGCTCTTGCTCTCTCGACGGAGCCGCTGCGGCCGCGGCTGACGCCCCTACCAGCAGGACTGCCACGAGCGCGCGCATCGATCTCCCCGGGACTGTAGAACCCATCGCTGACTTGGGATTAAACCGTGGAAAGCGGGCCGCACGAAAGTTGTAGGCTGCTGTGGGGAGGGTCACATGTCAGAGAACATCACGGTGTCACGCGTCATCCCGGCTCGCCCGGAGCGGATCTTCAACGCCTGGCTCGATCCCGAAGAGCACGGGAAGATGATCGGATCGCTGGCCACGGCCGAGTCCGACGGGCGCTTCACCGCGTGGGATGGCTACATCGAGGGCCGCACCCTGGAAACGGACGAGCCCCGGAAGATCGTCCAGTCCTGGCGGACGACGGAGTTCCCCGAGGGCGCGCCCGACTCCCGCCTCACCGTGGCGCTGGAAGCCGCCGACGGTGGCACGAAGGTGACGTTGACGCACGAGAACATCCCCGACGGGCAGGGGGCCAGCTACGAGTCGGGGTGGCAGGAGCACTACTTCGAGCCGATGACCCGATACTTCTCTTCCCCTGGCAGCCGGGTGAAGGAAGTGGGGGAGGTGCTGGAGCACGCCCTCGAGCAGGCCGAGCAGCAGGTGGAGGCCGTCGCCGAGGACGCGATGAAGGCCGTCGACTCGGCCCGCAAGAAAGCCCAGAAGCAGGCCGTGAAGGCCGTCAGGGCAGTGAAGAAGGTCCAGAAGCAGGCCGCTGCTCGCGCCCGGGCCGTGGGCCAGAAGGTGAAGGCCCTCGTCCAGCGCAAGAAGAAGAAGCCTGCCGCCAGGAAGGCCGCGAAGAAGGCCTCGAAGGCGAAGAGGCCCGCCGCAAAGAAGCCCGCCCCGAAGAAGAAGCCCGCCCGCAAGGGTGGCCGCGCCCGGAAGTAGCCGTCTTTTCCGGGGTGGTTTCTTGAATGTCAGCCCCCCGTGCTAAGGCCCTTCTCGCAGCACAGCCACTTCCCCGTGGTGGGGAGGTGCTCGAACCCGAAAGGACAAGTCATGGCAGGCGGCGTCAACAAGGTCATTCTCATCGGCAATCTCGGCGCGGATCCCGAAGTGCGCTTCACCCCCGGCGGGCAGGCGGTCGCGAATTTTCGCATCGCCACCAACGAGTCCTGGACGGACAAGCAGGGGCAGAAGCAGGAGCGGACCGAGTGGCACCGCATCGTCGTCTGGGGCAAGCAGGCGGAGAACTGCGGGGAGTACCTGAAGAAAGGCCGCCAGGCCTACGTCGAGGGGCGGTTGCAGACCCGGGAATGGACGGACAAGGAAGGGAAGAAGAACTACACCACGGAGATCGTCGCCAACACCGTGCAGTTCCTCGGCGGTGGGCGGGGCGGGGGTGACTTCGGCGGCGGGCAGGGTGGATCCAGCGGGGGCCAGAGCAGCGGAGGCGGCGGGCGGCGCGAGGACTTCGGAGGGCCTCCGGACGACATGGGTGGGCCCCCCCCGTCGGATGACATTCCGTTCTGATCCGGGGTAGGGTGCCGACAACCTCGGGGCGGGACTTCCTTCCGCCCCCAACAGAAGCGAAGGCCGGTCGCTCGCGGGACTTGACGAGGCGGCCGGCTTTCTTGTTTGTTGCGCCGCCCTTCGGGAAGAAGACCTTTGACTACATCGGCGCAGGGCCCGGTCTGTTGCCGAACAACACAGCAGGGGAGAACAACACAGCAGGGGAGTCGTTTCATGAACTTCAGAGCCCTCGCGCTCGGGACCGTCATCGGTTTCGTGGTCGCGTTCGCGCCGTCGTGTGGCGGCACCAAGTGTGGAGGCAGCAACTGTAACGGGTGCTGTGACTCAACCGGGAAGTGCGTTGCGCAGCCCAACAACGCCAACAACACCACGTGTGGATCCGCAGGGCTCTTGTGCAGTGACTGCACGACTGTCGCTGGGCAGGTCTGCAATGCCACGACGCACACGTGTGGCGTCCCGGGGACGGGCGGAGGCACGGGTGGCGGCACCGGTGGCGGGACGGGCGGAGGAGCCGGTGGTGGTGGTGGCGGTGGTGGCGGCGGCGGCGGTGGCGGCGGTGGTAGCTCTTGCCCCGGCTGCACCCTGCCAGGCGGCCAGTGCGCGCCAGGCACGTCCACCAACAACTGCGGCTCCAACGGCGCGGCCTGCATGGCTTGCCCCGTCGGTCAGCTCTGCACCAACCAGATGTGCCAGACGCCGATGGTGACCAAGAAGATCGGCGACAGCTGCACCACCAACGCGGACTGCGCCAGCCTCGGCATGGGCGCCATTTGCAAGACGATGACGTCGTCGGGCAACGCCACGTACGTGGGCGGCTACTGCACCTTCCCCTGCACGCAGTTCGGGAATGATCCCGTCTGCGGAACCGGCGCCTTCTGCGTGGGCCTGAACCCGCGCTACGGCGAAGATGACACCTTCTGCTGGGATCGCTGCATGGGCACCGGCGACCCCTGCCGTACGCCGGGCTACGCCTGCTACAACCTCGGCAGCGGCTTCACCGGCTGCTGGCTGAACCCGCTGCCTGCGCAGGACGCGGGTCCGCCGGCCGACAAGATCGGCGAGCCCTGCACCATGGACACCCAGTGCCAGAATCCGCCTGACAACGGCGGCTTCTGCACCACGCGCGACGACTCGCTGGGGCTCGTCTTCCCGGGCGGCTACTGCTCGAAGGACTTCTGCGCCGACAACGCGGAGTGCGGCGCCGACGGCGGCGGCATCTGCATCAGCTTCGGTGACAACGACTCCCGCTGCATGCGCCACTGCTCCATGGGCGGCACCTCTGCGGACGCGGGCCAGTCGGACTGCCGCCCGGGCTACCTCTGCCTGAGCTACGGCATCGAAGACGGCGGCCGCAGCGCCGACGGCCTGTGCCTGCCCCCCCCCCCCCCTCCCCCCACCACCGTGGGCCAGGCCTGCACCACCAACGCCAACTGTGAGATGCCGGCGAACACCATCGCCGACTGCATCCCGGAGACGACGCCCCTCTCAGACGGCGGCACCGGCCAGACGGGCTTCCCGGGCGGCTACTGCACGCGCTTCAACTGCGCCGACGACTCGGACTGCGGCCCCCTGGGCGCCGGCCTCTGCCTGCGGATCACCTCGGATCCGATGGCGTCGATTCAGACGGCCTGCTTCCAGTCGTGCGCAAACGGCGGCCAGGGCCAGAGCACCTGCCGCAACACCAGCTACATCTGCCAGACCTACGGCCTGGCCGACGGCGGCACCTCGGCGGACGGTTACTGCGATCCCCGCTGCGACGCGCCGGGCAACGGCTGCCCGAGCGGTCGGACCTGCAACATGACGACGGGCTACTGCCAGTAACTCGTCGACGCTGATGGAGACGCCCGGGGTGGCTTCCCTTCGCGGGAGGTCGCCCCGAGGCGTTTCGAGGCAGGTGCAATTCCCCCGCGCGGACGGTACGAGGCACCCGCGATGGCTGACGGCGTCTTGCGCGGGTTATTGCCCGGCGACTTGAGGGTGGTGGTGGCCGTGGTGACGGACGCCGCACGGGAAGCTCGTGCCCGACACGCGCTGGCGCCCACGTCCGCCACCCTGCTGGGCCAGGCGATCGCGGGAGCGGTGCTGCTGGCCTCGCTCCAGAAGGGCGACAGCCGGGTCAACCTGCAGGTGGAGTGCGACGGACAGCTCAAGGGCCTCTTCGTGGACGCCGGCGCAGACGGCACGGTGCGCGGCTACGCGAAAAACCCACACGTCGATCTCGAGCTGGGGCAGGGCGAGTTCCGCTGGCGGGGGGCCCTGGGCAACGCCGGCTTCCTCTCGGTGCTGCGCGACATCGGCGCCGAGTACTACCGCTCCTCGGTCGCGCTGCAGGCGATGGATCTCGCACGCGATCTCGACCACTACTTCGAGCTCAGCGATCAGGTGCCCACCCGCGTGGCGATCGCTGCGCGACGAGACGGCCCGGAGGTGCTCGGCGCCGTGGCCGGTGTCCTGGTGCAGGCGCTGCCGGAAGGAGATCGGCAGGCGCTGGCCCGACTGGGCGAGACGCTCCAGGCCTCACTGGATCGCGCGCTGGTGTCCGCCACACCGACGGATCCCCAGACCCTGTTCACCACCCTCTTCCCGGGGACCGCTCCGCTGGAACGGCACCCGGTCGCGTTCCGCTGCACCTGCTCGCGGGCGCGGGCGCTGGAGACGATCAAGTCGCTGGGCGCGGCTGACGTGCAGCACCTCGTCGACACCCTGGGCTCTACCGCCGTCACCTGTCAGTTCTGCGGGGCGAAGCACGAGATCACCCTGACGGCCCTGCTCCAGATCCTCGAGGAGCTGGGCGCTGGGCCCCCGAAGAACTGAGGGGCTTCTCCTCAGCGGGCCGTGTCGATCTTCTTCAGCTCTTCGCTGCCCGGCAGCGTGGAGAGATCGGGCACCACGACGATCTCGATGCGCCGGTTCTGCGCGCGCGTCTCGTTGGAGTCGTTGGAGGCCACGGGCTTGGTGTCGGCGTAGCTGGCGGCGCTGATCCGCTCGGGGGGCATGCCGGCTGCCACCATCGCACGCACCACGGTGACGGCGCGCGCACCGGCCAGCTCCCAGTTGCTGGGGTACTGCGGCGTGTTGATCGGCACGTTGTCGGTGTAGCCCGCCACCTGGAAGTCGCGGCCGGGGATGGACGCGAGCAGCCCTGCCACCTCGGTGATGGCGGCCTTGCCGTCCTTGGACAGGTTGGCCGAGCCGGACGCGAAGAGGATGTCGGTGGCGAGCTCCACCACCATGCGGCCCTCGACGATCTTCACCTTCAGCTTGCCGGCCTCGATCAGCTTCTTGAAGCGATCGAGCAGCTTCTTGAACTCCTGCACGCGGGCCTCTGCCTCGGCGCGGCGCTTCTCGAGCTCCGCGAGGGCGGTGGTCATGTCCGTCACCGAGGCCTGCAGGCGGCTCTTGTCCTTGGTGAGGGCGGCCATGTCGGCGGACAGGCGATCGATGCGGCCGTTGAGGTCCTTCACCTTCTCCTGCTCGGCCTCGAGCGCGGCCTCCAGGGACTTGTTCTTGTCCGACAGGGCCCGGTTCTTCTTCTCCAGCTCCTCCACCGCGCGGTTGCGCTCGCCCAGCTGGGTGTCGAGGGTGTCGCGCTCCGCCTTCATCGCGTCGAAGGTGGACTGTGTGACGCAACCGGTGACCAGCAGCGCCAACGTCGTCAGGATCGATCGTCGCATGGCGGCGCATGGTGCCACGGGCCCGGCCCCCCGGGGCACGAAAACCGTCACGCCCGTGGCGGTCGTCCGCTAGCTTGTCGCGCGCATCCACCGGGCAGGGAGGGCCATGGACGCCATCGAACGGATCGTACAGTTGCTCGACGACGAATCACCCCGCAAGCGCATCGCCGCGGCGGTGGTGTTGGGCGAGCTCAAGGTGAAGGACGCGGCGGTCGTGTCGCGGTTGGTGCAGATGGCGAAGGATCCGGTGGACGCCTACGCCGAGGCCGCCGTGGAGGCGCTGGGGCAGCTCAAAGCGCTGAAAGGGCTGCCGGTGATGCTGGACGCGCTGGGGCGGGGACGGGAGCTGTCGGCGAAGGCGAAGGCGGCGATCGCCGAGCTGGGCGAGGAGGCGCTCCCCGAATTGCGGGCCCGCATCGAGGACGCCACGCCCGAGGCGCGCGCGGTGCTCTCGACGCTGCTCCCCGCGGTGGGCGGGCGCCAGTCCTTCGAGATGGCGCTGGAGGGCATGCGCGGCCAGCCGTGGGACGCGATCAACCGCGTGGCGCTGTCGGTGCGGGCCGAGGCCCGGGCGATGTCCGAGGCCGAGCGCAAGGTGATGAAGACGCAGGTGGAGAAGTTCCTCGCGAAGAAGAAGACGGCCGAGGACGAGCCGGCGCTGCGCGGCGCCATCAAGACGCTGGGCTTCCTCGAGCTCGTGGACACGCAGGACACGCTCCTGGGCTACCTGGGCTCCAGGCAGCCTCCCGCGGTCCGCGTCGAGGCGGCCACGGCGCTGCGCTTCGCGCTGGCGAAGGGGCCGTCGAAGAAGGCGCTGCGGCAGCTGATGGAGCTGCTCGAGGACTCCGACGCCCTGGTGGCGCGGGCCGCGCGCGACACCTTGACCGTCCTGAAGATCGGCGCCGAGTTCGCCGACGAGCTGGCCGAGTTGTGCGCGTCGAAGGACGTGGACGTGGCGGTGTGGGCGATTCGCCACCTCGGCGCGCTGGCCACCAGCGAGAAGGGCGCGGCGGGGAAGCTGGCGGCGAAGACGCTGCTGCCCGTGGCGGCGGGGGCCGATCGCACGCGCGCGGAGGCGGCCGCGAAGGTGCTGGTCGAGCTACCCGGCGGGGAGTCGCTGCTGGCCGAGGCGCTGTGCGAGGCCCAGGACGAGACGGGCGCGCAGGTGCTGGCGGACGTCCTGGCGCCCCTGGCCACGAAGCTGCCGAAGAAGGACGTGAAGGCGCTCCTCGCCGCGGGCGACAAGAACCTCGCGAAGTCGCTCGCCGTGGCGCGGCGACAGCTCGAGCCGGTGCGCGCGGCGGATCCAGAGGCCTGGGCCGAGGTCCTTCGCGACAAGGCGAAGGCCCTGGCGAAGAAGGATCCTGCGCGCGCCGAGGCCATCGGGCAGCTGTTGGGGCGCTCCGCCGTCGCCACGCCGGAAGATCGCTTCGGCCTCGCGCTCCAGCACTTCGCCCACCACTCGTTCGATCCCCACCCGCGGGCCCGCCAGCGCGACCCGGCGCTCGCCGAGCTGGAGCGCCTGCACAAGGAGGGCTTCAAGGTGGCGGAGGCGCTCCAGAAGGACAAGAAGGTGTCGGACGAGGCGCGCTACTACGTGGGCGTGCACTTCGCCGAGAAGCCGCAGTTCGAGCTCAAGAACGTGGGCGCGGAGCTCCTCGAAGCACTGGCCCAGGGCAAGGGGAAGATCGCGAAGGCGGCGAAGAACAAGATGAAGCTGCTCGAGCTCTGAAAGGCCGCATGGGGGCGCGGCGGGCTGCGAAGCGGAAGGGCGGGATGGCGCCCAGGGTGGCCCGGCGGGCGTCGGAGGAGACGGGCGCCCCTGTCGACGACCGGGCAGGTCGGCGGTCGCCGAACCAGACCCACCCGGCAGCCCCGCGGGCGACGCGTCCCGCCAGGGTGACGGGCGGCTTCCTCGGCGATTCGCCGGATCGAATGACTGCCGCGCCGATGGAGGCGCGCAATTCCCCTGACGATCCGGGACTTCGGCGGTCTCCGAGGGAGACGGGTGGGCCTCGTGAGGATCCGCCGGCACGACGGGCGACGCACTCGGCGAAGCAGACGGGTGGGCCTCGTGAGGATCCGCCGTCACGACGGGCGACGCGCTCGGCGAAGACGACGGGTGGGCGGCTCGATGGCGCGGCGCTGCTGCGGGCGTTGCGGGCGGCCTACGCGGCGGAAGGCGATCCCAGGCGCGCTCGCGACATGCAGGCGTACATGAAGTCGGCGATGCCCTTCCACGGCGTCCCGATGGCGAGGACCCGGGCCCTCGCACGGGAGTTGGTGAAGGACGCGCGACCGGCCGACGCGCAGCAGCTGTGGGCCGCGGTTCGGGCGCTGTGGCACGGCGCGAAGTTCCGTGAGGAGCGCTACGCGGCGCTGGAGCTCCTGTCGCGGCCGTGGGCGCGCAAGCTGGAGTCTCCCGACGCGCTGCCCCTCTACGAGGAGCTGATCTCCACCGGCGCCTGGTGGGATCTCGTCGATGAGCTCGCAGCGCATCGCGTGGGGTCGCTGCTGGCGCAGTGGCCGGATGAGGTGAAGTCGGTGCTGCGGCGCTGGAGTCGGGGAGGTGACCTCTGGCTGCGGCGGGCGGCGATCATCGCACAGCTCCGTCACCGCGAGGCGACGGACGTTGACCTCCTCTTCGAGGTGATCGAGCCGGCGGTGGGCGAGAAGGAGTTCTTCCTGAAGAAGGCGATCGGCTGGGCGCTGCGGGAGCTGGCGCGCTGGAAGCCCAGGGACGTCGAGCGCTGGCTGAGCGAGCACGAGGGGCGGGCGGCGGGCCTCACGGTGCGCGAGGCGCGGCGGGGACTCGAGCGTGGGCGGCGGTGAACGCCTCCGCCCCTCGCTGGACTCAGGAAGAGCCTGAAGCCGCACCGGTTCGCCCAGGGTGCCGGGCAGGCGCGAAGGGCGCCTCCGCACGTGCGTGTCTTTCGTACCGGTGAGTCCCACAGCGAGGAGCGCGTGAAACTCAGCGTCGTGGCGTGCACGGCACCAGCGGCGCTCCAGCCGCCGACTGCCTGCGAGGTGCTCTTCACCAGGTGGCCGCTCGATCGGGCCGATCTTCAGGGCGGCCGGTGGACCGCCAGGGCGTGGGCAAGTGGGCGCCACGTCCGCTACGGTGCGGTGATGCTCCCGCGTGCCCTCCTCGCCTGCGCCTGCTTGCTCGCCGCGTGTGGGCCGTCGTCGCCGGTCGAGGACTCGGGGCTGCCGCCGCCACGCGACTCCGATGCGGGCACTTCCGGCAACGACGGCGGAGCTTCGGACGCCGGGGTGCGTGATGGCGGTGTGGATGCCGGCCCGCAGGCGTGTCGCCTCGACGCGGGGCCCGAGCTGCCGCGGGACGGAGGGAGCCTCGTCTGTGCGCCGTGCTCCAGCGCCACCGGCTGCGGCTCGAGCGGCGTGTGTCGATTTCTGTCGAGCGCGACCTGCACGGGCGTCTGCGGCGTGTACGGCGAGTCGTGCGCCGACGACGGGCCGGAAGCCACGCGCTTCACCGTGACGGTCGAGGCCGACTCGTTTGCCTGCCCGGGCCGGCACGCCAGCGGTTGTGACTTCCGCCACGACGTCGCCCTGTCCACCGGGCAGATCGCCCTCTCCATCATCCTGAAAGGCCCAGATGGTGGCGTCGTGCTGCCCTATGGCGCCGTCCCGTCGCTCGCCCCTGCGGGAATCCACGACGCGTCGCTGCGCGAGCTCTGGTGTGTGGGGCAGCGCGATCTCTTCGTCGACCGCTGCATCGAGCGGAGCTTCATCGTGCGCGTCGAGGCGGAGGCGGCGGACGCCGGGGTGGTGGCGCGCTGGCCGTTGCGGGCCGGGAACCTGCCTCCGAAGGGCCTGCACGACGCGGTGACGGAGGTGCTGCGCGCGGGCGATCCCGTCTTCCGCGCCGCTGGCGTGCCCTGGACCCGCACGCCGCCGTGACGCGCGGTGGATCGGGGGACGTCGAGCACCACGGATGCGCGTCAGAGACGGATCGACGGGTGCCCCTGTGCCCCATCCACCACGACGTCCGTTCCATTCACCCACGTCGAGCGCGGCGAGAGGAGGAAGGCGATGACGTCCGCCACCTCGTCCAGCGTCCCCATGCGGCCCCACGGGAACTCCCGCGCGATGAAGTCGGCCAGCTTCTCCGGCATCTGCGCCCGGCGCTTCGCCCAGGAGCCGCCCTCGAAGAGGATGCTGCCCGGGCTCACCGTGTTGACGCGGATCCGCTGAGGCGCCAGCTCGCGCGCCAGTGACGCCGCCGCGGAGATCTCCGCTGCCTTCGCTGCGCCGTACTGCGCCCGCGGGCCCGGGCGGGATCCCGAGATGCTGGCGATGAAGACGGCGCTGCCTCCGCCCGCCGTCGCCAGGTGAGGCGCCGCCGCCCGCAGCAGTCGGATCGAGTGCCCCAGGTTCAGCTCCAGCGTCTTCAGCCACGCGTCGGCGTCCGTCTCGAGGAAGTTGGCGCCGACGGTGCCGCCCACGTTGGCCACCACGCCGTCCACGCGCCCCAGCGCCTGCGCGCACTCGTCCACGAAGCGCTCCACGCCGCCCTTCTCCAGCACGTCCACCTGCACGCCGTGCGCCCGGACTCCGAGGGCCACGAGGCGCGCCACCATCGCGTCCAGCGACTCCTTCGTGCGCCCGCACACGCCCACGCTGGCCCCTTCCTCCGCGCAGCGCAGCGCTGCCGCCTGGCCGATGCCGCGCGTCCCTCCCGTCACCAGCACCACCTTGCCCGTGAGCCTCAAGTCCATGGGCGGCACCTTCCCCCGCCCGCCGCGCAAAGCAAGCCCCTTTGGCTCCGTGAAAGGTACACTCCGGATCCCGATGACGCCGGTCGACCTCCTCGCCGCGATGAGACGCACGGTCGACCAACTGGCCGCGTTCAACGACATCGCCAAGGTGCTGACCTCCACGCTGGAGCTGCAGGAGGTGCTGCGCCTCATCGGCGCCAAGCTGTCGCAGATCCTCGGCGCCGAGCGCTGGTCGCTGCTGCTCGAGCACGATGACGGCCTGCTCCACTTCGAGCTCGCGCAGGGGCCCGGCGCGGAGAAGCTCAAGGACGAGGTGCTGGTGTCCGGCGAGGGAATTGCCGGCGTGGTGTTCGCCTCGGGTAAGCCCAAGCTGTCCCGGCACGCACGCGAAGATCCGGACTTCGCCGATCGCTTCGACGTCGTCACCGGCTCGAAGACGGGATCCGTGCTGGCCGTGCCGCTCACCGTGCGCGAGCGCGTGCTGGGCGTGCTCGAACTCGTGGGCGGGCAGGACGCTCCGCCCTTCACCACCGAGGATCTCCGCGCGGCCATCACCATCGCCGACTTCGCCGCCATCGCCATCGACAACGCCCGCAACTTCAAGAAGGTCCAGGAGCTGACGCTCACCGACGAGCACACCGGGCTCTTCAACGCCCGCCACTTCCAGGCGGTGGTCGAGGCCGAGGTGGCCCGGTGCGCGCGCTTCGCTCGGCCGCTGTCGCTGTTGTTCCTCGACCTCGACGACTTCAAGAAGGTGAATGACACCCGGGGCCACCTGGTGGGGAGCGCGGCGCTCAAGCACGCAGGGCAGTTGCTCGTCTCCTCCATCCGTGGGGTGGACACGGCGTTTCGCTACGGCGGTGACGAGTTCGCCGTGCTGCTGGTGGAGACCGGTCACGACGGGGCGCGCGCCGTGTCTCACCGCATCGTCGACGCCTTCCGCTCCAACCCTTTCGAGCCGGGCCGCGGAGGCGCCGTGCCGCTGACCGTCAGCGTCGGCTACGCCAGCTTTCCGGACGACGGCATCTCCGCCAACATGCTGTTGCAGCACGCCGACGCCGCGATGTACCGCGCGAAGAAGGCGGGCCGGAACCGCGTGGCCGACCCCTGACTTGACCCCCTGAGCAGCGCACGCCTCGCTGGTCCCTCGCCCGGCTCTCGTCGTCGCTCGGCGGTCACGGGCCCACCAGCCCGATCCGCTCCTCTCCTCGACCTCCAGGCACGTCCTGCGCGATCCCTGTTCTACCCGGGGGAGCTCCGGGGTTCATCGACGCCCGGGGCAGCGCAGCCGAACAGATCCCGCACCACCTTCCGCGCGGCGGTGAGGAACGCGGGGCCCTTCACCGAGGCGTCCAGCTTCGCCACCAGCTTCAGGTCCGGCGTGAGGCGGTAGAGCCCCTGCGATCTCTGCACCAGCGCCGCCAGCCGGCCCGGATCGAGGCGGGCGTCGGCGCCCAGCGTCGCCACCAGCCGGCCCGGGCCCGCGTCCAGTTGGCGCACCGCGAGACGGCGCAGTTCCTGCTTGAGCAGCATCACTTCCTGCAGCGCGTCCAGCTCGAGAGGGGGATCGCCGAAGCGATCGATCAGCTCGCTGCGCAGATCCGCCAGCTCGTCGGCCGACTGCGCCTGCGAGTAGCGCTTGTACAGCACCAGCCGCTGGTGGACGTCCGGCACGTAGCTCTCCGGCAGGAAGGCGGGCAGCGGGAGGTTGACGTCGGGCTCCACTTCCGCACGCGTCGGCTCGCCCCGCACTTCGGCGATCGCCTCCTCCAGCAGCTCCGCGTAGAGGTCGAAGCCCACCGCCTCGATGCTGCCCGACTGTTCCCGGCCCAGCAGGCTGCCCGCTCCGCGGATCTCCAGATCGTGCGAGGCGATGGAGAAGCCCGCGCCCAGCTCGGTGAAGGCCTGCAGCACCTCGAGCCGCCGCTGCGCGTCCTTCGTCACCGCCCGGCCCTGCGGAACGAGGAGGTACGCGTACGCGCGCTCCTTCGAGCGACCCACCCGGCCGCGCAGCTGGTAGAGCTGCGAGAGGCCGAACTGATCGGCGCGGTTGACGATCATCGTGTTGGCGGAAGGGATGTCGATGCCGCTCTCCACGATGGCGGTGGACAACAGCACCTGCGCCCGCTTCTCCACGAAGGCCAGCATCGCCGCCTCGAGCGCGCCTTCCGTCATCTGGCCGTGCGCCACCACCACCGACACCTGGGGCACGAGCTGCCGGAGGAAGCGCTCCATCGAGGCGATCGACTGCACCCGGTTGTGGATGAAGAAGACCTGCCCGCCGCGCTGCACCTCGCGAAGAATCGCTTCCTTGATCTGCTGCTCGTCGAACTTGTTGACGAAGGTGCGGATCGCCCGGCGATCCTGCGGAGGCGTGGTGATGAGGGACATGTCGCGCAGGCCGCTCATCGCCATGTTCAGCGTGCGGGGAATGGGCGTGGCCGTCAGCGTCAGCGTGTCGACCGTCGTCTTGAGGCGCTTCAAGGCCTCCTTCTGCTTCACGCCGAACTTCTGCTCCTCGTCGATGATCAACAGCCCGAGGTCCTTGAAGGCCACCTGCGCGCCGAGCAGCTTGTGGGTGCCGATCAGCACGTCGACCCGCCCCTCGCGCGCCTTGTCCAGGGCCTCGCGCACCTCGGCCGGCTTGCGCAGCGACGACACCACGTCGATGGTGATCGGGTAGCCCTCCATCCTCCGGCGGAAGCTGTGCAGGTGCTGGTGGGCGAGCAGCGTGGTGGGCACCAGCACGGCGACCTGCTTGCGATCGAGCACGGCCTTGAAGGCCGCGCGCATGGCCACCTCCGTCTTGCCGTAGCCCACGTCGCCGCAGACGAGCCTGTCCATCGGCTCGGGCTTCTGCATGTCGGCCAGCACCTCGTCGATGGCGCGCTGCTGATCGGGCGTCTCCTCGAACTCGAAGTCGGCCTCGAACTGGTGGAAGTAGCGATCGGGCGCGGAGAAGCGGAAGCCGGGGTGCGCCTTCCGCTGGGCGTACAGACGCAGGAGATCGGCCGCCATCTGCAGCAACTGCTCCTTCACCACCGCCTTGCGCTTCTCGAAGGAGCCGCTGCCGAGGCGATCGAGCGCCACCTTCGAGGGATCGCCGCCGGTGAACTTCGACACCAGCCGCAGCCGGCTGACGGGCAGGTACACCTTGTCCTTCCCGGCGAACTCCAGCACGAGGAAGTCGGCGCCCACGCCGTCCACCGTCATCGCCAACAGGCCGCCGTACCGGCACACGCCGAAATCGCGGTGCACGCAGAGGTCGCCCTCGGTGAGATCCTTGAAGCTGGCGGCGAAGCCCTCCAGCGCGCTCTTCCGGCGCCGCGTCCGACGGCGCGCGCGGGCCCCGAAGATGTCCTCGTCGGACAGCACCACCAGGCCTCCGGCGGAGTCGACGAAGCCCTCCGTCACCTCGCCCACGAAGAGGTGCGCCGTGGGGACGGCCGCGAGAGGCGGAACGCCGGCGAAGGGCTCGGCGTGGGCCACGGCGTGGAGGCCCCGCTCCAGGAGGAGCCGTCGCAGGCGATCGACCTGCCCCGCCGTGCCGCACGCCACCGCGGTCGACAGGCCGGACTCCGCCCAGGACGTGAGGCGCTCCACCAGCGGCGTCAGCGCGCCGTCCTCTCCGTGGTGGCTCTGGATCGCCTCACGGAGCGCGCGGGTGGCGCCCAGCTGGAAGGCCAAAGGCTCGCTTCTCCCATCGTCGAGGGAGAGGCCGCCCCCTTCCACCACGCGCAGGGCGCAAAGCCGCGCCTGCACCTCTGCCGGCGCGAGGAAGTGGGCCGACGGCGGCAACGTCAGCTCGAGGCGGCGCACGGCGTCGGCGTGGCTGCGCTCGACGTCACGCGCCAGCTCTTCGAGGGCCCGCTCCTGCGCGGCGGGCGCGTCCAGCCACACCACGGGCGACGGGTGCCACGCCGCCAGGTACTCGAAGACGGTGGACAGGCCATCCTCGAAGAAGCCGGGCAGGAGGCCCTCGAGGCCCGCGGCGCCCACGCCCTCGCGGATCTGCTCGAGGCGCTCGCGCACCCGCGAGGTGGGCACGTGCTGCTCCTCGGCCGCCGCTCGCACGGCCGCCTCGGCCCGTCGCTTCGTGGCGGCGCTGAAGAAGAGCTCGCGCGCGGGCAGCAGGGTGAGGCAGTCCAGTGGCGCGATGGTGCGCTGCGTGTCGGGATCGAAGCTGCGCATCGACTCCACGGTGTCGCCGAAGAACTCGAGGCGCACCGGGGCGTCGTGCAGCGCAGGGAAGACGTCGAGCAGATCTCCGCGCAGCGAGAAGGTGCCGGGATCTTCCACCAGCGGCGCGTTGCGAAACCCCATGTCCGCGAGCTGGAGAGCCAGCGCGTCGCGACCGGGCTCTTCCCCCACCTTGATCAGCGCCGTGAGGCGGCGCATCTCGGCCAGGGGCAGCACGCGGCGGGCCAGGGCGCGAGCCGACAGGACCAGCGCCCGGAAGGGCGTCCCCCGTGAGAGGTGGAAGAGGGCCGACAGGCGGTCGGCCACCGCGCCGGGATCCGGCACCAGCTCGTCCCATGGCAGCACCTCGTCGGCGGGCAGGCGCAGCACCGTGGGGGCCAGCCGGGCGCCCTCTCCTCCGAGGAAGAAGGAGAGATCGCCCGCCAGCGCGTCGGCCGCGTCGTCGTCGGCGGTGACGCACACCAGCGGGGCGCCCACCTCGCGCGAGAGGCGCGACAGCACCCAGCCGCGCGCGCCGCCGGTGAGGCCCACGGTGCGCGTGGGGCGCCCGGGCGACAGGCCGCTGACGAGGGCAGAGAAGGCGTCGGCGCGCGACATGCCAGTGGGGGTAAGGCCCGCCACGCCCTTCCGTCAATCCGATTGCGCGATCAGCTGGGCCAGCAGGGTGGCGAAGGCCGAGGCGGTGAAGGGCTTCTCCAGCATCGGGGGCCGTTGCTCGTCGAGGAAGCGTCGCGCGCGCTCGGTGAAGGTGCCGCCGGTCATGAAGATGAGGCGCCGGCGCTGGCGCTCGTCCAGCTCGCCCAGCCGCTCCCACACGTCGAGGCCCGACACGTCGGGCATCATCATGTCGCACAGCACCGCGTCGTACCGCTTGCCAGCCTCGAGCAGCTCCAGGGCTTCCCGCCCGCTACCCACCAACGTCAAGGTGTGCCCCCGGCCCAGCATCCGGCCCAGGGCCTTGAGGAGCAGGGGCTCGTCGTCGACCACCAGCAGGGTGGCGCCGCGCGTGACGGGCGCGGGCGACGGCGCCGAGCCCTGCCATGGCACGACGGCCGCCGGCAGCCGCACGTCGAAGGTGGTGCCCAGCCCGGGGGTGCTGTCCACCGAGAGGTCGCCGCCGAGGTCGCGCACGATGTTCTGCGCGATGAAGAGGCCGAGGCCCGTGCCTTCGCCCACCGCCTTGGTGGAGAAGAAGGGATCGAAGATGCGGGGGAGATGCTCGGGCGCGATCCCGCTGCCCGTGTCCTTCACCGAGACGTGGATGGACGCGCCCTGCTCGCGCACCGTCACGGTGATGGAGTTCTGATCGGCCTCCCCGTCGGGGATGGCCTGGGCGGCGTTGACGATCAGGTTGAGGAACACCTGGCCCAGCCGCGCCTCGTTGGCCAGCACCGGGCCCGTGGGCTCGAAGTGCGTCACCACCTGCGCGCGGTGCCGCGTCTCGTTGCGGGCCATGTTCAGCGCCGCGGACACCACCTGGGCCACGTCGCAGGGCACGCGCCGCTGCTCGTCGACCCGGGCGAAGGTGCGCAAGTCCGAGACGATCTGCTTCACGCGCTCAGCGCCGTCCTTCGCCTCGGACAGGGCGGCGATCAACTCCTGCGCGTCGGTGCCCGGGAGCGTCCGCAGCCGCTGGAGCTCGGAGAGGGCCACCGTGAGGTTGGACAGCACGTAGGACAGGGGGTTGTTGATCTCATGAGCCACGCCGGCCGCCAGCGTGCCGATGGACGCCATGCGCTCGGTGAGCTGCAGCTTGGCGTTGAGGCGCACCTGTTCGGAGATGTCCTGCACCACGCCGAAGAGCCGTGCGTCGGAACCCTGGGGGCGCGCGCGGGTCCACAGCCGGAGCTCATGGATGTCGCCGTCGGCACCCCGGGCCCTCGTCTGCAACGACACCGCTTCGCCGGTCAGCGCCCGCTCGAGGGCCTCCTTCACGCGCCCCCGTTCCTCGACGGTGAAGCAGGCCACCAACGTCTCCAACGTCACCGGCTCCAGCTCGGCCCCAAGGCCCAACAGACCGCGGAGCCGCCCGGACAGGGTGAAGGTGCGGCGCGCACCGTCGGCTTCCCAGGTGCCGAGGTGGGCGATCTCCTGCGCGTCTGCGAGCTGCTGCCTGGAGCGGGACAGCTCCTCGGCGTGGCGTCGGAGATCGGACACGTCGACGCCGCGGGCGAACCACACCCGGCCCCAGACGGGCGAGTCCTGCAGGGTGGCGCTGACGGCCAACCACCGCCAGGAGCCGTCGGCGTGGCGGATGCGCAGCGCGGTGTTGTGCAGCGGAGTGGTGCGGGTGCCCAGGGCGAGGCTCTGGACGTCCTCCGGGTGGATCAGCTCCAGGAGGCGGCGCCCCACCAGCGCCGAGCTGCCCAGGCCGAAGACGGAACTCGAGCCATCATTGATGTGAAGGATGACGCTCTCCACCGCGCTCACGACCACCAGCACGTCGTTGGAGAGCTCGACGAAGCGCCGCGTCTCCTCCAGTTCGCGATCGCGCGCCAGCTCTTCGGTGACGTCCGAGAAGAGCGCCACCACACGCTCCACCACGCCCTCGGCGTTGACGCTGGGCACGGCCGAGACGACGAGGCTTCGCACCTCACCGTTCGGGCGCATCACTGCCAGCCGTCGACGCAGCACCGGGCGTCGCGTGGTACGCGCCTCCACCGAAGGAATCTCCGCTTCTGGCAGCGCCGTCGAGTCGGGCCTCATCAGGCGCCAGCGTGGATCCCTCTCCTGGCGGCCCCTCAGTTGGTCCGCGCTCAGCCCCAACACCTCCAGCGCGCGCTGGTTGAAGTCGATGATCGCCCCGCTGGCGTCGTGGACCACCAGGCCCTCGACGAGGGACTCGATGACGCGGCGATCCTGCAGGGCGCTGGCGGCCATGCCCGTGGTGTCAGCCGCAGTACCCTGTACTCGTGTTGCAGGTGAGCGGGTCGCAGTCGGTGTTCGACGTACAGGCAGGGACACACACGCCCGCGCCCGTGCCGTCGTCCTCGCAGACGTAGGCGCTCCGGCAGGTGGACTGGCCCGCGCGCGGCCCGGTGCAGGTGGCCAGGCAGGCTTGCACGGAGCCGAAGTCGATGCACTTCGCGCCCAGCGGGCAGGCGGACGTGCTGCACTCCTTCGAGCAATAGCCCTGGGGCCAACCGGTGAGGCACTCTCCCCCCGTCCCGCAGGGGGCGTTGTCGGCGCACGCCAGGCCCACCTCGGAGGCGCCTCCGCCTGGCACCTTCGAGTCGGGCGCAAGTCCGAAGTCGACCGAAGAGATCACCTGGCCCGCCACCACCTCCACCTCCTGGGGGGAGTCCCTGGTCGGCCACAGGCCGTACGGCTCTCCGTCGTCGAAGTCGCCGTTGTTGTTGGAGTCCACGAGGCCGAGCACGAAGTAGCGCCCGGGCGGGGCGTCGATGGTGTAGCGGTAGCTGTTCGCCGCGGTGGCCTCGACGGCGCCGCCCACCTGCCACGCGCCCTGCTGATCCTGGTACACGAGCGCCACCACCGCCGGGGCCTGGTTGGCCGGCGTGCCCGCGCGCAGCTTCACGGTGACGCTGCCCCCGCCCACCGGCGAGGAGACGGTGATGCTCGCGGCGTAGGTGCCGTCCGCCAGCCCGTTGAAGTCCGCGGCCACGGGGAAGCTGGCCGACTGGCCGCCATTCACCGTGCCCTGCGCGCCCCGGGGAAAGGACAGGCGGCCGCCCTCCGCACCTCCGGCAGTCAGCGTCACGTTGGTCGCCTGGCCGCCGACGTTGGTGATGGTGAGCGCCTGCTCGCGCGCCGAGCTGCTGAGGAAGAGTTCGGTGGTGCTGATCACCAGCTTCGCCGGCCCGCCGGGCGACTGGCCCACGGCCGCCAGCACCGCGGCGTGCGCGTTCACCATGCCGGCGCCGCAGCCCTCGCTGCACTGGAAGGCGGTGTTGGCGGTGGAGGTGAGCGCCATCTTGGCCTGGGCGGCCGTCAGCGTGGGCGCACGCGCCTTCATCAGCGCCACGACACCCGCGACGTGCGGGCACGCCATGCTGGTCCCCTGGAGAAAGTCGAAGTTCGGGGTGTTGTCCTTGTTGAACGTCGAGAGGACGCCGTCGGGGAAATTGTCGCCGTTGGCGTCTTCCAGCAACTCGCCGCCGGGGGCCACCAGGTGCACCGCGTTCCCGTAGTTGGCGTAGCTGGCGCGCTTGCCCGAGAAGCGCGTCGCGCCCACGCAGATCACCTGCTGCTGGTTGCAGGGGCTGAAGCGGGTGGAGTCCATGTTGGCGTTGCCCGACGCCACCACCACCACCGCGCCGCGGCCCACCGCCGCGTCGATGACGTCCTGGTACGTCTGCGAGGGGGAGCCTTCGCCTCCGAGGCTCAAGTTCAGCACCGCGGCAGGGTTGGCGTTGGATGGCGTGCCCGGCACGGTGCCCCCCGCCGCCCACTGGACGCCCGCGGCGATGTCGAAGTCGGTGCCGCCGCCCTTGCCCAGCACGCGCACGGGCAACAGCCGCGCATTCCAGTCGACGCCCGCGAGGCCGGTGCGGTTGTTGGAGACCGCGCCGATGGTGCCCGCCACGTGCGTGCCGTGCCAGCTCGACTGCTCCTGCGGAAAGTCCTTCCCCTCGTCGTTGGGGTTCGCGTCGCGGCCGTCGCCGTCCAGGGAGATGGCGGGATCGCTGATGAAGTCGTAGCCCGGAACGACGCGGGAGTTGAGCTCAGGGTGGTTGACGATGCCGGTGTCGATGACGGCGACCACCACCTGCGCGCTGCCGGTCGTCACGTCCCAGGCCGCGGGCAGGTTCATCGCGGGGTAGTGCCACTGCGCCGCGTACAGCGGATCGTCCGGCACCGCCTGGGCGTGGCGCGTGCGGTTGACCTCGGCGAAGCGCACGCCAGCGAGGGACGACAGGCGGTCGGTGAGGGCCAGGGTCTGCGCCTCCGTCAGGGGCTTGCCGTCGCGCTGGGTGAAGGTGACGAGGTGAAGGAACTCGCTCGCGTGGCCCGAGTGCTGCGCCGCGTACTCGTCCAGGCGCACGCGCTTGAGCACGTCCTGAGCGCTCAGCACCTCCTCGAACCTCACGATGACCTCTCCCGGGCGGATCGCGCTGACCTGGCCTGCGCCGGGGAGCCGCGCGGTCGCCTCCAGCTTCGGACGCTCGAGGAGCTTGTGGGTGCGCACGAAGGCCGAGAGCGTCGGATCAGCCCGCGCACTCTCCCCGGCGCCCCGGAAGATGGACACGGTGCCGGACACGCTCCCGGTCGACCCACCGCCGCCGCCCGCGCCTCCGCCCGTCCCGTTGCCGCCGCCGCCACCGCAGCCCACCGTCCACAGCGCAAGCGCCACCAGTGCCAGTGTCGTTTTCATGTGCCTTGTCCCCACCCCGGCCAGCAATGGCCCCTTCTTACTTCCAACCGCCCGAGGATGCGCGGCTCCTCAGCGTGATGGCGACGGCGCGGGGTTGAAATCGACCCACCAGAGGACACCCGCGGTGAGGGCGGCAACCGCGGCGAGGGCCCAGGAGACGTTGGCGCCCGTGGCGTTGGCGCGGGCCGCGTTGCCCAGGCTGACGAAGTCCGACTCGTAGTAGGCGGCGTTGGCCCTCGCTTCGAAGCTTCTGGCGGACGCGCCCAGGCCGATCGCCACGGCGAAGGCGGCGGCGGCGACGACGGTGAGGGCGACGGGGGCCGCGTGCCGGCGCCACTCGACGGCTGGCCGCGGGGAGACGGGCTCGTCCTTCACCGGCGGCTTCAAGTCGGTGCGGCGCGGCGTGTCGTCAGCGGGGAGATCGCTGTCCGGGAAGGGCGGCGGCGGCTCCACCAGGCTCTGCTTCACCTCGAGCCAGAGATCGACGGCCTTGGGGCTCGAGTAGGGCGGCAGCTCTCCAGCAGGGTCGATGCGCTGGGCCACCCGGAAATGCTCCGCCGCCTGCTTCACCTGGCCCAGGTTGAAGCGCGCCAGCCCCGAGTACACCTCGATCTCGAACAGCTCCTTCGGCGTCGAGGTCCACTTCTTCGAGGCCTGTTCGAGCCGCTCGAGGCAGCGCTCGAAGTCCAGCGCCGTGTACAGCGTCTTCGCTTCGGCGAGGAAGGGGTTGGGGGAGGCCGCCGACAACGCCAGGCTGAGGGCGAGGGCGATCACGGCACGGCCTCCAGCGGCACGGCAGGATCGTCCGCCAACTGCCAGCCGCTCAACGTTACGGCCCACCCCGTACCGGCGTCACCGCCGTACTCCCCGATGCCCACGCGCAGGCTGGCGGGCGGGGTGGTGCTGCCTCCGGCGCCGATGGGGCTGTTGGCGAGCAGCACGCCGTTCACCGTCACCTGCCGGGCGCCGCCCCGGGTCCACGCCACGTCGAAGACGTAGTCGCCGGCGCCGTAGCCGCCGTCGCGGGGGAAGGTCTCGGACATCGCCGAGGAGGCGAGCGTCTGCGCGTCGCTCTGCACCAGCAGCCGGCCCTGCGCGTCGAAGGCGAGGCGGATCCACGCGGAGCCGTTGGGCGCGGCGAGCGTAAGGAAAGAGGCCGGGCCGCGGAGCTGCACCGGGGCGGGCAGGGTGAGCCTCCCTCTCAGGTGCCCGTAGGCGACGCCGGGCAGGCGGCTGGGCTGCTCGACGTTGGCGGTGGCCGTGTCGCGGGTGTCGGCGGCCGAAGCGATGGTGGCCAGCACGCGGTTGCCCTGGCCTGGATCGATGTCGAGGGTGCAGGCGGTGTCGACCGTCGTGGAGGTGAAGCCGTGCACCTTCTGCTGCCACACGGGTTGCCGGCCGGCGTCGATTCCTCCCGCGTCGGGCAGCCCCGAGTCCCTGGGCCCGGCGTCGGAAGGGCCCGCGTCGCTCGCGCCCGCGTCGTTGGCCCCTCCGTCGAAGCCGGCGTCCAGTTCGTCCGGCGCGAAGCAGCGGCTGTCGATGCAGGAGCGCCCCTCGCGGCACGGGTGGGTGTCGTCGCACGCGCGCCCGGGCACGTCCTGGAGATCGACTCCGCAGGACGCGACGGCGCCGCACAGCGACACGAGCGCGAAGGCGACCGACGGGTGACGCACGGACGCCGAAGGTAGCACGCCGGCGCGCGAGCGCCCCGCGAAGGACGCGCGCCTTGTCTGAGGAGTTTCGCCCCGCCCGCCTCTGTGACACCGTAGCGCGCCGTGAACGGACGCATCGCCGACAAGCTGAAGCAGGGGCTGCGCAAGTGGACGGAGTCGATGGTGGGGGACGATCTCGAGGAGCGCCTCGCCGGCGAGCGCCCGGAGAACGAGTACGGCGTCGATCCCTTCGGCTTCAGCCTCGAGTACGCGCTGTCGGCGATCGGCCCCTTCGTCTGGCTGTACAAGAACTACTTCCGCGTGCAGACGTTCGGCATCGAGAAGGTGCCGCGCGGTCGCGTCCTCCTGGTGTCGAACCACTCGGGGCAGCTGCCGCTCGACGGCGCGATGATCGGCGTGGCGATGCTGACCGAGGCGAGGCCCGGGCGCGCCATTCGCAGCATGGTGATGAACTGGGTGCCCACGCTGCCCTTCGTGTCCACCTTCTTCGCGCGGGTGGGGCAGATCGTCGGCACGCCCGAGAACTGCCGGCGGCTATTGGAGAAGGACGAGGCGATCCTCGTCTTCCCGGAAGGGCAGAAGGCGATCAGCAAGCTCTTTCCGCAGCGCTACCAGCTCCAGGAGTTCGGCCTGGGCTTCATGCGGCTCGCGCTGGAGACGAACACCCCCATCGTCCCCATCGCCGTCATCGGCGCGGAGGAGCAGGCGCCGGCCTTCGTCGACGTCAAGCCCGTGGCCAAGCTGCTCGGCTTCCCCGCGTTTCCGCTGACGCCCTGGGGGCTGCCGTTCCCCCTGCCGACGCGCTACCGCATCTACTTCGGATCTCCGATGTTCTTCACCGGCCGCGCGGACGACGATGACGCCGAGCTGGAGAAGAAGGTGAAGGTGGTGAAGGCCGCGATGCAGACGATGATCGACCAGGGCCTCAAGGCGCGGAAGGCGGTCTTCTGGTGAGCGAGGAACGGGCGGCGGTGGTGGTGACCGGCATCTCCGGGAACCTCGGGCGCGTGGTGGCCAAGCAGCTCCACCTCACGGAGCGCGTATTGGGCATCGATCGCCGCCCCTTCGTCGGCCGCCCGAAAGACGTCGAGCACGTGCAGGTGGACCTGCGCAAGAAGAAGACGGACGAGGTGTTCCGGAAGAACCGGGTGAAGGCGATCATCCACATGGGGATCCTCCACGATCCCCGGATGAGCGCGGAGGATCACCACAGCTTCAACGTGCTGGGCACCACCCGCGTGCTGGAGTGCGCCGCGAAGTACGGCGTGAAGAAGGTGGTGGTGCTGTCCAGCGCCAACGTCTACGGCCCCTCACCCGACAACTCCAACTTCCTCACCGAGGACGCGCCGCTGATGGCGGCCTCGCGCTTTCCTTCCGTGAGGGATCTCATCGAAGTCGACATGCTGGCGCACGGCTTCTTCTGGCGGCACCCGGAGATCGAGACGGTGGTGCTGCGCCCGGTCCACATCGTCGGGCCGTCGATCAAGAACGCGCCGTCCAACTACCTGCGCCTCGAGCGGCCGTGGGTGATGTCGGGCTTCGACCCGATGGTGCAGTTGATCCACATGGAGGACGTGGCGCGCGCGCTGATCGAGGCGCTCGAGCCCGGCCGCAAGGGCGTCTACAACGTCGTGGGCCCCGGCGAAGTGCCGCTGTCCGCCGTCTTCCGGGAGCTCGGCCACCGCCCCCGCTCGGTGCCACACATCGTCGCGCGCCCGCTCTTGTCCACCCTCTTCAAGTACCACCTCGCCAGCTACCCACCCGAAGAGCTCGACCACATTCAGTTCCTCTGTATGGTGGACGGCTCCCGCTGGGCGAAGGAGACGGGGTGGGCCCCACGGCACTCGATGCGGGAGACGATCCGCGCGGTGCTGGGAGAGTGACCTTTGTTCGTGATCCCTGACACGGCTGTCATGGGCCGGCACCGCGATCACTCCAGGAGGGGGCCTCAGAGCACCCTAACCTGCCGTGATTTCAGACGAAAATGACGCGGTCCGCCATGGCACCCCGGTTGCTCATGCTGGCGGCAGGTAGGAAATCCCATAGGGGGATTTCCGACGCCCACCGCCTCGGCCGGCCCCGAGACGGTGGGCGGTTTTTTTTGGGGCGTGTGTCAGGGAACAGCGGGCGCTTCCTTCGGCGCGCTCTTCACCGGAGCGAGCTCGGTGGCGAAGGGCCCTTCGTCCTGGCTCTCCACCAGCCACGCGGAGTCGCGCCACACCATCGCGGTGGTGATGACGGCCTTGTGTTCGACGCTGTCGGGCAGCCGGTACCAGGACAGCTTCGACACCACCGTGGCCGACAGCTGATCGCCGGCCACCACCGCGTCCTCCAGCTGGAAGTCGGTGATGAAGAGGTCGCGGTCGTCCTCATTCTTGAGGCGCGCCTTGATGAAGGCGGCGCGGCGCTCGGGCACGAGGCGATCGGCAGCGGCGCGGAAGTCCTTCCACCGCAAGGCCTGGTGAAAGGCCTCGATCGCCGGCTTGATGGCCTCGGTGTCGCCCTTGCCGCTGAGGGTGGCGCAAGCGGAGGCGGCGAGGGACGATACGATCAGGCAGGCGAGGGTGACGCGGCGGCTCATGGTGCGCGACGGTAGCACCGGCCGTTGCTAGGGTCGCGAATCCGTACCCGTATGTCCAAGTCGATCGTCGAGAAGTACGAGCAGATGCTGAGCCAGGATCCCGCGTCGACCGTCTTCGTCGAGCTCGCGCGCGCGTACCTGGAGCGGGGCGACAACGACCGGGCGATGACGGTCTGCGAGCAGGGCATCAACCACCACCCCAACTCGGTGGTGGGGCGCGTCTTGTGGGGCAAGGCGCTCATCAACAAGGGCAAGGCCGCCGACGCGATGAAGCAGTTCGACCTCGCGGTGAACATCGATCGCGAGAACCCCCACGCGTACAACCTGATCAGCGAGGCCCTGCTGCGCAAAGGGCTGTTCCGCTCGGCGCTGCCCATCCTCCGGAAGGCAGCGGCGCTGCAGCCCAACGACGCGCGGATCGCGCAGTGGCTCGAGCAGACGCGCGCCGCCTTGTCCGGTGGACCGGCCCCGGTGCTGTACGACTCCACCACGGTGGGCGCGGAGGCGTACTCGCCAGGCGCCACCACGGCGACCGACGCGACCGCCGCGACGTCGATCCCCGACGCGCCAACGGCGGAGATGCCCGCCACGCGCTCCCTCGCGGACACCGGCGAGTCCCCGACGGCGCAGCACGCGTTGACCCAGGGGCGGGAAGAGCGCACCACCGACAAGATGGGCGTGGCGGCGCGCGGCACTCCGGAGCACGGGTTGGCGCCTTCCCCCAGCGCCCCCGCTCGGGGGACTCCAGCCCACGGCGTGGCGCCCGCGGCAGGCGCGAGAGGGACCCCGGCGCACGGCGTGGCGCCGGCGCACTCGACCCCGGCCCGTGGCGTCGCGCCGGCGGGTGCGGGAGATCCCGACGTCTTTGCTTCTTTCGCGCAGGGCAGGGTCGACCCCCAGGCCGAGCCCACGGTGGTGATGAACGCCTACACACCGACGGGGGGAGAGCGCCCCGCTCCGCCGGTGCCCACCGGCGAGCTGCCTGTCGCGGCGCCTCAGGACGAGGGCCGGCCCACCCAGGAACTGCCCGCGCCGGCCGGCGACATGCCGCTGGTGATGGGCGAGCCGGACACCGAACTCCCGCCGCCGCCCGATCCCTTCGCCTCCGTCCCGTCGCGCACCGACTCCACCGACACCTTCCGCGGCCTCACCAGCACCTTCGACGCCCTCGCCGAAGGCGCGTCGCCGGAGATCCCGCACGTGGCCCAGCCGCCGCGCGCCTCGGCGCCCCGCGCCGGCACCCCCGAGCCCTCGGTGATCCCCGCGGCCGATCTCTCGGTCCCGTCCGCTCCCCAGCCGGCGGGCGGCGGCCTCCTCGACGACGTCGTCTCGGCCCAGTCCGACATTCCGACGGGAGACTTCGCCGTCCCGGGTGTCGCGTCGCCCGCGCCCCAGGCCGCGCCGCGCGCCCCAGCGCCTCGCGCCGACGGTCGGATGCCGTTGCTCGAGGACATTCCCGACGATCACGTCTTCGAGCCGGCGTCGTCCCTCGAGGTGCCGCGGGTCGAGTTCAACACCCAGGCCACCGAGGCGATCGCCAAGGAGTACGAGCGCGAGCTGCGCGCCAAGCTGGAGGTCACCAAGCAGAAGAAGACGTTCCTCCAGAAGCACGGGCTCAAGCTGGCTGTCCTCGCCATCATCCTGGTGGTGGGCGGCGGCCTGGTCGGCAGCTACGCGTACACCTCGGCGAAGAACCAGGGGGAGACGCTGCAGACGGCGCTGGCCAAGGGCATCAGCGGGATCAGCGCGGACACGAGGGAGCAATACGAGGCGGCGGTGAAGTCGCTCGACCACGCGCTCTCGATGGAGGACGGGAACGTCGAGGCGCTCGCCCACAAGGGGTACGCCCAGGCGCTGCTCTACGCCGAGCACACGAAGGCCGACGCCGATCGCCAGTCGGCGATGAGCATCTTCCAGTCTTCCCGGGTGCGGGAGGCGCACCCCGAGTTCGCGCTGGTGGTGGACGCGCTCACCGCCGCCGAGGCCGAGGCCGCCGCTGCGCGCCAGCAGTTGCTGGGCTCCGAGCTGGACAAGAGCGTCGTACACGCCGAGGCGGGCCGCCGGCTGCTGGCCGACAAGAAGTACGACGAGGCGCTGGCGCGGCTCAAGAAGGCCATCGACGGCGCGGACACCACCAAGCTCGCCCACGTGCGGGCGCTGGTGGCGCTGGGCGACTACTACCTGGGCTTCGAGGACTGGGACAACGCGCTGGAGATGTTCAGCCGCGCCGACGCGCTCTCTCGTTTCCACCCGGCGCGCGTCGTCGGCCACGCCGAGGCCCGCCTCGAGCTCTCCCGCGAACTGCCCGAGGCGCTCAGCGATCTCGAGGGGCTCACGAAGAACGCCTCCGTGCCCGACGCGCTCAAGGGCCGCTACACGCTGATGCTGGGGCGGGCCCAGTCGGCCAACGGGAAGCACGACGACGCGCTCAAGACGCTCGCCGCCGGTCAGGCCGAGTACAAGGCGCTGGCCTTCGAGTACGCGATGGGGCTGGGCCAGGCGGCCCGCGCCGCGGGGAAGATGGACACGGCGCAGAAGACCTTCGAGGAGGCGCTCAAGCTCCGCCCGAAGAGCGAGGACGCGAAGGAGGGCCTGGGCCGCGTGCTGCTGGCGCGCAGCCGGGAGAAGGAGCTGCTCGATCGCCTGAAGCCGGAGCGCGACGCGCGCAAGGTGGCGCTCCTGCGCGGCATCGCCTTCTGGCGCCTGGGCGATCCCAAGCGCGCCCGCGCAGAGCTGGCCAACACCCAGGTGTCGGGCAAGTACCCCGCCGAGGCCGTCGTGTACCTGGCGCTCACGGACGCCGCCGAGGAAGCGCAGGCCGACAAGGCGGTGGAGATGCTGGAGAAGCTGGCCACCAGCACGCGGAAGAACCGGGCCACGGTGCAGGTCGCGCTGGCGCGCGTGTACATGCAGCGGGGCGCGCTGGACAAAGCGAAGGCCCAGCTGGAGGAGGCCGCGAAGGATCCCGCCGATTACGAAGGCAACGCGCTGCTGGGAGAGCTCCTGCTCAACGCGGGGCTGCCGCCCGAGGTGGCGCTCGAGCCGTTGCAGCGCGCCGTCGATCGCAACGGGAGCCACGCGCCGTCCCGGCATCTCCTCACCCGCACCCTGCTGGCCATGGGCCGGACCAACGACGCGGTGGCCCAGGTGGAGGCGTGGACGCAGGACAACCCCACGCTGGAGCAGGCCTGGCGCGACGCGGCGCTCACCTACCTCGAGGCGGGCAAGCTGAAGGATGCCGAGGCGGCGGTGCAGAAGGTGCCGGCGGCCTCCACCGACGTCGAGGGCTGGCGGGTGCGTGCGCGGATCCTCTTCGCGCGCGGCGACGGACGAGGCGCGATGACGTCGCTGGAGAAGGCCAACAAGCTCAACGCGCGCGACGCGGAGACCTTCTGCGAGATCGGCAATGCCTTCGTCCGGCAGGGGAACAACGACACCGCGGCCAAGGCCTACGAGGCCGCGCTGCGGGAGGATCCCAGGAGCGTCTGCGGGCAGGCCGGGCCGCTCCACGCCAGGCCGACGACGAAGAACAAGGCCAAGCAGCTCCTCACGCAGCTGATCGTCAAGTCCTCCAACGCCTGGGAGAAGGGCTTCCTGCAGGCCACGCTGGCGCGCGTTCACCTCGAGGAGCGCAACCTGAAGGAGGCGGCGGCGATGGTGGACGACGCGATGCAGTCGGCGCCCCACTCCCCCTTCGTCTGGTACGCGGCGGCCGAGGTGGCGAAGAAGCAGAAGGAGCAGGACAAGGCGCGTGACGCGTACGCGAAGACGGTGGAGCTGGACGCGTCCTGGTCCGCCCCGCGCCTGGCCTGGGCCGACGCGCTCGCCAGGCAGGGGGGCGACTCGCTGCCGAAGGCCATCGCCGAGTACGAGACGGTCCTCACCATCGATCAGAACGAGGCCGATCAGGCGCGGGTCAAGAAGACGCTGACGGCGCTCAAGAAGCAACTCGAGAAGTAGGCACCTCCCACATGGCGAAGGTGCCAGTCTTCCGCATCAGCCTGACCAACGCCACGCTGCTCTCCGGCGTGTATTTGATCGGCGGGGCGCTGATCGAGCTGGTGCGTCGCACGTGGAACCCGCGTTGGTCCGAGCGCCTGTCGCTGTCCCTGGAGGCCTTCCCCGCGAAGGTGCTCGACTTTCTCGGGTTGTTCGAGCCGCTGCGGCGAGCGTGGCTCGAAGGCCACTTGAGCGATCTCCAGGTGCGGCTCCTCTATGGGCTCACCACGGTGACGTTGATCTACGCGCTGGGCGTGGCGGTGGGCGGGCTGATGTGGAGCGTGGCGAGGCTGGCGGGGAAGTCCGAGCTCGAGGGCTGAGGCTCGTGGGCCTGGCGCTGCGTGTCGATGCCGTGATGGGGGTGGACGTGAGAGCCCGACCGCTCACCGGCGCCGCTTTCTGGCCACCGGCGCGAACACCTGCGGCGTGTCACCAGCGGCGCGGGCCATCAGGCACAGCTTCGTCACCATCGGCCCGAAGCGCTCCCAGCGCGACTCGCCGGTCCCCTTGACGCGCAGGAATTCCTGCCGGGTGGTGGGGAGCGCCGCGGCCAGCGCGTACAGCGTGGCGTCGTTGAAGATGATGAAGGGCGGCACGCCCAGATCCTGGGACAACTCGCGGCGCCAACGCTTGAGCTCCTCCGCGGCGAGGTGCGAGTAGCGCTCGGGGAGGGCGCGGGCGCCGGTGGGACTCTGGGCCGCCGAGCTCTTTCCTGCCACCACCTTGAGGCGTGGCCCTGCGCAGACGTCGCAGCCTCCGCAGGACTGGCCGAAGGGCACGGACTCTCCGAAGTAGCGCAACAGGAAGGCGCGGCGGCAGCGCTTCGCGTACGCGTAGTCCGTCATCCGCTTGAGGAGCAGCAGCTGGTTGCGCTCCTGTTCCCGCAGGCGGGTGAGGTCGACCTTGAGCGCCGTCCACGGCTCCTGCCGGAGGACCGAGATGGTGCGCCCGGCGAAGGGCCGCTGCACCGAGATGGCCCCGGCGCGCTCCAGCAGGGTCAGGGCGTGGCGGGCCGAGTCGGCGTCCAGCCCGGCGCGGCGCGCGAGGATAGAGAGTTCGCTCTGGGCCCGCGTGCCCACCGGGAAGGCCGCGGTGAGGGACGAGAGGAGCGCCCTGGCGTCGGCGCTGCGCGGGTGGTGCCTGGCGGCGCCTTCCAGCACGGTGACGCCGTAGCGACCTTCCCCCCGGCTCCCGCGGGACAAGAGGCCTTCGCGCTCGAGCTGCTTGAGCACGGCGGACACCTCGAACTCCGACGCGCCGACCTGGTGGCCCAGCTGCGTGACGCCGCGATCGAAGGTGGGTGAGTGCCGCAGCGCCTCCCAGACATCGGCGAAGAGCGTCTCCGGCGGGTGGCTGGACTGGATCATCCGCTCCTGGGTGAAGACGTCGGCGTGGTTGAAGAGCAGCACGGCGCGGGCGGGCTTGCCGTCGCGGCCGGCGCGGCCGATCTCCTGGTAGTAGGCCTCCACGGCGCGGGGGATGCCGGCGTGGGCCACGAAGCGGATGTCGGGCTTGTCGATGCCCATCCCGAAGGCGTTGGTGGCGACGGCGACGGCCCCCGGCGTGGACATGAAGTCGTCCTGCGCCTTCCGGCGCGCGTCGTCGTCGAGGCCCGCGTGGTACAGCAGCGCGTGGATCCCCGCGTCGTCGAGGTGCTCGTGGATCGCCTCGGCCTGCTTGCGCGTGGAGCAGTAGATGACGCCGCTGCCCGCCTCGCAGAGCTGCTCGCAGGCGGCCCGCTTCTCCGCGTCGCCCGAGACGGCGAGCACCTCGAGGAAGAGGTTGGGGCGATCGAAGCCGGCGACGAAGACCTGTGGGTCCTTCATCAGCAGGACGCGCGTGATGTCGGCCTGCACCTCGGGCGTGGCGGTGGCGGTGAGGGCGACCGTGCGCGGAGGGCGCAGGCGCTTCCTCACCTGGCCCAGCAGCGCGTAGTCGGGGCGGAAGTCGTGCCCCCACTGGGAGATGCAGTGCGCCTCGTCGATCGCGTAGAGCGCCACGCGAGCCTCGGCGAGGGCGCTCTGGAAGGCCTCGGACTTGAAGCGCTCCGGGGCCACGTAGACCAGCTTGTATTCCCCGGCCCGCAGGCGGCGCTGGCGATCGGCGCGCTCGGCGTCGCTCAGGGTGGAGTTGATGAACGTGGCCGACAGGCCCCGCGCGGTCAACGCGTCCACCTGGTCCTGCATCAGCGCGATCAAGGGAGACACCACCACCGTCACTCCGTCCAGCAACAGCGCGGGCAGCTGGTAGCACAGCGACTTGCCTGCCCCGGTGGGCATGACGACCACGGTGTTCCGGCCCGAGAGGACGGACTCGATGACTTCACGCTGGCCGGGGCGGAACGTCTCGAGGCCGAAGTGCCGCTTCAGGCCGGCCGTCAGTTGGTCATCGAAGGGCAGGTCGGCGGTCACTGCGTGCATACCGATCATCCTTTCGGCTCGGCGTCAACGGTTGGTGGGCTCGGAGAGCCGTGACAGGAAGGAGGACGTGTCCTCGGTCAGGAGCCCACGGGCGAGCATGGACACGAAGCTGCGCTCGCCGATCACCAGGTGATCGAGCAGCCGGATGCAGAGCAGCCTGGCTCCGTCGCGCAGTTGGCGGGTCAGCGCCACGTCGTTGACGGAGGGCTCTGGATCGCCGCTGGGGTGGTTGTGGATCAGCACGATGCCGGTGGCCCGTGCTGCGATCGCGGGGGCCAGGGTCTCGCGTGGGTCCACGGTGCATTGATCGACGGCGCCCTCGGCGACCTTCACGGCGCGAATCAGCACATTCCGGCTGTTGAGGCACAGGACGTGGAACTCTTCGCGACGAAGGCCGCAGAGGCGGGCGCGGGCCCACTCGTAGATGGCCTGGGGTGTCTGCAGGCGCGGGCGTTCATCGGCGCTCAGGGGCAGCCGCCGTGCCAACTCGCTCGCCGCCAGGAGCCGCGCGGTGGTGTGGCGGTCGAGGCCGTGATGCTCGACGAGAGCTTCCGGGGGCTCGCTGAGCAGAGCGCGCAAGCCCGCTTGCAGCAGCGTCGAGAGCGCTCGCGGATCGGTGATGCCCACCAGGACGCTCAAGAGCTCCGCGTCGGTGAGGGCCTGCGGGCCCAGCCTCATCAGGCGCCTGCGCGCGTCGTCCACCAACCCCTTCGGGCGCTGCTGCGCGCCCGAGACACTGTCCAACCAATCGCCATCCATGCCCGCCGCCCTCCATCCCGAACTGCGTCCAGGCCTCACCAGTTCAACACGCGTGCCGACGCCGTCCCGAGAGGCGCGTCACAGCGTTGCGTCTCGCCCGGTGACGGGCCGTGCGCGTCGCCGGACGAGCATGGATGCACCAGTCTTCTTCTTGAGAAGTGAGAGGGCTGCAGGGTGCTCTGAGGAGCCTCCGCCGGGGTGCTCTGAGGACCCTGCGCGCGGGGGTGCTCTGAGGACCCTGCGCGCCGGGGTGCTCTGAGGACCCTGCGCCGGGGTGCTCTGAGGAGCCTCCGCCGGGGTGCTGCGCCGGGGGTGCTCTGAGGACCCTGCGCCGGGTGCTCTGAGGACCGCTCACAGAGGACCGCTCACAGCGGCTCGATGCGGAGTTCGTCGAACTCGACGGTGGTCTGCCAGCCGGAGAAGCCGAGGTACCGGTTTCCCGGCCCAGTGAGCGGGTGACCGTCGTTCATCTCGAGAAACGGCCGCCCGTCGATCTTCCACAGCAGGTTCCCGCCCTGTCGCTCGATGGTCCACTGGTACCAGCGCTCCGGCTCGACGCGGAAGTCGCTGCGCTCGACGCGGTCCGGGGTGTGCTCGTGCTGGCGCGCGATGGCCGAGATGGTGTTCCTCCACCCCCCGAGGATGAAGACGTAGCCGGTAGCGGTGTACTGGAGGCGAGGATCTCCCTGGTAGCCGGACTGGCCGTCGCCCCAGAGTTCCACCTTGATGTCTCCTTCCGGGGAAAGCGAGCGGGCCCTGAAGGACACGCGCGCGCGATCCGGGAGGGCGCGGGTCAGCCACACCGGGCGGTTCCGCATGTCCGAGACGCGCAGGCGCCCATCGACGAGGGCGACGTTGGAGACGGCGAGGCCCCGGTAGCCGTCGCCCAGGGCGCTCCGTTCGAAGTCATCGGCGAAGGGCTCCGCTGGCGGAAGCGGAGGCGGCGTGGGTGCGGCAAAGCCGGTCGCAGGAAAGATCTTGAGCGAGTCGAAGCGAATCGACGCCTCCCACCCGTTGAGGCCGACGCGATCGTTGAAGCGCCCTTCGAGGGGGAAGGGATCGACGAAGCGGGCGACCTCCTGCCCGTCGATGCTCCAGCGCAGCTCTGCGCCGATCCGCTCCACGCGGTGGTGGTACGTGCGGCCCGGCTCCACCTTCGGCGCGGGCGCGTCGATGCGCACGCCCATGCCTGCGCGGAAGGCGCCCTGGCGGGCGAGATCCTCCAGCGTGGCGACGGAGAGGCCGCGGCGACGCGCCTCCGCGAGGCGGTCGTTGAGGTGCAGGGTGCCGGTGATGCCCAGCCGCCCCAGCGTGGATTGCGCGTTGTTGAAGGCGCCGTGGGCCAGGGTGTAGCCGCTGCCGCCGTTGACGCCGTCGCCGCAGAGCTCCAGCCGGACATCGGCCTCCGCGCCCAGGGGCGTGGCGTCCACCTCCAGCACGAAGTCGCGCGGCACCGAAGCCTGCAGCCAGAGCGGGTTGTTCTTCACCCCCGGAGAGACGAGGGCCCCGCCTTCGACGCGCCACAGGCCCCCGGAGGACCAGTAATTCTCTGCGAGCCGCTTCGGATCGCTGAAGTCGTCCTGCCAGGGCACCTGGGCCGTCACCTTCGGTGGGCCGCGCAGCAGGTAGAAGTGGACGAGCGGCAGGTTGACGCCGAGGACGATGAGGGCCAGCACCAGCATGGTGCGGTGGTGGGTGGGCCGCCTCCAGGAGGCGTCTGACGCACTCATGGCCGGCGCACCTTGCTGGCCAGGCACACGGCTGTCGAGGAAGAAGTCGAGCTGAGTCAGCCGTCTTCTCTCGCGGGACCGACCAACAGGTAGCCCGCGCCCACCAGGGCGGCGAAGGCGGCAGAGAAGAAGACGGCGTGGGGCTTCGCCAGCGCGTGCAGCGCCGACGTGAAGACGGCGAGTGGATCGACGACGACGTCCCAACTGTTGAGGCGCAGGAAGCGGCCCAGGTAGGTGCCGAAGCCCGTCAGCAGGAGCACCGAGACGACGAAGACGGACGAGCCGGCGCGGCCCAGGCGATCGGCGAGGGATCGAGCGACCGCCTCCAACGACGTCCAGCCCAACAGCAAGCCCGCCAATGCGAATGACACCCACAGGAGCAGGTCGAACCAGAGCGGGACGGGGGCGCGCTCCTTGAAGTGCAGGAGATCGGTCACCAGGTACGGCGCGTTGGGTAGGAACACCAGCCACGCGGCGCCCAGCGGCCAGCTCCACGCGCCGCGCGTGCGCACCAGCACGGCCGACAGCAGCCAGGGAATCCATGCGAGGAGGAGGTTCCACCACAGAAAGTCCAGGCGCGGGCCGACCAGCCGCGCCCGCGCCAGCCAGATGAGGCCGGCCAGACACGAGGCGACCAGCGGTGCGGCCCAGCGGAGACGGACGGACGGGGCTTCCGTGGCCATGGGGCCATGAGTCAGGCGCGGAGAGTCCATGAACTCGGCTGGTGCAAGAGGGCTGCCGCCCCGCGCCAGCGCAGGCGTCCGTCGCGCTGCCCAACGGCAACACCGTCGAGCTGCTCGGGCGGAGCGAGCCAGGCAGCCTCGCCGCGGCGGGTGGCCTCCGCGCAAGGAGGTTGGCGCCCTGAGGCAGACGCCTACTCGCCCACCGCCGAGTACCGGTACTCCCCGTCGGCCCGCTCGGTGTCCTGGCCCTCGACCAGGACCTCGGCGCAGAGGCCCCTGACGAGGCCCAGGTCGTCGTCGCCGAGGCAGTTCCTCGAGAGGTCGAGGCGCTTCAGGTGCTGCAGGGCCTCGCGGTTCTGCGCCAGCACTTGCGCGCCCGTCCGGGTGAGGCACCCCAGGGAGAGATCCAACGACTCGAGCCCTTTCAGGAGCGGAGACTTCACCAGCGCAGGGCACAGCTCGTCGATGAACTCGCAGTTGCCCAGCCCGAGGTGGGTGAGCTTCAAGTCCGTGCGCAGCAGCAGCGGCCGCACGTCGTCCACCGTGCACTCCCCGCCATAGTCGTCCTGGCCGAACCACAGCGAGAGGGACCGGAGGCATGGCCACTTTGCCCTCATGACTGCCTCCAGGCTGGCGCGGGCCAGCCCTCCCGTCTCGATCGCGAAGCGCTCCAGTGAAGGGTGTTCGATGCGACCGAGCTCCATCGAGCCGGCGCGGAGCTTGAGCGACTTGAGCTTCGGGAAGGCTGCGTACAGGGGCGACGCGTCGCCCAGCGCCGACCAGGAGAGCTCGCAGTCTTCACTCTGGAAGTCGCCGATGAAGAGCGACTCCAGCGACGGCAGGCGATCGCCGGCGGCTGCGAGCTCCGCGATGGTCGCGCCGTAGTCGACCTCGCCGTCGTGCCCCAGAGGGCCGATCGTCAGCTCGCGGACGAAGCGGGCCTCGTCAAGCTCCAGGAAGTACTCCACCAGCCCCTGATCCCCGAGCTCGTCGTCGTAGGAGAGGCCGAGGCGGATCGCGTGCAGGAAGCCCAGGCGGAAGGTGGCCTGCGTGCCCCGGAGGGCCGCCAGCGCTCCCAGCAGCGACGGGGACGCCTTCGTCAGCGCTGCTTCCTCGGCGGCCTTCAGCTTGGCGTCGTCCGGACGGTCTGGCGCTCGGCCTGGACGATCACCAACTCGCCGCGCGGATCGCCCTGCTGCTGGAGCCAGTCGCCGTAGACGCGGTGCGCCTGCACGTCGTCCCGGTTGGAGAAGACCGCGGCCTCCAGGCGGGCGCCGGTCTCATCGGCAGCCCCCGCGCCGCGCTTCCTGCCGGCCTGATCGAAGGTGGCGCGCCTGGCGCGCATCGCCTCGCGGCGTTGCTTCTCCTCTTCGGCTGCCTGGCGTTGCAGCTCGTAGCGATCGAGTGGACGCGGCTTCACCTGGCCGATCCGGGGATCGTCCTTGAAGCGTTTCTTCGCGAGCGCGAGCAGCTCGTCGTACTGGCTCGTCTCATTCGTCGATGCGAGGGCGGAGAACAGCCGATCTGCCGGCCAGAGGGCCTTCGGCACCGTCACCAGCGCCCGCGCCTTCTCCTCCGGGCCCAGGCCAGCGGCCTCGACGCGCTCGACGTACTGGGGGCCAAACTCCAACTGGGCGTCGGCGCCGACGTGCGAGTAGGCGTCGATGAGCTGCTCGAGCTTCGCGTCCGGCAGGGACAGCAGGGTACGGAAGGCTGCGACGACGGGCGTACGCTCTCCCAGCGACGCCTTGCATTGGATCCACAGCGCCAGGGCGCGGGGATCCCCCGACTCTCCGGCCCGCACGGCGTCGAGCGTCTGCAGCGCGGCCCGCCAGCGGCCTTCCTCGTACATGGGCCGGGCCATTTCGTACGCCTCACGGACCTTCTCGGAAGCGGGCATCGCGGGCGCCTGCGGGGGAGGCTGCTTTCCTTGCGCCGAGGTGAAGAGCCCCTTCACGGAGTCGACGAAGCCTCCCCAGCCGCTGCGTTGAGCCACGGTGCCTCCCGGTGCTGTCAGTGCAGGCCCGGGGCTTCCCGGCCCGTGCGCGAGACGTACTCCGTATACCCGCCCCCGTACACGTGCGGCCCTTCCGGCGTCAGCTCCAGCACGCGGTTCGACAGCTCCGCGAGGAAGTGCCGGTCATGCGAGACGAAGAGCATCGAGCCCTCGTAGCTGCGCAGCGCCTCGATGAGCATCTCCTTCGTGGCCAGGTCGAGGTGGTTGGTCGGTTCGTCCAGCACCAGCAGGTTGGGTGGATCGAAGAGCATCAGCGCCATCACCAGCCGCGCCTTCTCGCCGCCCGACAACACGCGCACCACCTTCTCCACCTCGTCCCTGGGAAAGCCGAAGCAGCCAGCGAGGGTGCGCAGCGTGCCCTCGGAGGTGCGAGGGAAGGCGTCCACCAACGTCCTCCAGACGGTCTTCTCTCCGTCCAGCACCTCCATCGCGTGCTGCGCGAAGTAGCCCATCTTCACCGACGCGCCGAGGGACACGGTGCCGCGATCCGGCTGCGACTGGCCGGCCACCATCTTGAGCAGCGTCGACTTCCCGGCGCCGTTGACGCCGAGGACGCACCAGCGCTCGCGCCGCCGAAGGAGAAAGCTGAAGTCCTTGTAGATGACGAGGTCGCCGTACGCCTTGGAGACGCCCTCCACCTTCACCACGTCCTCGCCGCTGCGGGGCGGCGGCTTGAAGTCGAAGGACACCTTCTCATGGCGGCGCGGCGGCTCGACGCGCTCGATCTTCTCGAGCTTCTTCACCCGTGACTGCACCTGCGCCGCGTGGGAGGCGCGGGCCTTGAAGCGCTCGATGAAGGCGATCTCCTTCTTCAGCATCGCCTGCTGCCGCTCGAAGGTGGCCTGCTGCTGCTGATCGGCGATGGCCCGCTGCTTCACGTAGTACTCGTAGTCGCCGGAGTAGGACGTCAGCTCGCCCCCGTCGATCTCCAGGATCCGCGTGCAGACGCGGTTGAGGAACTCGCGATCGTGGGACGTCATCAGCAGCGCGCCCTCGAAGCGCTTCAAGAACTGCTCCAGCCAGATCAGCGACTCGAGGTCGAGGTGGTTGGACGGCTCGTCCAGCAGCATCGCGTCGGGCTGCATGAGGAGGATCCGCGCCAGGGCCACGCGCATCTTCCAGCCGCCTGACAGCTTGCCCACGTCGTCGTCCACCACCGCCTCGCGGAAGCCGAGGCCGGCGAGGATCTCCCGCGCCTTGCCCTCGAGCGCGTAGCCGCCCAGCTCGTCGAAGCGCGCCTGCACGTGGCCGAAGCGCTCCACCAGCTGTTCCATCTCGTCCGCGCGGGAAGGATCGGCCAGCGCGTGCTCGAGCGCCTTCAGCTCGTGGGCCACCTCCGACACCGGGCCGGCGCCGTCCAGCGTCGCTTCCAACACCGTCTTGCCGTGCATCTCGCCAACGTCCTGCCGGAAGTAGCCGATGGTGACGCCGCGATCGACGGACACCTGGCCTTCGTCGGGCTCCTCCTCGCGCATGATCAGGCGAAACAGCGTGGACTTCCCCGAGCCGTTGGGGCCCACGAGGCCCACCTTCTCGCCCTTGTGAAGCGCCGCCGAGGCTTCGACGAAGAGGACCTGTTGGCCGTGCTGGAGGTAGATCGAGTCGAGGCGAATCACAGGGACCGCCCTTCGCACACGGCCAGCCGCCACGTCTACCGCCACGTCGTCTCGCTCTGCGGAACCCGAGGCCGGCCTTCCGGACGGGTAGCCCGACGCTTTCCACGTGGCGTCTTGTGCTCTTGCGCGCGGCGCGGGCTGTGCGTTCCGGTTCGCCATTCACCCGTCGCAGTGAGGGCCGCCATCCTGGAACACGTCGCCATCCACGGCGGCCTGGAGTACGCCTTGATGACCGAGGCGCACGCGTTGGAGGGCGAGAAGGGGCGAGGCAGCGGTGAGGACGCGCTGACGACGGCCAACCGGAGTGCCCCGAGGTAACCTCGCACCGTGATCTCCGAGACCGCCACTGACACCGGGCGCAGCCGCGAGGAGCGCGAGCTTCGCGAGGAGCTCGAGCGACTCCAGGCGGAGCTCCGTCGGGCCAGGGAGGACCTCGAGGCCGCGCCGGCGCGGCTCGTAGCGGCCCGCGAAGAGCTCCGGCAGGCGCTTGAATCCTGCCGCCAACGTCAGGAGACGGCCGAGGCCCGCTTGCCCCTCCTCCTGGCCGAAGAGAAGTCGCTCGAACGATCGTGTGCTTCCCTGGAGGCGCAGGTGAAGGCGAAGCAGGAAGAAGACAAGGTGCTCGCGATCGGTGCGTCGCGGCGGGATCAGTACGTCGACTGGTCACCGAACGAGAGGAAGCCGCTCAACCCAGCGGTCGAGGAGTTCCTGCTCTTCTTCATCTTCGCGCTCCTGGCGGGCATGGGCCTCGCGGCGGTGATTCGATGAGCGCCGAGATCGAAGACGCCGTGCAGCGCGCGCGAGAGTCCCTGGCCGCCACGAAACGCGAGCTCGAGGCGCTCCGTGAGCAGTTGGGGATCCGCCAGCTCGAGGAGGAAGTGGCAGCGTCCCGTGCGCGGGCCGAAGCGGCCGAACGGGAACTCGCCGTCGTCCAGGACCGCATCCGGCTCCTCCAGGCGAGGGAGGCCGCCGCCTGGGCCATCCTCAAGGGCTGACGTGGCTCCGTCCGTGACAGTCCCATGACGAAGCGAGCGCACCATGGGGCACCCCATGAGGACCCTCAACTCCGCGATTCGACTCATCTTCGGCTTCCTCTGGATGGCGTTTGCCTCCACGGTCTTCATGGTGTTGGCCACGCTGCTGATGCCCTTCCGCGTGACGCGGGTGAAGTTGTGCAACTGGTACGGGCACATCGCGGGGCGCAGCATCACCTGGTTCGCGGGCGTGACGCCGAAGGTGAAGCACCACGAGCGGTTGCAGGGCTCCAACCCGGCCATCTTCGTGATGAACCACACCTCGACGCTCGACGCCTTCCTCGGCATCTGGCTCTGTCCCATTGGCGCTTGCGGCGTCTTCAAGAAGGAGATCGTCCGCGTGCCCTTCTTCGGTCAGCTCGCCTGGCTGTCGGGGCACCTGCTGCTCGATCGCTTCAACAAGGACAAGGCGGTGGAGACGCTCAAGGACGCGGCCGACTTCGTGAAGAAGAATCGGCTCGGGATCTGGATCATGCCGGAGGGCACGCGCTCGAAGGACGGGCGGCTGCTGCCCTTCAAGAAGGGCTTCGTGCACCTGGCGATCGCCACCGGTTTTCCCGTCGTCCCGGTCATCATCCACGGCGCGCACAAGAACTGGGTGAAGGGCACCTTCTTCAGCTTCACGCCGATGGACCTCGACATCGAGGTCCTGGAGCCCATCGACACCTCGACCTGGAAGGAAGAGACGGCCGGAGCGCACGCCGACGCGGTGCGCGCCATCTTCGCCGAGCGCCTGCCCGCGGACATGCAACCTGCAGCCGTGCCTCCGGCCCCCGCGACGCCGCCTCCTGCGACGGCGCCCGAGGTTCCGCACGACGCGGCGCCGCACGCCCCTTGAGACTCCGGGGAGACTTCGGGCGTCGCGTGTTCCGTCTGCGCGGCCTTGAGGACCAGCGGGAAGACCGCGCGAGGCACGCAGACGAAGTCGGTGGAGCGCTTCTCTCTCGCTCGTTAGGCCCGCTCGCGTGACGCTTACCGAGACGTCGCTGAAGTTCCCGCTGACCTTCGCGCGCCAGAAGTGACGAAGGGACGGCGCCCTCCCGGCCAAGCGGCCTACCAGGGGATCTCGTTCCCTTCGTAGCTCCAGAAGCGGCCGCTCTGTTCTTTCGTCAGGGCGTCGAACTGCGCGATGAGGCCGCGCGCGGACACGTCCACCGGCGTCGGGGCGTGGAGGCCGCCCATGTCCGTCTGCACCCAACCGGGGTGGAAGACGGCGGTGATGATGCCGCGATCGGCGAGGTCGACGGCCATGCTGCGGCACGCCATGTTGAGAGCGGCCTTGCTCATCCGGTAGGCGTAGGCCCCACCGGAGCGGTTGTCGTCGATCGATCCCATGCGCGAGGTCATGTGGACGATCAGCTTGCGGCGGCTTTTCAGGATCAGCGGCAACACCGCGCGCGTCACCCGCAGCGCCCCCACCGCGTTGACGTCGAAGACGGCGTGGAGATCGGCGAGGTCGAGGTCCTCGAGGCTGCTCATCTTCCCCATCACGCCAGCGTTGTTGATGAGGAGATCCACGCCCGCGGCGTCCACCCGCGCCAGCTCCCGGGCGAAGTCGGCGACGCCCTCGTCGCTGGTGACGTCGCAGGTGTGGATCCTCAGCCTTCCCTGCGAGGGCGACTCGAGCTGCTTGAGCGCGGTGGCCTGCGACGGGAAGCGGACGGTGGCGTCGACGGTGTCTCCCCGCGCGAGGTACTGCCGCGTGAGTTCCAGCCCGATGCCGCGGTTGGTGCCGGTGATGGCGATGCGCATGGGTGGGGCTTGTAGCAGGCAGGCCCGGCCTTTGAGTCGCGGTAGAGTGCGGGGGTGTCCTCGTTTCCCTCCGCGCAGCTCCCGTCGGTGTGCGCGGCGTGCAAGCAGCCCGGGGCCCTGCAGGTGGGGCAGCTCATCTCGGATGGGAGGCTCACCTGGTTCGAGCGCTTCTCGTGCGCGTGTGGGCATGGCTTCGAGGCTGATGGCGCCGGCCTGCCGACTCCCGCGGCGCGTGCAGCGCTTCTCGCCCAGTCGGGCACCGCCGAGCTCTGGCTGGACTCGGAAGAAGGACGCGCGGTGTTGACGAAGCTGCTGACGCGGCTGGCGGGCGTGGAGGAAGGGGAGGCCACGTCTCGCCTGGCCCGACTGCCGGCGCTCGCGTGGTCGGGCACACACGCGGAGGTGGCCTTCATGCAGGCCGCGCTCGAGAAGAATGGCGTCGAGGCGAGGGTCGTGCATCGCGTCGCGTCTTCGGAGGGATCTCCATGACGAAGGTGCTCTGTCTTGCCCTCGCGCTGCTGGGCGTGTCGGCGTGCTCGCTCATCGTCGACACGCAGGCGCGCTGCGCCTCCGACGCGGACTGTCTGCCCGAGGATCGCTGCGATCGCGAGCGCTGCACACCCCGGGACGGCGCGGGTGGAGGCGGGGGTACCGGAGGAGGTGGCGGCGCGACGGGAGGAGGCGGCGGCGCGACGGGAGGAGGTGGCGGCGCGACAGGAGGTGGAGGCGGCGCGACGGGAGGTG
>JBFMHF010000052.1:0-42813 GCA_040752975.1 Myxococcota bacterium
GGGGCGGGGGCGGGGGATCCGGAAACTTTCCCAGCCGCTTCGTCGGCACCTTGACGGATCTCACCGACATGCCCGGCACCTTCGGGCGCATGGAGAGCACCGGCATGGCCACCTTCGTCCGCGACGACCAGGCCGATCCGCGCGGTCAGTCCGGCATGTTCGCCTTCTACAAGCTCCAGACCGTCACCTACACGGCCACCGCGTCAGGAAATGTCGGCATGTGCACCCAGTCGGCCAGCGAGACCGTCACCTTCACCAACCCGCCGGCCTTCGAGAACCTCGTCACCATCCGCATCCAGGCCACCGGCGGCGCCCACGAGTACGACGTGTCGACGACGCTGTCGAAGCCCTTCCCCAACGGCCTGACGCTCACCTGCAACCCCGGCGGCACCACCACGTCCTCGTTCAACGCCGAGTTGAACGTCGCCACGGGCTCCACCACGCCGACGACGACGAACGTCTATTCCCTCGTCGGCTCCTTCTCCGGGGCGCCCGGCCACACCTGGTCGTGGAACCTGCAGGGCCAGTAGCCCTCGACTCAGATGCTGCCCTTCGCCTTCGCCGGCGCGCGCTGGATGAGGGCGCGGAACTCGGGGCTGTCCACGCGCATGAGCATCACCTTGAGCTCGGTGTTGGCGTCGAGCGACACCTTCTGCTCCTCGCCGTGCAGCAGCCCCACGCGCCCGAAGCGGCGCCCGCTGGGGAGATCGAGATCGAGCAGCACCCGGTAGCCCTGCCCGTCTTCGTGCGGCGTCAGCGTCAGCCGGTAGTCAGGAGTGGCGGACGACGGGCTGCGCCGCTCCACCACCACCCGGTGGCCCTCGTAGCCGAGCACCTTCGGGGTGGCCACCGTGCGCCCGTCCTGCTGCACCTCGACGGCGAGGTAGAGGGCTTCCGGCGCGCGCGTCGCGGGCGTGGCCGAGGCGCACCCCACCAGCACCGTCACGGCCAACAGCACCACCCCGCTCTGGAAGAACCGCTTCCCCATGGCTGTTTCGCTCCCCAAAGCAACTTCAGGACCCACCACCCCGCGCCATGCCTTCCGCGCGGTTGCCACCGACTCCCCGCCAGCGGGCGTGGACAAAACGACACGCGCCCCGCCCGGCCTTTGACAGCTGTGGCCAGACGCCGGGTCTTCCTTTCCATTGCGGGACTACCCGTTCACACGGGAACGGCTGGCCGCCTTCCCTCTTCCCGCGCCACCGCACTTTTCGTCGCGGGCAACCTGTTGGAAAACGGGCGCCATGACGCCGCTCGCGCTGCGCGACCTCTTCCCTGCCCTCAAGTCCTACACCTGGCTCAACGCGGCAGCGTCGTCTCCCACCCCCCAGCCGGTCCTCGACGCGATGACGGCCCACCTGCGCGAGACGGCCGAGCGCGGCGACCTCGGCTACTCGAAGTGGGCCGTCTTCAAGGACCAGGTGCGCGCCCGGCTGGCCCGCTTCATCGGCGCGTCAGCGGACGAGGTGGCCTTCACGCCGTCCACCTCCTTCGGCTTCCACGTCATCGCGCAGCTGCTGAAGGCGCGCGGCGTCGAGGAGGTGCTGACGCTGGAAGCGGAGTTCCCCTCCACCACCCTGCCCCTGCTGTACGACGGCCTCACCCTGCGCGGCGTGCGCGCGCGCCCCGATGGCCGCTTCACGGTGGAGGATCTCGAGGCCGCGCTGACGCCGCGCACGAAGGCCCTCGCCGTGTCGGTGGTGCAGTTCGCCTCGGGCTTCCGCGTGGACCTCGACGGCGTCTCCCGCCTGTGCCGGGCGCGGGGCCTGACGCTGTGCCTCAACGCGGCCCAGGGGCTGGGCCAGGCGCCGGTGGACGTGAAGCGCCTGGGCGCCAGCTTCCTCGCGGCCACCAGTCACAAGTGGCTCATGGCGGGCTACGGCGTCGGGGTGCTGTACGTGGCGAAGGAGTGGCTGGACGCGGCGCCCCTGCCCTTCGGCGGCTGGCTGTCGGTGGAGCCGCAGGAGCAGTTCGACGCGTGGATTCACACCCAGCGCGCCGACGACGCCCACGGCTTCACCGCGCGCGGTACGAAGTTCCGCCGGCAGGCCTCGGCGCTGGAGGCGGGCGGCGGGGCGTGGGTGGGCCTCCACGGCCTCGACGCGGCCCTCGCCCTGCACGAGGCGCTCGGCGTGCAGAACACCTTGACGCACAACATCGGGCTGCAGCTCCACCTGCGGGAAGGGCTGCGGCGCCGGGGCTTCACCCCCAACACGCCCGACGAGCCCTCCTCGCTGTCCGGAATCTGCGTCGTCCCGGTGCAAGGCGCCCCCCAGGACGTGGTGCGCGCCCTCATCAAGGAAGCCGCCGTCGTCACCACCGCGCGCGGCGGGGGTGTCCGCATCTCCACGCACGCGTACAACACGGCGGAGGACGTCGAGCGCCTCCTCTCGGCCTTCGAGCGCCTGGGCGTGCGGCCCGGCTGACCGGGAGAGTTCGGGCAGGCGTCCCACTGGACGCGCACGAAGTGGTACACCGTCTCCTCCCTCTCTTCGGCCGGACTGGATGGAACGCACCGAACGCCTGCTCGACCTGGTGGCGCTGCTGCTCGACGCGCAGGAGCCTCTGCCCTGGTCCGCGCTGCGCGCCGCCTTCCCCGAGGACTACGGCGCCGGCACCGCTGACTCCGCGGAGCGCAAATTCGAGCGCGACAAGTCCGAGCTGCTCGAGCTGGGCATCCCCATCAACTTCGTCCCGGCCGACGACGAGCGCGTCGCCGGCTACATCATCGACAAGAGCGCCTACTACCTGCCCGAGGTGGGCCTCACGCCCGACGAGCTGGCCGTCTTGTATGCAGCGGGCTCCGCGGCGCTGGCCTCGGGCGCCTTCCCCGGCCGGCAGGATTTGGCCCACGCGCTGCGCAAGGTGGGCTTCTTCTCCGACCAGCCGCTGCCCGCGCCCAAGGTGCGGCTGGAGCTGGGCGGCGTCGCCGACGCGCGGGACCTGCCCGCTCGCCTCGAGGCGCTGTGGACGGCCATCAACACCCGCAAGTCGGTGGACCTCGAGTACTACTCCCCGCACTCGAAGGCGGAGACGTCGCGGCGGGTCGACCCCTGGGGCCTCGCGCTGCGCCGCGGCCTGTGGACGCTGGTGGGCTTCTGCCACCTGCGCAAGGCGCCCCGCACCTTCCACGTGCACCGGATCCGCGCCCTCCGCGTCAACGCGCAGAAGCCGAAGTCACCCGACTTCGAGGTGCCGAAGGACTTCCGCCTCGACGACTACGTGGCCACCTGGCCCTGGGAGTTCCGCTTCCACCCGCCCGTGGACGTGGAGGTCGAGCTGAGCGGCGAGCTCGCCCCGCTGGCCTCGCGCCTCTTCCCCGGCCAGGCCTCTCCCGGCGATCGCCCGCGCGTCAGGGTCCGCGCCACGGATCTCGACGGGCTGCTCAAGTACGTCCTGTCCCTCGGCGCCGAGGCGCGCGTGGTGTCGCCCCCCGAGGCCCTCGAGCGCCTGCGCGCCATGGCCGGCCGGGTCCTCGCCTCACACGGAGGCGCGCCGTGAGCATCAACGCGGACAAGGGCCGGCCGCAGGTGCACGAGCGGCTGCGGCGCCTCCTCTTCCTCGTGCCCTTCGTGGCGAGGAACCCCGGCCTGTCCGTCGAGGAGGTGGCGAAGGAGGCGGGCGTCTCGCGCGAGGAGCTCCTGGAGGAGCTCGACCTCCTCACCCTCGTCGGCCGGCCGCCCTTTCAGCCCGACGACTTCGTGGACATCTTCGTCGAGGACGGGAAGGTGTACGTCGAGCTGGATCAACGCCTGTCCGCCCCGCCCCGCCTCACCGCCGCCGAGGGCGTGGCCCTGGCCGCCGCCGCGGCGCTCCTCAAGCCTGCCGCGGGCGACGCCCTCACCCAGGCGCTGGCCAAGCTGGAGACGGTGCTGCCCCCCCACGCGGTGCAGCGCTACCGGGACATGGCGAAGACGCTGGACGTGACGATGGAGGCCCCCGACGGGCTGTCCACCCTGTCTCAGGCCATCGTCGAGCGCCGCGAGGTGGACCTCGACTACTTCACCGCCGGCCGCGGGCAGACCGAGCGGCGCCGCGTGCAGCCTCACGAGCTCTTCAGCCACCGCGGGCTGTGGTACCTCGCCGCCCACTGTCTCAGTCGGGGTGACGAGCGCCTGTTCCGGCTCGATCGGATCAGCGGGCTCTCCCTCACCGACATCCGCTTCGAGGCGCCCGCCACGTCCCCCCGCGCCCTGCCCGGCATCGTGGACGCGGACGGGGAGGTGCGCGTGCGCTTCGAGCCGGCCGTGGCCCCGTGGATCGTCGAGCGCTTTGGCGACGGCGCGACGGCGCTGCCCGACGGCGCGGTGGAGGTGACGGTGCCCGGCGACTCGGAGCGCTGGCTGACCCAGTGGATCCTCTCCTTCGGGGGAGCCGCTGTCGTCCTTTCGCCCCAGTGGGCGAAAGACGCAGTTGCCCGGGCGGCACGGGCCTCACTACAGTCGATGTGACTTCATGGGGTTTCAGCTCGTCATCTCCGAGGGCAAAGAGGCCGGTCGCGAGTTCGTCTTCGACCAGGACTCGGTGCTGATCGGCCGCACCAGCGAGTGCGACGTCATCCTCTACGATCCGGGGGTGAGCCGCCGGCACGCCCGCATCTTCGTGGAAGACGGCGAGTTCTTCGTCGAGGACGTGGGCAGCTCCAACGGCACGCAGGTCAACGGCGAGGTGATCAAGAGGCAGCCGCTCAAGGACGGCGACTCGATCTCCCTCGGGCCGGTGGTGTTCGCCTTCAAGCCCACCGAGCTCGAGCCCGCCACGGCCGAGGAGCAGGTGGGCGAAGGCGGAGCCCACACGCGCATCGTCTCGGTGTCGGAGCTCAAGAAGTCGCGCAACAAGGGCGTGGCGCTGTTGCCCAAGGGCGCCGACCGCCAGGAGGTCGAGCAGCTGGGCCGGCGCGGCACGACGGTGCTGCCGGTGCTCAAGGGGCCCAGGCCGTCGACACCGGGCAGCGCGCGCGGCAGCGGCTCGAAGGCGCCCATCCAGCGGCGGTCGGATCCGTCGATGGCGCGCGGCGGCGGCAACAGCGGCGGTGACGAAGCCGGCCTCGCGAGGGGACGCAGCGGTGGAGGAGAACGACTGTCCGCGGCCGAGCGCGCGCGCCTCAAGCGCGAGGGCCCGGTGGGCGCGTTCAAGCTGTTCTGGGCCGAGGCGTCGAAGCAGAAGCGGATCCTCGTGGCCAGCGCGGCCGGCCTGGTGGGGCTGGGCCTCCTGGCGGGGCTCATCTCCGTCGCCATCCCGACCGACACCAAACCGAAGCCGAAGGAGCCCACCATCCTCTCGGCGGATCCGGTCGAGCACTCCTTCGGGCTGGGCGGGACGGTCACCTTCGAGCGCGCCGATCAAAAGACCTTCGAGTTCCAGGTGGTCGCCCCGGTGCAGGTGATGGTGGTGCTGCACTACCAGTGCAGCGACATCAGCAAGGAAGAGGTGTCGGTGGCGATGAACGGCGTCGAGGTGGGCTGGCTGCCTCCCGACACGCTGGGGTCCAACGAGGCGACCCACGAGCTGCTGGTGCCGGCCAACGTCATCAAGCGCAACGACACCAACTCGGTCACCTTCGACAACGTGAAGAACCCGCCCGAGGCGGACCCCTGGAAGATCTGGAACATCTGGGTGGAGGTGGCGGTGCTGCCCGAGAAGGACGAGCAGGGCCTCATCGCCGACGCCGAAGAGAAGTTCGAGCGCGGCCGCAAGAAGTGGGAGCAGAAGGACATCGGCGCCACCAACCGCTGGGAGGCGTACAAGAACTTCCGCGAGGCGTGGCTGACGCTGGAAGCCCTGCCGCCCGTCTCGCGCCCCGCCACCTACGAGCTGGCGCGCCAGAAGATGAACGAGGCGCGGGCCGAGCTGGACTTGAAGTGCAACCAGCTCCTGTTGGAGGCGCGCACCGCCTACAACCTCAAGCAGTACGAGCAGGCGGACTTCGCGCTCAAGCACGTCAACGAGTTCTTCCCGACGCGCGCGCACCCCTGCCCGATGCGGGCCGAGCTGGAGCGCTACGAGTTCGATCTCTGAGCCGGCTACCGCTGGTCCTTCGTGGCGTACGTCACCCGCGCCGCGCTGACGATCGCCTCCGCGCCGGGGTGGGTGAGGCGTCGCTCGGAGGTGATGGCGTAGTACCGCTCATGCACCCCCTCGAGCTGGCCCACCATCTCGGCCGCGCCCCGTTCGATCATCGCCCGGGACGGAGAGCGCACCGGGAACAGGCCCAGCCCGTGGTGCCCGAAGCTCCACAGCGTGCCGGAGTCGTCGATGCTCGCCACCACCCGCGGGCGCACGCGATGCTCGATGAACCAGCGCTCCAGCTGCCGGTGCAGCGCCGCTTCCCCCGCCGGCATCAGCAGGGGCGCACCGTCGAGGCTGGCGGGGAAGCCCGGCCGGTACTTCGCCGCCAGCGCCGGCGCCCCGTACAGGTACACGTTGGCCTGCCCGAGCAGGTGCGCGTGCACCTTGAAGTTCGAGCGCTCCCCCGGGGGCTGCTCCGTCAGCACCACGTGCAGCCGGTGCGCGACGAGATCGCCGAGCAGCGAGTCCAGCGGCCCTTCCCGCAGCACCAGCTGGCCGAAGGCCCCACCCGCCATCCCCGGCCGCACCATGCGGTACAGCACCAGCTTCGGCAGGCAGTTGAGCACCCCCACCCGAAGCGGCGGCCGGCGGCTCTCCGACGCGCGCCCCTGCGCCAGCTCGAGCAGCTCGGCCCCCTTCGCGAAGATCTCGTCGCACGTCTCCGCCACCTGCTCCCCGAAGGGCGTCAGCACCAGCCGCCGGCCCCGCCGCTCGAACAGGGGCGTCCCCAGCGCGTCCTCGAGCTGCTTCATCTGCATCGACAGCGTGGAGTGCGTCAGCCTGAGCTTCTGCGCCGCCTCGGCCACGCCGCCCTCGCGCGCCACGTGCCAGAAGTACTGAAGGTGATTGTAGTTGAGCCAGCTCATCGGCTGACACTTCAGTTAAATCGACATGCCATGTCCATAGTTCAGTTGTCTCGACATATGCCCCGCGGCCGCCCGCGCGAAGCCGGGCGTGCTGGAGGTGCGGATCTGCGACGTGCCGCACACGGTGGCCGAGATCGTCACCCTCGCCGCGCTGGCGCAGCACCTCGCCGCTGACGCCCAGCGCTGGCCCGAGCAGGCGCCTCCACCCTACGCCACGTGGGTCCACAACCGGCGGCAGGCCCTGCGGCACGGGCTGGACGCGATTCTTCAGGACGAGACCGGCGGGCGGCGCTCGGTGCGCGCGCTGGCGACCGAGCTGTCCACGTGGGCGCCATCGCGGCTGCGCGCGGGTCTCAAGATGATCCTCACCCTCGGCAACGGCGCCGCCCGGCAGCGCGCCTTCTTCGAGTCCTCGGGCGCGCTGGAGGCGGTGGTGGCCGCGGTGGTGAGCGAGCAGGAGGCGCGCATCGAGGCGCCCACGCCGGTGCCCCTGCATTGAAGCTTCGAAGGCAGGTGCGCCTCGCGCCCTGCCCGCCGCGCCGGTGCGTTCCTCCCCGCCGCACCGGACGTGGCGACTTTTCCAACCCGCGGGACGAAGAGGAGGTTTGTCCATGTGCGTGAAGCAGCGTGAGGGCTTCGCCGTGGTGGTCAACTGTGGCGACATCGCCTGCGTCGAGGCGAGCCTCGCCACGCTGGCCCGCGCCGCGCACGAGGACAAGCGGCACCACGTGATCCGCCGGCACTGGGTGCTGCGCGGCTTCAACCCCGGCGCGAGCGCGTCCGAGCTGGCCGAGGCCCGCCGGGTGAAGGCCTTCGCCTGACGACATTCGGTGCGGCGCTTCCTCCGGGGAGCGCCCGCCCGCCGTGCGCCGTCCGTCCCTCCCCTGGGCGGCGCCGCGGCACCTTTTGAAAAAGGGACATCACCCTCTGGGAGATGACCCGCCGCGCCCCGCCCGTCATTCCCCCAGCGGGCGAAAGGCGCGGTTCTTTTTCTTCCGTTGCGTCCGGTGCCCCTCGGCGGAATAAACCCCCCGCCATGGCCCAGATCGATTCGTTCAAGACCCGCACCAAGCTCCCTGTCGGCGGCGTGCCGCACGACATCTTCTCGCTCAAGACGCTGGCGAAGCAGTTCCCGGCGGTCGAGAAGCTGCCCTTCTCCTTGAAGGTGCTGCTCGAGAATCTCCTGCGCTTCGAGGACGGGCGCGTGGTGAAGAAGGACCACGTCGAGGCGCTGGTGAAGTGGAACCCGAAGGCCGAGCCCGACACCGAGATCTCCTTCACCCCGGCTCGCGTCCTGCTGCAGGACTTCACCGGCGTGCCGGTGGTGGTGGACCTGGCCGTGATGCGCGAGGCGCTCGCGGCGATGGGCGGCAACCCACAGAAGGTGAACCCGCTCTGCCCGCTCGATCTCGTCATCGACCACTCGGTGATGATCGACAAGTTCGCCACGAAGACGGCCTTCCAGCAGAACGTCGACATCGAGTTCGAGCGCAACACCGAGCGCTACGCCTTCCTCAAGTGGGGCCAGAAGGCGCTCAAGAACTTCCGCGCCGTCCCGCCGGGCACCGGCATCTGCCACCAGGTCAACCTCGAGTACCTCGCGCAGGGCGTCTTCAAGGCCGCCGACGGCGCGGCCTACCCGGACACGGTGGTGGGCACCGACTCCCACACCACGATGATCAACGGCCTGGGCGTCGTGGGCTGGGGCGTGGGCGGCATCGAGGCCGAGGCGGCGATGCTGGGCCAGCCGATCACCATGCTGATTCCCCAGGTCATCGGCTTCAAGCTGACGGGCAAGCTGGCGCCCGGCGCGACGGCCACCGATCTGGTGCTGACCGTCACCCAGATGCTCCGGAAGAAGGGCGTCGTCGGCAAGTTCGTCGAGTTCTTCGGCCCCGGCGTCAGCGCGCTGCCGCTCACCGATCGCGCCACGGTGGCGAACATGGCGCCCGAGTACGGCGCCACCATCGGCTTCTTCCCCATCGACGAGGAGACGCTGAACTTCCTGCGCCTCACCGGCCGCTCCCCGGAGTCGATCGCGCTGGTGGAGGCGTACTGCAAGGAGCAGGGCCTCTTCCACACCGCGGCGTCCCCCGAGCCCGTCTTCTCCGACACGCTGGAGCTCGATCTCTCGAAGGTGGAGCCGTGCCTCGCCGGCCCGGCGCGCCCGCAGGACCGGGTGCTGCTCAAGGACATGAAGGCGTCCTTCAACAAGCACGTGAAGGACATCCTCAAGGTGCAGGACGGAGACGCGAAGCTGGCGGCGAAGGCCGTCGTCGCGCAGGGCCCGCAGAGCTACGAGCTGACCAACGGCGCGGTGGTGATCGCCGCCATCACCTCGTGCACCAACACGTCCAACCCGTCGGTGCTGCTGGGCGCGGGGCTGTTGGCGAAGAAGGCGGTCGAGCTGGGCCTGGACACGAAGCCGTGGGTGAAGACGTCGCTCGCGCCGGGCAGCCAGGTGGTGACGGACTACCTCACCGAGGCGGGCCTGATGCCCTACCTCGAGGCGCTCGGCTTCCACGTGGTGGGCTACGGCTGCACCACCTGCATCGGCAACTCGGGGCCCCTGCCCGGGCCGGTGACGGACGCCATCACCACGTCCGGGCTCGCGGCGGCGGCGGTCATCTCCGGCAACCGCAACTTCGAGGGCCGCGTGCACCCGCACGTGCGCATGAACTTCCTCGCCAGCCCGCCGCTGGTGGTGGCCTACGCCATCGCGGGCCACACGAACTGGGATCCGAACGGCGAGCCCATCGGCCACGATCGCGGCGGCAAGGCGCTCTTCCTCAAGGACGTGTGGCCGACCAACGAGGAGATCTCCGCCGCGCTCGCGAGCGTGAAACCCGAGGCCTTCAAGAAGCGCTACGCCAACGTGCTCGCGGGCGACCCGCAGTGGCAGGCGCTCAAGGTGAAGGAAGGCGCCACCTTCGCGTGGGATCCGAAGTCCACCTACGTGCGCAAGCCGCCCTTCTTCGACGGCATGCCGAAGGAGCCGGGCGCCCTGAAGGACATCTCCGGCGCGCGCGTGCTGGCGCTGCTGGGTGACTCCATCACCACCGATCACATCTCGCCCGCCGGCGACATCGACAAGAAGGGCCCGGCGGCGAAGTACCTCGTCGAGCAGGGCGTCAAGCCCGAGGACTTCAACAGCTTCGGCGCGCGGCGCGGCAACCACGAGGTGATGATGCGCGGCACGTTCGCCAACATCCGCCTGAAGAACCTGCTGGTGCCGGGCGTGGAGGGCGGCGTGACGAAGCACTTCCCCTCGGGCGAGCAGCTGTCGATCTACGACGCGGCGATGAAGTACCAGAAGGAGGGCGTGCCCCTCGTCATCATTGGAGGAGCGGAGTACGGCACCGGCAGCTCGCGCGACTGGGCCGCCAAGGGCACCATGCTGCTGGGCGTGAAGGCGGTCATCACGAAGTCCTTCGAGCGCATCCACCGCTCCAACCTGATCGGCATGGGGGTGCTGCCGCTGCAGTTCCAGGCGGGCGAGGACGCGGCGTCGCTGGGCCTCAAGGGCACCGAGACGTTCTCCATCGCCGGCATCGCCGACGGGCTGGCGCCGATGAAGAAGCTGATCGTCACCGCGAAGACGGACAGCGGCGAGACGAAGTCCTTCACCGTCACCGCGCGGATCGATACGCCCAACGAGCTCGACTACTACCGGCACGGCGGCATCCTCCAGTACGTGCTGCGGCAGCTCGCGAAGAACTGACGACTGGAGGGAAGCGCGCCTTCCGCCAGGCCGGGTCCGCCGCGGGACCTCTCGTCTCCGTGAGAGCGTGCGCCTTCGTCACCCTGCGCTCGCCGGGGGCAGGGCGCTCACCTGCTGCGCGCGCGTCGTCGACCGAGTCACTTCCCGCGAACCAGGCGCTTCACCCACGCCACCGCCGCCTCGCGACGCGCGGGCTCCACCACGAAGGGCGCGATGAGGCCGCCCGGCTCGGTGTGCACGCGGTGCTCGACGCGCACCTTGCCGCCGCCCAGCGGCGTGAAGGTGAAGCTGCCGTTCAGCACGACGATCCGCACGGTGCCGGACTTCACGGGCGGCCCGGCCGTCGGGTCCGCGTGGAACTCGACGCGGCAGCCCCCGCCCCCAAGCCAGGTGCGGGTGCGGCGGACGATGATGTCGCGCGGGCTGATCAACGGGGCTTCGATGCGATCCCACGTGAGGCGCTCGTCGGACTTCTCGGACAGCAGGGTGCGGGCCGCGAGGTGCGGCTCGTCGCGATCCATCTCCCCGGTGCCCCAGGCCTTCGTGCACAGCTCGCTCGCGTCGCCGGTGGTGACGGCGGTGACCCGGTACTCCACGAAGGACGAGCCGGGCACCTCGCGCGCCTCGAGCAGCACGCCGTCCTTCTCCTCCACGCGCGTGAAGTCGTTGGCGGCCAGCAGGGCGAGCAGCAGGAGAGCCGTCATGACCCGTCACCCGCCCTCGGCCCACCGGGCACCAGCAGCAGCCCCCACTTCATGACGTGCGACTCCTTCGGCCCTCCGGGCCAGGCCCCGGTCAGCGCAGTCCAGAATATCGAGCAAAAACTCACATTTTTCGACTCACGACCGGCTCACGTTCGGGTTGAATGGGGCCATGGCCACCAACCGCCGCGTCACCCCTCGCAAAAGGCCGTCTCAGGGCCGCTCGCGCGCGACGGTGGAGGCGATCGTCCAGGCGACTGCTCGCGTTCTCCTCAAGGACGGCTACGAGGCCTGCACCACCAACCGGGTAGCGGAGGCGGCGGGCGTCAGCATCGGCTCGGTGTACCAGTACTTCCCCAACAAGGAGTCGCTGGTGGTGGCGGTGATGGAGCGCCACCTCGGGCAGATGCAGGAGGCGCTGGTTCGCCGGCTGGGTGAGATGGCCGACGCGGATCTCCCGACGGTGGTGCGCGGCATGGTGGGCGGCATGCTGGAGATGCACCGCATCCAGCCGAAGCTGCACCGCGTGCTGCTGGAGCAGGTGCCGCGGATCGGCGCGATGAAGCGGCTCCACGAGCTGAACGACCAATACGAGCCGATGGTGGCCGCGTGGCTCGAGGCGCACCAGGGGGAGCTCGACCTCCCGAGCCCCAGCGTCGCCGCGTACGTGATGATCGCCGCGGTGGAGGGCGTGGTGTCACGCGTGATGGTGGAGAAGCCCAGCTGGGTCGAGCTGGGCTTGCTCGAGCAACAGCTCACCCGGCTGCTCCTCGGCTACCTCGCGCCGCACCTGGCTCCGCCCCTCAAGCAAGCGCCGACACCAGCTCGGGCCGCGCCGTGAAGGGCGTGCGATCGGGCCGGCCGTCCGCCCAATAGAGCTGGCTCCTGGAAAGCGGCTCCCGCCGGAAGAGCACCATCGAGCTGCGCGTGCCGTAGTTCCATTCGGGCGCCTCGACGCAGACGCCCCCCAGCGGGTCGCCTGCCTTGCCGCGCGCCAGCAGCGAGAAGAGGGCCTCGGGGCTGGGTTCCCCGCCGTGGAGCGCCACCGAGGGCCACGCCTCGCGGATGAGGCTCTGCCGGGAATGATCATCCCCTCCCAGGCTGCGCTCGGTGACGACGTGCAGCCCGGGCGCGAGCACGTCCTGCCTCACGACCTGCCCATCGCTCCAGGTGACGAAGGCGTCGCGCGCGTCGGCGTAGAGGAGGTGAAACGGGTTGAAGCGCGTGGGCGACACCCCGGCCAGCGACGCATGGAGGACGCTCGCCGAGGGTGCGCGCAGGGCCTCCACCACCAACGTGCCACGGGACTCGCGATCCTCCCGGCGCTCGGCGGGGAAGCGGTTGGTGACGCCCACGAAGAGCCCGTGCACGTTGAGGCCCAGCCAGGCGCCGCCGGCCTTCTCGTCTCGGGGCGCCACGAAGGGCTCGCCCGGCCAGCGCCGGGGCCCGGAGGCGGGGCGATCGAGCACCTCGTCGCGGTTGGCGGCGACGATGAGGGGCGCATGCGGGTGCTGCCGAACGCTGACGATCAGGGTACACATGGGGCGTGCGAGACAAGCAGCGAGAAGAGACCCGCCGAAAGCTCTATAACGCCGCGCTCGAGGTTTTCCGACGAGACGGCGTGGACAAGTGCCGCATCGAGGACATCGCGCAGATCGCCGAGGTCAGCCGCGCGGCCTTCTACTTCCACTTCCCCACCAAGGACGACGTGCTCCTGGAGCTGCTCCTCCAGGGCGAGGCGCCGGTGTGCGCGGCCATCGCGGCGCTGCCCGAGCAGGCGCCGCTGGAAGAGCTGCTCAACGCCATCACCGACTCGATGTCGGACTTCTGGCAGGGCGAGCCCAAGCTGGTGCTGGAGGTCTTCTCCGTCACTCTGCGACGCACCGCCGTCGTCACCGATCGCGAGGCGGTGGAGGTGCGCGCGCTGGTGGGCCAACGCTTCCGGGCCGCGGCGGAGCGAGGCGAGCTGTCTCCTCTCGTCCCGTCCGAGGCGCTGGCGGACTTCTTCCTCCTGTCCTGCATGGCCACCATGGCCTCGTGGAGCACCAGCGCGATCATGCCGCTCAAGGACATGCTGCGCGGCATGAGCCAGTTGTTCCTCAACGGCGCGCGCGGGGTGACGACGCCGACGCCTCCACCCGCGCCGCCACCGCCCACGAAGGGCAAGAAGGGGTAACGCCATGTCCGTCTTCCGAGAAGGCCTCTTCCAGGGAAAGACCGTCTTCATCACCGGCGGCTCCAGCGGCATCAACCTGCAGATCGCCCACGCCTTCGGGGCGCTGGGGGCGAAGGTGGCCATCAACGGCCGCAAGCCCGACAAGCTGGAGGCGGCGGTGAAGGGCCTGCGCGAGAAGGGCGTGCGGGCCGAGGGCTACGCGGCGGACGTGCGCGAGTACGCGGCGCTCGACGCGGCCATCACCAGCGCGGTGACGGCCCTGGGTCCGCTGGACGTGCTGGTGTGCGGCGCGGCCGGCAACTTCCCCGCTCCGGCGGTGGCCATGTCGTCCAACGGCTTCAAGGCGGTGATGGACATCGATCTCCTCGGCAGCTTCAACGCCTGCCGCGCGGCCTTCGAGAAGCTGAAGAAGCCCGGCGCCAGCGTCATCGCCATCTCTGCGCCGCAGGCCGGGCACCCGTACATGATGCAGGCCCACGTCTGCGCGGCGAAGGCGGGCGTCGACATGCTGGTGAAGTCGCTGGCGCTGGAATGGGGCGGCGCGGGCGTGCGGGTCAACTCCATCTGGCCCGGCCCCATCGACGAGACGGAAGGCATGACGCGGCTGGCGGGCGACGCCGAGACGAAGCGCAAGGTCGAACAGGCGATGCCGTTGCAGCGGTTCGGCACCAAAGACGAAGTGGCTCAGCTGGCCGTCTTCCTCGCATCCGACGCAGCGCGCTACTGCACGGGCGGCATCTTCACCGTCGACGGCGGCATGTCGCTGGTGGGGAACGCGCTGATGTTCTGACCCATTCGTCACGCGTCGTGGCGATTCCATGACGAAGGGGCCGCTACCGTCGGCGGTACAGTGAGTTCCACCGCTCGCCCCTCGTCCCCGCAGCCCAGGCTGTCCTTCTCGAAGTCCGGCCCCGCCTTTCGCGCCGAGCTGCTCCGCCGCGTCGACGGGTATTTCGAGGCCACCGGCAAGTCGCGCCACGCCACGCCCTTCATGTGGCTCAAGTCCGCCTTCTGGGTGGGCGGGCTCCTCTCCATCCTCGGCGTCCTCTCCTTCGTCTCGCTGCCTGGGTGGCTGGCGGTGGTGCTTTCGCTGGGCAGCGGCTTCTTCGTCGCCGGCATGGGCTTCAATGTGGGGCACGACGCCATCCACGGGGCCTACAGCGCCCGCCGCGGCGTCAACGCGCTGCTCGGCCGCACCTTCGACTTGATGGGGGCGTCCTCGCTCATGTGGGCCTGGGCCCACAACATCGTGCACCACACGTACACCAACGTGCCGGGCGTCGATCACGATCTCGAGCCCGGCTTCTTCCTGCGCTTCTACAAGAAGGACAGGCCGTCGTGGGGCCACCGGCTGCAGCACGTCTATGGGTGGGTGCTGTACTGCTTCACCTCGGCCGTGTGGGTCTTCAAGAAGGACTTCGCGCAGCTGCTCGAGACGAAGGCGCGCACCGGCAAGGCGCCTACGCGGCGGGAAGTGGCTGACGTGCTGCTGGGCAAGGCCCTGCACTTCTCCGTCTTCCTCGGGCTGCCCTTCCTCGGCGGGCTGCACGCCTGGTGGCAGGTGCTGGCGGGCTATGCGCTGTCGCTGGCCGTGTCCGGCTTCACCGCCGCGGTGGTGTTCCAACTGGCGCACGTGGTGGAGGGGCCGGCCTTCCCCTCGCCGGCTCCAGGCGGCGCCTTCGAGGACGACTTCTACGTGCACCAGCTGAAGACGACGTCCAACTTCGCGGCGGGCAACCCGGTGGCCACCTTCGTCGTGGGAGGGTTGAACCACCAGGTCGAGCACCACCTCTTCCCGCGCATCTGCCACGTGCACTACCCCGCGCTGGCGCCCATCGTCCGTGAGTGCGCGAGGGAGTTCGGCGTGCCGTATTACGAGCACCGCACCTTCCTCGCCGCGCTCGCCTCGCACGCGCGCCTGCTGAGGGAAATCGGCCGCGCCTCCACGCCCTCCGCAGAGCCCGCGCCGGCCCCGGCCAGCGCCTGACCGGAAGTCAGACACCAGCGAGGACGCTTCCCCACACCTCGCACCACCCGGTGTGAAAAGTGTGCGGCCTGCAGCAGCGGCTGCTCCTCACTGCCTTTTTCCCCCGCGAAATCAGAGGTGCGACGGTGGCCTACCCCTTGCTCGGCGGTGCGGCCCATGCGTCTTCCGGTGGCTGGCTGGCTGGCTCTGTCTCTCTTCCTGGCGAATGCGTGCAGTGAGGGCCCCGCGCCGACGGCGCCGCACACCTCTTCGCGCGGCGCGCTGGCCGCTCCACCCGAGCGCCTGGTCGACCTCGCCCCCGTCCTGGACGCGCACGCCGCCTTCCGCGCGTGGCTGGACGAGTACCTGCAGGCGCAGGGCCCTCGACGGCCGGCGCTGGAGGCGAGGGGCCAGTCGCTCGCCTCGGCCCGCCGGCCTCTCTTTCGGGCGTTGTTGCTGCAGGAGCCGGAGCTCGCGCTGACCATGGCCCTGACGCCGGTGGAGCACGCCGCCCTGCCCGCGTCGATCGCCAGCGCGGTGGAGAGCTGGCGGGACGGACGGGGCACGCTGCACGTCATCGGCGCGGTGGCGGAAGAGCCAGGCGCACCGCCTCAGCCGGTGGAGCGCTTCGTCAGCTTCGACGGAGAGGCCGAGCTCTTGCGCGCGGGCGTCTTCGGCGAGCGGCTGGGACACCTGACGCGGCCGCACGTCCGCCTGCACGGCGTGGCGCTGGACGGCGTCATCGCCCTCACCAACTCGCGCCTGCGCCGCCTCTTCCCGGGGGAGCCGCGCACCCTGCCCCTCGAGTTCCCGAAGGCCTGCCCGGTGTCGAAGAAGCGCGTGGAGGCCGCGCAGATCTTCCACGCCGGCGACGAGCTGCTCGGCTTCTGTGTGCCGCAGCACGCCGCCGAATACGACGCGGCCCTGGGCGCGCAGGAGGAGCAGGACGCGGCGGCCGAGGGCCTCCCCCCCGCCTCGTCCTGGACGGAGGGGCCCAAGTCGGTCCTCTTCATCCGCGTGGACTACTCGGACGACCCGGGCGATCCGATCTCCCAGGCGTCGGCCGAGGCGCTCATCAACACGCAGGTGAACAACTTCTACGTCGCCAACTCCTTCGGGAAGACGTCGCTCTCCGCGACGGTGACGCCCACCTTGCGGCTGCCGAAGACGAAGGCCGAGTACCAGGCGAACCAGAACTACACCCTCTTGATGGGTGACGCGCGCACCGCCGCCACGGCGGCCGGCTACACGCTGAGCGACTACCAGTTGGAGATCGTCGGCTTCAAGTCCACCTTCTCGGGGTGGGCGGGGCGCGGCTACGTGGGCGGCAAGGGCACGTGGCTCAACGGCAACTTCAGCCTGCGCGTCACTGCGCACGAGCTGGGCCACAACTACGGCGTGTACCACGCCAACTTCTGGAACGCGGGCAGCACCGTCATCGGCGCTGGCTCCAACCAGGAGTACGGCAACCCCTTCGACGTGATGGGCGGCGGGCAGGAGCACTTCCAGGCCTGGTTCAAGCGGCGCTTCGACTGGGTGACGAGCCCCGAGGTGCAGGTGGTGACGGCAAGCGGCACCCACCGCATCCACGCGCTGGAGCAGTCCATCACCAGCGGCCTGCACGCGCTCAAGGTGCCGCGCGACGGGCAGAAGGACTACTGGCTGGAGTTCCGCCCGGCGCCCAGCAACGTGCGCCTGCGCAACGGCGTGTCGATCAACTGGGGCTACGCGTCCAACACCGGGGCGCACCTCTTGGACATGACGCCCGGCGATGGCAGCCGCTCCAACTCGGCGCTCACCATCGGCCGCACCTTCAGCGATCCACTGGCCGGCATTCACCTCACGCCGGTGGGGCTGGGCGGCACGACGCCCCCGTCGCTGGACGTGGTGGTGAACCTGGGCGCCTTCCCCGGAAACCGCGCGCCCACGGTGACGCTGGCGGCCAGCACGCTCTCGCCGGCCGTCAACGGCACGGTGACCTTCACCGCGACGGCGACGGATGCCGACGGCGATCCGCTGGCCTACCACTGGGACTTCGACGACGACACGCTGGGGCCGAACGCGGCGGTGGCCACGAAGACCTTCGGGGCAGCGCGCGCGCACCACGTCGCGGTGACGGTGAGCGACATGAAGGGGAAGACGGCGACGGCCTCGCTCCTCGTCACTGTCGGCGCGCCCACCACCTTCACTCTGTCCGGCACGGTGACCCACGCGGGCGTGGGCCTTTCGGGCGTGCGAATCTCCGACGGCACCCGCGCCACCTTCACCGCGTCCGACGGGCGCTACTTCCTCACCAACGTGCCGGGCGGCAGCTACACCGTCACCGCCACGAAGACGGACTTCACCTTCACCCGCGGCTTCGCGGCCCCGCTGGCGGTGAGCGCCGACGCGTTGGGCCTCGACTTCACGGCCACGCCCGTCCCCGGCTACCGCATCCAGGGCAGGGTGACGGCCGGAGGCGCTGGCGTGGCGGGCGTGGTGGTGAGCGACGGCAGCCGCACCGCCACCACCAACGCCTCGGGCGACTACACCCTCAACGACGTGCCCACCGGGCGCTACACGCTCTCGGCCACGAAGGTCGGCTGGCAGTTCAACGCGTCGGGCTTCCAGAACCCGCTGGACGTGATGGGCGGCAACCTCACCAACCACAACTTCTACGCCTCGGGCGCCTACCTGCAGGGCACGCTGCCGGCGTCCCTCACCACCGCCCCCACGGTGACGGACGGCGTGCGCACGGTGACGGCGACGCAGTACCAGCCCGGCACCCCATGGAACTTCTTCTTGAACTCGGTCCCCAACGGCACGTGGAACCTCGTGGCCAGCGCACCCGGCGTCACGCTGCTGCCCGCCACCTTCACCAACCCGGTGACGGTGTCGGGAGGCATGGGCCGCAGCAACCTCGACTTCCAGGTGGCGGCAGGCACCTCCTACACGGTGGCCGGCACGGTGCGCACCGGCGGCACTCCGCTGCCCGGCGTCACCGTCAGCGACGGCACGCGCAGCGCCACCACCGACTCGCTGGGCCGCTACGTCCTGGTGGGCGTGCCTTCCGGCGCGTACACGCTGACGCCCACGCTGACGCCGTACGCCTTCGTCCCGGCGACGCTGAACGTCACCGTCGCCACCGCCAACCTGACGGGCCAGGACTTCACCACCACCGTCGTCAACCTGCCGCCCACGGTGTCGACGGCGGCGGCGGCCAATCCTCCCGGGCCCACCCCCGCCACCAGCACGCAGCTGACGGTGCTGGGAGCAGACGACGGCGGCGAGGCGGCGCTCACCTACAGCTGGACGGCGACCGGCTCGTACCCGGTCAGCTTCAGCGCCAACGGCACCAACGGCGCGAAGAATGCCACCGCCACCTTCTCGGGCGCCGGCACGTACACGCTGGAGGTCACCATCACCGACGCCGGGGGCCTCTCGGTACGCAGCCAGGTGGTGGTGCAGGTGCAGCAGCAGCTGGTTGGCCTGGCGGTGAGCCCCTCGATGGCCAACGTGCTGGCGGGCGCCACGCAGAACTTCACGGCGATGGGGACGGATCAATTCGGCCGCGCGATGTTCCCGGGCCTGCCGGCGTGGGCGGTGTCCGGCGGCGGGGCCATGTCCACGCTGGGTTCAACCGGCGTCTTCACCGCGGGCACGACACCGGGAGGTCCACACACCGTGACGGCCAGCGCGGGTGGGCGCACCGCGACGGCGCTGGTGACGGTGACGGGCCTGGGCGCCCCCACCATCGTCGTGCCGGCGTCCGCCACGCCCAGCGCCGTCACCGGCGCCACCACGCAACTCTCCGTGCGCGCCGACGACGACGCGGGGGAAGCCACCCTCACCTACCAGTGGAGCACGCCCCTCGCTCCCGCGCCGGTCAGCTTCTCGGCCAACGGCGCCAACGCGGCGAAGGACACCACGGCCACCTTCACGCAGCCCGGGCAGTACCAGTTTCTGGTGACGGTGACGGACACCGCGGGGAACCAGGTGACCAGCCTCGCCGAGGTGACGGTGCTGGCCACGCCTACGCGCATCGAGCTGCAGCCGCAGGTGGTGAACCTGCAGGTGGGGCAGCAGCAGGCCTTCACCGCCACCGCGGAGGATCAGTTCGGCGCGCCCCTGTCCCCCCAGCCCGCCTTCACCTGGAGCGTGACCGGCGGCGGAGCCGTGGACGCGACCGGCACCTTCACCGCCGGGATGACACCGGGCGGCCCGCACGCGCTGACCGTCACCGGAGCCGGCCTGTCTGCCACGGCGCAGATCATCGTGGGCGCCGCGCCCGACACGCAGGCCCCCACCGTGGCGCTCACCGCTCCCGCCGCGGGGGCGCGGCTCGACGGACCTTTCACCCTGGCGGCCGCGGCCAGCGATGACGTGGGCGTGGTGAAGGTGGAGTTTCTCGCGGATGGGGCCACCCACCTGGGCGAAGTCACCCAGCCGCCGTACATGCTGGCGCTGGACCCGAGCGCGCTGTCCGATGGCCCGCACGTGCTGACGGCGCGGGCCACCGACGCAGCGGGCAACAGCGCGACCAGCGACGGCTTGGAGGTGGTGGTGGGCCAGGGTCCGGTGGACACGACGGCGCCCAGCGTCTCGGTGCGCTCCCCCGCGCCCGGCGCGGTGACGCCCCTCTCGGTGACGCTGTCGGCCGAGGCCAGCGACGACGTGGGAGTGACGCAGGTGACGCTGGAGCTGGATGGGGCGACGGCTGCCGAGCCCCGCACGCCCCCGTGGGAGACGACGGTGGACGTGGCGGCCGGGCCCCACACCGTGGTGGCGATCGCCTGGGACGCCGCGGGCCACTTCACGCGAAGCGCCCCCGTCTCCTTCACCGCGGAGGCCGCGGCGGCCCCTCCCCCCATGGCCACCGAGCCAGAGACGATCGTCGGCGGCTGCGGGTGCGCCGGGGTGGATGGCGGCCCGTCCGGGCTGGCGCTCCTGCTCCTCGGGCTGGGCCTCGTGGGCCGGCGCACGCGGGCGCTTTCCCCGAAGGCGCGGGCCAGCTAAAGGCCCGGGGCATGTCCGAGTGGAAGGTCGATCGCGACGGGGACGTGGCAGTCATCTCGCTGGATGACGGCAAGGCCAACGCGCTGCTGGTGCCGGAGTTCGAGGGCCTCGAGGGCGCGCTGGCGGCGGTGGAGCACAGCAACGCGCTGGCGGTGGTGCTGACGGGGCGGCCCGGCTACTTCTCGGCGGGTCTCAACCTGAAGGCGCTGCCGACGCTGTCGCTGGAGGAGAAGCAGAAGCTGGTCGCGGCCATGGGCAGCGCGGTGCTGAAGCTGTTCCTCTTCCCCAAGCCGGTGGTGGCGGCGGTGTCGGGCCACGCGCTGGGCGGCGGGGCGATGTTCGCGCTGGCGGCGGACTTACGCGTCTTCGCTGACGGCCCCTTCAAGTTCGGCCTCAACGAGGTGCAGCTGGGCCTCTTCGTGCCGTCGTACGCGGTGGAGCTGGCGCGCGCCTGCATCTCTCCGTCGCGCCTCACTGAGTTCGTCGGACATGGGCGCGTGCTGACGCCGCTGGAGGCGCTGTCGATGCACATCGCCGAGTCGGTCCACGCGCCCGAGGCCGTGCTGGCCGCCGCGTTGATCCGCGCCCGGGGTCTCGCCGCGCTGTCAGGCACCGGCTACGCCCTCACCAAGCGCCTGGTGCGTGGAGCCGCCGTGGAAGCCGCCCAGAAGAGCCTCCCCGGTGAGCTGGCGGAGCTGGCTCGGATGCTGGATTCGCGGCGCTGATGGCAGCGAATCCAAAGGCTTGAACTGCGCCGAGGACCGGCTTCACCATTTCGTCACCGAGTTGTTACCGGGCCTGCGCTGTTGCTGGGGTGAAAGGCGCGTCATGGCTCTGCAATCCCTCGTCCGCTTCCTCCTGCCGAGAGAAGACCACTGGTACGACATGCTCGAGGAGCTCTCGCGGCTCGGGCATGAGGCGGCGAAGATGCTGCTCACCTTCAAGGACCAGAGCGCGTCCACGGTGCAGCCGTCGGTGCAGGCGCTGGAGCACAAGGCCGACGACGTGGTGCGGAGGATGGAGGACGCCCTGGCGCGCACCTTCGTCACGCCCATCGACCGGGAAGATCTCCACCGCCTCACCAGCGAGCTCGACGACATCATCGACCTGATGAACCTGTCGGCGCGCTGCTTCAGCCTCTACCACCTCGATCGCCCTACCCCGCCGATGGTGCAGATCATGGAGAAGCTGGAGCAGTGCACCGGCTTCATCGCGGAGGCGGTGCCGCACCTGCGCAAGCACGAGTTCGAGGATCTGCTGGGGGGCGGCCGCAAGGTGCGCGCCATCGAGAAGGAAGCCGACACCATCTACCGCGGGGCGATCAGCGCGCTATTCGCCGAGAAGAACGGCGACTTCCGGGAGCTGCTCAAGCAGAAGGAGGCGCTCGATCACCTCGAGGCCGCCGTCGATCACTGCGACAACGTCGCGGACCTGCTCGCCAACCTGGCCGTGAAGCATGGTTAGCCTGCTCATCGCGGTGGTCGTGATGGCCATCGTGTTCGACTACATCAACGGCTTCCACGACGCGGCGAACGCGATCGCCACGGTGGTGTCGACGGGCGTGCTGCCGATTCGCACCGCGGTGTTGATCGCGGCGATCCTCAACTTCGTCGGCGCGATGACGGGCACGGCGGTGGCCAAGACCATCGCCTCGGGCTTCGCGGAGCCGGTGACGGTGACGCAGGCGGTGGTGCTGGCCGCGCTCGTCGGCGCGTCGGCGTGGAACCTGATCACCTGGTGGTTCGGGATCCCCTCGTCGTCGTCGCACGCGCTGATCGGCGGCCTGGCCGGGGCGGTGGTGGCGCACGCGGGCGTCGACGCGTTCAAGTGGAGCGCGCTGGGCAAGAAGGTGCTGGTGCCGCTCGTCGTCTCGCCGACGTTGGGCTTCCTGTTGGCCTTCTTCCTCTCCATCGTCCTCATCTGGCTGATCCGCCCGCTGCGCCCGGCGGTGGTGACGCGCGGCTCGCGGTGGGCGCAGCTCGTGTCGGCCAGCGCGATGGCCTTCAGCCACGGCAGCAACGACGCGCAGAAGTCGATGGGCATCATCACGCTGGCGCTGTTGGCCTTCGGCGCAGGGGGGCACGCGCTGCCGGAGTGGATGCCCGCCGGGGTGATGCCGCAGGGCGATCACGTGCCGTACTGGGTCATCGTCGCCTGCGCGGGCGCCATCGCGCTGGGCACGGCGGCAGGCGGCACCCGCATCATCAAGACGATGGGGACGAAGATCATCCGCATCACTCCGCTGCAGGGCTTCGCGGCGGAGACGGCCGGGGCGCTCACCATCCTCGGGGCGAGCAGCCTGGGCGTGCCGGTGTCCACCACCCACTGCATCAACGCCTGCATCATGGGGGTGGGCGCGTCCAAGCGCGTGTCGGCGGTGCGGTGGGGCGTGGCCACCAACATCCTCATCGCGTGGGTGGTGACCTTGCCCATGGCCGCGGCGATGGCGTGGGTGTCGATGAAGGCGCTCGCGCTCATCTTCTGACCCACCTCTGGCCGCGCCGCTGCGACGGGCCAAGCCTCGAAGGACCGAGCTGACGTGCACCGATGCCAGCGGAGCCTCCAGCACCGCCCGCCTCGTCGCCGAGGGTGCATCAACTGGCCAGCAGGGGGCCTGCGCTGCACGGTGACAGCGCGGCCTACTCCGCGAACCACGGCGAGACGCGGGTGACTGACGGCTGCGCAGCCAGCGCGCACACCGCGGCCCAGGCCTCGTCCGTCATCGCGCCGTGAAGCGCCACACAGTCCCCGGGGCCGAGCGGCCAGAGGTACGCCGTCTCCGGTGGGAGGCACCGGCTGCGCCCCGGAGTTCCCACGCGGTAGACGCCGGGCACCAGCTTCGCCAGCGCGGCCTCGGTGGCCGGGTCGTCCGTCGCGCAGAACTCCACCGCCCCGTCGTTTTCGCAGCCCCGCGCCTGCGTGAAGGAGATCTTCTCGCTGCACGGGCGTGCACTCTGGACACCCGAGTCGAGGCTCGCGAGCTCGGCGCCCGCGTCGAGTTCCCTCAGGCCGCTCCGCCCACAGCCCGCGGCGAGCAGCCCCACCAGCAGGAGCCTCACGGCGCGCGCTGCCTCTCGACGGCGAACAGCACCGCCTCGGGCGTGCATGGAATGGCGAGCTGCACTTCACGCCCCTTCGGGCCGAAGGCGGCCACCGCGTGCCGCAGGGCCGCCACCGCCGAGAGCGCCAGCATGAAGGGCGGCTCTCCCACCGCCTTGCTTCCGTGGATGACGTCGTCCTGCGCGGCGTTCGTGAGGAGCGCCACCCGGAAGTCGACGGGCGCGTCGCCGAAGGCGGGGATCTTGTACGTGTCCGGCGAGTGCGTGCGCAAAAAGCCCTTCTCGTCCGTCTTCAGCTCCTCGATGGTGAGCCAGCCCCACCCCTGGATGAAGGCGCCTTCCACCTGGCCCTTGTCGATGGTGGGCACGAGGCTCGCGCCGACGTCGTGGAGGATGTCCACGCGCCGCAGCCGGTGCTCGCCCGTGAGGCCGCTGACCTCCACCTCGCTCACCGCCGCGCCGTACGCGAAGTAGTGAAACGGCTTGCCCCGGCCGGTGGCCTTGTCGAAGTGAATGTCCGGCGTCTTGTAGAAGCCCGTCGCCGACATCGGCACCTGCTGCAGGTACGCCTCGCCCGTCACCTTCTCGAAGGGCAGCGCCAGCTCGGGCCGCGAGGGGAGGAAGACTCGCCCACCGGCGAACAGCAACTCCTTCGCGTTCGCCGCCGGTACGCCGAGCAGCCGTGCGGCGACGGGCCGCAGCCGCTCCCGCAACGTCTCGCAGGCCTGCTTCACCGCCTGGCCGTTCAAGTCCGCGCCGCTGGAGGCCGCGGTGGCCGAGGTGTTGGGCACCTTGTCCGTCGCCGTCGCCATCACGCGGATCGCCTGGGGAGACAGCCCGAGCTCGTGCGCGGCGATGGCCAGCATCTTGGTGTGCAGGCCCTGCCCCATCTCGGTGCCGCCGTGGTTCAACTGCAGGCTGCCGTCGGCGTACAGCACCGCCAGTGCGCCGGCCTGGTTCAGAAAGGACGTGGTGAAGCTGATGCCGAACTTCACGGGCGTCATCGCCAGGCCCCGCTTGTTCCACCTGCTCGACGCGTTGAAGGCGTCCACCTCGGCCAGCCGCTTGCGGTAGTCGCTGGTGTGCTCCAGCTCGTCGAAGATGCGCGGCAGGCGGTTGTCCTTCACCTCCTGCCGGAACGGCGTGACGTTGCGGGGCGCCGCCCCGTAGAAGTTCTTCCGCCGCAGCGCGACGGGATCGACACCCAGCACCTCCGACGCGCGCGTCAGGACGTGCTCGATGACGGCCATGCCCTGCGGGCCGCCGAAGCCACGGAAAGCGGTGTTCGACGGCAGGTTCGTCTTCGCCACCCGCCCCGTCACCCGCACCGCCGGCAGGAAGTACCCGTTGTCGATGTGGAAGAGCGCGCGATCGAGGATGGCGCGGGACAGGTCGGTGGAGAAGCCGCCGTCGCTGAACAGCTCCGCCTTCAGGCCGACGAGCGAGCCGTCCTTCATGAAGCCCGCCTCGTAGCGGGTGAGGAAGGGGTGGCGCTTGCCTGTCCACATCATGTCCTGGTCGCGGTTGAGCCACACCTTCACCGGCCGGCCCGTCTTCACCGCGGCGAGCGACGCGAGGCAGGCGTACGGCGCGGCCTGCGTCTCCTTCCCTCCGAAGCCGCCGCCCATGCGCGGGACGGTGACGTTCACCTGATTGCGATGCCAACCCAGCAGGTGCGCCACCAGCGTCTGCACCTCGCTGGGGTGCTGCGTGGAAGAGAAGAGCTCGAGCGAGCGATCCTCCACGGGGATCGCCAGCGTGCACTGCGTCTCCAGGTAGAAGTGATCCTGCCCGCCGGTGCGGAACTCTCCCGACAGGCGCACGTCGGCCGAGGCGAGCGCCGCGGCCACGTCGCCGCGCTCCAGCTTGTGCTCGTCGGACAACCAACTGCCCTTCGCCAGGGCGTCGTCGAGAGTGACGATGGCCGGCAGCACCTCGTAGTCGGCCTGTACCGCGGCGACGCCCGCGCGGCACGCTTCGTAGGAGTCGCCCACCACCAGCGCCACCGCCTGCCCGAGGAAGTGCACGGTGTCCTTCGCCAGCACCTCCTCGTCGTGGACGACGGGCCCGCAGTTGTTCTCCCCGGGGATGTCGGCGGCGGTGAGGACGGCGTGGACGCCCGGCACGGCCCGCGCCTTCCTCGTGTCCAGGCCGCGCAGCCGCGCGTGGGCGTGCGGCGAAGACACCACCTGCGCCACCAGCATCCCGTGCGGCGCGGGGAGATCGTCCACGTACCGCGCCTCGCCCGAGGTGTGCTTGAGCCCGCTCTCGTGCAGCAACGGCTGGTGCAGCGGTGTCACGGGCCCGCTGCCAGGGGCCTGAGCCCCGCTCTGCGAACCGACCGAGGGCTTAAGCACCGCGCACCTCCGCGCCAGCCTGCACGGTGGCCGCGTGGCCGGGCGCCAGGCGGGGCTGCTTCACGTCCTTCGTCTCGTCGAAGAAGCCGCGCAGGAGGTTGGCCGCCACCAGCGCCCGGTACTCCTTCGAGCCACGGTGATCGCTCAGCGGCGTGAAGTCCTTCGAGAGCGCCTGTGCCGCGCGCTCAATTGACGCCTCTGTCCACGGCTGTCCCACCAGCGCCGCTTCCGCCGCCGACGCGCGTTTCGGTGTCGCGGCCATGCCGCCGAAGGCCAGCCGCGCGAGGGTGACGACGCCCTTCGCGTCCACCTCCACATACAGCCCGGCCGACACGCTGCTGATGTCCAGCTCGCGCCGCTTCGACACCTTGTACGAGACGGCCCGCGCCGAGTCAGGCACGCGCGGCACCAGGACGGCGGCGAGCAGCTCCCCCGGCGAGAGCGCTGTCTTCCGGTAGCCGACGAAGAAGTCCTCCAGCGCCACCGTGCGCTCGCCTGCGCGTCCCCGAAGGACGGCAGAGGCGCCCAGGCTCATCAGCGCCGGCGCGAGATCGCCGATGGGCGAGGCGGTGCACAGGTTTCCGCCCACCGTGCCGCGGTGCTTGATCTGCCGCGCCCCGAAGTAGCGCACCATGCGGTGCAGCGAGGGCAGCCGCCGCTCGCTCCACGCCTCGAGCTCGGAGATCGGCACCCCTGCGCCGATGCGGAAGCCCGCCGCGCTCTCTTCCAGGACGCGGAGCGGCGCCAGCCCCTCGAGCGAGACGAGCTTCGGCGGCGCGACGAAGCGCTTGGTGATCTCCAGCGAGAGATCCGTTCCGCCCACCACGAAGCGCGCGTCGGGGTGGCGCTCCAATTCGTCGAAGAGGGCGTCGAAGGTGACGGGGGTGACGAAGCGCTGCCCACCCGCCTGGTAGTGCAGCTCCATCGACTCCGGCGCGCATGCGGTGAAGCGATCCTTCGGGCACGCGCCGGCGATCTTCTGCGCGGCGTCGCGGATCGGCCGATAGCCGGTGCACCGGCAGAGGTTGCCGCAGAGCTGATCGTCCAGCTTCCAGGGTTGATCGAGGTCCTCACGGTAGGTGGCCTCGAACATCGACATCACGACGCCGGGTGTGCAGTAGCCGCACTGGCTGCCCAGCGCGCGGGCCAGCGCTTCCTGGGCGGGGTGCCAGGCGCCGTCGGGCGCCCGCAGCGCTTCCACCGTGACGACGTGCTTGCCCTGCACCATGGGCAGCAGCAGCAGGCAGGAGTTGACCGCGCGCCACCGCGGCTTCCCGTCGGCGCCCGCCTCCGCGACGGCGACCGTGCAGGCGCCGCAGTCCCCCTCGGCGCAGCCTTCCTTGGTACCCGGCAGGCCCTTCACGTCGCGCAGGTAGCGCAGGAGCGTGGTGGTGGGCGGAACAGCCCGCTCCGTCACCCACGTCCCATTGAGGTTGAAGCGCAGGTGGTCCATGTGGCGTCGGGTTCTACCAGAGGCCACAGGGCATGGAACGAGCGCAGACAGCCACGCGTCGCACGCGGCATGCGACGCCGCGCCCTCCTCTTCCTCCTCGCCCTCTCCACCTGCGTGCACCCCACTCGGACGGCGCGCGCCCCAGCGCCTGGAGAGGCCACCCTGCGCGTCGTCACCTTCAACCTGAACTACGGACTGGCGGGCGACGAGGAGACGCTCGCGGCGATCGCCGCCCCCGACGCCGATCTCATTCTTCTCCAGGAGACCTCGCCCGAGTGGGAGCGCGAGATCCGCAAGGCGCTGGGCGCCCGGTGGCCGCACCAGGCCTTCGTGCACGCGCCCGCGGCTGGCGGGCTGGCGGTGCTCTCGAAGCGCGCCTTCGCGGTGGAGGACGTGCTGGGCAACCCGGGCGGCTGGTTCCCGGCGATGCGCGTGGTGGCGCAGACACCGCTGGGGCAGGTGCAGGCGCTCGTGGTGCACCTCCACCCGCCGGTGACGGAGGACGGCAGCTGGGTGCGAGGGTATGCCAGCACCGGAGGCGTTCGGCGCGCGGAGCTCGAGGCGTGGCTGCCCTCGCTCGACCCGTCGCTCCCCACGCTGGTGGCTGGTGACTTCAACGAAGGGACGAGCGGAGATGCAGTGCAGCTCCTCGAGGACGTCGGGCTGCGGACCGCGCTGCCGGAGTTCGATCCCCGCGCGAAGACGTGGAGGTGGAGCGTGGGGCCGCTGCAGCTCGCCGCGCAGCTCGATCACGTCACCTACGGCCCGGCGCTGGAGCCGCTGGGTGCGTACGTCGAGCGCCGGGGGAGGTCGGATCACTTCCCCGTGGTCGTCGACTTCGCCCGCGCACGCGAAGCGCGCAGGCCCCCCGCGCCCTCAGGCTCGTCGCTGTCGGTGTCCCTGTCGGCGCGATGACGAGGCGCCAGCCGGGCCCAGCCAGCGCGCCCGCCGGACCACACCGCGCGCCTCGACTGCAGCCGGCCGCGAGGGCAACGAGCCGCGTCGGGGCTACTGGCAGAACCCGGTGTTGACGTTGCAGGTGCCCGTCTGGCAGCCGACGAAGACGCAGTCGACCCAGCACACACCCAGCGGCGCAGTGCCTCCGTCGGCCTGCGTGACGGGGTAGCAGGTCTGACCGTAGCGGCAACTGCCGCGTTGCCGCACCGGGCTGCAGCTGCCGAGGCACTGGTTGAACGTGGTTCCGCTCTGCACGAGCCCGATGCACTGAGAGTTGATGGGGCACATCCCCGCGTTGCAGCTGGGCGTGCAGTAGCCGCCCGGCACGTCGGCGCCACCGTCGGGCATCGTGCCCTGGAGGCACGTGCCCGTCTCACCGGAGGTCGCGACACACACGGAGCTGTCGTTGCAACCGGCCGCCGGCGCACCCGAGGTCGAGGTGCAGAGCCCCTGCTGACTGCAGTACTGCGTCGTCGAGCACGCCACACAGGCCTGGCCCTGGCGTCCACAGGCGCTGTTGAGCGTGTTGCCTGCCGTGCAGCGGCCGGCCGAATCGCAGCACCCCGCGCAGTTCGCCGGCCCGCAGGGAGGTCCACCTCCGCCGCCCACGCCGCCGCCAATTCCTCCGCCGGCTCCTCCGCCGCCGACGCCTCCACCTGCGCCGCCGCCGATTCCTCCGCCCGTGCCGCCGCCGATTCCTCCGCCCGTGCCGCCGCCGACTCCTCCGCCCGTGCCGCCGCCGATTCCTCCACCCGCGCCGCCGCCTGCACCGCCGCCGACTCCTCCGCCTGCGCCGCCGCCGGTTCCTCCGCCCGTGCCGCCACCAACGCCTCCGCCGCCCGTGCCGCCGCCGCCGCCGACGCCCCCTCCGCCCGATCCGCCTCCAGTGCCACCGTCCATGTCGCCGCCGCCGCCGCCCATCCCGCCGCCCTGGCCTCCGCCGACGACGCCACCGCCCGCGCCGCCCCCAGTGCTGATGGAGATGCAGACTCCGAGGCTGCAGATCTGCCCGAGCGCGCACGCCTGACACGTCTGGCCGTTCTGCCCGCAGTTGATCTGCGACGCCGACTGGCACTGGCCGTTGGCGTCGCAGCAGCCCAACGGACAGGACGTCGCGTCACAGCGTGGACGGCCACCGCCGCAGGAGAAGCCCAGGAGGCCTCCCAGCGCGGCGGAAATCAGGAACAAACGGAGAGTGGGCACAGTGGAGGGAAGACACCCCACCCCACCCGGTTGCGCAAGCTCCCTCTGGGCTTCAGCCCCGCTCGTCTTCGCGGTCGAGATCCGGAGCGAGGCGGGCCAGCTCGTCCCTCACGAAGCGCACGTGCTCGATCTCCTCTTCGTAGAGCGAGCCAAACAGCGCGCGCACTTCGGGATCCGTCAGTTGATCGAGCGCCGCGAGGAAAAAACCGCGCGCCCGCGTCTCGTTGTGCAGCGCCAGCTTCAGCGCCTCCCGCACCGTCAGCACCGACGCCTCGTCCTCGGTGGCCGGGCCGACCAGCTCGAGCGCGAGGAGCGCCGGATGTGTCTCGAGGCTGGCCTCCGGAAAGCGCGCCTGGTGCCGCTCCATCAACTCCGCGCGGTGCGCTTCCTCGTGCTTCGCCATGTCCATGAAGAACCGCCTCGCGGCCTCTTCGCCCCACTGCGACATCGCCCACGCGAGCCGGAGGTAGAACTCCCGCGCCGAGGCCTCCAACGCCACCGCCGACCCCAGGGCGCTGCGCAACGTCATCGTGGAGAAGTCGGGACCGCGGGAGTGCACCTGCCCGCCCTCTGCAACTTCCGGGCGCTCCTCCCGCACCGCGCGCGTCCACCCCGCCCCGTGCCATCCGCGTCGCCTACACGCAGAGTTGTCGTTGTGGCGCGGCGCGCGTGCAGCGGTTGCAGGCGGAGGAAGCCGCGCTGTTCCCAACTGAAACCACCCGTGTTCATCATCGGTGCGTGCACCGGCTCGTCAGCGCCCTCGAGGCGGTGAAGGCAACGCGCTCGCGAAAGGCGAAGATCGCGCGCCTCGCCGCCCTGCTGAGCGAGGTGTCGGTGGAGGAACTACCTCTCACCTCACGCCTCGTGCTGGGGCAGATCCTGCGTCAGGGGGACGTGCGCACGCTGGGGGTGGGGTGGGCGCTCCTGGCGCAGGCGACGGCCAGCGCGGCGGGGACGACGGCCAACCACGTGGGCATCGAGGCCCGGCAGGCAGGCGACGTGGGGGACGCGGTGGCGAAGTTGCTGCCCGCGCGGGGACAGACGGTGGCGCTCCGACAGGTGGAAAGCGCACTGGAGGCGATCGCCGACACGGCGGACCGAGACGAGAAGCTCGAGCGGTTGACGCTGCTCCTCTCGCAGGCGGCGCCAGAAGAAGCCGGCTACCTGGCGCGCGCGCTCCTCGGCGAGGTGCGCATCGGCGTGCAGCAGGGCACCTTCGAGGAGGCGGTGGCGCTGGCCTTCTCTCTTCCGCTGGAAGAGGTGCGCCGGGCGGCGGCTCTGGTGGTGGACCCGGGCGACCTCGCGCGACTGGCGAAGGAAGGACGCCTGGGCGAGGCCGGCATCACGCCTGGCCGCGTCATCGCCTTCATGTTGGCGACGCCCACCGAGGCGGTGAAGGAGCCCGTCGACCCCTCTCGCACCATCTTCGAGGACAAGCTGGACGGCGTGCGCGCGCAGGTACACGTCGTCGGCGGGACGGTGCGCATCTTCGCCCGCGGGCAGGACGAGGTGACGCAGGCCTTCCCCGAAGTGGTCGCGGCCCTCGCGACGCTGCCGCGCGCCGTGGTGCTGGACGGGGAGATCATCGCCGTGGGCAGCGACGGCCGGGCGCGCCCGTTTCAGGCGCTGCAAGCGCGCCTCGGGAGGAAGGAGCCCGACGCAACCCTCCGCGCCCGCGTGCCGGTCGCCTTCATCGCGTACGACTGCCTGTACGACGGCCAGCCCCTCCTCTCCCGCCCCTGGACGGAGCGCCGCGCCCGCCTCGAAGCCCTGGGCGTCGCCGTCAACCCGGTGGGCCGCTTCGACACCGCCCGCCCCCTGGAAGCCCAGGTGGACGACGCCTTCACCGCCGCCCGCGCGCGCGGCAACGAAGGGCTGGTGCTCAAACGCGTCGACGCCCCGTACGAAGCGGGCCGCCGCGGCAGCGCCTGGCGCAAGGTGAAGCGGGCCTTCGCCACCCTCGACGTCGTCGTCACCCGGGCCGAGTGGGGCCACGGCAAGCGCCGGGGCGTGCTGTCCGACTACACCTTCGCGGTGTGGCGCGGCGATCGACTGGCGGAGATCGGCAAGGCCTTCTCCGGGCTCACCGACGCGGAGATCGCCCGCCTCACCACGCGCTTCCTCGAGCTCACGCTCTCCCGCATCGGCAACCAGCACCTCGTCAGGCCCGTGGTGGTGCTCGAGGTCGCCTTCGACGGGCTGCAGCGCTCGAGCCGCCACGACAGCGGCTTCTCCCTGCGCTTCCCCCGCATCGTGCGGATCCGCGACGACAAGCGGCCCGAGGACGCCGACCGCCTCGAGACCGCGCAGGCCCTCTTCGCCGCGCAGGTGGACAGCGGCCACCGGGAAGAGGACGCCCAGGGCCGCCTCTTCGACGTCACGCCGACGTGGACGGCCGGGCCGGATGCTGACAAATCAGCGGACCATGAGTGACTCCGCCTCTGCCGACACCCTCGCGGGCCGCCTCCTCAGCGACAAGAGCAAGCGCCCGGCCATCCTCTCCGACTGCGTGAAGCTGATCGACGACGAGGTGGCCAGCAAGTCAGGCCTGTCGGGCCTCGCCATCAAGGCCGCCTACAAGGTGGTGTGCGCGGTGAAGCCCGGCATCATCCGCGAGTCGATGGACCAGCTGCTCGACGACTTCGTCCACCGCCTCGAGCCCTTCTACGTCGACCACCGCAAGGGCGGCGCCGCGCCCACCGCCTTCGGAGAGACGCTGAGCCGCCGCCCCGCCGAGGTGGCCGACGCGCTGCTGGGCATCACCGACGACCGCGCGAAGAAGGCGAAGAACGCCACCTTGAAGAGCGCGTACGAGAAGCTGCGCCCCCAGGCGAAGAAGCACGTGGAAGAGGCCGTGCCGCGCGTTGGCCGCACGCTGTCCCCCCACCTCGGTGCCTGACAGGACGCTCCCCCTTCGCGGCAAGCTGCTCTAGAGTCCCGGGCGGGGTGGACACGCTCGGGCAGCCCACGTGGATCGGTCAGTACCGCCTGACGTCGCGACTGGCGACGGGCGGAATGGCCGAGGTGTTCGTCGGCCGCCACATCGACGAGAACGGCAACTTCGGACCGATGGTGGCGGTGAAGAAGCTGCTGCCGCACCTGGTGAAGGACACGTCCATCGTGAGGATGTTCCTCAACGAGGCGCGCATCACCGCGCAGATCCAGCACCCCAACGTGGTGAAGATCTTCGAGCTGGGCCAGGTGGAAGGCGAGCCCTTCATCGCCATGGAGCTGCTCGAGGGGCACACCTGGGCCGATCTCCGCAACAAGGCCGCCGAGAACGGCCGCCGCATGCCGATGGGCGTGGCGCTCTACATCCTCACCCAGGCCTGCCGGGGCCTCGACGCAGCCCACAAGGCGAAGGGCGATGACGGCCAGCCGCTCTCGCTGGTGCACCGCGACTTCACGCCCGACAACATCCACGTGGGCGTGCACGGCGAGGTGAAGGTGATCGACTTCGGCATCGCCAAGACGGCGTCGTGGGGCGCCGGCACCGAGCCCGGCACCTTGAAGGGCAAGTTCTTCTACATGTCGCCCGAGATGATCCTCGCCAAGCCGGTGGATCACCGCGCGGACGTCTTCGCCGCAGGCGTGATGCTGTACGAGCAGCTCTGCGGGCGCCGGCCCTTCACCGGCACCAGCGTGGACGAGGTGGTGATGAAGATCGCCACCGGCAAGCCCACGCCGCCCACCCAGTACGATCCCGCCGTGCCGTCCGCGCTCGAGGCGATCTGCCTCGCCGCGCTCAACCGCAACGTCGACTCCCGCTTCCAGTCGCTGGAGGTCTTCGCCGATGCCATCGAAGCCGTGGGCGGCGAGGCGCAGGTGGCCACGGCAGAAGAGGTGTCACAGTACGTCACCAACCTCTTCCCCGAGAAGGAAGACGTCACGCGCATGACGCTGCGGCGGGCGCGCGAGGCCGACCCGTCTCACCCGGGGACGAAGGTGCCCGGCCAGAGGCCGGTGGTCGGCGGAGAGCCCCTGGCCGCCACGGTGCCCACGCCCCAGCGCGTCGAGGCCGCCCGCGTCGCCACCCGCGCCACCGACGCCGTGCCCGCCTTCGAGCCTCCGGGCTCGGCCGCCTCGTCCGCGTCCATCGACGACTCGCCCGAGCCGCCGACCCAGATGGACCGCCCGGTGCTGCCCGACGCGCGACCGGCGTCCCTCGCGCCGGAAGAGCTGCCGCGGCGATCGCGCACGCCCATCTTCGTCGGCGTCGGCGTGGTGGTGGCGCTGGTGCTGATCGCCGTCGTCGGCTTCCGGGACCCGTCCTTCTCTCCCACCGAGCGCCTGGCCCTCGCGGAGAAGGCCGCGCCGAAGGAGCGCCTCGAGCTGCTCGAGCCGTTGGCGAAGGCGCCCGACGTCACGGAAGAGCAGCTCAAGGCGGCCGCCGCGATGACGCTGGACGCGAAGGACTGGAAGCTGACGCTGGAGCTGGTCGACGCGTGGGTGGCGAAGAACCCGAAGAGCTTCGACGCCCGCCTCATCGAGGCCCAGGCCGCCACCGGCGCGCGCTTCGGCAAGCGGGCCGAGACGGCCATCGCCGAGGCCTCGAAGCTGAACCCCGACGATCCCCGCCCTGACGCCGCGCTGGCGCGCTTGAGAGAGCAACAGGGCGACGCCAGCGGAGCGCTGGAAGGCTGGACGCGCGCGGCGCAGAAGAGCAAGGGCACCATCGAGTACCTGGCGCGTCAGGGCTATTGGTACTCCCAGGGGGGCCGGCTGGACGAGGCGGAGCTCGCGCTGGGCAAGGCCCTCAAGGCGATGAACGCGACAGGCAAGCCGGATCCCGCCACCCTCGCGGAGATGGGCTTCGTGAAGTACCGCAAGTCGAAGCCCGACGAGGCGCTGCGGCTGCTCAAGAGCGCGGTGAGCGCCGATCCAAAGCTGATGGTGGCGCACTACTACCTGGGCGCCGTGCTGGTGCAGAAGGGCGACCTGCCGGCGGCCCGCGAGGCGTACAAGGCAGCCGACGCGCTGGCCGGCGACGACGCCCGGCCGCTGACGGCGCTCTGCGAGCTCGAGGCGATGGCGGGCCCTGACAACCAGCTCGAGGCGGCGAAGAAGAAGCTGAAGGAGCGCTTCCCGAAAGACGCCGAGGCGATCATCACCCGCTGCTCGGTGCCGCCGACGCCCGCCGAATGAGCCGCCGGCTGGTGCTGAACGCAGACGACTTCGGCTACGACCCCGCCGTCACGCGCGGCATCGTCGAGGCGATGACGAAGGGCGTGGTCAGCTCGACGACGATGATCGTCAACTCCCCATTCTCCGGCGACGCGGCCGCGCACGCGGAAAGCCTGTCCATCGGCCTGCACCTCAACCTCGTGCGCTTCGAGGCGCTCAGCGAGCGGGGCCGGGTATTGGAAGAACGTGCGCTGCCGACGCTCACCGCCGACTTCGTCGCCCACGAGACGGAAGCGCAGCTCGCGAGGCTGGTGGCGCTCCTGGGGCGCAGGCCCACTCACATCGACGTGCACAAGCACGCGCACCTGGCGTCGAACGTATTGGACGGCGTGGCCCGGACGGCGAAGGCGTGGGGCCTCAAGGTGCGGAGCATCTCCGACGAGATGCGCGCAGCGCTGAGGGCGAAGGGCGTGGAGACGAATGACGCCTTCCTCGGCGACGCGGGGGCAGAGGCCTATTGGACGCCGGCGCGCTTCGAGGCGCAGCTGGACGCACTCCCCGCCGACGGCCTGGTCGAGCTGATGTGCCACCCCGGCTACCGACCGTCGCACGTGCAGAGCGGGTACGGCCCCCAGCGGGAGGTGGAGCTGGCGACCTTCGTCGATCCCCGCGCGAAGGCAGCGCTCGAGCAGCGCGGCCTCGTCTTCGAAGGCTGGGCGTGAGGCGCGTCTTCGTCTCGGAGGACGGCCGCGTCCGGAGCGGCTGGGTGGTGGCGGCCTTCACGGCGGTGGCCACGGTGCTGACGGGCGGCGCGCAGGTGCTGCTGGCCCTCTCGGGGCTGGGGCAGAAGGTGACGGCGCTCGACGACGTCCACCTCGCCTTCATCACCTGGTCGACGACGTTCGCCGCGCTGGGCGCGACGCTGGTGGGTCGCCTGCTCCTCGGCGAAGAGGTGGGCCTCTCCCGTGCGCGGGCCGGGCGACGCTTCGCGGTGGGGCTCTTCCTCGCCGTAGCCCTGGTGGCGCTCGCGTGCGGTCTTCCCGCGGTGGTGGGCGTGACGACGCTGAAGTGGAGCGGCGTGTCCGCTTCCCGGCTCGGCTTCGTCCTGGTGCAGCACGCGCTGTGCGTCGCGCCCACGGCCTTCGCGGAAGAGATCCTGGTGAGGGGCGTGCCGCTCAAGGCGCTGTCCCGTGGCCTCCACCCTTCAGCGGCGGTGGCGCTGACGGGGTTGGCCTTCGGTGTGCTGCACCTCACCAACCCGAACGCGTCGTGGGTGGCGGCGCTGAACGTCGCGCTGGTGGGTGTGTGGTTCGGCGCGGTGACGGTGCGGACCGGCAGCCTGTGGATGTCCTTCGGCCTGCACGTCGGCTGGAACTTCGCGGAAGGCGTCCTCTTCGGGCAGCCGGTGAGCGGGCTGCTGCCGGGCACGTCGGTGCTGCAGGCGAGCTGGCCCGGAGAGCCGGGCTTCTTCAGCGGCGGGGCCTTCGGTCCCGAGGCGGCGGGGTGGACGGCGGTGCTCCTCGGCCTGGCCATCCTCGGCACGGTGGCCTGGCCCGTCGCGCGACGCCGTCCGTCGGCCCCTGAGGGCGTGGGCGTCCCTCCTTGACTCCGCAAGGCCCATGGCTAAACGAGCGCCCGCGATGATCCAGGTCGACGGGCTGACGAAGCACTACGGAGAGCGGGCCGCGATTAAGGACCTCTCCTTCAACATCGAGAAGGGCGAAGTCATTGGCTTTCTCGGTCTCAACGGCGCGGGGAAGTCCACCACCCTCAAGGTGCTGGGCTGCGTGTTGTTGCCCACCAGCGGCAAGGTGGTGATCGACGGCTTCGACGTGTCGAAGGACCCCCATGAGATCCGCAAGCGCATCGGCTTTTTGCCCGACACGCCGCCGCTGTACGACGAGATGACCGTCGAAGGGTACTTGCGCTTCGTGGCCGAGCTGCGCGGCGTGGCGAAGGCCGACGTGCCTGCCCGCGTCGCCGACGCGATGAAGAAGACGGCGCTCACCGAGCGCAAGGACGACGTGATCGCCACGCTGTCGCACGGCTTCCGGCAGCGCGTGGGCCTGGCGCAGGCGCTGGTGCACAACCCGCGGCTCCTCATCCTCGACGAGCCCACCGGCGGCCTGGACCCGGTGCAGATCGTCGAGATGCGAGAGCTGATCCGCGCGCTCAAGGGCGAGCACACCGTGCTGGTCTCCAGCCACATCCTCGCGGAGATCTCCCAGATCTGCGATCGCTTCCTCGTCATCCAGCAGGGGGAGATCATCGCCCGCGGCTCCGAGGAGGATCTGTCGAAGCAGCTCGGCGGCGCCGGCACCGTCGAGATCGAGCTCAGCGGAGCCGCCCAGAAGGCCGTCGACGCCCTGAAGGCCGTCCCGCACGTCACCGACGTCGTGGTGGTGAGGCTGGACGGCGAGCGCGCTTCGCTGAAGGTCGAGACGGACGCCGAGGTGCGCCCGGCCCTGGTGAAGGCCCTGGTGAACGCCGGCGTCGACGTGCTGCGCGTCGACCGCGCCGCCAGCCGGCTCGAGCACATCTTCCTGAAGCTCACGCACGGAAAGGAGGCGGCGTGATGCGCAACGTCCTGCTCATCGCCCGCCGCGAGCTGGCCGCGTACCTCCGCACCATGAGCGGGTACGTCATCATCGCGGTGGTGCTCTTCGCCGACGGCCTGGCCTTCAACTTCCTGGCGCTCCCCGGCCCCGCGCGGAAGTCGAGCGAGGTCCTGGGGGTCTTCTTCTGGGCGACGTCGGGCCTCACCATGGCCTGCGCCATCTTCCTGTCGATGCGCCTCATCGCCGAGGAGCGGCAGACCGGCACCGTGTCCCTGCTCTACAGCTCGCCGGTCCGCGACGTGGAGATCGTGGTGGGCAAGTTCCTCGCGTCGCTGGGCTTCCTGCTCCTGTTCCTCGTCAGCACCCTGTACATGCCGGCGCTCATCGCGATCTACGGCAAGGTGTCGCTGGGCCACGTCGTGTCCGGCTACTTCGGCGTGACGCTGGTGGGCGCGTCCAGCCTCGCCATCGGCACCTTCGGCAGCGCGCTGACCCGCAGCCAGGTGGTGGCGGTGGTGCTGTCGGCCGTGATGTGCCTCGCCCTGACCACCTTCCACCTGTTGGCGCCGGTGACTGATCGCCCGCTGACGGAGATCGTCATGCAGCTCTCCTGGTACGGGCACTTCGAGGGCTTCCGCGTCGGGCTGGTTCACCTGAAGGACGTCGTCTACTTCGCGCTGGTCACCTTCCTGGGCCTGTTCGCCGCCACCCGCGTCCTCGAAGCGCGGAGGTGGAGGTAGCCATGGCGCTCTCCATTCTCCTCGGCTTGGGGCTGGTGCTGGCGTGGGTCGGCGAGCGCATCATCGAGAACCCCACGGGGCGCGCGGTCGTCACCAGCCTGGGCGTTTTGCTGGTGACGGCGTCCTTCGTCGTCCGCCTCGTGTGGACCCGGCAGAACGAGGGCGACGCTCGGCGCATCCACCGCTGGCTGGCGTCCTTCTCCGGCCTCTCGCTGGGCGCGCTGGTGCTCTACGCGGCGCAGTCCGATCTCTACACCCGGGCGATGGGCGCCTCGCTGGAGTCCGGGAGCCCGAAGCTGGCCGGGGTGCTGGCGGCGCTGTGGCCGGCGGTCCTCGTCACCGCGCTGGCCCCCACGCTGCTGATGGAACTGTCCTTCGCGTCGATGGCCAGGGCCCCGAAGCTGGAGGCCGGCCGGGTGCAGGAAGCGATGTTCTCCGGCCTCGCGCTGGGCTTCGTCCTCACCTTCGCCTTCGCCGCCCAGTACGTGGCCAACGAGCGCGACGTGAAGGCTGACCTCTCCTACTTCCGCGTGGCCCGCGCAGGCGAGGCGACGAAGAAGCTGGTCGCGTCGATGGACGAGCCGCTCGAGGTGTACCTCTTCTTCCCGCCGGCCAGCGACACCGCCGAAGCGGTGAAGGGCTACTTCGACGAGCTCTCGTCCGCGTCTGCGCTGCTCAAGGTGACGACGCTGGACTACGCGCTCGAGCCGGCGAAGTCGAAGGAGCTGGGCGTCACCGGCAACGGCACGGTGGTGTTCAAGAAAGGCGCACGGAAGGAAAGCCTCTTCATCGCCGTCGAGCTGGAAAAGGCCCGCACCCAGCTGCGCGGCCTCGACGCGGAGATCCAGAAGCGGCTCCTCCAGGTCGCGAAGTCGCGCCGCACGGCGTACGTCACCGCCGGGCACGGGGAGCGCACGCAGGATCCGCTGGGCAGCGCCGATCAACGCGCCACCATCGAGATCCTCCACAAGACGCTGCAGGATCAGAACTTCGACGTCCGCACCCTGTCCGCCGCCGAAGGGCTGGGCCAGGAAGTGCCGAAGGACGCCGCTGCCGTCTTCATCCTCGGGCCGACGCAGCCCTTCACCCAACCCGAGGCCGATGCCCTCACCGCCTACGCGGCGCGGGGCGGGCGCCTGTTCATCGCGCTCGATCCCGAGGCGGGCCCCACCTTCGAGGAGCTCCTGAAGCCCCTGGGCCTGTCGATGAAGGCCCAGCGCGTGGCTCAGGAGCGCGGCACCGCCAACATCCGCCCGCCTCCGTCGCTGGCCGATCGCGTCAACATCGGCACCCGCACCTACTCGTCCCACCCCGCCGTCACCCAGCTCGGCCGGGCCAGCGCCCCCGTCCTCTTCGTCGGCGCCGCGCCGCTGGAAGAGCTGGGGCAGCACCCGGCCGATCTCGTCATCGACTTCGCGGTGCGCTCGCTGCCCGATGCGTGGAACGACGCCAACAACAACTTCGAGTTCGACCAGGGGGCGGGAGAGACGAAGAAGGCGCACGGGCTGGTGGCCGCCGTCACCCGGCGCGCGAAGTCCAACAAGGCCGAGGAGGAGCTGCGGGCGCTGGTGCTGTCCGACTCCGACTCCATCGCCGACGAGCTCTTGCCCCTCTTGCCGGGCAACCAGTACCTGGTGCTGGACGGCTTCAAGTGGCTCCTGGGTGATGAGCAGCTGGTGGGCGCCACCAACACCGAGGTGGACGTGCCGTTGACGCGCACCCGGCAGATGGACTCGGCCTGGTTCTACGGCACCACCTTCGCCGCGCCGATGCTGGTGTTGAGCGTCGGCCTGGCGGCGCGCCGACGCATGAAGAAGCCGTCGAAGGAGGCGAAGTCGTGAAGGCCCAGAGCGTGACCATCTACGGCGCGCTGGCGCTGGTGGGGCTGTTGGCCGCGTACCTCACCTGGCAGCGCCCGAAGGAGACGGTGAAGAGCGACCAGGTCACCGTGCTCGACGCGACGAAGCAGTCGCTGGAGAAGGTGCGTTACGACGACGGCGTCCGCTTCGTCGAGGTCGCCCGGCGAAACGACGCCGAGGCGAGGCTGTGGGTGTCCCTGGGGTACCTGCCCGGCAAGCGACCCGTGGTGGATGCGGGCATCGCCGTGGAGACACTCGACGGCGGCGCTCCGGACGGCGGCGCCCTGCCGGTGGCGGTGAAGACGCCCGAGCCTCCGCCGGATCGCACCACCCGCGCCAACGATCGCGGCGACACCTTGTGGGGCCGCTTCACCCCCTTCACCGGCACCCGCGCCCTCGGAGTGCTGCCGCAGGCGAAGCTGGACGAGCTGGGGCTGGTCAACTCGGGGCGCACGCTGGAGATCACCGTCGCGGGCGCGAGCCATCGCTTCGTCGTCTCGAAGCCCGTGTCCGGCATCATCGGCAGCTACGTGATGAACGAGAAGACGAAGGAGGTCTTCCTGCTGCCCGCCGCCGTCTTCAGCGAGCTGGATCCCGCGTCGACGCTGCTGGTGGAGCGCCGCCTGCACACCTTCAAGCAGAACGAGTTCGACGCCTTCACCGTCACCGTGGACGGCCAGACGGCCGAGTTCGTCCAGACGGGCGCCGACGTGCCCACCACCGCGAAGGTGGCGCGGAAGGCTTCCCCCGACAAGCCGGACGAGCTGGCGAAGAACTGGCACGACAAGATCTTCAACCGCCTCGTCGTCACCGAGGTGCTGGGCCAGGGAGAGCTGCCGAAGCCCGGCGAGCCCAAGGTGGCGCTCCGCATCGACTACTTCCAGCGCGGCGCCCAGAAGGGGTGGCTCGAAGTGGGCTTCGACCCGTCGGCCGCCACCTGGGCCCGCACGGAGAACACCACCACCTGGGTGGCGATCCACCAGGGCAGCGATCAACTGGTGCTCGAAGCGAAGAAGATCATCGCGCCCTGACGGGGCCGCGGCGCCTCAGCCGACCGGCATCTCCCCACTCGGCGTCGCCTTCGGAATGCGGATCACGAAGGTGGCGCCCTTGCCCGGCTCGCTGTCCACGCGGATGTTGCCGCGGTGCCCTTCGATGATGCTGCGCGAGACGGACAGGCCCAGCCCCGTGCCCTGCCCGCGCCGCTTGGTGGTGAAGAAGGGCTTGAAGAGCTGACCCTTCACGTCCTCGGGGATGCCAGGGCCCGAGTCGGCCACGCGGATCTCCACCGAGCCATTCTCGCCGCTCGCCGTCGTCACCTTGAGGTGCTTGGTGGGGCTGCCCTCCATCGCCTGGCCGGCGTTCAACATCAGGTTCAGCAGCACCTGCCTGAGCTGGTTCGAGTTGCCCTTGATGGGCGGCAGCCCCTCGCCCAGCGACGACTCCACCTTCACGCCCTGCATCTGGAGCTGGTGCCGACAGAGCTGCAGCGAGCCTGACACCACGTCGTTGACGCCGAGCAGCTCGAGCTCCATCTCCGGCGGGCGGCTGAACTCGAGGAGGTTCTGGAGGATCTTGTTGGCGCGAAACGCGTCCTGCTCGATCAGTTTGAAGTACTCGTGCAGCTCGGCCAGGTCCTTCGACTCGAGCCCCAGCTGGGCGAAGCCGACGATGCCCACCATGGGGTTCTTCACCTCGTGCGCCACGCTGGCGGCCAGCTCACCGACGGCCGACAGCTTCTCGGACTGCACCAACTGCCCGTGGGTGCGCTGGATCTCGTCGGCCCGGCGCACGAGCTCCTGGCTCATGTTGTTGAAGGCCTGACCCACGGCGCGGATCTCCGCGGGCCCGTCCACCGCCACCTCCACGCCGTACTCGCCCCTCGACACCACGGCCATCTGCTGCTGCAGCTTGAGCAGCGGGCGGGTGAGGCGCCGCCCCATCGCCACGGCCAGCGCCAGCGCGATGCCCACCACGCCGACCGCGAACAACAGCGAGCGCCGCGACAGCTCACGCGTGGCCTTGAAGACCTCGTCGCGCGGCACCTCCACCACCACCGCGCCGCCGCCAGCCTCCACGCGCGCCCACGCCGCGAGCCGCTCCTGCCCGTCGGCGGCGTACTCCTCGGCCCCGCGCGACACCTTGCCGCCCAGCGCGTTCTTCACCACCGGCAGGCCCGAGAGATCCTGGTGGTTGATGACCCGCGTGGCGTCGGGGTGGGCCAGCACGTGCCCCAGCGGGTCGACGAGGAAGACCTTGTATACGTCGCTGGTGGACACGGTGGACAGGAGCCACTCGGGCCGCAGGTCCGCGATGACGATGGCCTTCCCGTCGGCGGTAGCCGTGGACAGGCGCATCAGCGCGAGATCCGGCGCGAGGCTGGCGTTCTGCAGCACCACGCCCGCCTGGGCCACGGCGTCCAGCGGAGGCGGCGCCCGCTTCCGCGCCTCCGTCAAGTCGTCGGCCGAGAGGTTGAGCGCCGCCAGCCGCTGTTGATCGACGAAGAGGAAGCTGCGCTCGAACCCGCCCTCACCGCGGCGGAAGACCTCCAGCGACAGCACGGCCTCGTCGGCGGCGAAGAGCGAGCGCGCGCGCCGCTCGGCCTCGCCTGGCGTCGTCTGGTACTCCTGCCCGAAGTAGCGCAGCTTGTCGGCGATGCCCTGTACGGTGCGGCTGATCTGCTCGGCCACCGTACCGGCCACCAGCGCGTTGACGTCGTAGACGCTGGCCTCCTTGTCGGTGGTGAAGATGCGCGTCGCGAGCGCGAGGTAGGCGCCCATCGCGGCCACCAGGACGAGGCCGACCAGCGCCACCACCTGTGCCCGGATGCTCCAGCCCACCTAGCGCCCTCCCAACAGATCGACAGCGTAGCCCACGCGCACGGCGACGCCCCCTGCATTCAGCCGGACGTCGTCGGTGTCGAAGCGCGCGTACGAGAAGCCAACCTCCACCTCCACGCGCCCCGGCCCCAGCCTCCTCCCCACCCCCACCAGCACCTCGACGCCCGGC
>JBFMHF010000053.1:0-42683 GCA_040752975.1 Myxococcota bacterium
CTGGATGCAGCTCGTCTCCAGCGTGTAGCTCTGCGGGTTCTGCTGGCTCAGGTACACCGCGCCCGCGAAGAGCTGCGCCCGCGTCAGCGTCACGTCGAAGCCCGCGGGCGTGGTGAAGGACAGGGGGCCGCCCGAGACGACGGCTGGGTCCCCCGAGGCCTGCGCGGAGAACTCCACCAGGCGGCCGCCCGTCGTCTGGACACAGCCGGAGAGGAAGAGGAGGGACAACGCGAGGCGCTTCACGGCTCACCTCCGAGGTGGAAGGCCAGCGACAGCATGACGGCGCGCGGCGCGCCGGCGCTGAAGTGCCGCACGGGGACGAGGGTGGGCAGGCTGCCCGAGGTGCGGAAGTCGCTGGCGTAGTTGTATTCGCCGAGGCGGTACCTCGCCCCGAAGAGGTTGGTCATCGCGAAGCCGAGGGACACCCACCTCCACCCCACCTCGACGTTCAAGTCGGTGACGAAGATGACGTCGCTGCGCTGGCCGTAGGGCAGCGCGCGGCGGCCTACCCAGGTGACGCCCATTCCCAGGCGGCCCACCAGCGGCGCGCCCAGCGGCTTGAAGAAGGGCAGGGCGTGGAAGAGGGCGCCGTCGGCCCGCAGCACCACGTCGGGCACGTACGGCACCAACAGCCCGGTGTCGTCGAACTGCGAGCGCACCCAGGTGAAGTTGGCGGACACGTCGTAGAAGCGCCCCCGTCCCCGCGCGGCCAGCATCGTCCCCAGGCGCGAGGTGCTGCCGCCCAGGGTGGCGCGGCCCTCCTGTGGGTTGAAGACGAGGTCCTTGTCCACGCGCGTGCCGAAGAGGACGGCGCGGGCCGACACGTCCTGCGCGCCGAAGCGCCGGGACAGGGCCGCGCCGCCCTCCCACGCGAAGATGCTGGCGAAGGGCGTGTCGAGGTTCTGGGTGATGAACTGAGGGTCGGCGCTGCGCACCCCGGTGCCGACGCTGCCTGAGAGCGTGATGCCCTCCCAGGGCCCGAGCAGCAGCGTGCCGCGCGGCATCAGCACCGCCCCGGTGGTGGAGTTGCGCTCCGTCGGGTCCCGGTACTTCCCGAAGTCACGCTGCGAGAGGCAGGACTCGTCGCCGGGCGGGTTGGTGGTGCTGGGGCGGCGCACTTCCTTCGCGGCGCACTCGTCCAGCACGTCGTACGTCAGCACCTCGGCGCGCAGCCCGCCGCGCAGGGTAAGCCACCACACCGGCGAGACGTTCAAGTCGACGTACGCGCCGATGTCCGACAGCTTCGAGGAGAGGTCGTAGTCGCGCAGGTAGGGCACGTTGCCGCCCGCCTCCACCCGCGTCTGCAGCGCGTCCACCACGTCGAAGCGGAAGAAGTAGCCGGCCTCGACTTCCTGGATGCGCTCGAAGAGCCGCACCTTCCACCGCGCGTCACCCCGCGCGCCCACGGTGAAGCCCGACGTGTCGCGGTCGATGAGGTCGCCGCGCTGCGGGTGCGGGCTCTGCTGCGGCAGTTGGGCGTCTTCGAGGAAGCCGGTGAAGTTCTCGAGGATGCGTGTGGACCGGAAGACGAAGAAGGCCGACTGGTCCCACGAGAGGTTCCCCTGGTGTCCGTGGAGGTCGAAGTGCACCTGCGCACGCAGGCTGTCGCCTCCCTGGCGCGAGTCGTAGGTGCCGTAGAAGTCGACGAGGCCATTCACCACGTCGTCCGCGCGCAGCAGCCCGGCCGAGCGGTAGTTGGCCGCGTAGCCCGACGCGCCCAGGCGGAAGCTGGTGTGCTCCGACAGCTGCCCTTCGTACTGGGCCACCGCCTTTGCGTTGCTCGCCCCGCGGTTCTGCCCGAAGCCCGAGGTGCGGAAGAGCTGCACGCCGCCGAAGGTGCGCGTCGACTCGCCTGGCGGCCCCCACAGCGCCACCAGCCGCGCGGTGTCGAAGCTGCCGTAACCGCCCTTCACCGTGAGGCCGCGCTCGGGCAGGCCCAGCTGGTAGTCGGCGCTGCCCGCCACCGCGAAGTTGCCCTGCCGGGGGTCGAAGGGCCCTTCCAGCACGCGCAGGTTCTCCACCAGCTCGGGGATGAGGAAGTTCAAGTCGGCGAAGCCGTTGCCGTGCAGGTTCCCCAGCTCGTTGATGGGTACGCCGTCGACGGTCAGCTCGAGGTCCTGCCCTTCGCGCGCGTCGAAGCCGCGGAGGAAGATCTGCTCGGGGTGCCCCTCGCCGCCCTCGTTGGTGAGGAGAATGCCCGGCGCCAGCTTGAGGAAGTCGGCGGCGCTGCGGCGGGGCACCACCTGCAATTCGCCCACCTCCAACTGGAGGTCGGACGCCCCGCGCGACTTGGGCACGCTGCGCCCAAGCACCGTGGTGGACATCTCGTGGCTCGGGTGGCCGGCGTCGGGGGCCTCCGCCACCGTGAAGGCGAGGTCGTTGGCCTCTGGAGGAGGGAGGCCGGCGTCGTCCGGTGGCGGAGGTGCTGGGAGGACACCGGCGTCCTCCGGCGGAGCCTCGCCCGCGTCCTGCGCCAGCACCGCCGCGGGCATGGTGAAGGAGAGTCGCGTGCGGGCCGCCACCTCCTGCCCCTCGTGCCTGGCCGGCTTGAAGCGCCACTTCGCCAGCGCCGACGCGGCGGCCCGGTCCCACACGTCGCCGGCGGACTCCACCACGTGAATGTCCACGGCCCGGCCGTCGGTGCCGACGGTGAACTCGAGCAGCACGTGGTCCTGCAGCGGCGGCGGCGCGTCGGGAGGCAGCGTGGCGTCGACGCGCTCCACCACCTCGGGTGGAGTCACCTCGGCGCGCACGGCCGCCGGGGCCAGCACGAGCGCGAGACCGACGGCGACGACAGTGGAGTGGAGTGAGCTCATGAGCGGGCCGGAAGACGACGACGCTTCCTGGTGACGGCGAGGTGGAAAGGAGCGCGCCGACGGGAAGGACCCCGGGCGCGAAGCCGGTGCGAGTGGGCCGCCCTCCTGCGTCCTGGTGCTGGAGGGCGCTGCCCGCGACACGCCCGAGCGGCGTGTCAGCTCGTCGCGGGCGGGGAGGCCTTCGGCGCGACCACCAGGGGCGGTGCGGTCCACGCCGTCTCGTGCGTCCGCAGCTCACGCGAGACGACGGCGCGTCGGGCATCCACGTGCGCCACCGGCGGGTGCAGCGGCCGGGCGCTGACGCGAGACCAGGCTACGGCCTCGCAGGAGTCCGTGTCCTCCCAGGTGGTCGCGGACTGGAGCGACTCCTCGCACACGCTGCCGCCCTCGTGCTGGTGCGCCCCGTGCGCCCGGGGGCTGGCCTCCACCACCGCACCCGTCGAGGACAGGGTGTGCGCGACGAAGGCCATGTGCGTGGCGCCGGCGAGGTGCGCCAGCACCGTCACCACCGTGAGGACCGCGCGCGGGCTGAAGAGCCGGGCCATCGCGCCTCATGGATAGGAAGGCCGCGCCCCGGCTGTCAAGCGTTCCTGTAGCTCAGTTGCAACAACGCGCCCGGGGCGAAAGCGCGCTACACCGGGCCTGATGCCGACCGAGCCGTCCCCGCCCTCGAAGGGGAAGACGCTGGCCATCGTGCTGGGTGTGGTGGCGGTGGCCGCCGTGGTGAGCTGCCTCGCCGCGGGGCTGCTCTTGAAGAAGGTGGCCGAAGACGCGCTGGGCCCCGAGAAGTGGCGCGCGGACGCCATCGCCCCCGCCGACCTGCCGAAGGTGTACGGCGTGGCGCTGGCCACCCGGCCGCCGGTGATGCGCAGCCGCGTGGGTGGCTTTCAGGACCCCATCTACGAGGTGCTGTTCCTCCTGCCGCCCGGAGGCGAGGCGCCCTTCCTGACGGCCAACGGCCTGCGCCGCGACGCCACCGGCGAGGTGTCCTTCGGCCCGGGCCTCGACGACGCGAAGGTGGAGCTGCGCGTGCACCAACCCGGCGCCAGCGCCCTCACCGTCACGCCGCTGGCGGGCCTCGAGGACCTCTTCGGCGGCGACGGCGGCTACGTGGAGCTCTTCCGCTCCGGGGCGCTGCTGGAGGCCGATGGGCAGACGTGGGTGTACCTCGTGGCCTTCGGCACCTGACGCCCCTGAAGGAGAAGGTGGGCAAGCGCGTACACTCGCCGCAGAGGTGAGGCGCGGTCCGCCGTAGCGCTGGGCGCAACAGTGGAGCGCGTGTGCCTGTCGACAGTCCGGCCTCAGCGGGGCGGCGGTTTCTCACTTTCCGAGGAGATCGCCGCTGGCAGGGCGCTTGCGATGGAGGGGAAGCGTCTTCGTTCCCTCTCACCCTCTGGAGTCCGCCATGAAGATCAACCAGCCCACCGTTCGCACGCAGCCCCGCGCCGTCGCCTCCACCTCGCCCGCGCGTCCACAAAGCGCCCCGCGCCCCACGGGCCACTCGGACCAGAGCGTCTTCGAGTCGCCCACCCACGACAGCGGCCGGGTGAAGGGCCAGTACAACCGGGGGCAGCACGGGGGGAGGGCGAGGGTGGGCGCCGGGCTGCAGTGGGGCTACTCCCTCGAGCAGCAGGGCATCAAGAACGTGAAGGAGCAGGGCAAGGCGCTCTACCAGGCCACCTTGATGAAGGCGAAGCTGGGCACCTTCGCGCCACTCAGCTGGGACACGAAGATCATCAACGGCCAGGTGTACCTGCGCCCGCGCTCGCACCAGGCGGATCGCCTCAAGGAGTGGGGCGACCCGACCCGCTGGAAGCACGCGTCTGAGGTGCTCAGCCCCGGGCACGCGGCGGCGGTGCAGCGCGGCTACGAGCGGCAGCAGGCCTTCAACGCGGCGCACCCGGACCTCTCCCCCATCGAAGCGCGGCAGGCCTTCGTGATGGAGAATGGCCTGCGCAAGCACATCGGCGGCGGGCTGCTGAAGAAGGACCCCGAGACCGGCCTGTGGGTGAACCGCGCGGGCGAAGCGTGGAAGAACGACGGCTCCAAGTCCGACGTCAACATCGGCGAGCGGGCCAAGGCGCTGTTCGGAGAGTGAATCCTCAGGGTCGCCAGGGCTCCAGCGTGCTCGTGCCGTGGGTCGCCTGCTTCACCTGCGCGCTGATGACGCAGATGTGGAGCAGGTGGCCGCGGCGGGTGGTGTTCACCAGGAGCGAATGGGGCGCCACCGCGCGCTCGAGCTGCTTGAGCTCGGCCTCGAAGTGGGCCAGCTCCTGACGAATGGCGGGCGAGCGCTTGTCGAAGGTCCGCTCGAGGGTGGCCATCGTCAGCGCTCCAGGAACTCGTGCACGGCGGCCTTGATGCGATCCCAGGCTCACTTTACGGCCCCAGACGGCCCTTGCCGGCGTCTTTGCCGCGCGGCAGGTCAGCGGGGGAGCGCGGGGCTCCACCCCTGGCCTCGTGGGCCAGCGCGCGCAGCACCTCGAGCGCCTCTTCCGCGCGCGCCGAAGGAACGAAGATGTAGTCGCGGTGAAACGCCGACACGATGTTGATGGACATCGCAGCGCGGGCGAGGCGCTCGGACACGGCCGCGAGGAAGCCGACGGCGTACAGCGAGGAGTTCACATTGAGCGAGATGCCGCGGCAGAAGAAGGCGTGCGGCAGGCCGGACTTCGCCAGGTCCTTCTCGTCGAGGAGCAGCGTGAGGCCCTCGGGCTCGCGGTACGTCATCAGCGGCGAGAGGCCTGGAGGCGTCGGCTTCCCATTGGCCACCGTGACGAAGGCGTAGACGCCCTCGAGCAGAGAGGGCTGCATCGTCCGCAGCAGTTGCTGCAGGTTCTTCTCCGGCGTGGGCCCCACCGGAGGGCGGGTTTACCTCAGAAGCGCCCAGACACCACCAGCGCCGCCGCGCCCGACGTGGGGTCCACGGACAGTGCGACGGTGGGTGTCTCGCGCGCGCCCAGCACGGCCAGCGTCGTCCCCGTCGCCAGCAGCGCGCCGCCAGCGATGACGCAGACCCAGCCCACCGTCTGGAAGGTCTTCCCCTGCGACGCGAGCGCCTCGGCTTCGGTGAGCGTCAGCGGCGGCCCGCCAGTCCCCGCGACGGGGATGGCGTCGGCCTTCGACTTCGCCTGGAGCAGCAGCACGGTGCCGGCGATGACCGAGGCGAGGCCAGCCCCGCCCACCGCGTAGCCGACCGGCCCCATCACACTCTTCTTCGGTGTCTCGCGCGGCGCGAGGTCTCTGCCCAGCTCCCGCGCTGCCTCAGTGGCCAGCGCCAGCGCGCCCTGGTCCATCAAGTCCAGAAGCGCGCCCTCGGAGCTGACGCGCTGCGAGAAGGTGCTGACGATGCGCGCGTCCTTCGCGGAGATGACCTTGAGGTCGAGGCGGAAGCCGTCGTCCAGCCGGCCCACCTGTCCGAAGATGACGCCGTCGGTGCCCAGCGCCGCGGCGATCTCCGCCACTCAGCTGTCGCCTCCTCCGCAGCCCAGCATCTGCTTCTGCCGCTCGACGCCGAGCAACTGGGCGATGGCCTTGGCGGTGGTGACGCGCACGCCGGCGCGGGTGAGGCTCGAGGCGAGGGCCTCGGTGTAGAAGGCGCTGCGCTCGGCCGAGAGGTCCATCACCGAGAGGTCGGGCGCGGCCAGCTTGAGTGGCTCGGCCAGGGCGGGCAGCGACGACAAGAGCAGCAGCAGGGCGCTCGTTCGCATGTCATTCCTCGAAGCAGTAGAGGAGGGCCGTGTTGCCGCAGGCCAGGTTGGCGACGTACCAGGCGTTGCTCCGCGTCGAGAGGATTCTCCCCGTTCGCCCCGGCGGCGCCCCGGCGTCCGTCCAGTCGTCACAGCTCGCGCCGCTGGGCGAGACAGCGTTGGGGGCGCCGCCCGTCCAGACGCTGTATGCACCCAGTTGCTGCACGCCGTCGGCGTGGACGTTGATGGGCGCGAGCAGGCGGTCGGCGGCGAGCGGGCTGTCGAGGTCCAGCGCACGGGCGAAGAGCTTCACTCCGTCGGGGCGGTACCAGGTGGGCCCGGTGAGGTTGAGCAGCGCCGCGGCCCGCGTCGTCGAAGAGGAGCGCAGCGCCACGAAGTTCCCGTCGAGGCCGGCGTCGCGCGCCTCGGCGATGCAGGCGGCGTTGGCCGCGGTGGGCGGCAGCGCTCCGGTGAAGAGGCCGCGGGTGACGAAGGCGATGCGGCCTCCGTCGGGGACGGAGAGCGGAGGGAGTGGCGCCTCGTTGCCCGTCTCGAGGCAGAGGAGAGTGGCGAGGGCGTAGCCGCAGCCGCGCGTCGGCGGCTGGGTGAACCACTGGCCCGATGAGCCGATCTCGATGGCGCCGCCGATGGGGCCGGCGTCGACGCCGACGGTCCAGCCCTGGCAATGCGCGGTGGCGCTGCCGAGCCAGGCGATGGTCAACACCTCCCGCGTCCCGTCGGCGTGGCGGTCCAGGGCATAGAGGAAGCGGCCCGCGTCGAGGTCGCCCAGCGTGTCCAGCCAGGGGTCGCCCTGCACGTTGACCCACCCGCGGCTCGTGCCGAGGCGATCGAGGATGGACTGGGACGGTCCGGCGAGGAGCGCGATGAAGCGATCGGCGTTGGGGAGGCCCGCGTCCTGCGCAGCGGCCTGGCACAGCGGGTGAGGCGAGGCGAAGGGACTGGGAATGATGCCGTTGGACACGCTGCCCAGGACGAAAGCCCGGTTGAAGGGCTGGAAGGAGGCTTCGACCGCGCCCGCGTCGTCCGACAACGTCAGCGGGCAGGCGCCGCGCCCGAAGCTCTGGCAGAGGCCTGGGCCCCAGCGGGTGAAGGCGTAGCCGCCATCGGGGCTCGCCGTCAGCACGCCCGAGGTCCCGCGCCGCGCCCGGTAGACGCAGACGCCCGTGGGAGACGCCGCGCACGCCACGCCGCCGTCGAAGCCGGTGACGAACCCTGCGTTGACGGCCGCGCCCGGCGTCCGCACCGTCAGGGTCGACAGTCCGAAGCCCACGCCGGCCAACGCGACGTCTTGAGAGGGCAGCGTCATCGACGTCACCCGCACCACCGCGCTCTCGGGCGCCTCCGCGACCGGGCTGAACGTCACCTGGAAGCTGCAGCCCGCGTCGGGCGCGTAGTTGCCGGTGCAGGTGCTGTTGCTCGTCTGGAACCCGGTTCCCGCAGGCACCACCGTCAAGCTGGGCGCGGCCAGCGTGGCATTCCCGGTGTTCCTGAACTGCACGGTGACCGGCGGCGCGGCGCTGCCCCACTCCACTTCTCCGAAGTCGATCTGCTGCGGAGTGAGTGAGAAGGAGTAGCCCGCCGGGTTGGTGACGCCCGAGAGCGCCAGGGTAGCCCCAGCGTTGGTCGCCACCGCCGACAGCGTCGCCGTCTCCGTGCCCACGTTCGAGTTGGTGAAGCGGACGTCAATGGTGCACGAGCCGGCCACGGCGAGCGTGGAGGTGCAGGTCTGGGAGCTCACCTGGAAGTAGGGGTTGTCGACAGACACGGAGAGGCCCACCGCGTCTGCGGTGCCCATGTTGTCCAGGGTGAAGCTCAGCGTCTGCATCCCGCCCTGGGGGATGACGAACTGGGTGCTGGTGACGGCCGAGAGCGTCAGCGCCGGCTGGGGCAGGCCGGAGTCCACCCCGCCGCCGCCACCTCCTCCTGTGCCTCCTCCGCCCGTGCCCCCTCCTGCGCCGGCGTCGTCGCCCCCACCGCCCGCGCCGCCGCCCGCACCACCGCCGCCCATGCCGCCGCCGGCGCCCCCGCCCGCACCGCCTTGTCCGCCGTCGATGGCGCCGCCCCCTCCAGCGCCTCCTCCGATGCCTCCACCGCTGCCTCCACCAGCGCCTCCGCCCGCACCTCCGTCCGCGAGGCAGAGGCCCGCGGCGACGCAGTCATCGACGCGCTGGTCGAAGTCGATGCACGCAGCCCACCCGACGACGGCGAGTACGGCCATGGAGAGACGAAGACGCACGGGGAACCTCCGGTGGGCGAGCACAGCAAGGCCACCCGCGGAGGGAATCAGGGGTTTCCCTGAAGACGCGCTGTTTCAGTGTCAGCGGCCGAGCCGGCGACGGAGCTGGTCTTCGTAGAGCGAGCGCGGCTGGAGCGTGGCCCCGGCGTCAAGCCCCTCGGCCCAGTCCAGCGGCTGCGTGCCTTCGGCGATGAAGACCTCGTCGAGGGCCACCTCCAGGCCGTCGGTGCCGATGACGTAGCCCCAGCCCCACTGCATCGAGCGCAGGAGCCCCGCGCCGGAGACATTCCAGAAGACGTTCTCGGTGCCGGTGTGGCCCGCGCCGGTGGACTCCAGCCGCCGGTTGATGATGGAGAAGCCGTCGTCGAAGCGGCTCGAGTCGAGGAGGTTGGCGGTGGCCAGCGAGTGGTGGAACTCCGAGTAGCCCACGCCGCCCTGGGTGCCTCCGGGTTGGGCGGTGGCGAAGCCGCCTTCACTCACCACCCGCAGCCACACGCAGCCCGAGGTGCCGAAGCCCCAGTTCTGGATGAAGTTGTGCCGGCCCTCCGTCGCGGTGGAGTCCTTGAAGAGGACTTCCGACGACTGGCGCACCTCGAAGAGGTAGCCGTTGCCGCCGCCGCCCCGGTGCTGCGCCTTCGCGAGGTGCACGTCGTCGACGGTGACGCGATTGACCTGATGCAGCCGCAGGCCCACCGACTGCAACTGCGCGCCGCCGTCCACCTCGGAGAAGGACGAGACGCGCCGCACCCAACCGTCCGCCACGCCCGAGAAGCTGACCGCCGCCACCTGCGTCGCCGCGTACGCCGCGCCCGGCTCCACCGCGTTGGTGAGGGAGAGGTCCTCGAGGCCCACTTCGCGCAGCTGCCCTGTCACTCTCCTCAAGCTGGCCGCGTCTCGCGTCCGTTCCACGGCGCGCAGCGGCACGTCCAGCGTCACCGTGCCGTCGCCCGCCACCGCAGTCACGCGGCGCCAGGCGAAGGGCTGCCAGGTGCCGTTGAAGGCGCTCCAGAAGCCCGTCATGCCGTGCTCGGCCACGTATTCGTCGGTGATGACGTGCCCCACCGCGACCTCGTCGCCCACCGAGAGCGCCCCGGCGTCCGAGGCGCCTACTTTCACCGAGACGCTGCGCGTCACTCCGTCCTCGAGGAGCGGCCAGTTGCCTACGAGTTGCTGCGCGCCGCCGAAGCGGAGGTGTCCTGCGTAGTCGAGGCCGAAGGACTTCGTGAAGACGAGCCACGTCTTGTCCCGGCCGCTGCCCTTCAGCACGACGCCCGAGTGGGTGACGGTCAGCGTCCCGTCGATGCGGAAGCGCCCGGGGCCGAGCAGCACCACGCCCCCGTCCAGCGCGGCCACCGCGTTGAGCGCGCCCTGCACGTCGCCCGTCATGTCCCCGCCGTCCATCGCCACGTGGACGATGAAGCTGGACGTAGGCATCGGAGCGCGTTCTCCATGCGCGTAGCCCGCGTACGAGAAGTCATGCAGGAAGCGGCCCGCGTCATCCGTGAAGGACGGCGTCCAATCCTCCGGGTAGAGCCGGCTGTGCCACCCCCCGTCACCCTCCTGCCCCGCGTCCTCCACCGGTGTGGCGCCGCTGCACGCGCCCAACAAGCCCAGCGAGAACACAAGGACGCGTCGCATCAGGCGGACATGATGCGCGAAGGTGGGAGCGCGGCGCAAAGGAAGGTTGCACAGGAGGCGTGGGGCCCGGGTTTCAAGAGATCGAGGTGTCGTCGTGCCGCTGATCAGCGAGGAGGGTCGCAGATGATCGACGGCACGACGGGCCGCGCCCGCTGCGCACGGCACGATGCCGAGGCCTTCTACACCTGTCCCCGGTGCGGCGGCTTCGTGTGCATGGAGTGCCGGCGGCCCTCCTCCTCCACCGAGGCGCTGTTGCGAACGGTGAGGGTCTCGGTCAGCGAAGAGGGTGCGGAGCGACTGTGCCCGGCGTGCCTGGCACGCCCGCACGGGCGCTCGGTGCGAGGGCCGCTGCTGGGCTTCGGGCTGCTTCTTCTGGGCCTGGTCGTGGTGGTCGCCATGCTGGCGCGCACCTGAGCGTGTGCGACACTGAGAGCCATGGCGACGCCCCGGCCGTCCTTCCCTCCGGCGCACCTCGTCGCGGTGGGGATGCTCGAAGGCGTGGTGCTGATGATCGCCGTGGGTCGCGGCGTGGCGGTGCCGGGCTCGGTGGATTTCTCGAAGCCGGCGCACCTGGCGTGGTTTGTCCTCACCGTCGTGCTGGCCGGGCTGGCGCCGGCATCCTTCGTCCTCCGTTCGCTCGCGGTGCGGCGGCGTGAAGTGGAGGGGCAGGCGGAAGAGGGAGAGCGCCGGCAGGTGCTGGTGCTGTCGCTGGCGCTGCTGGCGCCGGCTCTCGCGGTGGCCATCGCCGGCCCGCGAATGATGGAGCTCCTGCTGGCCGGCTGAGGCCTGCGCGGAGCACTCCGTCAGCGCGCTGGGCGAGCGCGCCGCAGCGTCTCGGCACCCTCTGGCGCGGCTGGAGGGTTCGCCTGCGCGTGCGCCCTGGATGCCCGGCCGTGGAGCTGCGCTTGCCGCGGCCTGTGCGCGCGGCGCCAGTGTCGAGGCGTCAGCGTCGGGCGCTCGTGATGCAACGGAGCCGGCGCCCTACTTCTTCTTCTGCGGCGGCGCGGCGACGCCCTTCTTCGGCGGCGGCGGGGGAGACGGCTTCACCGGCGGTTTGGCGGGCGGCGGCTTGGCGGGCGGCGTCGTCTTGGCGACGGTGGGCGGCGGCTTCACCGCGGGCTTCGTCACCACCGGGCGCTTGGTGCCCGGCCCTCCACCGGGCGCGTCGGGGACGTCGTCGGGCCCGGCCAGCAGGTCTTCTGGTGGGAAGGCGGGCGGCGACAGCCCGCTGGGCAGCGCGATGCCCTGGAGCCGCAGCTGCTTGAAGGCGCACGTCCCGTCGAGGCAGCCCACCGCGAAGCGCGGCGTCTCCGACAACAGCTGCCGCCAGTGCGGGCCCAGCCACACGCCGGTGCCCAACACGCGCGCGTCTCGTTCCGCGCCCACCACGCCGAACAACTCCCCCGTCTCCGGGTCGATGCGCAGGGCGAGGCGCAGGCCCTCCGTCTTCGTCGGCAGCGGCGCGGTGATGACGCCGCGCTTGTCGGGCCCCAGCGACCACTCCAGCGTGGGCTCGGCGCCGCTGCCGCTCACCACCAGCGCGACGTAGCGGCCGTGGTCTCCCAGCAGCATCAAGGCGCTGCGTGCTTCGGGCCGGGGTCCGCGGAAGAGCGCCCACAGCGGCTCCAGCGCCGAGGGAGGGATGGGCTGCGTGTCGACGAGCGCCGACACCTCGAGCCCGTCACCCTGGAGCTCCGCGTCCACCACCGCGCGGCCCACCGTCACGTCATCCGGCGGACCGAAGAGGATGTTGCCCCCAACCAGCTCCGGCGCGCGGCCCAGCGCCATGACGCTGACGACGTCGGGGCCCTCGCCCAGCGTCACCAGCCGCGTGCCCTTGTCCAGCCGTCCGGGCGTGGACAGAGGCGTCTTCTGGCCGAAGTCCGTCATCAACTCCACGCCGGGCGCCACCCGCTCCGCCGTCGAGCCCGCGCGGAGGAAGACCATGGCGATGAGGAGGGCGGCCACCAGCACCACCGCCAGCGACACCCCGCGCCACACCCGCTTGCCCACCTCGACGGCGCGGCGGACGAGGCGCTGCGCCTTCGTCTCCTTCGAGAGGGCCGGCAGCGAGGTGGTGAACTGCACCAGCTTCTCGAGGTCCGCCAACAGCGCGCCCGCCGAGGCGTAGCGGTCTTCCGGCGCGGGCTTGAGGCAGCGCGCGATGATGCCGTCCAGCCGCTTGTCGAGGCCCGGCTTGCGCACCGACGGCGGGTCGAAGGTGCCCACCGGCAGCTCCCCGGTGAGGCACTCGTACAGCATGACGCCCAGCGAGTAGACGTCCGCGCGCGCGTCGGCGCTCTTCGCGTCCACCGCCTGCTCCGGCGCCATGTACGAGGCCGTGCCCATCGACACGTGCGTCTGGGTGAGGTTGCGCTCCACCTGTCCGGCCTTCTCGTCGAAGCCGGCCAGCCCGAAGTCCGTCACCTTGGGGATGTCGCCCGCCTGCTCGTCGAAGAGGATGTTCTCGGGCTTCAAGTCCCGGTGGATGACGCCGCGCTGGTGCGCGTAGTCGATGGCGCGCGTCACCTGCAGCAGCGTGACGAGGGCGCGCTGGGCGTCGAAGTCGGGGCTGCGCATGCGCTCGCGCAGCGACTGGCCGTCGACGAACTCCATCACCAGGTAATAGGTGTTGGACGACTTCCCGCGGTCGACGATGGAGACGATGTTGGGGTGCCGCAGCGTCGCCAGCGCCGCGGCCTCCTTCTCGAAGCGCCCGACGAACTGCTCGTCCTTGGCCAGCTCGGCCTTGAGCAGCTTCACCGCCACCGTACGACCCAGCGACAGCTGGACCGCCTGGTGGACCTCGCCCATCCCGCCGCGCCCGACGAGCTGGACCAGCCGGTAGCCCTCGATGACGTCCGATGTCCGGGCCCGCTGAATGGCGGTGTCCTGCATTCACGCTCCAGAAAAAACGTACGTGCCCGCGTATGCCGCGCCGCGCGCTGGTTCGTCCTTCATAGGTGAAAATGACGCCGCTGCCTTCAGTTGCGTGCCGTGCCCCGGCCAGACGGAGGAATTCATGTTGAATTCCGCCACCATGAGCCAGGCGCTGTCGCACACCGGCACACGCGACGCGCTGTTGGCGGTGCAGCGCCCGCGCCTCGAGGCCCTGGCCCGCCGGCTGGTGTGGGACGAGGAGGACGCGCGCGACGTGCTGCAGGCCGCGCTGGCTGATGCGGTGGAGCGCTGGAGCGACTTGAAGGACGAGGCCGCCGCGCCCGCGTGGCTGCGCCGCATCGTGGTGCACCGGGCCTGGTCTCACCTGAGGAGGCGGCGCTTCTGGCAGGCGGTGGCGGTGGTGCTGCGCGTCGACGAAGAGCGGGTGGCGCCGGGGCCCGATGAGGCGGTGGAGCGCCGCGCCCACCTCGAGGCGCTGGGCGAGGGGCTCTCGCGGTTGGCCCCGCGCCAGGCGATGGCCTTCTCCCTGCGCTACCTCGAGGGCCTCTCGCTGGACGAGGTGGCCCAGGCGATGGACCTCGAGCGCGGGACGGTGCGGGTGCATGTGCAGCGGGCGGTGCGGGCGCTGCGGGACATGGGCGTGTTGCCCGCGCGGACTGAAGACGGAGCGACGCCATGAGCTGTGGTGCTTTTGAAGCCTTCCTCCTCGACGAGACGCTGCCCAAGCCCGACGGGCATGACGCGCATGTGGCCGGGTGCGCTTCGTGCAGAGCGCTCAAGGCCGCCCACCTGTCGGCGCTGTCTGTCGCCAACCACGTCCCCCGGCGCGCCACTCGCGTGCCGGTGAAGGAGGCCAGGCGGCGCCTGTCCATCATCGCGGCGCTGATGCTGGTGGTGGGCGGTACGTCAGGCCTCGTGTGGTTGCGGCTCTCGCCGGACGCCGCGCCCGCTGAAGACTCGCGCGCGTGGGCGATGGCGCCGTCCGTGGAGGCGCCGTCGGTGGAGGTGTCCCCCGTGCTGGTGGCGGGCGCGCTCGAGCCGGATGACGCCGCCGCGTGGGCCGGCCTCGTCGACTTGCGCGACGCGCTGGCCCGGGACTTGTCGAGTGACTGGCGCGACGACGAGGTGCTGTCGCGCAGCTTCGGAGCGCTGCCCGAGTGGGTGGCGCCGACGAAGACGTACCCGCTGCGACGCCTGGGCGCCGCGGCCTCACACCTCATCTACACATCGGAGGACTGACATGAACTGGAAGCGAGTGCTGGTGTCGTCGTCGTTGCTCATCACCGCGGTGACCTGGGCCCAGCCCGCGCCGCCGCCCGTCCCGCGCGCCCCGGCGGCGCCCGGCGTCCCCGCGGCGCCAGGCGTGCCGATGGGTCCGCATGGCGGCATGCACGGCCCCGGGATGATGCACGGGCCGGGGATGCGGGCGCCGGGCATCCCGCCGCAGGTGGCGAAGAAGCTGGGCATCTCCGCGGACACGGTGAAGAAGGTGCAGGACGCCACCTTCGACGCCAACGACGCCCTCATCGGCCTCGAGGCGGACTTGAAGCGCGCGCGGCTCGCGCTGGAGAAGACGCTGGCCCAGTCCACCGTCGACGAAGCGCAGGTGAACGCGAAGTTGGAGGCCGTCAGCAAGGCCGAGCTCGCGGTCCGGAAGAACCGCATGGGCCTGATGCTGAAGATCCGCAAGCTGCTGGGCCAGGAGACGTGGGAGAAGCTGCAGGGCGAGATGCCGCCCCCCGAAGACTTCATGTTCGCTGGCGGCGGCCCCGGCATGCGCAAGGAGGTGCGCGTCATTCGGCACGGCGACGGCACCGAGGTGATGGAGGTCAACGAGTAGGCAATCGCGGCGCGCCCAGCCCGTAGTCAGGGCAGCCGCGCCACGGCCCCATCACGGGGCGCGGTTGCGGCCGAAGGCCCGGGACGCCTGGCGCCTCGGGTTTTTCGGCCGACGTGACGTCGCGCTCACCGTCGCGCCAGTGGTGGCGGTGGTGGCGACGGGCGTGATGTGGAAGCTGCGCCCGGTGGAGGTGGCGTCGTCGGTGTAGCCCGTGGCGGTGACGGCCGGCGCGGTGGTGCCCGACGTGAGCGGTGAGCAGCGCCGCGCCGGGCCCGTGAGTGAAGGGCCGCTTGACCCCGGAAGTCACCTCGCTGGTCCCTTGCCCTGAGCTCGTCGTCGCTCGTCGGACCATCCTCCTCGCTTCTCCCCCTCGGGCAACGTCTTGGTGAACTCCGGGGTGACGGGTGGCTGAGGCGCAACGCGCGCCGCGGCGTGGGAGGCGTCGACTCTGGCGCCGCGACTCCTCGCCGTCAGTCACCCGTAGCCGAAGCGGAAGACGAGGCCGGGCAGGGGCTCCACCGTGTCACCTGCGTTGAGCGCCGCGCGGGCTACCCCGAGGCCATTCACCTTCAGGGACAGGGCGCCGGGGTTGCGGGAGAAGAGGTCGGCGCGCTCGTCGTGGACGACCCAGCCTCCGTCGGTGAGGCGGTGCAGGGTACACACCACCGGCGGCGCATCCCCGACGAGGCGCACCAGGCAGCCCGGGCCCGCGCCCACGTCCGTGCGGCCGGGGTTGAGCACCACGCGCGTGCTGAGGACGGTGACGTCGGGTGGGTGCGCCACCATCGCCAGCCAGGCTTTGCCCTGCGTGCGAATGACGAGGTCGAAGTCGTGCTCCAGGTGCGGTGCGGCGGCTCGGAGGTGCTCGAAGGCGGTGCGTGCGCGGGGCCAGACGCGCGCCTCCTGCACGAAGCCCAGCGAGAGCTTCCGCAGCCCGGGCAGGAAGTCTGCGCCGTGGAGCCGCTCGAGCACGTCCACCGCGGCGGCGTCGGGGTTGCGTACGTCATCGACGCGCGCGGGCGCGGCTCCCGCGAAGAGGGCCACGCCCAGCTCTCTCAGGAAGCGCGCCACGGGCAGGGAGCGGAGCTGCGTGAGGTGCCAGCGCAGCCCGGGCGCGCCCACCACCGCCTGCCGGGACACCTGCACGGACTCGAGGAAGCCGCGCCGGCCGAAGGTGACGTTCACCAGACCGCCTCGCACGGCATCGGCGAGGGGCCCCAGGTGGCGCAGGCGCGCGGCGGCGTCCGCGGTGCGCCCGACGCGAATCCATGCTGCGAGCGGGTCGCCGTGCTCCTCGAGGTAGTCACCGTACACGTCCCAGGCCGCGTCATCGTCGATGGCGAAGAGGCGCGCCTCGAGGTGGGGCTCGCGCACGTGCACCGGCGGACGGTCCCTCGCGCACAGCGCCAGGCCGGGGTGGATGGACAGGGTGTCGCCATCGCGCAGGACGTACTCGGCGCCGCCGGAGAGGACCATGCCGGACAGCGACGCACGCACGGACGAGGGCGGCACCCGCAGCAGCAGGCGGGACTCGTCGTGCGCCACGAGGAGGTCGCTGCCCAGGCCCTGCAGCCGGATGCGCGCGTCGCGGCTGGGGCCGATGCGCAGCGGCGCTCCGGGCCGGGGCGTGAAACGCTCGCCGAGGCGGGCTGGGGCGTCGGCGTCGGGAATGGCGCTGACCTCGAGGAACATCGGCCGCACTCTACGGCCTCCGCGGGCCGCGCACCCAGAGAGAGAGGACTCCCGCCCGGGGCGAGCGCTGGCCCTCTCCACGCCTCATGCGGTGAGATGAACGCTCCCGTCTGCAAACAGGCCTCGCGGGCTGGGCCGACAACGTCGATTCCAACAGGCGCCTGATGAGGGGTGGCCCAGGGAGCAGCGGTGACCTGGGCTCGCTGTTCGAGGCTGCGAGGTGAGCCCAGCACTCTGTCCGGCGCATGCCGACCCTCGAGAACAACTGCACCGGCCATGCTGTGAGGTGGCGGCAGTTGCGAAACCAGCCGCCGCGGCGGGGAGCCACGCTCCTTCTGCAGGCCGCGAAGCATGGGAGTCACGGGGCCCCGACAGGCACCAGCGGACCGCGGAGGTGCCCACCGGGGACGAGCGGCGGCGCACTGGGCGACGGTACGGCGGGGCTCGCGGCAGGAGCGGGTGCGCTGGGGACCGGCTCCACGCACCGGGAGTTCGTCTCCGGCAGCACCCGTGCGCGGAGGAGTGCCGCGCGTCGCGCCAGCACCGCGTCGCGTTCTTGCTCGAGGGCGCGCACCTCCTCCTCCGGCGGCCCCTGGGAGATGGCTCCGGCGATGATCAACGTCGTCCCCAGCACCGTCGTCAGCACCGGCACCAGCACCACCAACGGAATGAAGTACTGCCACTCGCCACCGTTGGAGAGGACCATCCCCACTGCCGCCGAGCCGAGGCCGGTGAGCAGCGAGGCGACGCCCAGCCCGATGGCGCCGTTGCCTCCGCCGTTTGCGTGGAGCTCGAGGATCTGCCGCTCGAGCCGGGTCGCGTCGTTGAGCAACACCTCGTCTTCGGGCAGCAGGCGGGGGTCAGCCCACGCCGGGAGTGCCACCAGGGTCGTCAGCAGGGAACAGGTCAGTGCGAGTCGTTTCATGCCGAGGCGCTTGAGCAAACCCACGGCCAGCACCAACCACGCGGATCATCAAGCCGGTGGGCGGGCCGGTTTGCGCACCTGGCTGCACACGCTGTGTGGGCTCTCCACGCTGTCACGGGCGCGACTCACGGCCCTGAAACCCAGTTGCCTCACGCTGCCGATGCGTTGTGGACTGAGCATCCGAAGCCCCTGGCGACCTCGAGGACGCGTACAGCCCCTCGGTGAATGGCTTGTCCGCGAGCGGAAGACGACTCCGGGATGCACCTCCGTCGACCAGGCGCTCCTGATGCCTGGCTTCTACGCGCCGGTGCGGCACCTTCGGTTGTGCGACTCCGTGGAGGCCTCTTCATCGCGCCAGGCGCCCGAGTTGGGCTTGCCCTTGCTCTGCTCGAGCCCGCTCTCGCGGCAGTCCGGGAAGGCACTGGTCCACAGCGCTTCGTGACGTGGCTGCGGAAGAAGACGGCCATTGCACATCGTCTCCCGGTGTCTCCGTGGCGTCTCCTGCCACCGCATCGGCCAGCTGCGCGCGCCGATGGACGGACCTCTGGGGAATTTCTCCGTCCCCGCTTGCGAGCTTCGCCGTCAGCCGAGGGGTCCCTCACGGGTACGGGCGCTGTTTGCTTGCCCGCGCTCCTTGCGGCCCCCGGCTGCTCAACGCACCACGCCCAGCACGTGTCCGTCGCCGCGCACCGCCACGGCCAGGGGCACCAGGGTGACGCCGTAGCGGGTGGCGAGGTCCTTCCGCTGGGACACGTCCACCGTCACCACTCGTCGGCCTGCCGAGGTGAGGCGCGGCCCGACGTCCTGGCAGTCGCTGCACAGCGGGTGGGTGAAGAGGACCACCAGCTCGTCGGCCGGCAACACGCCGAGCTGCTCGAGGTCGATGCGGTCGAGGGCCCCACCCTTGATGCCGCGCAGCCGGGCCAGGACGCGGTACACCTCGCAGCCCACGCACAGGCCGGTGGAGACAGCCAGCGAAGCCAGGGCCGCCACCATGACGCCCAGCACCTGCCCCACCAGCACGAAGCCCAGCCCCCAGGCGAGGGCCGCGGTGAGGAGGAAGATGGCGCCGAGGATGTTGGCGAAGCGCGGCGCGCGCGAGTCCTCCAGCGGGCCTTCCCCCCAGCGGGGCTGCACCACCTCGAAGTAGAAGAGGCAGGCGAGGCAGAACTGCCGCCCGAAGAGCAGGGTGATGGCCAGCTGCGCGCCGAGCAAGCCGAGGAGCGGCCAGAAGCCGGTGGCCACCGCGATGATGGAACCGGCCGCCACCACCGCCTGGTTGAAGCGGGGGGCGCGGGAGTCGATGACCAGGAGGTCCCGGTACGGGTCGGCCCGGCGGGGGAGGGGCTGAGTGGGGTTCGTCATGGCATCCACCGTAACGGAGGCTCATCCGTTAAGCAAGACACCCTCCGTTAGAGCGGATGTGGCCCCCGGGGGGACGCGCAGGCTTGCCATGGCCTGCGCTGGAGCCGCTCCCGGGGGTTCGGCGGTGGGTGTTGGTGTTGTGGGGAGCGGCCTCGTCGCGCGGAGGCGCGCAGGCCTCCACTCTGTGCGCAAGAGGTTTGGGAGCGCCGAGTCTTCCGCGTCAGGGGAGGCGGTTGGTGTTGCGCGGCGCGTGTGAGACGGTGAGCGTCCCGTGTCCCGCGTCGTGCTGCTCGAGCGCCCGAAGGAGCCGCTGGTCGTGCGGCCCGCTGCACCGGTCACGCCGGGGCCGAGCGAGGTGCAGCTGCGGGTGGAGGCCTGTGCGCTGGGGCAGTGGGACTGGAACCTGGTGACGCGCGATGTCCCCCCGCGCCTTCCGCTGGTGCCGGGGGTGGAGGCGGTGGGCATCGTGGAGGCGGCGGGGGCGGGCGTGGCGCTGGCGCCGGGGACGCGGGTGTTGGTGACGCCCCTCGCCGAGAGTTGCGGTGCGTGCGGGTCATGCCGCAGAGGAGAGGCTCGGTGGTGCGCGCAGGCGCGCTTTCTGGGCGTGGACTTCGACGGTGCGCTGGCCACCCACGTGACGCTGCCGGCGCAGCACCTGGTTCCAGCGCCCTCCGTTGCAGTGGAGGAGGCGGCGTGCATCGGGGGCTCGGGGTGGACGGCGGTGGGGGCGGTGCGCGCGTCGAGGTTGTCCGCCGGCGCGACGCTGGGGGTCTTCGGGGTCGGGGGCGTTGGTCATCTGGTGGTGCAGGTGGCGCGCGCGCGGGGGCTGTGCGTGGTGTGCGCCGACGTGGACCTGGCGCGCCTCGCGCTCGCGGCGCAGTGGGGAGCCGAGGCGGTGCCGCCGGAGCCGGCGACGGGATTGCGCGAAGTCCCTCGTGAAGCGGGCAGCCCTTCGCCAGCGGGACGCGGCGCGAGGGGCACGGCGGAGGCCAGCCTCGAGGAGGGCTCTCCCGGGCGCCCAGGCCTGTCGGTGGAGACGACTCCGTTTTCTACAGGCGGCGGTGGAAGTCCTGCCTTCTCTGTCACGCCGTCAGTCGTCCGGTCTCACCGACTCGCGCGGGATGAGGCGGCGCTGCGGCTGGACGCGGCTGTGGTGTGCACACCCTCGACCCAGGCCCTGCAGCGAGCCGTGCGTCTCGTCCGGCCAGGTGGGGTGGTGGTGGTGGTGGGCTCGAGTCCCACGGGACGTGTCGACCTCTCGCTGGCGGACCTGGTGGGGCGCGGCGTGTCGGTGGTGGGGACTTCGCTGGGCTCCTCCGTCGACCTCGCCGAGGCCAGGCTGCTCGCCGAGGCCGGCAAGCTGCGCCCGAAGGTGGAGACGGCGCCGCTGGACGCAGCGGTCGAGCGGCTGTGGTGGCTGCGCGACGGCGGCTTCACCGGTCGGCTCGTCTTTGTGCCGTGAGGGCGGCCCATGCACCGGCGCGCCCTCCAGCTGCACGGGCGCCGGTGGTGGAGGCTCTCCAGCCCGGCGGCACGCGCCGCTCACGGCCGAAAAGGGAACGGAGGCGGTGCCGCCGGAGCCGGCGATAGGATTGCGCGAAGTTCCCCACGAGGCGGGCAGCTTCACGCCGGCGCGAGGGGTGCGGCAGAGGCAGGCCTCGGATGCCGCCCCGCGCCCACGGTGGTCGAACCCGGTGACGCCCAGCGCGGGGGCCGTGTTCGCGAGGTGGAGCCGCGAGTTGTGCGAGAGCGGGCGCGGCCCGCAGGTGGCCGCGCTGACGCGTCTCCTCATGGCACGCGCCCCGGAGGTGTCCAGGAACGCCATAGAGTGCAGGGATGGACACCCTCCAGGTCCCTTCGCCGCTGCGGGAGGTGCGTCGAGTCATGGTCTCGGGCGCGGGCGGAGGCTTCGACGTCTTCGCTGGCCTCCCCCTGGCGGCCGCGTTGCGGAATGCGGGGAAGGAGGTCGTGCTGGCCAACCTCTCCTTTACCGACCTCGGCGCCACCGACGGCGCTCGGCTGGCTCCGGCGGTGGTGACGGTGCGCCCCGACACCGACGGTCCCGGCGAGTACTTCCCCGGACGTCACCTCGCCGCGTGGATGCAGCTGCAAGGCTGGGAGCCAGAGGTGTACGCCTTCGAGAAGGTGGGAGTCGCTCCGCTTCGCGAGGCCTGGCGCGCCCTCATCGCCCACCACCGGTGCGACGCCGTGGTGCTGGTCGACGGCGGGACGGACATCCTCATGCGCGGCGACGAAGCCGGCCTCGGCACCCCCGAAGAAGACATGGCCAGCCTCGCGGCCGTCGCGGGCCTCGACGTCCCCTGCCGCCTCGTCTGCTGTGTTGGCTTCGGCATCGACGCGCACCACGGCGTCTGCCATGCCCACTTCCTGGAGAACGTCGCGGCCCTCGCTCGCGCTGGTGGTTACCTGGGCGCGCAGGCGCTCGTGCCGGCGATGCCCGAGGTGCAGGCCTACCTGGACGCGGTGGCTTTTGCGGAGGCGCGCTCGAAAGAGCGGGAGAGCATCGTCAACGCCAGCCTCGCGTCCGCCGTCGAGGGCCACTTCGGTGACTACCACCGCACCCGGCGCACGCAGGGCGGCGTGCTGTTCATCAACCCCCTCATGAGCTTCCTGTGGGCCTTTCAGCTCGACGCGGTGGCCAGGCGATCGCTGTACCTGTCCAGCCTCGAAGGTACGCAGTCCATCTGGGACGTCGCCGCGCGCATCGAGGCCTTCCGCAACGCGACTCCATGCCGGCCGTACACCAGCATCCCCCACTGAGGCGCAGTTCTGGTTGCGGGGCCCGGGGCTCGGGCGTACGGAAGTCGCCCATGAACCGACACGTCCTCTGGATGTTCAGTCTCGTTTCGCTCGCGGCCGCCGCTGCCGAGCTGGGCGCGCCCGCGCCGGACTTCACCTTGAAGGACCTCGACGGCAGGGAAGTGAAGCTGTCCTCCTTCAAAGGCAAGACGGTGGTGCTGGAGTGGTTCAACCCCGAGTGCCCCTACGTGAAGGCCGCGCACACCAAAGGCTCGCTGGTGGACACGGCGAAGCGCGCGGCGAAGAAGGGCGTGGTGTGGCTGGCCGTCAACTCCGGCGCGCCAGGCAAGCAGGGCGCGGGCGCTGAGAAGAGCAGGGCGGGCGTGAAGGCCTTCGGGCTCGAACACCCGGTGTTGCTCGACGAGTCCGGCCAGGTGGGCAAGGCCTACGGCGCCACCAACACGCCGCACCTCTTCGTCATCGACGCGAAAGGCGTCCTCGTCTACCGCGGGGCCATCGACAACTCCCCCGACGGAGAAGGGCAGTCCCCGAAGGACGGGAAGCTGCTCAACTACGTGGACGCCGCGCTGGAGGACCTCGCCGCCGGCCGCCCGGTGAAGACCAACGACACGAAGGCCTACGGATGCAGCGTCAAGTACGGGTCCTGATGCTCGCGCTGCTGGCGCTCGCCGGCTGTGCGAAAGAGAAGAGCGCAGAGCCGGCGGCCGCCGGTGCCCCGAAGGCGCCCGCCAGCCGCGAGGAGCGCCCGGAGTATGTGGTGGAGCTGCTGCCCGGCGAGGCGGTGGCCGCGGGCACGGAAGGCGCCGTCGTGGTGCACGTCGCCGGCAAGGGGCACTACCACGTCAACGCTGACTACCCGCTGGCCTTCACGCCCGACCCGGTGGACGGCCTCCGCTTCAAGGACAAGCGCATCGCGCTGTCTGAGTCGGCGGAGAAGACGATGTGCAGCGACTCGCAGAAGGACGTGTGTGAGGTACGCGCGAAGGCGCCCTTCATCGCCGACAAGGCGGCCACGTTGTCGGGCCTGCTGGCCTTCAGCATCTGCGAGCCCGAGCGCTGCCTCATCGAGAAGGTGCGCCTGGCCGTGTCCGTCCCGGTGAAGTGAGGGCCGGGGCGAGGACGCCCAGCGTGCGGTGCAGTTCCCGAAGCAACTCCTCGGGCCGCTCGTGAATGGCGGCCCACGTCCAGTGGAGGACGCGGAAGCCGCGTGCGATGAGGGCGTTGTTGCGCTCCCGGTCCTTCTCGAAGGACTGCAACCCCGCGTGGAAGGCGTAGCCGTCCGCTTCGATGATGACGGGCGTGCCTGGAATGCGGAAGTCGAGGCGTCGCAGCCGGCCGGCGACCTCCACCCGGCGCTGGCATTCGGCCCGCACGCCCGCGGCTTCGAGGAGCTCCAGCACGCGCGCCTCCAGTTCGCTTTCCGTGGGCCCCTCCCCGCCCTGGTAGCGGCCGACGAGCTCGCGCAGAAAAGCGAGCCCCGGGCGCCGGGTGCGGCGGGACAGCGCCTGGGCGAAGTCGTCGAGCGCCAGCCTCCGCCGGGCCAGGGCCTGGTCGAGGGCTGCGCGCACGTCCTCGCTCGGGGCGACCTCGGCCAGGTCGAGCAGGGTTCGCTTCAGGGAGGTGACGCGGAAGTCGCGCGCTTCACGCACGTCGTGGTGGGGAAGCGCCCTCACCCGGTGGACGATGACGCCAGGGGGCGGCCGGGCGTTTCGCGCGAGGACGAGCTCGACGCAGCCCTCTTCGAAGCGCGCCAGGCCCCACAGCGCCGCCGCCGTCCGGTGGGAGAAGGCGTAGTCCCTGCGCGCCCAGAGCGCCGTCGCCTGCAGGCGCTGCAGCCACGTCTGCGGAGCACCCTCGCAGCGGTACACTCCGGGGTGTGTCTTCACCAGGCGCTCCTGGTCGAGGCGCCGTTGAAGCTGCCGCCGCGTCAGTCCCTCTGCCAGCACCTGGTCCCTCCGGACGACCCCGTGCTGTTCTCCCGCCACCCTCAAGACTCGTGTCTCCGTCGCCGCCACCGCCCGTCCTCCTTCGGACTCGACCCCTACCACGCAGGTCTGACATTCACTGATTCCACAGTTTCAACCCGAGTGGTGCTTTTTGTGGAATCAGTGGGCGGCAAGAGGCCGGCCGCTCCACCTCGGTTCGCCCGGTTGCACCGGAATGGCCCGCTGCCCGCGGCGAATCAACGGCCTGGCGCTGGCGCGCTGCTCGCACTCCACCAGGTCGAACCCGCGGTACCCGGAGGCAAGTCATGGCGGAGCGAGACGTGCGCGAGCGCGACATCCTGGTGGCGTCCAACGAGTACGCCTACGTGCAGGACCTGACCAAGGGTGACATCGTCCTCTACGTCGGGCCGACGAAGATCTCGCTCTCCAACACCGAGCGCCTGGTGGAGTTGCGGCAGGACCGCTTCGTCCCGGTGCGCAGCGACGACGGCACGGGCGTGGCGCCCTTCGTGGTGGCGTCCAGCGCACAGTACGTGGTGCTGGAGAACCCCGCGAAGGATGCGTCGGCGAAGCCGGTGAAGGGCAACAACTCCGCCATCGAGCTCCAGGTGGGCCGCCGCGTGGTGGTGCCGGGGCCTGCGACGTTTCCCCTCTGGCCCGGGCAGAAGGCGCGCGTCGTGGGCGGGCACGAACTCGACGAAGACCAGTACCTGCGGGTGCGCGTGTACGACGCGGTGGAAGGCGAGACGGCCCCCATCGGCACCGAGCGCATCATCAAGGGCAGCGCGCAGAGCTTCTACATCCCACGGACGGGCCTCGAGGTGGTGCCCGACGCGAAGGGCGCATACGTCCGCAACGCCGTGACGCTGCTCGACGGGCAGTACTGCGTCCTGCGTGGGCCCCAGGGACGCCGCCGCTTCGTGAGGGGCCCGGGCGTCGTCTTCCCCGAACCCTGGGAAGACTTCGTCGCGAAGGATGGCGCGCGCGTCTTCGCCGCCTGGGCGCTGCGGAAGGACAAGGGGCTGCACGTGCGCGTCATGAAGGCCTTCGAGGCCGGCGAAGGCGACCAGGTGCCGGCCGGGAAGTACGAGGCGGGGCAGGAGCTCTTCCTCGAGGGGAGAGACGGCTTCTTCTTCCCCTCCGAGGCGCTGGAGGTGGTGGGCGAGGTGACGGCCCTGCACCTGGCCGAGAAGGAGGCGGTGTACGTGCGCGACCTCGCCACCGGCCGAATCCGCACCGTGGCCGGGCCGACGGCATTCCTGCCGGATCCGACGAAGGTGGAGCGCGTCACGCGGACGCTCGACGCCGAGACGGCGCGCCGCTATGGGCTGGTGAACCCCGACCCGGGCCGCGCGCCCACCATCACCGTCCCTCCCAGCTACGCCGTGCTGGTGACAGGCAAGACGCGGCGCGAGGTGGTGAAGGGGCCGGCGACACGCATCCTCGACTTCGACGAGCAGCTCGAGGTGCTGTGGCTGTCCACCGGCACGCCCAAGTCCGACAGCGCGCTGTTGCCGACGTGCTTCCTCCTCGTCGACGGGAACAAGGTGTCCGACGAGGTGCAGGTGCGCACGTCCGACCACGTGGCGCTGGAGGTGAAGCTGTCGTACCGGGTGTCCTTCACCAGCCAGGCGGGGGCGGACGACGCGCGCTGGTTCAACGTGTCCAACTACGTGGCGCTCCTGTGCGACCACCTGGGCAGCATCGTGCGGGCCGCGGTGCGGGCGACGCCCATCGAGCGTTTCCACGCCGCCTCCACCGACGTCATCCGCGACGCGCTGCTGGGCGAGAAGCAGGACGGCAAGCGCCCGGGCCGCGCCTTCGAGGAGAACGGGCTGCAGGTGTACGACGTCGAGGTGCTGTCGGTGAACATCCTCGACGAGGACGTGGAGACGCTCCTCACCGAGGCGCAGCGCGGCGCCATCTCCGCCGAGGTGGCGAAGAAGCGCGAGGCGCAGCGGTTGGAAGCAGAGCAGGCGAAGGAGGCGGTGGCGCGTGCCATCGCCCAGGCGCAGCAGGAGACGCTGGGCGTCGAAGCGCAGCTGGAGGCGGCGCGACGCGCGCTGGCGCTGGCGAAGGCCGAGGCGAAGGCAGAGGTGACGCGCGTGGACGCGCTCGCGAAGGCGCGCACCGAGGCCGACGCCCTCGAGGTGACGAGCCAGGCGAAGGCCGCCGCCGCCGCGCGCGAGGCGGAGGTGGAGCGACAGGCGCTCGAGGCGAAGACGCAGGCCTTCGCGGCGCAGATGGCAGCCCTGTCGCCCGAACTCATCACCACCCTGAAGGCGCTGGGCAACCAGCAACTGGCCGCGAAGTTGACGGACAACCTCTCTCCGCTGGCGATTCTCGGCGGCGAGTCGGTGGCGGACGTCGCCGAGCGACTCCTCTCCAGGCTCCCGCTGGGGCCGAACGGCGCCGATGCGGGGAAGACGGTGTCCCTGCCGGTGAAACGCGGGTAGCCCGGCCTTCCCGCGCGTCGACGGAGGGAGCGACGCAGGCAGTACGGCGGCCCAGCCCGAGGGAGTCGACTCGTGAAATGACTGGGCGGCCAGGGAGGCTCGGCGGTTGGCCTTCCCGCGCGCGTCGATGCGTGGAGGCGGCGACGCTGCAGCACGGAGGCCCAGCCCGAGGGAGTCGACTCGTGAAATGACATGCGGCGCGTGGCCTTCCCGCGCGCGTCGATGCGTGGAGGCGGCGACGAAGCAGCACGGAGGCCCAGCCCGAGGGAGTCGACTCGTGAAATGACATGCGGCGCGCGGCCTTCCCTCGCGCGCGTCGATGCGTGGAGGCAGCGACGCTGCAGTACGGTGGCAGAGTCCGAGGCGGTCGACTTGCGACTGGCGGCCAGAGAGGCTGGGCGCGCGGCCTTCCCTCGCGCGCGTCGATGTGTGGAGGCAGCGACGCTGCTGTGGGGTGGCAGAGCCCGAGGCGGTCGACTTGCGACTGGCGGCCAGAGAGGCCGGGCGCGCGGCCTTCCCTCGCGCGCGTCGATGCGTGGAGGCAGCGACGCTGCTGTGGGGTGGCAGAGCCCGAGGCGGGCGACTTGCGACTGGCGGCCAGAGAGGCCGGGCGCGCGGCCTTCCCTCGCGCGCGTCGACGCGTGGAGGCAGCGACGCTGCAGTACGGTGGCAGAGCCCGAGGCGGTCGACTTGCGACTGGCGGCCAGAGAGGCTGGGCGCGCGGCCTTCCCTCGCGCGCGTCGATGCGTGGAGGCAGCGACGCTGCAGTACGGTGGCAGAGCCCGAGGCGGTCGACTTGCGACTGGCGGCCAGAGAGGCTGGGCGCGCGGCTTTCCCTCGCGCGCGTCGACGCGTGGAGGCAGCGACGCTGCTGTAGGGTGGCAGAGCCCGAGGCGGTCGACATGCGACTGGGCGGCCACAGAGGCTGGGCGCGCGGCTTTCCCTCGCGCGCGTCGAGGCAGCGACGCAGTTGTACGGCGGCAGAGCCAGGCGGTCGACATGCGACTGGGCGGCCACAGAGGCTGGGCGCGCGGCCTTCCCTCGCGCGCGTCGACGCGTGGAGGCAGCGACGCTGCAGTACGGCGGCCCAGCCCGAGGACTCGTGAATGACTGGGCGGCGGCGCGTGGCCTTTTCGCGCGCGTCGACGCGTGGAGGCAGCGACGTAGCTGTACGGCGGCGGAGCCCGAGGAAATCGACTCGTGAAAGGAATGGGCGGCCACAGAGGCTCGGCGCGTGCGCTCTCGAGACAGCGCTGATGACAGCGATGGGGATGCCGGCTGCGCGGGAGGCTTGTCCCGGCGCTCAACCCCCGAGTCTCGCGACCTGCCTGCCGGGCCTTCGGGCGCTGACGCCACTTGGCGCTGACGGCGGAATGGGGCTGTAGTCCCCTCGTGGCGGTGGCCATCCCCAGCGGACTCGAAGAGCGCCTGCGCGCGCTGTACCCCGGCGCGACCGTCACGCGCGTCGAGGCGCTCGCACCCGACAGCGGCGCCGACGAGACGGAGAAGCGCATCGGCTATGGCCAGCCCCTGCGCGTGGTGTTGCGGGACGCCGAGGGCGCGACCCGGCAGCTCATCTTCCACGTCGAGCGCCCCAACGACTTCGGGCACGACCGGCGTGCGGACCGGGCGGCGGACATCCTCCTCGCGTGGGACAGCTTCAACCTGGTGCCGCACCACACCCGCGCGGTGGACGTCGGGGCCATCACGGCGGACGGGCGGCTGCTGCCGTTGGGAGAGGCGGGCGAGCTGTACCTCCTCACGGAGTGGGCCGAGGGCGACGTCTACGCTGCCGACTTGCGCAGAGTGGCGAAGGAGGGCCGGGTCGAGCCGCTGGATGTCCAGAGAGTCGAGGCGCTGGCCGAAGTGCTGCTGGAGATTCACCGCGCCCCCCTGGACGGGCGCCCGGCGGCGTACACCCGTGCGCTGCGAGACCTGGTGGGCAGCGGTGAAGGCATCGCCGGCATCGTCGACGGGTACGGGCGTGGCGCGCCGGGAGCGTCGGCCGAGCGGCTGGCGGCGCTGGAGGCCAGGTGCCTCGCGTGGCGGCAGCGGCTCAAGCACCGCGGCGAGCGGCTGCGTCGCACGCACGGCGACTTTCACCCGTTCAACATCGTCTTCGCGCCAGGCGCAGCCGTCCCCACCCTGCTCGACACCAGCCGCGGCTCGCTGGGAGACCCGGCCGACGACGTGACATGCCTGGCCATCAACTTCCTCTTCTTCGGGCTCGAGCACCGCGATCAGTGGAGCGCAGGCCTGGGCGAGCTGTGGCGCCGCTTCTGGAGGACGTACCTCGCGGAAGGCGACGCGGGCGTCCTGGAGGTGGCGGCGCCCTTCTTCGCCTGGCGCGCGCTGGTGGTGTGCAACCCGCAGTGGTACCCGCACCTCTCCGCGGAGGACCGCGACCGCATGCTGCGCTTCGCCGAGCGCGTGCTGGACGCGCCACGCTTCGAGCCGGCCTGGGGCGAGGAGGCGATGCGATGAGCGGCGTCGTCGTCTGGTTCACCGGGCTGCCGTCCTCGGGGAAGACGACGCTGGCGCGCGCTGTGGCGGCGCGGGTGCCTGGCGCGGTGCTGCTGGACGGCGACGAGGTGCGGGCAGCGATGAGGCCGGCGCCGGGCTACGACGAGGCGTCGCGCGCCGCCTTCTACGAGACGCTGGCGCGGTGGGCGGCGCTCCTGGCGCAGCAGGGGCACGTCGTGCTCGTGGCGGCGACGGCGCATCGGCGCGCCTTCCGGCGGCTGGCGCGTGAAGTCGCGCCCCGCTTCGTGGAGGTCTTCGTCGACACTCCGCCCGAAGAGTGCCGCCGCCGTGACGCGAAGGGCCTCTACGCGAGCGGGCAGGCCCAGGTTCCCGGTGCGGGCGTGGTGTACGAGGTCCCCGAGGCGGCGGAGGTGGTGGTCCATCCCGGGGATGACGGCGCGGAAGCACGCATCGCAGCCCTGTGCGGGCGTTGAGTCGTCCGAGCGGCGGAGATGGTGGTCCGTCCCGGCGGAGGCACGCATCGCGGTCCTGTGCGGGCGTTGTCCGAGCGGTGGAGTTGGTGATCTGTCCCGGCGGAGGCACGCGCCGCGGCCCTGTGCGGGCGTGGAATCGCCCGAGGCGCGGAGGTGCTGCTCCATCCCGGGGATGACGGCGCGGAAGCACGCATCGCAGCCCTGTGCGGGCGTTGAGTCGTCCGAGCGGCGGAGATGGTGGTCCGTCCCACGACGCGAGCCACACGGGGGATGACGGTGCGGAGGCGCATCGCGGCTCTCTGCCGCGGTTGAGTCGCCCGAGCGGCGGAGATGGTGGTCCGTCCCGGCGGAGGCACGCACCGCGGCCCTGTACGGGCGTTGAGGCGTCCGAGGCGGCGGAGGGGGTGGTCCAGCCCGGGGATGACGGAGCGGAGGCCGCATTGCGGCCCTATCGGCGCCGGCAGCGCGTCCTCGAGGTTGGCTGGCTGCGCGTCGGCGCGGCGTTGTCAGCCACAGGAGCTTTGTCCATCGCCGCGTGAGTCCACGCGAGCCCTCAAGGCGGGCGGCGTGAAGCTGTCGGCCGGGCGCCGAGTCAGCCAGAGGACGCGTCGGCGAGACCTGGTGCGCCGGGAGTGTGGGGACTTCTCACCGCCCCGGCCTCGGGGACCGTGCGGAGCCCTGGGCGGACCGCACTGAAGGCCCCATCCCGCAACCCGCGGGGGACAACGCCCGCACCGCCAGGCGCTTCTGCGGACAGCAAGCGCCCAACTCCGCCCCGCGGGGAATCGAGAGCTACAATTTCGACAATTCTCGTCGCATCTGTAGCACTCGATCGCGCGCAGCGGCCTCCGGCGGCGCTGCAAGTGGCTCTGAGGGTGCTGCAAGTGCCTTCGTCTGAGCCTCGCCGCGCTCGTCAACGTCGCGGAGGCGCAGCGCGGGGTTTCGTCCTCGGGTCCAACGACACGAGTCGTCCTGGCACCTTCTCCGCTGAGGCCCTTCCTCGGCGGCGAAGCACCGCTGCCGTCAGAAGGGCACGGCCGCCACCTGCGCGCCGCGCGCCAACAGCACGATGACGAGGCACCCGAGCGCGTAGAGGGGAGGAAAGCCGCGCGCTGCCCAGCGGTCGAGCCTGGAGATTCGCTGCAGCACCGCCTCCGCCTTCGCCCTCGTCGCCGCCTGCGCCTCGCCCTCCTGTGTGGCCGCCTGCGCCTCGAGGTCCTTCGCCCGGTCGAACAGCCGCGTCACCACCACGCACTCCAGCAGCACCGCGGTCATCAGCACGTACGAGAGGTTGAAGAGTTGGTCGAGCAGCACGCTGTTGCCGAGATACGGCAGGTCATCGGTGAAGGCCAACTGCAGGAAGACGACGGTGAGGAGCGCGGTGATGACGGTGCCGACGCGCGCCTCCACGTGCAGCGGGCGCAGGAAGAAGACGGCGAAGCAGCACAACAGCACCAGCAGCACCGGCGGCGCCATGGTGAGGAGCAACAGCCGCAAGGGCCGCTGCAGCTTCACCCCGAAGCGGAACCGGCTGAAGGGCTTCGCGTCGGCCCGGCCCAGGCCCCCGGGGTAGGTGAAGGGCGCCACCTCGAGGATGCGCGACACCGGCGTCCAACCCGGCACGGAGAGCGGCTCCACCACGCTGCTTTGCTCGTCGGCGACGTACTCCAGCACGCCCGAGTCGTGCCGCACGTCCTCCAGCTCCAGCACCAGCTTCTGCCAATCCAACGGGTACGGCCTCAAGTCGAACTTGTGGAAGAAGCGGCCCTCCACCACGAAGCGCTGGTAGCGGCTCCCGTCTGCCTCGACGAGCGGCTCGTCGAACACCGGCGTCGACGTCAGCGCCCAGGCCTCGAGGAGGTTGACGAAGCGGAAGCTCTTCGTCGGGTCGAGCTCGCCCTTCCACCGCATCCACATCACGAAGGACAGGGAGTAGGCGTTCTGCTCCAGGCTGACGGCCTCGGCGTTGCGCAGGTGGACACCCACGGTGACTCGCTGCGGGCCTTCCGCGAGGGCGGGCGCCGCCAGGAGCGCGAGGAGCATCGAAAGCCGGAGCATGACGCCTTTGGAGTAGAGAGCGCGCCGGCAGGTCCCGCCAGTTTCAGGCTGACGGGCAAGGCAACTCACCCCAACGCGGCCAGCCACCCCGGGCGGAAGAGCAGCACCAACGCCAGCGCCAGCATCACCACCCCGCTGAGCAGCTTGAGCCACCGCCCCTCCTTCTCCTGCAGCCGGCGACGGCTCAGCGTCACCACCGCGAGGGTGACCATCAGCGCGTCGTCCACCACGTAGGCCAGGTTGTAGAGGGCGAGGTAGCCGTAGTTCTGCCACGCGGGCAGCCGCTGCGCCGACAACGCGTGGGTGTAGACGGCGGGAAATCCAGCGGTGCACAGCAGCTCGACGAAGTTGACCAGCACCGCCAGCACCACCACGGACAGCAGGGCGCCGCCCAGGCGCTCGGCGCGCAGAATGGCCCGCACGCGCTCGTACAGCCCCGGCTTCGCCGCCTCCGGGATGGTGAGGGACGGCCCGACGCCGAAGGCGAAGAACTCCTTCACGTTGAGGGCGCCCACCAGCACCGCGATGACACCCAGCGCCACCTGCACCGCGCGCGACAGGCCCACCAGCAGGAAGACGTTCAGCCACGCGGCCATGAAGGAGAAGTAGACGAGGCCGCTCACCAGCACGAAGGTGCCGGCGATGGCCATCATCCTCGCGCGGCTCTTCAGGTTGACGAGGAGCGAGAGGAGGAACAGCAGCACCCACATGGCGCAGGGGTTGAACCCGTCCAGCAGGCCCAGCAGCACGGTGAAGGCGGGCAGCCCCACGTCCTTCAGGCGCAGCGTGCCCAGGGGGCCGACCTCCACCGCGCCCTCTTCACACGGCACGTCGGCGCGGACAGAGCACACCGCCGCGCCGGGGTCGGCCACCTCGGGCGCTGCGTCGAGCAGCGCCTTCACCTTCGCCCCCGTCGTCTCGGGACTGTCGAAGCCGAACAGCAACTGGCCGCGCACCACCAGCGCCGGCACGCCCGCCACCCCACGGCTCTGCGTTGCCGCCAGCGCCTCCAGCCTCGAGAGCGCGTCGGCGTCGCGGTCCACCTCGAAGACGCGCACCGACAAGCCAGGGCGCTCGGCCTGCAGCGCGGTGAGGAAGGCCCTCGCCTCGGCACAGTGGGGGCAGCCCTCGCGGCTGTACAGCTCCACGTCCTCGGCGAGCGCCGTGGTGCTCAGCCCCGCGAGCACGACAGCGAGCAATCTCCATCGCCAGGCCACGGCGACCTTGTAGGTCAGCCCCGGGGAGGCGCAACCGCGAAGACGGCGCACCTCGCCGGCCAGACGACTCCGCGCGATTGCCCCGGGCGCCGTGCCCCGGTGGCTCCGCTGCGTCCTCCCGGTGTATGAGGACCCACCCCATGCGTCTCGTCGCCGTCTTCGCCGCCCTCGCGCTCTCCGCCTGCGGGCAGCGCGCCTTCCCCGAGAAGTTCCTCTACGGCGCGTCCATCGCCGGCTTCCAGGCCGACCCCGGCTGCCCCACGAAGCCCGCCGCCGAGTGCGAGGACAGGAACTCCGACTGGTACCAGTTCGTCACCAGCGAGAGCCAACTGTCGGACTTGAAGCCCATCATGAACTTCGAGCCGCTCGCCCACGGCCCGGGCTTCTGGGAGTTGTACGAGCAGGACTTCGACCGCGCGAAGGACGAGCTCGGCCTCAACGCCGTCCGCATGTCCATCGAGTGGAGCCGCATCTTCCCCACCGCCACCGACGGGCTGGAGGGCGCCCAACTGGCCGCCGCCGCCGACGCCACCGCCATCGCCGCCTACCACGCGCAGTTCCAGGCCCTGAAGGCGCGCGGGCTGACGCCGCTGGTGACGCTCAACCACTACACCCTGCCGGTGTGGATTCACGACGGCGTGGCCTGTCACCAGAACCTCGCCACCTGCGCCAACCGCGGCTGGCTGGACAAGGCGCGGCTCCACTCCGAAATCGTGAAGTACTCGGGCTTCGTGGCGAAGGAGTTCGGCGGCGAAGTCGACCTCTGGGCCACCTTGAACGAGCCCTTCGCGGTGGTGCTGCCCGGCTACCTGTTGCCGTCGGCCGACCGGGTGAATCCTCCGGGCGTCTCGCTGCGCATCGCCGAGGCCAAGGAAGTGATGGTGGCGATGATTGAGGCCCACGCGAAGATGTACGACGCGGTGAAGGCCAGCGACACCGCCGACCTCGACGGCGACGGCGTCAACGCCTCCATCGGCCTCGTCTACCCGCTGGCCCCCGCGAAGGCGAAGGACCCCAACAACCGCCTCGACCAGCGCGCCGCCGAGAACATCTTCTACCTGTACAACACGGCCTTCCTCGACGGCGTCATCAAGGGCCTCGTCGACGGCGACCTCGACGGCAAGCCGGACACCGCCGAGCCGCGCGGCGACCTCGTGGGGCGCATGGACTACCTCGGCCTCAACTACTACACGCGCGTCACCGTGAAGGGCCTGGGCAGCGCGGCCTTCCCCACGCTGTCGCCGCTGACCACCTTCGACCCCACCGACATCTCCCCGTGGGAGGACTACCCGAAGGGCCTCTACGAGATGGAGAAGTACGCCTTCGAGACGTACGGGCTGCCCGTGTACGTGACGGAGACGGGCGCGGACGGCGCGGCCGACGGCGACAACATCGCCAGGTGGATGGTGCGCTGCGCGGAGTGGACGAAGCGCGCCATCAAGGACGGCGCGGACGTGCGGGGCTTCTTCGTCTGGTCGCTGACGGACAACTACGAGTGGAACCACGGCATGGCGATGAAGTTCGGCCTCTATGCGGTCGCCAACGACGCGCCCAAGACGCGCACCCCGCGCAGCGCGGTGCAGGCCTACGCCGACATCACCCGGGCGAAGGACGTGCCGGCGGCGCTGCTGTCGAAGTACCCCGTGGAGTAGCCGGCCCCATGCGTCCGGGTGGGAATGTGCGTGACGCTTCCCGTCGCGCCGCCCGGCTGCTCAGATGCGGGACCGCCGATGTCCGCCTGCCCTTCCTGCGGAACCGCCGCCACCGCCGAAGCGCGCTTCTGCCAGCGCTGTGGGACTGCGCTCCCTTCGGTGGAGGGCGCGACGGACCCCTACATCGGCCGCGTCGTCCAGAACTACCGCATCATGTCCGTCATCGGCGCCGGCGGCATGGGCAAGGTGTACCAGGCCGAGCAGGTGAAGCTGAAGCGGCCCGTCTGCTTGAAGACGTTGCTCCCGCACCTGGCCAACGACCCGACGCTGGTGCAGCGCTTCGAGCTGGAAGGCGTGGCCACTGCCGCCATCCGTCACCCCAACATCGTGCAGGTGCTGGACTTCGGGCAGCTCGACGACCGCACCCTCTACATCGCGATGGAGTACGTCGAGGGCAAGACGCTGCGCGAGGTGCTGCGGCAGGAGGCGCCCGTCACGCTGTCGCGCGCCGTCACCATCGTGCAGCAGATGCTGTCCGGCCTCGCCGAGGCGCACGCCAACAACATCGTCCACCGTGACCTCAAGCCGTCCAACGTCCTCATGTCCCGCCTCCGCGACGGCACGGACCTGGTGAAGCTGGTGGACTTCGGCATCGCCAAAATCCTCGGCGCCGACACACCGGAAGGCAAACAACTCACCCGCACGGGGATGATGGTGGGCACGCCCGGCTACATGGCGCCCGAGCAGATGCTGGGGGAAGGCATCGAGCCCACCACCGACTTGTACTCGGTGGGCGTCATCTTCTGGGAACTACTCACCGGCCAGAAGCTGTTCGGCCGCGTCGAAGAGTCCGAGCTGGCCCGGCGCCACCTCACCATGCCCGCGCCGTCCCCCTCGTCGGTGTCGCGCGTGCCGCTGCCGCCGGAGGTGGATGAAATCGTCCTCCGCGCGCTGGAGAAGCGCCCCGAGCGCCGCTACCAGGCGGCCATGGAGTTCGCCCGCGCGCTGGACGCGCTCGAGGCCGGCACCCGCCTGCGCTCCTCCGTGTCGGGGCTGACGCCCATGCCCAGCCCGGCGCTGTCACCGCCGCAGGGCAACCCCGCGCACATCGCCTCGCCGGCTACCTCTCACGGCACCCGGCAGGGGACCCAACAGGGCACCGGCTTCGGCACCATGGCCAGCCTCACGCACCTGCGCGGCGCGGTGCCCGAGAAGCTGCTCACCTACACCGCCTCGCTGGCCACCATGGTGGGCGAGCGCCGGCAGCTCTCCGTCGCCTACTGCGAAGTGGGCATGGCGAAGGGCAGCGACGCGGGTGACGCGGCCGCCATGCGCGCGGGCATCGGCGAGGCTCTGCAGGCGTTGCAGGACTTCGGCCTCAAGCTGGGCGGCGTCACCATGCGCCTGCCGGGCAACGCCCTCGCCCTCTGCTTCGGCCTGGGCGACGAGGAGGACGGCGGCATCGGCGCGGCGGTGCGCTTCTCCCTGGAAGGGACGCAGAAGGTAGGCGAGGCCAGCAGCCGCCTGCCGCGCCCTCTCACGGTACGGGTGGGGCTCCACAGCGGCGCCGCCGAAGACGCCGTGCTGGCCGACCGCGCCTTCGAGTCTCAGGGCGTCGAGGAGTTGCTGGCGGTGGCGCGCCGCCTCGCCTCGGTGGCCCAGCCCGGCCGCCCGTTGGCGACACGCGCGGTGCAGAAGCCCACGGCCGAGAAGGTGGCGTGGACGGAGCGCCCCTCGTTGACGGGCGACGACGTGGGGCCGCTCTTCGAGGCGTCGGAGCTCAAGGAGCGCCGGGTCACGCTCGAGCCCATGGTGGGCCGCGCGGCCGAGGTGGACTACCTCAACAAGCTGCTGGACCAGGTGACGGAGTCCCGGCCTGGCGGCTTCCTCTTCGTCGGCGGCCCCGGCCTCGGCAAGACGCGCCTGCTGGAAGCAGCCGCGCAGCGGGCCCAGGCGCGCGGCGTGACGGTGGCGCGGGCGCGCGGGGGACGTTTTGGAGGCGCGAGCGCCCTGGACGTGGTGCGCCAGTTCGTCCACTCCCTCACCGTCCCGCACGGCGGCGAGGAGCCCGACGCGGTGACGCGCACCACCCTGCACAGCCTGCAGAAGCTGCACGTGCCGAAGGCCGACATCGAGCGGCTCGAGTCCCTCTTCGGCTCGCCCGGGCAAGTCGCCTCGAGTGGCGCCACCGCCGAGGAAGCGCAGAACCTGGATCGCGCAGTGCTGCTGGACCTCTTCCGCATCGTGGCGAAGAAGAACCGGTTGCTGCTCCTCCTCGACGACGCGCACGCGGCCGACGCGCCCTCGCTGGAGTTGCTCCATGAGCTCATCAACCGCAGCCAGGGCCTCGGCGTGGGCCTGGTGGGCGCGGCGCGCGCCGGCTCGTCCGACGTGCTGAAGCAGCTCAAGCGCTTCGAGCTCTCGCCCCTCAACCACTCGGAGGTGGAGCAGTTGGTGGCGGCGCGGCTCCCCGGGGGGAAGCCGTCCCGCGCGCTGGTGGACCTCGTCTTCGAGCGCAGCGACGGCAACCCCCTCTTCGCCCGCGAGGTGGCCAGCGCGCTGGCGGAGACGGGCGCGGCGAAGCTGGTGGGCGGCGAGTGGCAGTTGCAGGGCACGCTGGAAGGGCTGCCCGACACGCTGGCGGCGTTGATGTCCTCGCGGCTCGACCGGCTGTCGGCGCAGGCCCGCCTCCTCTTGCGCTTCGGCGCGGTGGCGGGGCGCACCTTCCCGGTGGCGTTGGTGACGGCGGCGGTGGACGCCCCGCTGGACGTGCACGCGGCCATCAGCGAGTGCGTGCACCGCGGCGTCCTGGCGCCCGCCCCCAACCAGCGCGACGCCTACGTCTTCAACCAGGCGCTCATGCAGGAAGCGATGGTGGCGCGCATCACCCCGGTGGACCGCAAGGCCGTGCACCTGCGGCTGGCCGAGGCCATCGAGCGCGGCACCAGCGCCGGGGCCGAGAATCCCCTGGAGGCGATGGCGCGCCACTTCCTGGGCGCGGACCAGCCGCGGAAGGCGGTGAAGTACCTGAAGCTGGCGGCCGACGCGATGCGCGAGCGGCGCGCCTTCTCGGCCGCGGTGGAGGCGTACAAGCAGTGCCTGACCCTCTTCTCGCAGCACGCCGCGACGATGGGGCCGATGTCCGACGCGTCGGCGCAGCACCTCCTCGACATCGTCGCGCTGGCCGCGTCGGCGCAGTTGCTGGTGGCGCCGGCGGGGGTGCTGCCGCTGGTGGACGCGGTGCTGGCCCAGGTGCCGGAAGGCCGGGCGACGCTGGCCCGCGCCGAGGTGCTGCGACAGCGCGCCCTGGCCCTGCAGCGCCTCACGCGGGTGGCCGAAGCCGAGGCTGACTTGAACAAGGCGCTGGCGATGACGCCGACGATGTCTGCGCCGGTGCAGGCCGCGGCCATTCGCGGGGACCTCGCGGGCGTGCTGGAGACGAAGGGCGACGTGGCGGGCGCGGCGAAGCTGCTCATCGACGGCCTGGCGTACCTCACCAACAAGAAGCTCGAGGACAAGCACCTGCTCTGGCAGTACCTGAATCAGCTCGGGCGCATCCACGTGCGGCTGGGCAAGCTGGTGGAGGCAGGGGAGTTCTTCGACTCCGCGCGCAACCAGGCGAAGGCGGTGCAGAGCCTGTTGGGCGAGTCGCGCGTGGTGAGCAACCTCGCGGTGCTGGCGGCGCAGAAGAAGGACGCCGGGCAGGCGCTGGCCCTCTTCGACGAGGCGCGGCAGTTGTCGGAGGAGGCCGGTGACCGGCTGGGCGTGCTGCGCTGCCGCTACAACCGCGGCCGGCTGCTCCTCACCACGCGCGCCGACGAGGGGAGGAGCGAGCTCAAGGCGGTGGCGGAAGAGGCGCGCGCCATGGGCTGGCGCGAAGGCGAAGCGATGGCGGTGCAGGCGCTGACGCCCGGCCGCTGACGGGGAGTGCGCCGGGCCGGCAAGGTGGGTGGCGCGTCACGCCAGCAAGAAGTGCGGCGGGTTGACGTTCTCGTCCTGGGCGTTCACCGAGGCCTCGATGGCGTTGCCGGGCTCCCTGGAGAGGTCGAGCACGTAGTCCACCGGGGCGTCGTTCTCCCGAATCACCTTCACCACCGGCCGCGTGAAGCGCGACGGGTCGTCTGGCACCTCCAGCACCACGGCCAGCTGCCCGCCCGTCAGCCGCACGGTGCTGCCCACGGGGAAGAGGCCCACCGTGGCGGTGAAGAGGTCCACCACGAAGGGGTCGAAGCGCGCGCCGGCCTGCTCCCGCACCGCGCGCAGGGCCTGGTCCGGGGCGAGCGGCTTCTCTCCGCCGGCCGGGCAGGTGAGGAGGTCGAAGGCGCAGGGCACGGCGATGAGACGCGCCGCGGCGCCCGGCGTCCACACGCCCCGCTGGTTGGCTTCCAGGGCCAACTCGAAGGCCGTGCCCGCCTGGAAGAGGGCCTCGTCGGACGCGGGCGGCGCGGACAGGCGGGCCAGCGTGCGGCGGGCGACGGACAGCGGGTCCGACGGGCCGGGCCAGGCGCGCGCGAAGTCGTGCAGCAGCGCGGCCACGCCGAGGTCCAGCGTCACGGCGCGCTTGAGCTTCAGCTTGCGCGCCATCAGCACCGTCAGGGCCGTCACCGACGCGAGGTGGAAGTGCAGCGCCCCCTGGAAGTTGGGGAAGCGCGTCAGGCCGCACAAGAGCGCCTCGTAGCCCAGCGACGAGTCCACCATGCCCTGCACGGCCTTGCGCAGGTTGGGGCTGCGGAACGTCTTGCCCGCCTGGGCGCGCTCCAGCGCGTGCCGCGCCACCACCGTCACGCGCGCGAAGGACCGCAGCACGTTCTGCCGGGCGTCGATGGTGAAGAGGGGGGAGCCGTCCAGCATCCCCTCCAGCGAGCGCAGGCGCACCCGGCCGGTGAAGGACTTCACCGCGGCGTCGGGCGTGGCGCTCTGCCAGGCGGCCTGGAACTCCGAGAGGAACTGCCGCAGCTCCGGCTCCGTCAGCTCCTCCGGCCAGACCAGCTCGTGCACCTGGAGCCGCGCGAAGAGCTTCCGCAGGCCCTCCGCGGCGTCGAAGACCTGGCTGTTGAGGCGCAGCGCGGCGCCGCCGACGAAGATGGTCTCGGCGAAGACGATGACGGCCAGCTCGCCCTCGTGCTCCTTGAGCTGCGAGAGCAACGTGGCGACGGGCGTCACGAAGACGGCGTTGTTGATGGGGTGCTGCTGGGCCAGGCGCAACAGGCGCGAGGTAGAGATGAGCAGGTCCGCGGGCGTGGCGCTCATGGCTTGCTGACCCTCGACAGCGCGGCGCGCGCGGCGGCCTTCACCCGCGGGGTGGCCATCAGCTTGTGCGAGAGGGCTTCGAGCGGCTTCTTCGCCGCCGAGTCACCCAGCACCGCCAGCGCCCCGATGCAGGCCACGGTGACGTCCGGGTCGTGCCGCTTCTCGAGCTCCACCAGCAGCACCTCGGTGGCCGCCTTGCCGCCCAGCTTCCCCAGCGCGGAGTAGACGCGGGTGCGCTCTTCGTCACCGACGTCGGGGCGCTCGAGCAGCTTCCCCAACGCCCTGGCCACCGACGGGTCCTCCAGTTCCACGCTGAGCCTCAGCAGCCGGGTGCGCACCGCCTCGTCTTCGTCGGACAGGTGGGCGGAGAGGACGCCCCGGGGCAAGCGAGGGGCCAGGGTGGGGGTGAGCGCGTTGGCGGCGAGGCGGCGCACCTCGACCTCCTTGTGCTCGAGGCCCTGGGCCAGCAGCCGGGCCGCGTCGGGCGGGGCCATGGTGTCGAGGCGCTTCAGGAACTCTGCGAAGGACGCGGCGTTGAGGTCGGCGACGTTGACGGCCAGCGTGCCCTGCGCCGGAGACAACTCCACCAGCAGGCCGGCGGCGGCGGCCCGCGCGTTGGCGTTGGTGAGGCGGGCCACCTGGTCCTTGAAGCCTGCACCCAGCGAGGGGGCGATGACCTTGAGGGCCTCCAGCGCGTCGGGGGCGTTGCCCTCGGTGGCGTCCAGGGTCTTGAGGAGCGGGTCGATGAAGGCGGGGGAGACGAAGAAGTTCTTGAGCGCGGCGAGCAGCTTCACGCGCGTCTGGCCCAGCTGCGAGTCGTCGCGCGCGTCGGAGATGAGCGCCTGGTACGCGTCGAGGGTGGGGCGGAAGATGCCGCGCTCGGCCAGGTTCCTGAAGACGTCGGCCAGCCTTCGGAAAAAGCCTTCCAGCTCGGGGCTGGCGGACAGCACCGCCGCGTTGAGGAGCGCCCGGGCCCCGCGCGTCACGGCGCCCTGTCGGGGGTTGATGCCCTCGGCGAAGTTCTCCATGTCGGTGGAGGACAGGTGCAGCGACGCCAGCTTCGCGTCCTGCTGGGCCAGCTTTTCGCCGGTGACGCCGCGCACCAACTCGGAGCGCAGCAGCGCCACGTCGTCTGCGGACACCCGCAGCAGCATGGGGCCCACGTCGCCGCCGGCGCTGGCGGACTCGCTGGCCATGGCGTTGATGAGGGCGTCCAGCTCCTCCTTGGCCTGCTTCTGGCTGGTGGCGTTCTCGTCGCCCTCCTCGTCGGTGAGGCTGAAGGTGTCCAGCACCACGAGGTGAATGGACTGGAGCTCGAGTTCCCAGCAGCGGGTGGACAGGGCCTCGGTCTCCTGCGGGTTCATCACCACGTTCATCCACGCGTCGAAGAAGGCGTCACGCTCGTGGTCCGGCGGCGCCGCGCCGAAGGTGATGCGGCGGATGCCTTCATTGAAGAGAGGCATCGTCATCGGGTCACGCTGGCCCACCTTGCCGCCCACCAGCTCGCCGTCGAAGGTGAGGCCGTTCAAGGTGACCTCGAGGTTGAGCTCTTCCGTCTGCAGCACGGCGCCGAAGTGCTCGCGCAGGCGCTGCAACGCAGCGGTGGAGAGCGGGTGGCCCCGGCCGTAGGAGCGCGTGGAGTCGATGGCCCGGCGCATCAGCTGCATCAGCAGCGTGATGGCCTGACGTCGCGCGTTCCCTGCCTTGTCAGCCTGCGCCATGTCGGAGGGCAACCATAGACGAAGACGCCCCTCTCCCCCATCAGGGGTGAGAAGGCGTCAGGACGCGCGCTCGGTGGGGTCGACGCCCACGAAGCTGGCGGCCTCGAGGCCTTGCGCGAGCGCGCGGTGCTCGGCGGAACCGAGTCGGGCCAGGCCGTCCTCCGGCCCGCGGACGAATTTCCGCACCAGCGCGTCCACGCGCCCAACTGCCGCGTCGAGCTGCGCGGCCGGCACCTCGCCGGACTGAACGGCCTTCACCACCGCCTCGATGGCGCCGCGCTGCGCGTCCTCGTGGTGGCAGACGAGGAACTGGTCCGCGCCGGCCTTGAGGCCTTCCACCGCGGCGCGGGCGACGGAGTAGTGGTCGGCGATGGCCTTCATCTCGAGGTCATCGCTGACGACGACGCCCGAGAAGCCGAGCTCGTCGCGCAGGAGGCCCGTCAGCGCCTTGCGGCTCATCGTGGCGGGCGTCGTGGGCTCGAGCGCCTCGAAGACGACGTGCGCCGTCATCAGCGAGGCGAGGCCGGCCTTCGCGTAGGCCGAGAAGGGGACCAGCTCGACCTGGCGCAGCCGTTCCAGCCCGTGAGGCAGCGAAGGGAGGTCGAGGTGGCTGTCCTTCGTGGTGTCGCCGTGGCCGGGGAAGTGTTTGCCGCACGAGGCCACGCCGCCCTCTTCCAGGCCCTGGGCGAGCGCGACGCCCAGCCGCGCCACCTCCTGCGCGTCGGAGTGGAGCGAGCGGTCTGCGATGACGGGGTTCTTCGGGTTGGTGTCGACGTCCAGCACGGGCGCGTAGTCCTGGTCGAAGCCCAGCGCGCGCACCTCGTACGCCAGCAGCCGGCCCACGCGCTGGGCGAGCGAGGCGTCTCGCGTCCGTCCCACCTCGCGCATGGGCGGCAGCGCGGTGAAGGGCGGGCCTCGCAGCCGCGCCACGCGTCCTCCCTCCTGGTCGACGGAAAGGAGCAACGGGCGTCCGGCGTGGGCCTTCAGGGCCTTCACCAGCGCGGCCACCTGCTGGGCGGACTCCACGTTGCGTTTGAAGAGGATGACGCCGCCCACCCCGTCGTCGATGAGGCGCTGGACGTGGCGGTTGGGTGCGGCGCCGTCGAAGCCGACGACGAAGAGGCGCGCGACGCGGCGGTACAGGTCAGAGACGCTCATGGGCGACCTACCCTCATCTCCTGGGGAGGGTGTCACCTACCACAGGAGGAAGGAGGTCATTCGTCGAGCGGCGCGGCGACCCGGAGCGCTGGGCGTGGGCGATCAGTCCGGCGGGACGGGTGGAGAGGAGAACGCGCGAGAGGCGTGTCCAGCGTCGGCACGGGCGCACGGCGGCGGTGAAGCACCCGTCGTCTCCGGCGCGCAGAGTCGGCGACGCGAGCGACGAGGCAGGTGCGCGCGGTGGCGGGGAGGCGCGCAGAGTCAGCGACGCGAGCGACGAGGCAGGTACGCGCGGTGGCGGGGAAGCGCGCAGAGTCAGCGACGCGAGCGAGCAGGGAGGCGAGGCGCCCGCCGTCTCCAGCGC